>NZ_JAOASO010000169.1 GCF_030158645.1 Hydrogenophaga sp. | reverse complement strand
TCGCGACCGCGCCGCTGGTCGTCGAGGGCTGCATCATGATGCGCAAGTGCCACCTCAACACCTGCCCGGTCGGCGTGGCCACGCAAGACCCGGCGCTGCGCAAGAAATTCAGCGGCAAGCCCGAGCACGTGGTGAACTACTTCTTCTTCATCGCCGAAGAAGTGCGCCAGATCATGGCCCAGCTGGGCATCCGCAAGTTCGACGACCTGATCGGCCGCGCCGACCTGCTCGACACGAAGAAGGGCGTCGAACACTGGAAGGCCCGGGGACTCGACTTCGCACGCATCTTCCATCTGCCTGCCGCGCCGGCCGAAGTGCCGCGCCGCCAGGTCGAGGTCCAGGATCATGGGCTGGCCCGCGCGCTCGACGTGACGCTGATCGAGAAATGCAAACCGGCACTCGAGCGCGGCGAGAAGGTGCAGTTCATGCACGAGGTGCGCAACGTCAACCGCACCGTCGGCGCGATGCTGTCGGGCGAACTGGTGCGCCACCACCCCGAGGGCCTGCCGGACCAGACCATCTTCATCCAGATGGAAGGCACCGGCGGCCAGAGCTACGGCGCGTTCCTCGCGAAGGGCATCACCTTCTACCTGATCGGTGACGCCAACGACTACACCGGCAAGGGCATGAGCGGTGGCCGCATCGCGATCCGCCCGAGCATCGAGTTCCGTGGCGATGCGATGAAGAACATCATCGTCGGCAACACCGTCTTGTACGGCGCGACCAGCGGCGAGGCGTTCTTCCGCGGGGTGGCTGGCGAGCGCTTCGCGGTTCGCCTGTCGGGGGCCACGGCAGTCGTCGAAGGCACCGGCGACCACGGCTGCGAGTACATGACCGGCGGCACCGTGGTCGTGCTGGGCGAGACCGGCCGCAACTTCGCCGCCGGCATGAGCGGCGGCGTGGCCTATGTCTATGACGCCGACGGGCAGTTCGCGTTGCGCTGCAACACCTCGATGGTCAGCCTGGAGCGGGTGCTGCCACCGGCCGAACAGTCGGCGACCACCGATCACGCGCTGTGGCACAAGGGACAGACCGACGA
>NZ_JAOASO010000168.1 GCF_030158645.1 Hydrogenophaga sp. | reverse complement strand
AGGGCACCGAAGGCATCTACCAGCAGATCGCGGCCGACGCGGTGGGCGTGGACATCACCAAGGTGCGCGTGGTCACCGGCGACACCGACGCCACGCCGTACGGCGGCGGCACCTGGGCGTCGCGCGGTGCGGGCATTGGCGGCGAAGCCGTGTTGCTGGCCGGCCAGGCGCTGCGCGAGAACATCGTGAAGGTGGCCGCCATCATCCTCAAGCGCGAAGGCCACACCCTGGCGGTTCGGCGCGACCGCATCGTGGACGCCACCACCGGCGAAGAGCTGTTGCCGCTGGCCGAACTGGGCCGCATCGCCTATTTCCGCTCCGACACGCTCCCCGCCGATTTCACGCCCGAGCTCATGGTCACGCGCCACTACGCGCAGCGCGACTTCCCGTTCATCTTCACCAACGGCGTGCAGGCCTCGTATGTGGAGTTGGACACCGACACCGGTTTCGTGAAGCTGCTCAAGCATTGGGCGGTGGAAGACTGCGGCCGTGTGCTCAACCCCATGCTGGTGGACGAGCAGATGCGCGGCGCCATCGTTCAGGGCATCGGCGGCGCGCTGCTCGAAGAGTGCCTCTTCGATGACAGCGGCCTGATGGTCAACGCCAGCATGGCCGACTATCTGGTGCCCATGTCGGCCGAGATGCCCGACATCGAGGTGGCGCACATCCAGACACCCACCGCCACCTCCAAGCTGGGCGCCAAGGGCGCGGGCGAGGCCGGCACGGCGGGCGCACCGGCGGCGGTGATGAACGCGATCAACGACGCCATGGCGCCGTTCGATGCGCACGTCTTCTCGCAGCCGATCACGCCGCAGAAGGTGCTGCGCGCGCTGGGCAAGGTGCGCTGAAGCGAGACGCTCAGCCCGGCGGTGGCGGCGCCACCGTCTTCTGCCGCTGGATTTCCTTGAGCTTCATGGCGATGTAGTCTGGACCGTCCATTTCGTGCAGTTGTTCGGCGTAACGCTCGGTGGCGTCGAACCAGGTCTGCAGGGCCAGCTGCGTGGCGTTGCCGCCCGGCGCACCGTGTGACCGCAGGTGCGACTGCAGGGCGAGGTAGTAACGCAAGGTGTTGCGCTCCACCACGCCGCGCACGCCGCCCACCGTGATGGGTTGGCCATTGGCGGTCTTGCCCACCACGCTGAACCCGCGCTTGTCGCGCCCCAGCGTGGCGAGATACGTCTTCATGGCCCAGCGCGCGGCGGTGCCGTAGCCGTAGGAGTAGGTCATGCGCAAGAGCGACTGACCGTTGGTGTGCGGCACCGCTTCCACGCTCATGCGGTAGTCGTGTGTGCCCAGCGGGCCGGTGGGCGAGCGCAGCTCCGTCAGCAGGTGGTCGCTGCGGTCGGTGACCACGCGAAAACCGAAGCGCACCCAGTGCACCTCGGCCAGTGGCTGGTCGAACTTGCGGCCCACGCCCGACACGAGCTCATCACCCGCGGAAGTGCGCTGGGCACGGCAGTACTTGACGTTGATGTGCAGGATCAGCACGTCGCACCACTGCGCGGCCTGGGACAACTGCTGGCGCACCTGCTCGAAAGGCTGTTCGATCAGTGCATGCACCTCTCCCTGCATGCGGTCGGGCGACTCGGTGGAGCGCAAATAAATGGACTGGTCCAGCAATTGGCCGGTGCCTGCATCGCGCAGGCTGGCGAACCGGGCACGCAAGGCGTCGGGCGCTGCTGCCCAGGCCGGCGCGGTCAGGCTGGCGACCAGCAGCAGCGCAGCCAGCCCTGGGCCGGGATTCAGGAAAGGGCGAGCGTTGAAACGCCATGTCGGGTGGGTTTGGGGCATCTGCCATTGTGGGGCCACCGACTGAGCACAACGGAAGGCGTGCACGCCGCGCCGCAATCTCGGCGTTGCGGAGGGCTCAATGCGCAGGGTTCTGCCGTTCCGGTTCATCCGGGTAGAGGGCAGGCCAGTGCGCCCAGGCCAGGTACCAGCCGTTTTCGACCACCGCGCCCAGGTAACGGCCCTCCAAGGCGGCGTCGATGTCCGGTAGACCAAAGGCGGCGGCCACAAAGTCAGCACAGTTCGACAGCCCCAGGCCATTGCCGCCGCGGGTCAGCCCACCGCGAAACAGGCGGGAGGGGTCTCCGTTCGTCTCGTCCCGGAGCCAGCGGGCGTGTTCGTGGGTGATGGGGTTGCCAACGATCCACCGCACCGTGTGGCTGCCGATGGGCAGGATCTCCATGCGGATGCGCGGACCCGCGCTGAAACGTGTGGCGTTGTTGATGTAGTTGTAGACCACCCGGTCGACCGCAGAGGCCTCCAGGCAGCAAGAGGCCAGCAGCCCATCGTATTCGCAGGACACGTCGACCTGACCCGGCTGCCGGTCCACGCCTTCAAACCGGAATCCGTCCCACTTCTCCACCACGGTCTGCATGAAATGCGGCTTCTCGGACTCGTCGGCGCTGCGCACTTGCGGGTCCAGGTCGGGCAGTCCGTTGCGCATCATCTTCGCCTGGTCCCGAGCCAGGTAGGCCGCGGCCCTGAGGTGTGCGGGGTCGGTGTCCCACTCGGCCATGTGTGCGTAGAGCTGAAGCGACATGAGAGCGCCACCGCGCAGATCGTGCAAGACCTTGCCCAGCGCGAGGGCAGCAGCGCCGTCGCCAACGCGGGCCATGGTGTCGCGGCCCAGGTCTTGTGCGGCCGCGCGCAGCGGTGGCAACAGGATGGCCAGCACCTGCGTTCGCAGAACATCCCAGTCGGGCGCATCCCGCATCGACAACCAGCAGAGGTGCACACCCTTGGCGTACGCGTACAACAAGCGCGTTCTTTCCCGGTCGGCAGGGCTCAGCACCGACAGCAACGCATCCCGGTCTTCCCCTTGGTAACGGTGCGCGCGCAAATTCTGGAAACGGGATGGGAGATGGCCGGACAGCCCCGGGTATTGAACCTGGGGTGCGCCGGCGGGAGATCGAGCGAAGGGGGTGTGCGCAGCCATTGGGACGGAGTCGTTGCTTTTCATTCTTCAACCAGATGGGACGGTGTGAGCAGGCCAGTGTGGATCAACCACCGAAACGCAGAGGCCCGAAGTTGGCCCTCAAGTTGGGCCAGTTGTGGGCTTGACGCAGATGCCATGGCAGGGCAGATCGCCTGCCGATCCGCGGGGAAAAGTAAGGGAGCTGCCTATTGGTGGAATATTTGTTTGCCGCAAAGAGGTATGAGACATATGGACATTCAGGAGAACACATCGGTTCGATAGCCATTAACTTTCAAGTTTGTATGCATGCTACCGAAGAAATCATGCGCGGGGTGCATCGCGGTCAGCCGGCAGGCCTGTCGGCAGCCACCCACCCCCGTTGGTCTCAATCAACAGGAAACACAGATGAATTTCAATCGGATGACAGTGGGCAAGCGTCTGTACCTCGGGTTTGGCGCTTTGCTTGCGGTTCTGGTGGTGGTGACATTGGTCGCCATCACCAAGGTGCAGGCCATCAACTCGGCACTCCAGGTGAACAGCGAGGAACACGCGGCGATTCAACGCTACGCCATCAACTTTCGTGGTTCGGCGCACGACCGGGCCATTGCCGCGCGCGATGTCGTGCTCAGCGGCTCGGCCCCCGAGCGTCAGCGCGAGATCGCTGCGATCGAACAGTTGGCCCGGTTCTATGCAGAGTCGGCGGTTCCGCTCGAAACCCTGCTGCAGTCCTCGGCCGATGCCGGGGAACTGCGGGTGCTCTACGGTGCGATCCAGGACATCGAAAAACGGGCGGTGAACTCCACACGGTCTATCGTGGAGAAGGTGGAGGCGGGTGACACGCAAGGCGCCCAGGCACAGCTGTGGAACGAAGCCAAGCCGCAATATGTGATGTGGCTCGCGGCGATCAACAAGCTCATCGACTTCGAGGAATCCCGCATCCAGGCACAGAGCGGGATCGCCATGGTCGAGGCAGGGAGTTTTCAGGCCGTGATGTTGGGCGCGCTGCTGGTGGCCTTGCTGTGCGGTCTCGTCCTGGCCTGGGGCATTCCGCGCAGCATCGTGCGCCAGTTGGGCGCCGAGCCTGTCGAGCTGGGCCGGGTGGCCCAGCGCGTCGCAGCGGGTGACCTCAGCCCCGTGTTGGGCGCCGAGCGGGCGCCGCAGGACAGCGTGTTGGCATCGTTGGGGGCCATGCAGGCCAGTCTGGCCAATGTGGTCGGGCAGGTGCGTCAAGCGTCCGATTCGATTGCCTCCGGTTCTGCCGAGATCGCCGTGGGCAACGCCGACCTGTCGCATCGCACCGAGCAGCAGGCCTCGAATTTGCAGCAGACCGCGGCGTCCATGGCCCAGATGAACACGGTGGTTCAAGGCAATGCGGACACGGCGCGTCAGGCCACCCAGCTCGCGACGTCGGCCAGTTCGGCGGCCCAGAAAGGCGGTGAGGTGGTCAGCCAGGTGGTGACAACCATGGACGACATTGCCCAGAGTTCACGCAAGATCAGCGACATCATTGGCGTGATCGACGGCATTGCATTCCAGACGAACATCCTGGCGCTCAACGCCGCTGTCGAAGCGGCTCGCGCTGGCGAACAAGGACGGGGCTTTGCCGTGGTGGCTGGCGAGGTGCGCAACCTGGCCAAACGCAGCGCCGAAGCGGCCAAGGAGATCAAAGGCCTGATTGGCACCAGTGTGGAGAAAGTGACCGCGGGCACGCGACTCGTGAGCGATGCCGGGACCACGATGGAGGACATCGTCAGCCAGGTGCGCCGTGTCTCGGACCTGATCAGCGAGATCAGCGCGTCCACGATCGAACAGACCACCGGCATCGGCCAGGTCAGCTCAGCGGTGACGCAACTGGATCAGTCCACCCAGCAAAACGCAGCGCTGGTCGAACAAAGCGCAGCAGCTTCCGCCAGTCTTCAGCAGCAAGCTGCCCGTTTGACGGGTGTCGTCCGCACATTCAGGCTGGCCTGAGCCGGGTGGTGGGGCACCGGCGTTCGCCAACGCACAGACCCCGGATGCCACGGTTGAGTAAGGTCGCCCCAGCGGAAGTCACGTCGCGCAAAAGCGTGGGCCTTCCGTCGGCTCGCTGCACAGGCAGGCCACGGCTTTTCAACCCAATGTGCCTGACCGCATGGAGGCTGCAACAGGATGCAACACAAGTTTCGCTGGTGGTGGATCGCCGGCGCTGTGGCCGTTGTCTGCGCGGTGATCGGCTTGCTGGTTTCCAACTTCGTCGGCGGCGAAACGAAGGTCGAGCGGCGCATTGAGCGCCTGTACTCGATGGACGACCCCCGCTTCACGCACGAACTGGGTGTGTTGCTGGGCCCGCCTTTCCTGGCGGGCACCCAGGCACAGGCCCTGCTGAACGGTGACGAGATCTTTCCACCCATGCTGGCGGCGATCCGCAGCGCGCAGGTGTCGATCACGTTCGAGACTTACATCTACTGGTCGGGGGACATTGGCCGCGCGTTCGCCGATGCCCTGGCCGAGCGCGCGCGACAGGGCGTCAAAGTCCATGTGCTGCTCGACTGGGTGGGCAGCGCCAAAATGGACGACAGCCTGGTGGACCTCATGACGCAGGCCGGGGTCCAGGTGGAGCGATTTCATCCTCCGCATTGGTCGCACCTGGGACGCCTGAACAACCGCACCCACCGCAAGCTGTTGATCACCGATGGCCGCCTGGGATTCACCGGCGGTGTGGGCGTGGCCCCGCAATGGACCGGCCGCGGGCACGATCCTGAGCATTGGCGGGACACGCACTTTCAGGTGGAAGGTCCTGTGGTCGCCCAGATGCAGTCGGTTTTCATCGACAACTGGATCAAGGTGACGGGCGATGTGCTCCACGGCCCGGACTATTTCCCTGCGCTGGTCCCGGTCGGCCCGGCGTTGGCTCAAATGTTCAGCAGTTCCCCCAGTGGCGGCAGTGAGAGCATGCAGTTGATGTACTTGCTCGCTGTCACGGCGGCTTCGCGTTCGATCGACATCTCTGCCGCGTACTTCGTGCCCGACGAACTCACCCTGCAGGCGCTCACCGAAGCATTGAAGCGCGGCGTGAAACTGCGCATCGTGGTGCCTGGAAAGCACATCGACAGCGATACCGTGCGCAGCGCCTCCCGGGCCACCTGGGGGCCGTTGCTCAAGTCGGGAGCCACCATCGCCGAGTACGAGCCCACGATGTACCACTGCAAGCTCATGATCGTCGATGGTTTGCTGACCTCGGTGGGATCGACCAACTTCGACAACCGGTCGTTTCGCCTCAACGACGAGGCCACGCTGAACGTCTTCGACAAGGCGTTCGCAGCGGCACAGACAGCCACTTTTGAGGCCGACCTCGCCCGGGCCCACCGGGTGAGCCACGCGCAGTGGCAGGCCAGACCGGCGCACGAGAAGTTTCGGGAATGGGTGGCCTCGCTCATCGGCAGCCAGCTGTGAAGCTGCCCAGCCCTCAGGAGGGCTTCAAGATCGCCGTTCGCGCACCGATAAAGAGGGCATCTTCAACCAGCTGCGCCCACCGCGGACAACTCTCCTGTTGCCATGAACGCCGAGCCACACGACCGCCACCACAAACCCCAGGGCACCGACCCTGCGGTGCAGATCGATCTGGACGCGGCCTGCCAGCCGGTGCCGCGCCTGCTCTTCGTGGAGGCATCGCGCCGTGCGCTCAAGCTCATGGGCAACAAGCTGCAGACCGACCGGACGGCGCTGGTGCCGTATCCGGTGATCCCCGGGCTGGACGACCTGCCTTCGCTGGAGTTGGGCATGCAGTACATCCAGCACCAGTTTGTTTCTGCGGGGCAGCCGCAGGCGGTGGCCATGGCGGCGGCGTTGCGGTTTGTGGCGGTCATGTTCACGCGTCGCTACCAGCACAACTTTCAGGACTTGCGTGTCGGCCACGACAGCGGCACCCTGTTCTGGGCGCCCAGCGGTCCCATGCTGGCGGCCGCTGCCAACATCCCGCTGCAGCTCTGGGCCATCGGCTGCCCGCGCTTTGTGGAGGACGAGCTCATTTGCGCCTCGCACACCATCCACCGCAACTTCGATCATTTCGACGAGGGAGCCGTGATCTACATCGAGCGTTTCATCTGAGCGCCGGCGGCGGCTGGAGGCCAACGTCGAGCCCGCAGGGGCGTTTGACCAGGACCATCGGCGCATCTCGCCGCTGAACACCGCTGCCTTGGCCCGTCACCGCCGGGCCCCTCAACCGCCACTTGCTGCTGAAAAAGGTGGCTCAACCCCTGCCACCTGGCGTGCTCAACGTGATCCATGGCACGTTGGGTTGAACCATTGCGGCTGTGGTCATGTCATAAGACATCGCCAGCGCACTTCCCGCTGCCTACATTGATTCGATGAATACCCGTCCTTCGATGTTGCCCGATCCCGGCGAAGCCCCACCAGGGCCCGCCGTTCCACCGGCCAAAAGCCTCACCATGAAACACGACATCCCCACCCAACGCGTCATCCTCGTGGACGACAGCGAGCACGACAACTTCTTTCACGACCTTGCTCTGCGCAAGAGTGGCTTCGCCGGCGAGATCAAGATCTACGACAAGGGTGAGGATGCGCTCGAGTTCCTGCTGCAGGACCGTGTCAGCGTGCCCACCCTGGTCCTCATGGACATCAACATGGCCGGGATGGGCGGCTTCGAGCTGGCCCGTGCGCTGGACCAACAGCTGGATCCCGGTGTGCCGTTGCAGCTGCACATGCTGACCTCCTCGTCGTGGTCCGTGGACCGGGCCACCGCCGACTCCATCGGCCGCATTCAGGGCTACCTGGCCAAGCCGCTGACGCGCGAGACCGCTGCCGCCCTGATGGCCGGGCCCTGAACGCTTTGCACCCCCTCGAAAGCATGCCCCATCCGACCCCGGACAATGAAATCCATCGGCTGGCGACGTTGCGCCGCCTGCAGGTGCTGGACACCTTGCCGCAAAAGGCGTTCGACCGCATCACCGCGCTGGCCGCGGGGATCTGCGGCACCCCCATCGCACTGATCTCGCTGGTCGACTCCGACCGGCAGTGGTTCAAAGCCCGCCAAGGCCTGGAGGTGACGCAGACCTCGCGCGACGAGTCGTTCTGTGCCCATGCCATCCTGTCGCCGAACGAGGTGATGGTGGTCAACAACGCCCATGGTGATGCGCGCTTTCAGGCCTTCGCCATGGTGCGCAACGGCGAACTGGTGTTTTATGCCGGTGCGCCCATCGTGACTTCCAGTGGGGCGGCGTTGGGCACCGTGTGCGTGCTGGACAGCGTGCCGCGCGAGCTCGATGACCGGCAGCTGGGCATGCTCAAGCACCTGGCCGATCTCGCCATGCAGCTCATCGAGCACGAGCGCCATCGCCGCGACCAGTCCGAGGTCATGGTGCAGCAGATCGTCAAGGGACAGCAGATCGTGCGCGACGTGCTCAACGAGGGCCGCGACATGGCTGCCTTCATCGACCGCGAGCATTGCTACCTCTTTGTCAACCCGGCGTTTCAGCGCTACTGGTTGCGCGCGCCGCAGGCCATCGTGGGCACGCGTGTGCAGGACCTGATCGACCGCACCAGCTACCGGGCCCTGTTCAAACCCAGCATCAACCAGGCCTTGGCCGGGCACGAGTCGCAGTTCGAGCTGGAGGCCGAGTTTCCCGGCATGGGCACGCGTTTCCTGGAGGTCACGCACATCCCCGCGCGCGACGGTGGCGTGGTGCACGGGGTGGTCGAGCGTGCGCGCGACATCACCCTGCGCAAGCAGAGCGAACGGCAACTGGACGAGGCGGTCAGGGAACTGCAGGCCAAGCGCCTGGCCAACCGCAAGTACGTCTACAGCGTTTCGCACGATCTCAAGGAACCGGTCAACGCCATCACCAACGCCACGCGTTTGCTGGAAGAGGCCGCCGCGATGCGCGGCGATCCGCTGGAGCTTCGATGCCTGCGCATTGCGCAGGAGGCCAGTGCCAAGTTGGCCCGGGTGCTCGAAGACCTGCGCCTCTACAGCGAGGTTGACACCAGCGACATGCGGATGCAGGCGCACCTGGCCCAGGGCATCTACGCCAAAGCCGTTGCAGAAATCCAGGCCGAACGGGGCGCCCGGGGCGTGGAGGTGGACCTGCTTGTCTCGGGCACGCTCCGCGCCGACGCACCGCTCCTGAGCCTGGCCATCCGGAGCATTCTGGAAAGCCTGCTCGGCTCGGCGAAGCGCGAGGATGCGGCGGGTGATCTTCGGGTGACCATCCGTTCCACGGAGGAGCTGTTCACCCACCGGGTGGACATCACCTCACAGCGCGTGGACCGGGCAGTGGCTCCGGCCGACGCGCCTGCCGGCGCCCGCACGCCCGCATCTGCCCGCCGGGCGCGCCAGCGCGCCATGAACGATGTGCGCGAGCTGGGGCTGGGTCTGTCGATTGCCTCCCACATCATCGATCTGCATCAGGGGGAACTGCAGATCGAGCTCAAGTCCGACGGCAGCAATGCTTACGCCGTGATCCTGCCTGGACAGGCACGGGCCCCCGGACCGACCATCGCCGGACCTTCCGCATGAACACACAGGGCAACGTGCAGCGTGTCGTCCTGGTCGACGACAGCGAAAACGACAACTTCTTCCACGAGATCGCGCTGCGCAAGTCCGGCTTTGCTGGCGAGATCCTGATCTTCGAGAGCGGCGAGCGGGCGCTTCAGTTTCTCCTGCAAGACCAGATCGCTGTGCCGACCATGGTCTTCCTCGACATCAACATGCCGGGCATGAACGGCTTTGCCGTGGCACGCGCACTCAGCGCCGGGCTGCGGCCGCGCGCGGAGCTGCAACTCCACATCCTGACCTCGTCGGCCTGGTCGGTGGACAAGGCCACGGCCGGTTCGATCGATCTCATCCGTCATTACCTCGTCAAGCCATTGACCCCGGCGATGGTGACCGGCCTGTTGGCTCGGGATGAGGGCATCTCCGAGCCTCACGTGCAGCCCAACCCGTGCTTCTGAGGCGCGTGACCGCGTGATCCTCCAGTGGGCAGCAGGCGGCAAGGGCGGCAATTTCTTGATGGCAATGCCATCGGGTTTGCCCTTTGATGGGAATCTGCCCCCGCATGGCGCATAATGGGCGTGCGCGATTGGTGAACAGTCGCGCAAGCTGGGTGATCGGTCAGTTTCGCGCGCTACGGCGGTACTTCTTGGATTTGTTGTGCTTTCGGGACCCCATCGCTTTTGTTTTATGTGTTTTTTGAGGAGTCCCCATGGGCAATAAACTCTACGTCGGCAACCTGCCGTACACCGTCCGCGACGAAGACCTGCAACAGTCTTTCAGCGAATTCGGCTCTGTCAACAGCGCCAAGGTCATGATGGAACGCGACACCGGTCGCTCCAAAGGCTTCGGTTTTGTCGAGATGGGCAATGACGCAGAAGCGCAAGCCGCTATCTCCGGCATGAACGGCCAGTCGCTCGGCGGCCGCAGCATCACCGTGAACGAAGCCCGTCCGATGGAGGCACGTCCTCCCCGCACCGGCGGCTACGGCGGCGGTGGTGGTGGCTACGGTGGTGGCGATCGCTCCGGCGGTGGCGGCTACGGTGGCGGCGGCGGCGGACGCGGCGGCTACTAAGCCCTCGAACGTTGCTGTCTCAGCCCCGCGCTGAGCCAAGCCAAAAGGCCTCGAAACTCCGGTTTCGAGGCCTTTTTTGTTGGGCGTTGTTGTGTCGCCGGTTGATTCAGGGCCGGGACTGCCGAAACGCCATCACCGCCTGGTTGCGCAGTGTCTTGAGCAGAGCGAGCTCCTTTTCGTCGAGCGCGATGTCGGAAGCCTTGGCCTTGTCGGCGTAAATGAGTCCGAAGGTGCTGCCCTTGAGCTGCAGGGGCAGCAGCAGAAAAGCCGGTGCGTTGATGTGGCTGCGGAACCAGAGGGGCAGCTTCTGCGCCACATTGGGCACGCTGGCATCGCGGATCAACGTGTCCAGGCCTTTGTTGCAGACCATGCCGAAAAGGTCTTGCGCGTCTTTGAGCGGCACGCGGAACAGTTGGGCCACCGCGGCGGCGTCGTCACCCAGGCCAAACCGGCCCGTGAGGCTGTGCGAGGCTGGATCGCGCAGGCAGAGCAGCACCCGGCGAAAGCCCAGCGCACGGTACATGGTCTCCAGCACCATGCGCAGCACGTCGTTGAGTTCGAAGTCTTCGACCATGGCGTTGGTGATGTCCTGGATGCCGGTGGCCAGCAAGTCGGCCGACACCACGCGCGGCAATGCGACGGTCGGCAGGTCGTGTGGAGAGTCGGGTGCGGCCTGCGCCGTCAGTTCCAGCGGCTGCAAGGAGTCGGCGGGCAGCACCTTGATGGCTGCGGGTCTGAGCAGCCGGGCCGCGGGCGAGTCACCAGCCACCTGCACACCCAGCGCTTCTGCCGTCTGCGCGAGTTTTTCGCGTGCGGCCAGCGCCACCGTCTGGATGTGTTTCCCCTCCAGCCCCAGGCCGTTGGCATAGCGCGCCGACAGCCGAGCGAGTTCGCGCGCGAGCGCATCGCCTTCCTTGTGCAGGAAGGCATCCGCCATGTCGTTGGACGCCAGGCACAGCCAGCGCAGGCGCTCTTCGGCGTCGGCGGGCGGGCGCGATGGTGGGTTGCCTGCGGGCCTTCGCATCAGCCGCTGAATGCTGGCGGGGAGGTCCCACACGCGGGCCACACCCAGGCCCAGGTCTTCGCAGGTCATGCCCAGCACGCCCAGGGCCGCCACGTCTTCGCTCTTGCCGGCCGCCACGCCTTTGCGCATCTCCTGCGCCTCTTCGGGAAAGTAAAACTCGGTGAGCAGGCGGCCCAGGTTTTGAAACAGCGAGCCGATGAACACCTCCTCGCCTTCGCGCGAGAGGGCGCACAGATCGCTGGCCAGCGAGCCGGCCAGCAGCGCGCGAAGGAACTCGACCTGGAGCAGGTGGGCGTGCGCTTTGTTCTGCATGTGCTCGAGCAGGACCAGGCTCATGGCGATGTTGCGGATGCCCACGAAGCCGATGAGACTCACCGCGCGCGACACCGTGCTGATGCCGCCGCCGCCGGCGTGCGCGAACTGTGGCGTGTTCACCAGGCGCAGCAGTTTGTTGGTCAGCGCCACGTCCTTGAGGATTTCGCTGGTCAGCGCGTTCAGGCTCTCGTTTTCCGAGGAGGCCATGCTCTGCACGCGCCCGATGGATTCGGACATGGCGGGGAAATCGCTCTTGTGGCGCATGCGCCGCAGCAGAAAGCCCAGCGTGGCGTGGCTGCCTTGGGGCTCTGAGTTGTGGCTGCTCTCCTGCTGTAGCCCTTGCCAGTCGCGCAGCGCTTGCGCGAAGGCTTCTGCGCTGGCGATGCGGCGCCGTGCATCACGTGCGAGGGCGCGCATCAGCAGCGTGCGCAACGCATCGTCAACGTCGTGAACGCTGCCGGGCGGGAGTGCGAGGTCTTCGTGGGTGACCCGGTAGATGGCGCGGTAGGTGTCGCGCCCATCGACCAGCGGTTGGCCGAACAGCATCTCGGCGAGCACGAGCGCGGCGCTGAACACGTCGCTGGTGGCCGTGGCGGCTTGTCCGGTGGCGGCCTCGGGGGACAGGTAGCCCGGCGTGCCTTGCACCGTGCTGGTGTCGGATGTGCCCATGGGCGCGGCGATGCCGAAGTCGGTCACCTTGGGGCCCAGTTGGCGATCGAGCAGGATGTTCGAGGGCTTGAGGTCGCGGTGCACCAGCCCGGCGGCGTGCGCCACCTGGAGCGCATCCAGCACTTTCAGCATCAGGGCCACGGCATCCGCGGCGGGCATCGCGCCGTTCTGAAGCAGGTGCCCCGCCAGCGTCTGGCCCGCCACGTACTCGAACACCAGCGAGGGTTGGCCGTCGATCACATCGGCTTCAAACAGGGTGGCAATGTGGGGGTGCGAGAGCCGGGCCACATGGCGCGCTTCGCGCAACCAGGGCTCCATGGCGGCACTGGCGCCCGGACGCACCGCCTGCATCACCTTGATGGCAACCAGCCGGTCCAGCCGCGGGTCGTGCGCCAGCCAGACCGTGGCATGCAAGCCCTTGCCCAGCACCTGGCGCAGCTCGTACCGGCCCAGGTACTTGGGGTGGGCGGGTCGGCCGGTGGGCGGGTTTGCGTTCACATGGCTCCGGTGGGGTTCAATTGACCATCACGAGCTTACCCTTGACCGAGCGCGATCCCATGATGGCGTAAGCCTTGTGCAACTCGCTCATGGGCAGGGTCTGATCGATCACCGGTTTCACCTGGCCCTGGGCGTACATCACGGCCAGGGCCTGCATCATCTCCGCGTTGGCCTTGGGCTCGCGGCGCGCGAAGTCGCCCCAGAACACGCCCACGATGCTCGCGCCCTTGAGCAGGGTGAGGTTCAGCGGCAGCGCCGGAATGGGGCCGCTGGCAAAACCCACCACGAGGTAACGCCCGCGCCAGGCGATGGAGCGGAACGCGGGCTCGGCGAAGTCACCGCCCACCGGGTCGTAGATCACGTCCGGGCCCTTGCCGTCGGTGAGTTGTTTGATCGCGTCGCGCAAGCCCTCCTTGGGTGTGTGCACGCTGTAGTTGATGGTGGCGTCGGCGCCGAGCTGTTTGCAGAGTTCGCATTTCTCGTCGCTGGAGGCGGCGGCGATCACGCGCGCACCGGCCGCCTTGGCGATCTGGATCGCCGCCGTGCCCACGCCGCCGGCCGCGCCGAGGATCAGAACGGTCTCGCCCGGCTTGAGCGCCGCACGGTCCATGAGCGCGTGCCAGGAGGTGGCGTAGATCATGATGAAGGCTGCCGCATCCACCGCCGGGAACCCGGCCGGCAGCGGCATGCACAGCGCGGCGGGAGCGATCGTGTGCGTGCCGAAGCCGCCGGTGCCGCTGAGGCACGCCACGCTCTGGCCCACCTGCAGGTGCTTCACGCCGTCGCCCACCGCGCGCACCACGCCCGCGTATTCGGAACCCGGCACAAAGGGCAGGGGTGGCTTCATCTGGTACTTGTTCTGCACGATCAGCAGGTCGGGAAAGTTCAGGCTCGCGGCCTGAATCTCGATCAGCACCTCGCCGGCCTTGGGCTCGGGCGTGGGCAGTTCTTTCCAGGTCAGGGCGTCAACGCCCACGGGGTTTTCACAAAGCCAGGCGTGCATGCCGTCTCCTCGGTTGTTGGGATGAATCGGGTCATGATAGGCAGGGCGGCGCCCCCCGTTGCAGCGGGTAAGCCCGTTGTCTGTCTCAAGCGTGACCAAAGAGAAGCCACCTAAAATCGGGCGATGAAAATTCTCATCTCCAACGACGATGGTTACCAGGCGCCCGGTCTCGTGGCGCTGTACGAAGCCCTCAAGGGGCTGGCTGAGGTGGAGGTGGTGGCGCCCGAGCACAACAACAGCGCCAAATCCAATGCGCTGACCTTGCACTCCCCGCTGTACGTGCACACCGCGCACAACGGCTTTCGCTACGTCAACGGCACACCGGCCGACTGTGTGCACATCGCCCTCACCGGACTGCTGGGCTACCGGCCCGACCTGGTGGTCTCGGGCATCAACAACGGCGCCAACATGGGCGACGACACCATTTACTCCGGCACCGTGGGTGCGGCCATGGAGGGCTACCTCTTCGGCATCCCGGCCATTGCGTTCTCGCAGACCGAAAAGGGCTGGGGGCACCTCGAAGATGCGGGCCAGGTGGCCGCGCGCCTGGTGTCGCAGTTGTTGCCGTCCTTGAAAAGCGGATCGCCCGCCGACCCCTGGCTGCTCAACGTGAACATCCCGAACCGGCCCATCGCCGACATCAAGGGCTTCAAGGTCGCGCGCCTGGGTCGTCGCCACGCCGCCGAGCAGGTGATCTCGCAGACCAACCCCCGCGGCGACACCATGTACTGGATCGGCAGCGCCGGCAAGGCCAAGGACGACGCCGATGGCACCGATTTCCATGCCGCCGTGCAGGGCTACGCCACCATCACGCCGCTGAAGGTGGACCTCACCGACCACGAGCGCCTGGCCTATTGGGCACCGACCGCCGCCAGCCTGTCGGCGCCGCCCGAGGCCCTTGTCGCCGGGGGAGCAGGCTCTTGAAAGACGGCGGCAAGGCCCGCCCCACGTTCCCGGCGCGGCTGCCGGTTTCGAGCCCGCCGCCCGCGTTGCGCCAGACGGTGGCGCGTGTGTCCCAACCCGCGCTGTCTGCGGTCCAACCGGTACCGCGACCGGCGATCAAAACCGCGGCGCCCGTGCGGACCGTGGCGGCCAGCGGCGTGGGCATGGACTCGTCGGCCGTGCGCGCGGCCATGGTGCGCAAGATCCAGGCGCAGGGCGTGAGCCACACCGGCGTGCTTGCGGCCTTGCAGGCGGTGGAGCGGCACCGGTTCGTGGACTCCGCGCTGGTGAACCAGGCGTACGAAGACACCAGCCTGCCGATCGGCCTGGGCCAGACCATCTCCAAGCCCGGCGTGGTGGCCCGCATGATCGAACTGCTGTGCGCCAGCCAGGCGGGCAAGCTCGGCCGCGTGCTCGAAATCGGCACCGGCTGCGGCTACCAGGCGGCGGTGCTGGCCCATGTGGCGCGCGAGGTCTACAGCATCGAACGCCTGCGCGGACTGCACGAAAAGGCGCGCGAGAACCTTCGAGCCTTTCGCATCTCCAATCTCCACTTGCTGTTCGGCGACGGCATGGTGGGGTACGCCAAAGGTGCTCCTTATGCCGCCATCATTGCCGCCGCCGGTGGCAACGACATTCCCCAGGCCTGGATCGACCAGCTCGCCGTGGGCGGCCGGTTGGTGGCGCCCGCGGTCACCGCAGCGGGCCAGCAAAACCTGGTGGTGGTGGACAAAACCGCCACCGGCATCGTCCGCACCGAGCTGGAGGCCGTGTTTTTTGTGCCTCTAAAATCGGGTATCGCATGAGTTTTCCCCTCTGCCGTGGGCAGCGGGGCGTTTTATCCATCGGGGCCGCCGCAAGGCTTGCCCCGTCCACAGGTTGGGAGTTTTCATGTACATGCGTCATCCCCTGGCACCGACCGTGCCCCGTGAACAGCGCCGTTCCCCTTGGCAGGTGGCTGCTGTTGCTGCGGTGGCGGCGGTCGTGCTGATCACGGCCGGTTGTTCGACCCGCCGCGTGTCCGGCCCCGCCCCGGTGGAAGACCGCGGCATGGCCCGGCCAGATGCCGCCGTGGCGCTGCCCGGCGCCGAGAACGCCGGCAAGCCCGGCTACTACACGGTGAAGGCCGGCGACACCCTCTACCGCATTGCCTTGGACAGCGGCCAGAACTGGCGCGATCTGCAGGCCTGGAACAATTTGTCGAACGCCAATGCCATCGAAATCGGCCAGGTGCTGCGCGTTCAGCCGCCCGCTCCTGTGGTGGCCCAGGCGGCACCGGCCACCGGCGTGTCCAGCAACCCGGTGAACCCGACTGGCGTGGTGTCGCGCCCCCTCACCGACACCGCGCCCGTGGCACCCGCCGCTGCGCCCATTCCTGCACCGGCGCCCGCGCAGGCGCCTGCGTCGGCTGGCGCTGACGAGCTCAATTTCGTGTGGCCGGCTCAGGGCACAGTGGTGTCCAGCTTCGACGAAACCACCAACAAAGGCGTGTCCATCGCCGGCAAGATCGGCGACCCGGTGGTGGCCGCCGCCGATGGCCGCGTGGTCTACGCTGGCGCCGGCCTGCGCGGTTACGGCAACCTCATCATCCTCAAGCACAACAACACCTACCTCACCGCCTACGCCCACAACCAGGCCTTGCTGGTGCGCGAAGACCAGGCCGTGCGCCAGGGCCAGAAGATCGCCGAGATGGGCAGCAGCGACACCGACCGGGTGAAGCTGCACTTCGAGGTGCGCCGCATGGGCAAACCGGTCGACCCGATCGGCTATCTGCCCAAGCGCTGAGCCGGGGCCGCCATGGCCTGGCCGGTGCTCGTCTTCGACATCGAGACCATCCCCGATGTTGAAGGCCTCAGGGCCCTGCGAGCTGCACCGGTTGACCACACCGACGAGCAGGTCCATGCTGCGTGGTTGGCCGAGCGCCAGGAAAAAGGCCAGAGCGATTTCATGCCGCTGCACCTGCAGCGTGTGCTGGCCATCAGCTGTGTGTTTCGCAATGCCGAAGGCCTGCGCATCCACTCGTTTGTGGACCGGGACGGCCAGAGCGAAGGCAAGGTGGTGCAGGCCTTCTTCCACGCGGTGGAAAAGCACACGCCGCAGCTCGTGAGCTGGAATGGTGGCGGGTTCGATTTGCCGGTGCTGCACTACCGGGGTCTGCGCCACGGCGTGGAGGCCAGCAAGTACTGGGACCTCGGCGAGGACGACCGCGAGTTCAAGTGGAACAACTACATCAGCCGGTACCACATGCGCCACCTGGACCTGATGGACCTGCTGGCCATGTACTCGCCCAAGAACAACGCACCACTCGACGCCATGGCCAAGCTCTGTGGCTTCCCGGGCAAGCTGGGCATGGACGGCTCGCAGGTGTATGCGCAGTACCTCGCCGGGCAGACCGAGGACATCCGGCGCTACTGTGAGACCGATGTGATGAACACCTACCTCGTGTACTGCCGCTTCCAGAAGATGCGCGGTGGCCTGACCGAGGCCGAGTACGAACAGGAGATCGCCTTGGTCAAGGAGACGCTGGGCCATCTCGCGCCGAACGAATCGCACTGGAACGAATATCTGGCTGCCTGGGCCTGAGACAATCGGGGCATGACGACAGCCGCCACCCTTCACGTAAACAGCCTCCTCACCACCGCCAACGCCGCGGCCCACGACGCACCCGAGAGCCCCTTGCCCGACGGCTGGCTCGCGGTCGAATCGCTGGACATCGATGCCCAGGGCATCGCCCGCAAGCCCGACGGCAAGGTGGTCTTCATCGAAGGCGCCCTGCCGTTCGAACAGGTCAGCGTCAACGTGCACCGCAAAAAGAACAACTGGGAAGCGGGTGTGGTGACGGCGGTGCACCACGAGTCCTCGCAGCGCGTGCGCCCGGGCTGTCCGCATTTCGGCCTGCACGCCGGTGCCTGTGGCGGCTGCAAGATGCAACACCTGCACGAATCGGCCCAGGTGGCTGTGAAGCAGCGCGTGCTGGAAGACAACCTCTGGCACCTGGGCAAGGTGCGGGCCGAGATGATGCTGCGCCCGATCGAGGGGCCGGCCTGGGGCTACCGCTTCCGTGCGCGCCTGTCGGTGCGCCATGTGCACAAAAAGGGCGAGGTGCTCATCGGCTTTCACGAGCGCAAGAGCCGCTATGTGGCCGACATGCGGGTCTGCCCGGTGCTGCCGCCGCACGTGAGCGAGATGCTCATGCCGCTGCGCGAACTGATCTTCAGCATGGACGCGCGCGAAACTTGCCCGCAGATCGAGCTGGCTTGCGGCGACGAGGTGACGGCGATGGTGCTGCGCCACCTGGAGCCGCTGAGCGAGGACGACATCAGCCGCCTGCGTGCGTTTGCGCAGCAACACGGTGTGCAGTGGTGGTTGCAGGCCAAGGGGCCCGACACGGTCAAACTGCTGGATACCGATGGCCCGCAGTTGGCCTACGCCTTGCCTGAGTTCGGCATCACCATGCCCTTCAAGCCGACCGACTTCACCCAGGTCAATCCGGCCATCAACCGCGTGCTGGTCACGCGGGCGCTGCGCCTGCTGGATGCGCAGAACAACGAACGTGTGATCGACTGGTTCTGTGGCCTGGGCAACTTCACCCTGCCGATTGCCACCACCGCCGGCGAGGTGCTGGGCATTGAAGGCAGCGAAACCCTGGTGGCCCGCTCGCGCGACAACCTTGCGCACAACCAGGCCGGGCGCAGCAGCGCGCTCGCCCCCACCAGCTTTGCCGCGCGCAACCTGTTCGAGATGACACCAGAGATGCTGGTGGCCGACGGTGTGGCGCACAAGTGGCTGGTGGACCCGCCGCGCGAGGGCGCCTTCGCGCTGGCCAAGGCCCTGGCCGATCTGCACCAGAACCCCGCCCAGCGGGGTGGCTGGACGCCGCCGCAACGCATCGTGTACGTGAGCTGCAACCCGGCCACGTTGGCGCGCGACGCCGGGCTGCTGGTGCACCAGGCGGGTTACCGCTGCGTGGCAGCAGGCGTGGTCAACATGTTTGCGCACACGGCGCACGTGGAAAGCATGGCGGTGTTCGAGCTCGATCCCGACCGGGTGCCGGGCCAAGACGCCGCGAGCGAGTAAACCGCGCGAAGCGAAGCGTTCAGGAACTGCGCGAAGCGCTCGCCGGCTTGCCGCCGTCGGGTGCGGCGGGGCTGTTGGCGGGCGACGCCTCGGCCGGTGCAGGCTCGGCCGGCATGCCGACGATGGCGTTCTCGCGCATGTACTCGTCCATCTCTTTCCAGCCGGCGAAAACAGCGGCCTTGCCCGCACGAGGGTAGCCGCCGAAACAGTCTTCGATGCTGCGCACCGCGTGGCGGCAGGCGCTCCCGATGGCCTTGCCTTCGGCTTCCTTTTTTGCGGCCACATCGGCGGCGCTTTCGATGCCGAGCGCGTCACAACCCGCCAGCAGGCTGGCGGCACCAAGAAGGCAGGCGGAGAGGGCAGTGTGGCGCATGGTCGTCGGTGTGGGTTCCCTGATGTTTCGGCTTTTGAATCTGGAACTTGACACCTGATTGGCCAGGGAAAAACGCCGGCATGAAAAAAGGACCCGAAGGTCCTTTTTTCTGGGGTCACGAGGCGCTTATTCGCGGTCGCCGCCAAAAATGCCCAGCAGGGCCAGCAGGCTTTGAAAAACGTTGAAAAGGCTCAGGTACACGCCCAGGGTGGCGGTGATGTAGTTGGTTTCTTCACCGTCCTGCACGCGCTTGAGGTCGTACAGGATGAAGGCCGAGAAGATACCGATGGCGACCACGGACAGCGTGATCATCAGCGCGCTCGACTGGATGAACACGTTGGCGATGCCGGCCACCAGCAGCATGATCACGCCGATGAACAGAAATTTGCCCATGTTGCCCAAGTCGCGCTTGATCACCGACGAGAGTGTCGCCATGCCGAAGAAGATGGCTGCGGTACCGCCGAACGCGGTCATGATCAGGCTTGCACCGTTGGAGAAACCCAGCACGTTGGCGACCAAACGCGACAGCATCAGTCCCATGAAGAAGGTAAATGCCAACAGCACCGGTACGCCGGCGGCCGAGTTCTTGGTCTTTTCGATGGCGTACATGAAGCCGAAGGCGCCGCCCAGGAACACGATGAGACCCACGAATCCGGTGAGACCAGCCGTGATGCCCGTTGCCACGCCCACCCAGGCGCCCAGCACGGTCGGCAGCATGGACAAGGCCAGCAGCCAGTAGGTGTTGCGCAGGACTTTGTTGCGCTGCGCGTCGCTCGATACCGCGGTGCCGAAGCGGCCGCTGGTGTGGACTTGGTTGGTCATGGTGGTGATCTCCTTCATCATCTGACACGGGGGCCGGTGTCTGAGCCTCGGAATGAGACCCAACCGGTGGAGTTGCATTCTAGGGCGGTGAATTTCCAGCGGGACAGGGGGGCGGAAACCGCATTTTTGGTAAGGTCACTTGTGACCCCATGACCCTCAATGGTCGCGGTATCGTCCTTCCTGCACACGCGGGCACTCACAATCCGAGCCTGCGACATTTCTCAGACACCCCAACAGGACTTAAGTTCATGAAAAACAAACCCATGCTGGACAGCGCCGACGTCAAGTTGATCGCCGCCGCCGCTGAAGCCGAAGCGCTGAAAAACAACTGGGCCGTCACGATCGCCATCGTGGACGACGGTGGCCACCTGCTGGGCCTGCAGCGCCTGGACGGCGCGGCCGCCATCTCGGCGCACATTGCCCCGGCCAAGGCCCACACGGCGGCCATGGGCCGGCGCGAGAGCAAGGTCTATGAGGACGTGATCAACCAGGGTCGCACGTCTTTCCTGAGCGCGCCGTTCCTCTCCGGCATGCTGGAGGGCGGCGTGCCGATCATGAAAGACGGCCAGTGCCTGGGCGCGGTGGGTGTGAGCGGCGTGAAATCGACCGAAGATGCGCAGATCGCGCGCGCCGGCATCGCCGCCATCGGACTCTGAGCAGGGCGGGAAAAAAGACCTGGCTAACCGGGCGCAATGCCCCTTGGCTGGTCAAAAACGACGCTCGGGAATGATGAATTCCCCGAAGTCGCCCCACGATTCAAGAAACTATTTGGTCAGGATCAGCTTGCCCTGGCGCGTGGTTTGCAGGCGGTAGAGCGAGCCGTTGTGGCTGATCGTCACCGCCTTCTGGCCTTGCAGGAGCGAGTCGCTGGTGAGGGCTGGAGCCGCGCCTTCCCTGGGCGCGTGTTCAGGCGCTCCGTTGGCCGATTCGTGGCTCGGATTCGGCAGGGGCTGGGTGTTCATGGTGCGGGTTCGGTGATGAACCCGATCTTGCGCACGCCGCTGCGCTGCGCTGTGGCCATGGCCTGCGCCACGCGCTCGTAGCGCACGGCCTTGTCGCCGCGAATGTGCAGCTCGGGTTGCGGCTCCTGTGCGGCGGCTGCCGTGAGGCGGGTTGCAAAGTCGGCGTCGTCCACGCGCTGGTCGTTCCAGAAATAGGCGCCATCGGCGTCCACCGACAGGCGGATGTTCTCCGGTTTGTCCAGCACCTTCTCCATGCTGGCCTGCGGCAACTCGATGTTGACCGCGTGCTTGATCACCGGCACCGTGATGATGAAGATGATCAGCAGCACCAGCATCACGTCGATGAACGGGATCATGTTGATCTCGCTCATCATGTCGTCGCTGTCGGTGGTTCCAATGGCCATGGCGGGGCTCCTTACAGGACTTTCTTCATGGGCAGCACCTTGCCGTCACCCCCCGCCGTGACGCGGGCGCCGGTGACGAAGTAGGCGTGCAGGTCGTGCGCGAAGCGGTTGAGCTGGTGGTTGATGCCCTTGTTGCCCCGCACCAGGGCGTTGAAACCCAGCACCGCCGGAATGGCCACCAGCAGGCCCAGCGCCGTCATGATCAGCGCCTCGCCAATCGGCCCGGCCACCTGGTCGATGCTGACCTGGCCGGCCGCGCCGATGCTGAGGAGTGCGTGGTAGATGCCCCAGACCGTGCCGAACAGACCCACGAAGGGCGCGG
The DNA here is from genome assembly GCF_030158645.1 of Hydrogenophaga sp. Taxonomy (GTDB): domain Bacteria; phylum Pseudomonadota; class Gammaproteobacteria; order Burkholderiales; family Burkholderiaceae_C; genus Hydrogenophaga. Next base: position 75,798 of record NZ_JAOASO010000168.1, on the reverse strand, counting down.
TGGACGCCACCGAGGCCAGCACCGACAGGCCGCTCTGCGCGCGCGCTGTGTAGTCGTCCACGCTCTTGCGCAGCGAGCGCTCGACCCAGTCGCTCACGTCCAGGCTGTCGTGCAGCTGGCGCTGCGGCGGGGAACCGTTGTGGCCGTCCTTGTGCAGGATGTGGCGGGTCGATTCGCGGCCTTCGAGCGCCACCGCGCGAAACGGATTGCCCTCGGGTGTGCCCAGTTTGTCGAGGCCTTCGGCGAAGTCGGCGCTGTGCCAGAAGCCTTCCACACCCTTGGCCTGTGCGCGCTGGGCGCGTTGGTCCAGGGCTTTCCACAAGATGATGATCCAGGTGGCCAGCGACATGAGCAGCAGCACGATGGCCACCGAGCGGGTGACCCAGTCGCCCTGGGTCCAGACGTGGGCGATGCCCGAGCTTGCGAATTGCGGTTCCATGATGCTTCTGACTCCTGCTGACGGGGTTTATTCCAAAACGAAATTGATCGGTACGTTGAACCACATGGCTTCGGGCACACCGGCGCGTTTGCCGGGCACATAGCGCCAGCGCAGCACGGTTTGCAAGGCCGTCTGGTCCAGACGCTCGAAGCCACTGGATTGACGCACCTCGGCGCGAGAGGCGGTGCCGTCCACGTCGATGTAGACGCGAACCACGACCTTGCCTTGCTCGCCCAGGCGCTTGGACAGCGGCGGGTAGGGCGGACGCGGGTTGTTGAGGTAGTCGGCGCTGCTCGAAGGCAGTTCGATGCGGGGTGGCGACGGGGGTGCGGGTGGTGACGGTGGTGCTGCAGCCACCACCGGCTCGGCGGGGGCCGGTGGCGCGGGAGGGCTCGGTGCCACCACCGGGGCCAGCGGGGACGGCTCGGGCGTGGGCGTGGCCACCGGCTGCGGCAGGGGTTGGGGCACCGGCCGCGGCCTTGGCTTGGGCGGTGTGGGCGTGGCCACCGGCGGGGCCAGTGGTGGCGGCTCGATCTGTGGCTGCGGCGGTTCGACGAATTCGGCCAGCACCTGGACCGGAATCACCAGCTCCACGGCGCGTTTGAGCAGGCCGCTTTGCAGGGCCCAGAGAGCGCCAACGTGGAAAACCACCACCGCCAGCACGATGGCCAGACGGCGTTGCAGCTGGGGGGACACGGCGTCGGGCATGGAAGAGGGGGGCGGCGCCAGGGTGGCGCTGAAGGAGCTCATCAGTTTAGCGGCGTGGTCGTAGCGTGCATCAGGCGCGAAAGATCCACCACACCGCGCACAACATCAGGAACAGGCCAGTGCCCAGGGCAACGAGTCCGGTGGTCATGGTGGGTCCTTTCAAGGCTGTGAGCGGGTGCGTCATTTCGAGTTGCTATTCTAAACGAGAATGCTTCGTATTTGCATAAATGTACAAAAAAAGGAGCGGTCAGCTGCCGTTGGCGTTGGGCCACAGCGTGCCGGGCGCATCGGCCAGGGTGCGGCAGCCGGTGAGCGCCATGGCGATTTCGAGTTCGTCGCGCAGCAGGCGCAGCACGTGCGCCACGCCGGCGGCTCCGGCGTTGGCCAGGCTGTGCAACACCGGGCGACCGACCAGCACGGCCGAGGCGCCCAGCGCCATGGCCTTGAGCACGTCGGTGCCGCGGCGGATGCCGCCGTCAACCAGCACCGGCGCATCACCCGCCACCGCCTGCACCACACGCGGCAGCAGGACGGCGGTGGCGGGCACGGTGTCGAGCGTGCGCCCGCCGTGGTTGGAGACGATCAGGCCGGCCGCGCCACAGGTCAGCGCCTGCCTGGCGTCGAGTGGGTGTGTCACGCCTTTGAGGAGCACGGGCAGATGCGTGATGGAGCGCAGCCAGGCGATGTCGTCCCACGTGGGGGCGTGGGCCATGAGGTGATCGAACACCGCGCTGTGGCCTGCGGTTGGGGTGGCCCGGCCGGGCTCGCGCAGGCCCGCGAGGTTGACCGCAGACACGCCGGCGGGCAGGCGAAAGTCCGCGCGGCGCTCGCGGTCGCGCACGCCGTTGACGGGCGCGTCCACGGTGAGCACCAGCGCCTCGAAACCGGCAGCTTCGGCGCGTTGCACGAGCTCGCGGGTGAAGCCGCGGTCGTGTTGCAGGTAGAGCTGGAACCACAGCGGCCCGCGGCCCGCGTCTGGCAGGAAGCAGCGGGCCACGTCTTCAAGCAGGGCGCTGGCCTGCGTGCTGAGCACCAGACCGGCGCCCAGCGCTGCTGCAGCCAGTGCGGTGGCTCGTTCGCCATGGGGGTGGGCGAGTTGCTGGTACGCCATGGGCGCCACCAGCAGAGGGTGGGCGAGCTCGCGGCCCAGCAGGTTCACACGGGTGTGCCCGCCGGCCAGTGGGCGCAGCACGCGGGGCAGCAGTTCGATGCCTTGCCAGGCCTGTGTGTTGGCGCGCAGCGTGATCTCGTCGGCCGCGCCGCCGTTGACGTACGCCCACACGGCGTCGCCGAGCACCAGGCGCGCGCGATGCTCGTGGTCGGCCAGGCTGACCACGCCATCGGGCAGTGCGTTGGGCGCCTCCGGACGGTCGCTGCGCTTCATGTGTCGGCCCACAGGCGCAACAGGTTGTGGTAGGTCCCTGTCAGCGCGGTGGTCTCGGGGGTTTCACCGTGTTGCTTGCGCAGCGCGAGCAGGTTCATGTCGAGGTCGAACAGCAGGCGGCGCTGTTCGTCGCTGCGCACCATGCTCTCGACCCAGAAAAAGCTGGCCATGCGTGCGCCGCGGGTGACCGGATCGACGCGGTGCACGCTGGTGCCCGGGTAGATCACCATGTCGCCCGCAGGCAGCTTGATGCGCTGGTCGCCAAAGGTGTCCTTGACGACGAGTTCACCGCCGTCGTAGCTGTCCGGGTCGCTCAGGAAGAGCGTGCAAGAGAGGTCGGTGCGCACCCATTGCTGGGTGGTTCTGGAGTGCAGCACGGCGCCATCAACATGGGCGCCATAGGTGTTGGTTGCGCCGCTGTAGCGGTTGAACAGCGGGTTGAAAACCTTGCGCGGCAGTGCCGCAGAAAAGAACAGCGGGTCGCGCTGGACGGCGCCCAGCACCAGCGGCTGCAACGCTCGCGCGGCCTCGCTGTCTTGGGCGAGCTGTTCGTTGTTCTTCTGGGTCTGGGCCTGGGCGCCCGCACTGAGACGACCGTCGACCCATGCCGCCTGATCGGCCAGCAGCGAGCGGGCTGTCGCGAGTTCTTCGTCGGTGAGGACGTTTTTCAGGTGCAGGATCATGGTGTGTCGGTGCGGGCAGCCCTGGCTCAGAACAGTTTCTTCAGCGTCAGCTGCACCGTGCGCGCGGCACCAGGCACGTAGAAGCCGCGGTACAGCGAGTCGGCGTAGAGCTCGTCGGTCAGGTTGGTGACGTTGAGCTTGAGCGTGGTGGTCTCGGTGATCGTGTACTCGGCCATGGCGTCGAACGTGACGAAGCTGTCGGCCACGATATGGCGCGAACCTTCCGGGTTTTGCTGGCCCCGGTAGTTCAGGCCACCGCCGATGCGTAGCTTGGGCATCACCAGGTAGGTGGTCCACAGGCTCGCGCTGTGCTTGGGCGTGAGGCCCGGGCGGTCGCCCTGCACTTGCGCGCCGGTGCCGGCGGGGTTGAGCACCACATTGCTCTTGTCGATCTTCGCGCTCGGGATCCAGGTGTGGTTGTAGAAGACGTCCCATTTCGGCGTGATGCGACCGGCCAGGTTGATCTCCACGCCAGCGGCGTGGCGCTTGCCGGAGAGCAATTGCTGGGTGCTGGCGGTGTCGGGGTCGGTGTTGCGTTCGTTGTACTTTTCCGAATAGAAGAGCGCCGCACCCAGCGAGGCACGCTTCTCGAACAGCTCGAACTTGCCGCCGATCTCCAGGTTGCGGCTTTTCTCCGGCGGCGTGTTGGCGTCCTTGGCGTTGGGCGCGCCTGGCGTGAACTGGTAGGTGTCGCCCGATGTGTTGAACGAGGTGCCGAACGAGACGTAATACGAGGTGTTGTCGTCGGGCTGGAACAAGGCGCCCACGCGCGGGCTCCACAAGTTGGCCGACACGTCGTTCGCCACGCCGGTGCTGGTGACGTAAGTGGCCTTGAAGTTGTCGTAGCGCAGGCCGCCGATGAGTTTGACGGTGGAGTTCAGGCTCACCGTGTCCTGCACATACAGGCCAATGTTGCGGGCGTCGAAGGTGTTGAACGGCACGGCGCCGCGTGCATCGGCAAACGAGTCCCCGTCGTTGGGTGTGCCCACGGTGGTGGTCAGCCCGCTCGATGGGCCGGGGAAGTTGTTCGCGCGTTTGGCGTCTTCCTGGTAGATGTCCACGCCGGCGAGCAGGTCGTGCCTTTTGCCCAGGCCATTGAATGTTCCCACATAGTCGCTCTGGATCTGCGTGGTGTCGCTGACGCCGATGCGCCCTTTGGGCGAACGGGTGAGGATGGTGCTGGGGCCAAGGTTGTTGATGGTGGTGGGTGCGCCGCCGGTGGTCCCGAAGCGGATCACGCTGGCCAGCAGGTCGCGCTCGTAGCGGCCGTGGCGCAAGCGGGTCGTCAGCGAATTCTGGCGGTCAAAGCGGTGCGTGTGGCTGAGCGTGACGTAGTCGGCCGACGTGTCGAGGTGGTCACTGGCCAGACCGTAGTAGTTGCGCGCTGGCAAGGTGGGCTGAATGACATCGTTCTGGATGAACCAGGGGTGGTTGTAGTTGGGCGTGCCCTCGGATTCGAGGTGGTACAGCCCGACCGAGAACTCGTTGCGCGAACCAATGCCCCAGCGGTAGGTGGGCGCGACACCGCGCTTGCTTACCTTCGCACCGTAATGGTTCTCCTCATGCACCATGGCATTGAGGCGGAAGGCCGAGTCTTCGCCTGTATGGAAGTTGAAGTCGCCGGTCAGGCGCGCTTCGCGGCCCGTGCCCAGCGTGGTGGTCACCTCGTGCTGGTCCAGCAAAAACGGCTGCTTGCTGACCTGGTTGACCACGCCGCCGGTGGAGCCCTTGCCGAACAGCATGGAGGCCGAGCCCTTGAGCACTTCGACGCGATCGTTGTTGAAGGTGTCGCGCTCATAAAGCGCGCCGTCGCGGATGCCGTCGGTGTAGATGTCGCCGGCTTGCCCCAGTGAAAAGCCGCGCAGTCGCACGTCCTCTTCGCCTGTTTCACCGGCCTGGAAAGTCACGCCGGCGGTGGTGCGCAGCACTTCGCGGAAATCGTCGAGATTGCGGTCGTCGATCAGGCGCTCGGTCATCACCGTCACCGATTGCGGTATGTCGCGCAGCGCCTGGTTGCCCTTGCCGATGCTGCTCGCGGTGGTGCGCAAGCTGTTTTTGGTTTGAGGCACGTCGGCCTGCTCGCGCACGGTCACGGTGGGCAGCGTGTCGGCCGGCGCGGTTTGGGCCAGGGCGCTGAGTGAGCCGGCCAGCAGCATCGCACCCAGAGGCAGCATGGCGGTGGTGGCTGTGGTGGGCGCGCGAGGGTGGGAGGCGGGCAGGAGGTGGTGCTGGCGGGTTTTCCGTTGGGACATGGTGGCAACAAGCTGAAGGGTTTTCGGCTGGCTGCACGCGGAGGCGTTCTGGCTGGCTGGAAGTCCAGATTGTATATCGAACGAGAACGATTCGCATTAAAATGTAAGCAGGCGATCATCCCAGACCGCCGAGGCGCTACATTTCAACTATTGACCGGATAGAGACTATCAATACTGAAAAGCGATAGCCATCAGCTATAGTTCAGGGGTCGCTGAAAACCACAGCATCCCGCTCACCATTCCCTGCAACTTCACTTCAAAGGAAACACCATGTCCCTGATCAACACCACCGTCCAGCCTTTCCAGGCCCAAGCCTTCCACAACGGCAAGTTCGTACCCGTCTCCGACGCCAGCCTGCGCGGCGAGTGGTCGGTTCTGATCTTCATGCCGGCCGCGTTCACGTTCAACTGCCCCACCGAAGTGGAAGACGCAGCCGACAACTACGCTGAGTTCCAGAAGGTCGGCGCCGAGGTCTACATCGTGACCACCGACACCCACTTCGCACACAAGGTGTGGCACGAGACCTCGCCCGCCGTGGGCAAGGCCAAGTTCCCGCTGATCGGCGACCCAACCCACACGCTGACCCGCGCGTTCGGCGTGCACATCGAAGAAGAAGGCCTGGCACTGCGCGGCACCTTCATCATCAACCCCGAAGGCGTGATCAAGACCGCCGAAATTCACGACAACGCGATCGCCCGCGACGTGAAAGAAACCCTGCGCAAGCTCAAGGCCGCCCAGTTCGTGGCCAACAACCCAGGCCAGGTGTGCCCTGCCAAGTGGAACGAAGGCGCGAAGACGATCACCCCTTCGCTGGACCTCGTGGGCAAGATCTGATCTTTCTGCTCAGCAGTTAGTACCGCAGACCGATGGGCCCTTGTGGCCCATCCACCGGCGGCATTGATGCCTCAACCCCATTCAGGAGAATTTCATGCTCGACACCAACCTCAAGGCCCAGTTGCAGGCCTACCTGGGCAAGCTGCAGCGCCCGATCCGACTGATTGCTTCGCTCGACGAGAGCGCTGGCGCGACCGAGATGAAGGAGTTGCTGCAGGAAGTGGCCGAGCTCTCCGACCTGGTGAGCTATGACGAGAGCGGCACCGATGCGCGCAAGCCATCGTTCGTGATCGCTCGCGACGGTGAAACCACCGGCGTGCGCTTCGCCGCGATCCCGCTGGGCCACGAGTTCACGTCGCTGGTGCTGGCGCTGCTGTGGACCGGTGGCCACCCACCCAAGGTCGAAGCCGCCGTGATCGACCAGATCAAGGGCCTGGAAGGCGACTTCAATTTCGAGATGTACATGAGCCTCTCGTGCCACAACTGCCCGGACGTGGTGCAGGCACTGACGCTGATGTCCATCCTGAACCCGGCCGTGAAAGCCACGGTGATCGACGGCGGCCTGTACCAGGCCGAGGTTGACGAGCGCCAGATTCTGGCCGTGCCCATGGTCTTCCTCAATGGCGAGTTGTTTGGCTCGGGCCGCATGCTGCTCGAAGAGATTGTTGCCAAGCTGGACGTGAAGTCCGACGAGCGCGAAGCCGCCAAGCTCAGCGCCAAGGATCCCTTTGATGTGCTGATCGTCGGTGGTGGGCCGGCGGGTGCGGCTGCGGCCGTGTACGCCGCCCGCAAGGGCATCCGCGTGGGCGTGGCCGCCGAGCGGTTTGGTGGCCAGACCAACGACACCATGGCGATCGAGAACTACATCAGCGTGCTGGAGACCGACGGACCGAAGTTTGCCGCCGCGCTCGAAGCCCAGGTGCGCCACTACGACGTGGACATCATGAACCTGCAGCGCGCCGACAAGATCATCCCGGCCGCTGAAGCGGGCGGTCTGGTGCGGGTGCAAATGGCCAACGGCGCGGTGCTGCAGGCCCGCAGCGTGATCCTGTCCACCGGTGCGCGCTGGCGCAACGTGAACGTGCCCGGCGAGACCGAGTACAAGAACAAGGGCGTGGCGTATTGCCCGCATTGCGATGGCCCGCTCTTCAAGGGCAAGGACGTGGCGGTGATCGGCGGGGGCAACTCCGGCGTGGAAGCCGCGATCGACCTGGCCGGCATCGTGAAGCACGTGACGCTGGTTGAATTCGCCGACGCGCTGAAGGCCGATGCGGTGTTGGTGAGCAAGCTGAAAAGCCTGCCCAATGTGACCATCAACGTGAACGCACAGACCACCGAGATCACGGGTGCCGGTGGCAAGGTCAACGGCATGTCGTTCAAGGACCGCGTGAGCGGCGAGGTGAAGCACCTGGCGCTGGAAGGTGTGTTCGTGCAGATCGGCCTGGTGCCCAACACCGAATGGCTCAAAGGCACCGTGGACCTGAGCCGCTACGGCGAGATCGAGATCGATGCCAAAGGCCACACCAACGTGCCCGGCGTGTTTGCTGCGGGTGACTGCACGACCGTGCCCTACAAGCAGATCGTCATCGCTGCGGGCGATGGTTCCAAGGCCGCGCTCAGCGCCTTCGACTATTTGATCCGCCAGCCGGTGGTGGCCGCCAAGGTGGAAGAAGCCGTCGCGGCCTGACGTCTCAGCGCGGCGCGGCCTGTGCCGTGGGCATGAGGGTGCTCACCATGTCGCCTGTGCCTGTGGCGAGGTGGATCATGACCAGGGCCACGCGCTGTAACACCGGCGGCTTCCAGAGCAGTTGCTGGCTCGGAAAGTCGTTGACCAGACCGTTCATGTAATGCGTGGCCAAGTCGGCAATGGCATCGTCCGGGTACGAGGACAGGTCGGCAAACAGCAGCGGTGAGCCGGACGACACGTCCGCCATCCGGCCGGGCAAGGTAATCAGGAACGGACCGGGTGAGGCCAGCAGGCGCTGGCTCACTTCCTTGCGGGTCAGCAGGCCGTTTTGGGCGCGCAACTTGAGCTGCTGGCCAAGGTCGCTGGCATAGGGCAGGGCGCTGGAGTCCTCGACGCGCGCGCCGGGAAGGCAGAACAGATTGACGTGGCGCGCCTGGTCTGGGTCCACCAGATGTGCCTGGGGCAACTTTTGCAGCGTTTCCAGCAGCTTTGAGAAACGCCGTCTGGCGTCCGCGTTGCCCAGGTCGCTGGCACTGCGCATCAGCACGTAGGTGTAAGCGCCAAAGCCCTTGCGCTCGGTGTTCCATGCCTCGAACCATTCGTAAGCATGGCTGCGCAGGTCGATCGCTGCGCTCATGGTGGCGGCGGGTGCGGGCATGGCCTGCATGTTGAGCTTGGCGCTGAAGGGCACGGTGCTCACACGCGGTTCAGGGGGGCGACCATGGGCCTGCCGCCAGGCGGACTCCCAATCGGCTTCGGCCTGTGCCAGGGCGGCAGCAGCCCGGGCTTGCAGCATGCGCAGTGCCGCGTCGGCGCTCTGGCTGCCTGCGGCGGCATCGTCCAGCACACGCGCGAGGTCGGCGTCGGCCAGGGCCAAGGCGCTGCGGTGCACAAGCAGTTCCACCTGCAAGGGCCCTGAGAGCGAGGCCACCTCCCGAGCGGCTGATGACGCGGCCAGGCGTGTTGCGCGCAGCTGCTCTTGCGCCAGCGCGATGCGTGGTGCGATCTCGCGGCGTTCGGCCCTCATGGCGTCGCAAGCCGCGGTGTCGGAGCAGGCGGGTGGAGCGTTGACGAGATCGAGGTACGCCGCCGCGTCGAGCAGGCGTGCCAGTGTTTGGGCCTGTGGCAACGGATCGGCTTGCGGTTGCCGCAATGGCAGGAGCGCCGCGTCATGGGCGCGCTGTCCTCTGCTCGGCGCGGGGGACATGGCGCGCGCCAGCGAGCGGCCAATGTCGCCATCCGGCAGCGTCAGGTCGGGCGGAGGTGCGGCGACCCAGCCCGCGCGCGCAGCGGCGCGGTGCCCTGCAGCGGCTTCGGTCCATCGGGTCGCCAGTTCCTGTTGTTGAGCGGGCACTTCGGTGACCCGGCGGGTCAGGCTGTGCTGTTGTTCGAAGGCCAGGTCAAGCCGCACATCGGCTTGTCGTGTGGCGCTGGTGCACCGCTGCACAAGGCTGCGCAAGGCTTCCCGCTGGCCGTCTGCGCCCTGTTCGGCTGCGACGCGCCGCTGGAACGCGGCGTCCGAAGCGCGCGCGGCCCGCTCCAACGCCGGCCCATCGGCGGCAATCACGGCTTGCACCGCCTGGGTCGACAGCGCCTGCGATGCCACGACATCGTCCAGTGCCCGGGTCTGCGCGTCGATGGCCTTGGGCACCTGGGCCAGGCAGTCGGTGGCGGCGGCCACGGCATCGCGTGCGGCGGCACCCGCCTGGCGGCTGGCCTCCCAGGCGTTGCGCGTGGCCTGCACCGAGGCCCCGAGCTGCCGGGCCGCGCTGGCGGCGGCCTGGGTCTGGCGGTGGAGCTGTTCCCGTTGGGTCAGCCGGTCTTGTGCGGCCTTCAAAGCCGCGAGGGCCGCTGGATCGGGCGCCGCTGAGACGCCCGACACGGCACCGAGCAGCAGCACGGCGAGCCCCAGGCGTGCGAGCGAGATGTTCATGTGCGACTCCCCTGAGGTGTGGCCATGCGTTCCCGCCGGTGCAGCAGCCACTCCAGCGCCAGCGCCACCACGAGTCCCCACAGCAGTGCCGCCATGTAGAGCCGGGCCGGGCTCTCGGAACGCCAGGCCGGCAAGGCCTCGGCGAGCAGTGCCAGCACCACGAAGGCAACGGCGAGCAGCACCAGAGAGAACCGGGCCATGCGCCAGAACACGCTGGCAGCGAGGCGCGCCGCGAGTGTCAGCGAGGGGGGCCAAGCCGGCTCCGGACCCGCACCCGAATGTCCATGTGCGAGCATGGGCATGTCGGGTTCGGTCTCGGGCTTGACGCGCCCCTTCGCGGCCCCGGCCAGCAGGCGTTCGCGCGCCTCATCGCGGTTTTTGATGCCCACCAGGTCGATGTAGACGATCTGGGCGAGCAGGCCGGTGGGCTGGCACTCGCGCACGCGAACCGGCAGCAGCCGGCCCTGTGCGCCCGTGGGGTCCTGGGCAAAGGCCGCAGCCCATTCGGGTGCGGTGTACTGCGAGGCCAGGAAGTCGGGTGAGAGAACAATCAGGGTGCGCTGCGCGCTGTCGATGGCGCGTTGCATGTCCAGCACGTAGTTGCCGCCCTGTCGAAAGTCCCAGGCCTGGATCACGACGGCATAGCCTGCCGCCTCCAGCTGCCACGCCAGCCACTCGGCCCAGGCGCGGTCGGCCCGGTTGTAGCTGACGAAGAAGTCTTTCATGGGTTGTGCTTTCGCTCAGGCGCGCCGCACCTTCACCGAGTAGTTCCCCATGCCGCTGGCTTTGTTGTAGTGGCGCACCTGGATGTGGTAGCGACCCGGAATCAGGTCGGCGTGGATGAGCGCGTTGGTGTCCACGCCGCTGTCGTCGTCTTCGGCGATCACGGCGGTGGGGCTGTCGGGCCCGAAGAGTTTCATCACCACGTCGGTGGGGCCACGGGTGTCGATGATGTGCCTGCCCGCGCTCTTCACTTGGAACTGGAACACGTCTTCTTCGCCCGCCTTGCCGATGGACGCCGAGGTGCGCCGGGTGGCGCCGACCTGGATCTCTTTCGCGTCCACCAAGGTGGGGGCGGCTTTGGGGTAAGCCTTGGCGCCACCGATGAAGGCCTTGTCGAGTGCCGAGAGTGCCGCGTTGGCGCGCGTGCCCACACCGCTCTGGACCCAGCTGCCCGGGAAGAAATACAGCATCACCGAGTCGGGGTCGAAGGTGGTGCCGTTGATCTGGTCGGCGCGGTACTTGTCGAGCACGTTGTGCCGGATGGTGGCCTCGCTCCAGTTGTTGGGCGGGCCCGAGAGGTCGCGGATCACCGCCGCTTCGTTCCACTGGATGCCACCCGCCGGGTTCTGGTGCTCGTGCATCAGCCCGATGGCGTGACCGAACTCGTGCGCCACCGTGCCGCCGTCCATGAAGCCCAGGTTCATGGTGGGCTGGTCTTGCGGGATGCTGCGGTTGTCGGTGCCCACGTAGGACCAGGCGCCCTTGGCCGGGTCGAAGCTGATGCGGATCTCGGCGTCGGGGGCGTTGTTGAACTCGAACTTCAGGTTGGCGTGCACCGTCCACCACTGTGCCTGCTCGCGCACCTTGGCCTGCTGTGCGGCGGTACCGCCGATGAACCGAACGCGCAGCGTGCTGCCGTTCATCCAGAGCTTGCCCAGCGGCATGATCGCGCGCGTGCGGCCGCGGCTGCGCACCACAGGCTGGAACTGCATGAGCTCGGCGGGCAGCAGGCGCTGGGTGCAGACGTGAACGAGTTTGGTCATGAAAGTCTCCATGGGGTTTCAGGGTTGTCGCAGCAGCCGCACCGGCGTCTCGGCCTGCTCGCCGTTGCTCCAGAGCTGACCGGTGAGTTCGCGGCCATCGACGCTGGCGGTGAGCACCAGGCTGCCGGTGTCCAGCGGGCCACGGCCGTCGGCGGTGACGGCTTGCACCGGCATTTCGATGCGCGGGGTGCCCATCACATCGGTGAGCGCACCCTGGCCCACGTAGCGCACCTCGTTGACGATCAGTCCCATCTCGCGAACACCCTGGGCATAGGCCTGCCAGCGCGGATACCAGGCGATGGGAAATGCGTCGGTCTGCAGCTGGATCGCACCGTTGTTCACGGTGAACTGCACCCGCAAGCGTCGGTTGTCTTCGTCGATGGACCACCACAGGCCGGAGACATCGCGCGCGGCGTGAACCGGCGCCGGCGCGGGTGTGGCTGCCGCGGACGGAGGCGGTGGGGGTGGGACGGACACGTCATCCTCGGGGACCAGCAGACCGATGACGATGAGCCCGACGAAGATGCCGCCGATCCACATGAAGCCGCGCTGCATGCGCTGCAACCAGGTGCGCTTTTCCGGGCGCTCGGGGTCGCGCCGCACCAGTGGCTGGATGCCGTGCGTGGCCAGATCGGCCACGATCTTGGCCAGGTCGTCGGCCCAGTCTTCGGTGCGCAGCTTGAGCGCATGCGCTTCCTTCAAAAACCGCAGTGGCGGCGGAATGTCGCCGGTCGCCGGCATCGAAACGCCTTCGGTGAGCAGCGGAACGATGGTGGCACCGTGGGCCTGGGCGGTCAGCACCTCGCCGCGGATGGGGTCGTCATCGCGGTCGATGCGCCGACCGCCTTCGGGGTGTGCCATGCCCAGCAGCTCGGGTGTGACCAGCAGCAGCACCACCGGTTTCGTGCCGAGCGCGGCCATGATGGCGCTGCGCCATGAATGTCCGCCCCTGAGGTCCTGCTTGTCGAAGAACACCTGGTCGGCACCGTAGAGCCGGCTGAGGTCGGCGCAGAGACGGTCGGCGTCCTTTTTGCCGTCGGACGCCCGGTAGCTGATGAAGATGCGGTTCATTCGGCGGCGTAGCGGTTGAGCACATCCAACAATTCGTTGGCCGCGGACCGGTCGGCGCTGGTGACACCATCGAGGTGCTCCAGCACGAAGCCGAGCTGGTCGGCCACCGAGGCCCACATCCAGCCGGTGCCGGCGCGTTGGTGCAGGTCTTCGAAGCTGCCGAGGATGGTCGGCAGATGCGTGGCCAGTGTGTGGTCGGCCAGGGACTCGTACACGCTGAGTTCGGGCAGTCCCACCACGCTCCAGAAGTCCGGGTCCTCGCGCAACTTGCGCTCCAGGCCCTGGCGCACACGCTGCCTGCGCTCGGCGCCCCCGGACCGATGGCGGTCAGGCCCGTGTGCCAACAAGTCGGCGGCCACCAGGTTGAGCGCGGGGTAAAACAGATCGGCCAGCCCGCTCTGCAGGGCCAGGGCCTCGGCGCGCCGGTAATGCTCGGCCATGTGATCCACAGCGTGTGCCTTGGCTGCAGCAGCGGGGGGCCCCGCCCGGCCTTCGAGTCGGGCCATGCGCTTCCACGTCGAGCCCAGCAGGCTCTCCCGCTCGACGGTGGGCGAGAGCGTCACCAGCGCGTCGAGGATGGCAATGGCGTGGTGGATGTCGGTCCGGCCTTGGTCCACCAGCGCCTTGAGCGCGGCGGGCTTGGCCCCGTTGCGCCCCGCTGCCTCCACCCTGACCCAGGCCTGGCGCGCACCCAGATTCGCCAGTTGTTCATTGGCCTTCACCGAGGCGCTGCCGTCGTTGGCCGCCACCGCGCGGCGGTACCAGTGCAGCGCGCGCTCGATGTCGCGGGCCGCCGCCCAGGCCACACCAAAGGCTTCGGCCACCGCGCCCATGCCGCCCCATTCGTTGTCGAAGCGGGCTTCCAGGTAGCGGATTTTTTCGCGTTGGGGTTCGGGCGCCACGCCCTGGGTGGTGCTTTGCACCGCGAGGGTTTCCAGGGCGAGCGCGAGCGCCACCGGCGAGGCGATGCCGGCGTACAGCTTGGACAGCGGTGGGGGTGTGCGGCGCGTGTCGGCCTCGTTGCGTTGCCACACCCAGTCGGGGTCCCCGTAGCATTGGTAAGCGGCCCAGGTGTTGCCCTGCGGGCTGGCGTTGTAGGCGGCCACGCGGGCGGCCTGCACCGCGTCCATGAAACGCTGGCCCGAGAGCAAGGCGCGGTAAAACTCCGTGGCAAACACATTGGCCGCGTCGTCCTCCACCGCCCAGCCCGCCGCCACCACGCAGCGCACGCCGATGCGGATCAACTGCTTGGCCACGCCCGCGGCAAACTGCGCACGGTCGTAGCCCCCTTTGAGCAGTTTGTCGGGATCGGCGGCCAGATGGCAGCAGTTGAGAAACACCAGTTCGGGCACCACCCGCATGGCCTGCACCTCGCGGGGCCCGAGGAATGTGTTGTCGCTCAGCACCACACCGCGCATCAGTGGAGGCTTGCCGGGACGCTCCAGTTCGGGCTCACCATGGCCGGCAATGTGCACGATCCGGTAGCGCCGCTGCAGCAGCGCGGTGGTCACGGCGGCCGCATCGGGCCCCAGGCCGTCGTCAAGCGCGATCAGCGCATGCACGCGGGAGGCGTCCAGTCCGAGCTGCCCGCTGAGGGCCTCCACCACCGCCTCAGCCTCGGCACGCGCCGCCGGCAGCGGCGGGTACAACGCCGGGTCGCAGAGCGGCTCGCCGATCACCAGCACGCAGTCTTCCAGGCGCGCGTCGCTCACCTGGGAGCGAAAGGCCACCGTGCGCAGGCGGCGCAGCAACTTGTTGCGGATGGCCCAGGGCGCCTCGGGGCCGCCCCGGCCATCGTCCGGCGCATCCAGCAGTTCCCACGGAATGGCGGCGGTGCCGTCGTCCACCTCCAGCAGCAGTTCGCTGGTGCCGCTCAGGCTGGACTCCATCTCCACCGGGACCAGCAACTGGAACAGCGTGCGTCCGATCTCCCGGTCGCGGTTGGCGTCGTTCGATGCACGGCGCACCAACTCGCCCACCAGCCTCCCCTGCGTGGCCTGCGCACGCACCTCGGCGCGGGCCCGCTGGGTGTCCAGCGTGTAGACGATGCTCGGCTCGCCGGTCTCATCCAGCTGGGTCACGGCGCTGATGAAGTCGTAAGCGGTGCCGCGGTAGCCGTTGTCCAGCGTCTTGCGCAGTGCGCCCACGCCCGAGATGACGCACGGGGAGAGCACAAAGTGGTCGGGCGAGGCGGCGCACAGCAAGGTCAGCGCTCCCCAGGCGTCGGTGGCCCGGTCAAGGTAGAGCTCCACCAGGCGCAGGTGGCTCACCACCGGCCACTGGCCGGCAAGGAGTTTTTCGTTGGCCTCGCGCACGCCTTGCGCCACCGCTTGCGCCGAGGTGCTCACGCTGATGCCGCTGCCCCCGCTGCCAATCAGTGTGGCCGCCAGTTCGAACTGGGCGGCGCCGCCGCCCGGCGCTTCGGCCACGCGCTGCGCCCAGGCCAGCGTGGCCTGACGCACGGTGTGGGTGATGGCCGCGCTCTTGAGCTTGCCTTCTGCACCCAGGCCCGCCACCACCACATGGGGTGGGCGGGGCAGGGCCAGCGGGCTGTCCGGGTCCTGCCGGTTGTTGACGAAGATCTGGTGCGTGCCCGGCGCTTCCGGGTACAGGCCCGCCGTGAGCGATGCCGACATGGCGCCCCCGATGAACCGGTCAACCACCGCTTCGGTGCCGCTCAGGGTGGACGCAAAGTAGTGACCCACCAGCAAGGGCGAGCTGATGAACTTGAGGTTGGCGTTGTGCACGCTGATGCGCAGTGCGCCCTGCGGTGCTTCGGTGCGGATGGGGGCGTCTGCCACTTGCGCCAGCAGTTCGCCCAGGCCGGTGGGCGGCTGCACGACCGCGCTGCGCTGGCGCGACGGCCGGCTGCGCACCAGGGCGGTGAGGGTGCTGCCGCTGCGTGCCACGGGTGTCTGTGCCATCACCGGCAGGCGTTGCGTGTCGCCGTGCTGCAGCAGATCAAGGTAGCCGGCAAAGGCCGAAGCCGCATCGGGCAGGCCGCCGTGTTCGCAGTCCACCTTCCAGGTGCGCACGCCGGGCAGCAAGGCGTTGTCGAGCGTGACGCGGCCATCGCCGCCATCGGGCTGGTCCAGGTAGACCAGGCCCTCGCGCCCGTCCATCTCGAAGCCCGCCGGTGTGAAGCGTGCGTGGCCCACCACCATCAACAGCCGGTCGCTGAAGCCCGGCAGTGCCGCGTCGCGCTGCTGGTCGAGCCGGCGGCGCAAGGCCACGGCACGGTCCAGCACCTCTTGCGGGGGAACGCCCCAGCGGTACACGGTTTGCTGGCTGATCGGGTCGTGCCAGACGTTGGCCTCCTCCAGTGTTTTCATGTCCTGGTCGGCCAGGGTCTGCCACCGCTCGCTGTGTGACAGGCCCAGCGAGGGGTCCAGCAAGCCGGCCTGCAGCTGGATGAAGCCGGGCATGGCCGCCATGAGGCGGCGCGCCTTGTGGTCCTGGAACGGCAGGCCGAAGGCGGCGAGTGCATTGCCCATGCTGTCGTCGCCCGAGAGCACCTGCATGGGCGCGAACGAGCCGCCGTTGGGCGTGCCCAGCATCAGCAGGCGTGAGCCCGGACGTTCCAGCCAACGCTGCCACACATCGGGGCGCTCCAGTTGCACGGTGCGCGCGACCACGCCACCCATGGAATGGGCCAGCAGCCGCACCGGCTGGCCACTGGTGGCGCGCGCACTCAGGGCCTGGTCCATCACATCGGCCAGGCGGGCGCCTTCTTCCTCGATCGGGCGGCGCCAGTCGAATGAAAACTCGATCACCTCGTGCGTGGTCGACAGGAAGGCGGCGAGGTCGTCGTAGACGCTGCCGATGGCCCCGTCGGGCAGCACCTTTCCGCTGCTGTCCGGATAGGCCAGACGCCCCAGGCCACCGAGGATGCGCGCGCTCAGCCAGATGCGTTTGCCGTCCACCGCCAAGTGGCTGCCGAGGATCCCGGGCAACAGGATCACGGCGGGGCGCTCGGACGCGGATGCCGCGCTGCCCGCACGGGGCATGCCGCGCAGGCCGTCGCTGGAACTGCCCGCCCACGACATCGGTCCGATGGGCCGGAAGCCCGCAGGCGTGTCCTGCACCAGCGCATTGCAGATGGCGTCAGTCGAGCGCGGTTCGCTGAAGTAGCTGAAGTGGGAGACTTTGCCGCCACGCTCCAGCACGAAGGTGGCCGCCGCGTGGCCGCCGCTGGGTGCACGCGGCGTGCCGCCGTACATGGACCGGGTCTGCACCACCAGGTCGTTGTCGGTCCAGTAAAAGGCGTCGGCCAGCAGGGTCTTGACCCACGAGGTGATGGAGTCGCCCTGGATGTCGCCCGCCACCACCCGCAGCTGCCCCGGCAGCGGCCCTGCGTCCGCCCCCTCGACGGCGTGCAGCCACTGCACCAGCGGGCTCTGCGGCATCATGCATTCCAGACCCGGCATCAAGGCGGGGTCGGTGCGCTGGCTGGCCACTTCCCCGATGAAGTCGATCAGCGTGGGCGCCACCGGAATCGCGGCCAACTCCAGCGACCATTTGAGCACCGACACATAGGCGTCCAGCCGCTTGGAAGCCAGCAGGGTGCCGCGTGCCGGGCAGGCCACACGCACCACACGCTCCACCTTGATGTCCCGCCCCTGGAGTTCGGCGGCCAGTTCGCGCAGCGCTTTGAGCTGGTTGCGGTGCTCGGGTGTCTTGAACGGGGTGAGCGACTTTTCATCCAGCTCGGGCCGGGCACACACCCGCGCCAGCACCTCGGCCACCAAGCCGCCGCGCGAATGGGTGAGCAAGTGCAGTCGAGCGCCTCGGGGCAGCGAGCGCGCGAGCAGCAGCGCGTTGTCGATCGGGCTGGCCGTGAGCGTGGGATGGTCGAAGCCATAGACCCGGTTCCCGAAACGCGTGAACAGCTCGCGCACCTTGTTGGGGTGGTGCTGCCACAGCTTGCCGAAGGTGCCGTGTGTCTCGGAGAAAGTGCCGTGCAGCAGCACGAGCAACGGTGCATCGGCCGGTGTGGGCGCAGGCAGACGGGGGATCCTCTGGCCGTTGCCCTTGAGCACCGTGGCAAAGCTTTGCGCCGACAGCGGGTACAAGCCCGCCTCGACCTGGTTGTCCACCCGCGCGGCGATCTTCGCGGCCGTGATGCGCGAGACCGGCTCCAGCAGCAGACCCGTGACCACTTCGACGGCCGACAGCAGCACATCCCCCAGCCGCCCCCGCGAGGTGCCGCGCGACGCACCCGCCTGCTCCAGACCTGGCCAGCCCAGTTGCGCCGGCACGTTGATGTCCGTGGTGGCGGCGGCGCCTGCACGGCTGCGCGGCGAGTTCGACTGCGCCAGCATCAGGTCGCGCGCGGTCTCGGGGTGCAGCATGAGCGAGGGACCGTTGGTGATGTGAAGCACCACCGCGTCGAGACCAGGGCGCGCGGTGAGCCGCACCGCATCGCTGCTGCCACGGGTGGCGCCCACCTGCACACGCTGCAGGGTCTGGCCCCGTCCGCCGAAGCCTGCCGTAGAACCGGACCCGCGGCCGCGTGTGGCCGCGGGCGTCGCTTGCGACTGGCCGCGAACGATGAAGGTGATGGGCGTGGGCGCGGTGGTCATGGAGGCACTTTCTGCATCAGATGCGCGCACCGGGCTTCAACGCCGCGCGCGGGTGGTCGTGGTTTCTTTGGCTGGCGCTGCGCGCTTTCGGGCGGGTGCCTTGGCCGGTGTTTTTGCCGCCACCGGCACGGCGCGCTGCGAGCGCGAAAGCACCCCGCCGCTGGAGCGTGTGGACGCCTGGCGCGTCACGAAGTCGTTGCAGACCCAGCCCTCCAGATCGGTGGCGCCCACCACCGCCACGCGGCTCCAGCGGTCTTGTGGTTCGAGCAGCACCAGCTCGGCGCCGCGCTTGAGTGCGGGCGCCACTTTGGGAAACTCGGCCGCCGGGCCGCTGCGGATGTTCAGGCTGGCGGCGTTGACCACCAGACGCACCGCCACATCGGCACCGCGACCCAATGCGCGGGCGCGCACAGCGGCCAGCGGGAACGCCGGCCCGGGGTCCACCTTGCGTCCGCGTGCGATGTCTTCGTGTCCCAGCACGTCCTTCAGGCCGTAATGCGCCACCAGCACCTCGCACAGCTGCAACGCGCGCTCGATCTGCACCTCGGTGAAGTGGTGCCAGGGCCGCACGCCGCCACCGTGCCGGTGTTCGGCCATCACCACCTCGTTGTCGGGGTAGGTCTTGCCGAACCACGACACGCAACGTTCTCCTTCGCGGTGCAGCAGGCCGGCGTTGTCCATCTCGATCCCGATGGCGTGGTGGTTCAGGCCATCGACGCCGTTCCACTGGCTCACGCCGGCGTGCCAGGTCACGGCGTTGAACGGCGCGAGCTGCACGATGCGTCCGTCGCGGCCGAGCACGATGTGCGCCGACGCGTTGCCCTGGGGCTTCTTCGTGCAGAGCGACTCCACCGAACTCTCCAGCGTGCGCCCGGCGGTGTAGTGCAAGACCACGAACTGCGGTCGCAGGACGCCGCCGACGTTGGGCGTGGCGCGAAAGCTCACATCGGGGCCGGTGAGACGGTGGTTCTGGATGCCGAGCATGTGAAACCCTCCCTGGGGGTGTCGATGCAAACAAGGCGCCGAGCCGGGCGCCGCCGGTTCAGACGCTGAACGGCGTCTGCTTCAAAAACGTGGCCGCTGGCCCGAGCGTGAACAGGTTGGGCGACTGCGTGGGTGGCAGGCCGGCGCGGATCAGCGCGTGCATGCGCGCGTAGCTGCCGGTGAAGGCGCCGTTGTTCCACACGCGCAGCAGTTGTTCGGTGAAGGCCCCGTTGTGGTCGCCGTCCATGGAGAACTGGTTGTCCTGACACCCCGAGATGAGGATGAGCGCGGGCTTGAATGCCTTGACGATGCCGGTGAGGCGGTTGCTCACGGTGACATTGGCCAGCGCGGTGTCGGGATCGGTCACGCGCCCACCGGCGTGCCTGGCCACGTCGTTCTGGAGCTGGTCGTAGAAGGCCTTGTGCGCCGCGTAGACCCGCATGCCCACGGCCAGCGGCATGATGCGCGGGCGCTGCGCCGGTGTGCCGGGCTGTGGCCGCCCGGCGCGCACCACCGTACCGCTGTGGCAACTGTCCGAGACCACGAAGATGCGCACACCGGCCTTGAACAGGCTGAGCTCGTAGTAGAGCTCGTCGTCGATCAGCTGGCCGTCGAACAGGCACCAGGTTTCGTCCTGCTTGTCGTCTTTTTCTTCACCGCTCACGTCCGGCACCTGGCCACCATGCCCGGAAAAACTCATGAAGAAAAAGTCACCGGTGGAAAGTGATTTGGCCGCTTTGCGCAGCGCCGCCAGCAGGTTGGAGCGCGTGGCTTTTTTGGTGATCAGCAGGGTGCTTTTCATGCCTTGTGATGTGGCCAGGGCGGCCATGTCGTGGGCATCGAATTCACAGGCCGCCAGCGGTCCGGTCCAGCCCTCGTAGTGGGCGGCGCTCACCTCGTTGATGCCGATGTGAAGCGACAGGGCCTGCGGCTTTTTTGCGGCGGTGGCAGATGCTTGGCTGGACATTTGAACTCCCCCGGGTGGCTGTTTCAAATTGTTTGAACTGTGCAATCTGTCACAAATTCTGGGCGCTTTGTGCCTATGAAGCAATTCACAAGTTGTAAGTGAATGTCTGTTGTGGGAGCTTTTGGGTTAAGCCTTGTGCTTGCTGTGTACACCGCCCTCATGGACAAAGGGGGCCTGGACCGCATCGCGAATCCAGGCCCCCAGGCGTGCATCGAACCGTTGAAATCGGTGCTCTTCAGTGGCCCGAAGCACCCGATGCGCCGATGCCGGTTTCCGAACGCACCTGCTGCGCAAGGAAGCCCGCGCGGTCGATCTTGGCGCGCCGGCTGTTGTCCAGGATGGAGAAGAGCCAGATGCCCACGAAGCCGATGGTCATGGAGAAGAGGGCGGGCGAGGTGTAGGGGAACAGCGCCGAGCCTTTGGGGTTGCCCAGCGTCACTTCCCACACCGAGGGCGACACGACGGTGAGCGCCACCGACGAGATCAGCCCGAGGAAACCACCGATCACCGCGCCCTTGGTCGTGCAGTCTTTCCACAGCACGCTCATGAACAGCACGGGGAAGTTGGCCGAGGCCGCGATGGCAAACGCCAGCGACACCATGAAGGCGATGTTCTGCTTCTCGAACGCGATGCCCAGCACCACCGCCACCACGCCGAGCGCGATGGTCGTCATCTTGGACACCCGCAGCTCGGAAGCGCTGTCGGCCTTGCCCTTCTTGATGACGGTGGCGTAGAGGTCGTGCGAGACGGCCGAGGCGCCCGAGAGCGTGAGGCCAGCCACCACCGCGAGGATGGTGGCAAAGGCCACCGCCGAGATGAAGCCCAGGAACACGTTGCCGCCCACCGCGTTGGACAGGTGCACCGCCGCCATGTTGTTGCCGCCCAGCAGCGCGCCCTTGGCGTCGAGGAACTGCGGGTTGGTCAGCACGAACGTGATCGCGCCGAAACCGATGATGAAGGTCAGCAGGTAGAAGTAGCCGATCCAGCCGGTGGCCCACATCACCGACTTGCGCGCTTCCTTGGCGCTGGGCACGGTGAAGAAGCGCATCAGGATGTGCGGCAGGCCGGCGGTGCCGAACATCAGCGCCATGCCGAAGCTGATGGCCGAGATCGGGTCCTTGACGAAGTTGCCCGGCCCCATGATGGATTGGCCCAGCGAGGCCGCCACCTCGGCGGTCTTGCCGTCCTTCAGGGCCAGGTCGGTCTTGATCTTCACCGCGCCGGCGAACATGGCCTCGGGGCTGAAGCCGAAGTGCCACAGCACCGACAGCGCCATGAACGAGGCGCCACCCAGCAACAGGCAGGCCTTGATGATCTGCACCCAGGTGGTGGCCGTCATGCCGCCGAACAGCACGTAGACCATCATCAGCGCGCCCACGATCACCACGGCGATCCAGTACTCCAGACCGAACAGCAGCTTGATCAGCTGGCCCGCACCCACCATCTGCGCGATCAAGTAGAAGGCCACCACCACCAGCGTGCCCGAGGCCGCGAAGATGCGGATGGGCGTTTGCTCGAAGCGGAAAGCCGCCACGTCGGCGAAGGTGAACTTGCCCAGGTTGCGCAGGCGCTCGGCCATCAGGAAGGTGATGACCGGCCAGCCCACCAGGAAGCCGATGGAGTAGATGAGACCGTCAAAGCCACTGGCCATCACCGCCGCCGAAATGCCGAGGAAAGACGCGGCCGACATGTAGTCGCCCGCGATCGCCAGGCCGTTCTGAAAGCCGGTGATGCCGCCACCGGCGGTGTAGAAGTCCGACGCCGACTTGGTCTTGGCCGCGGCCCATTTGGTGATGAACAGCGTGAACAGCACGAAGGCGCCGAACATGCCGATGGCGGTCCAGTTGGTGGCCTGCTTCTCGGACTGACCGAGGTCGGCGCCAGCGGCCCAGACAGCGGCCGACACCCCGAAGAGGGCCAGCAGTGTGAGGATGCGGCGCAGGGTGGGCGTGAGGTGCTTCATTTCGTCACCGCCTGTGCCACTGCGTTGGAGAGTTCGTCGAACTCGGTGTTGGCGCGCTTCACGTAGATCGCCGTGATGACGATGGTGAACACGATGACGCCGAAGCCGATCGGTATGCCGATCGTCATCACACCGTCACCGAACCGCTGCGAGAGGAACGCCTTGTTGAAGGCCACCAGCAGGATGAAGCCGTAGTACACGACCATCATCGCCAGGGTCAGCCACCAGCCGAAGCTGGATCGTTTCGCCTTGAGCTCCTGGTACTTCGGGTGGCTCAGGATGCGTTGGACCATGTCGTCTTGCATGGGGTCTCCTCGGTTGTGAAATGGAGCCCTCAGCGTGCGCCCGGGCTCTTACCAAGCACTGACCCGAATCTGAAGTGATGCTGACAAGGTGTCTGTCTGGTGCCGTACGCAAGCAGCCCGCTTGCTCTACTTTTGAAAGCTTCGAGTCAGCTTCGCCGCTTTCTCCTAAGGGCTTTCCCTAGATTTGAACGGTTGCGTCATGCCTGCAATTTTTCAGTAAGAAACCGTTAACACACTCGCCGCCGGAGTCACAAACTGATCCGCAGCCGACTGCGGGTGAGAACCGTCGGGCCACTGTGCCGGACCTACATGGAGCAAGCGAAAACAATGGCAACAGCTGACATGGCGAACAATGTGCGGGAGCGATCCCGTCCGATGACCCGCGAAGAGAAGAAGGTCATCATGGCCTCTTCCGCGGGCACGATTTTCGAGTGGTACGACTTCTATTTGTATGGCTCGCTGGCGGCCATCATCGGAGCCCAGTTCTTCACCGCTTTCCCTGAAAGCACGCGCAACGTGTTCGCGCTGCTGGCCTTCGCTGCCGGCTTCATCGTGCGCCCCTTCGGCGCGCTGGTGTTCGGCATGCTGGGCGACATGATCGGTCGCAAGTACACCTTCCTGATGACCATCGTCATCATGGGCGTCTCGACCTTCCTGGTGGGCATCCTGCCCAACTATGAAACCATCGGCACGGCGGCGCCCATCATCCTGATCCTGCTGCGCATGGCGCAGGGTCTGGCCCTGGGCGGCGAGTACGGTGGTGCAGCCATCTACGTGGCCGAACACGCGCCCGCCAACCAGCGTGGTTACTTCACCGCCTTCATCCAGACCACGGCAACGCTGGGCCTGCTGCTGTCGCTGATCGTGATCCTGTCGGTTCAAGGCTACGTCAACGGTGCCTACCCCGATGTGCCTCTGCTGAAGGATGGCGTGGCGGTCCTGATGGCCGACGGCAATCCGACCATGGTCAAGGCGTTCAACGCCTGGGGCTGGCGCATTCCGTTCATTGGCTCGATCTTCCTGCTGGCCATCTCGCTCTACATCCGACTGCAGATGAACGAGAGCCCGGCCTTCAAGAAAATGAAGGAAGAGGGTCGCACGTCCAAGGCTCCGCTGAGCGAAGCCTTCGGCAACTGGAAAAACGGCAAGATCGCACTGCTCGCGCTGCTGGGTCTGGTCGCTGGTCAGGCCGTCGTTTGGTACACCGGCCAGTTCTATGCGCTGTTCTTCATGCAGAACGTGATCAAGGTCGACAGCTTCACCGCCAACGTCATGGTCGCCTGGTCGCTGATCCTGGGCACGGGTGGCTTCCTGGTCTTCGGCGCGCTGTCCGACCGCATTGGCCGCAAGCCCATCATCCTGACCGGCTGCCTGCTGGGTGCGCTCACCTTCCTGCCGGTGTTCACGGCCCTGACCAAGACCGCCAACCCGGCGCTCTACACGGCACACCAGACGCCCGTCACGGTGACGGTGTCGCCGACCGACTGCTCGTTCCAGTTCAACCCGACCGGCACGGTGAAGTTCACGTCGTCCTGCGACATTGCCAAGGCACAACTGGCCCGCACCTCGGTGAACTACGAGACCATCGAGAGCGCGGCCGGCACGGTTGCCACCGTCAAGGTGGGTGAGACCGCCATCGTGTCGTACGACGCGAGCAAGTTGACCGGCGATGAGCTGAAGAAAGCGAAAGCCACCTTCGACGGCAGCCTGAATGCCGCGCTGAAGCAGGCGGGTTATCCGCTGGTGCCGGCCGACAACACATCCATCGCCAAAGCCAATCACTTCTTCGACATCTTCTCGGCGCAGAAGCTCACCATCGTTGCCATCCTGACTTATCTCGTCATCCTGGTGACCATGGTCTACGGCCCGATTGCCGCCATGCTGGTGGAAATGTTCCCGACCCGCATCCGCTACTCCGGTCTGTCGCTGCCGTATCACATCGGCAACGGCTGGTTCGGTGGTCTGATGCCCGCCACCGCGTTTGCGATCTCAGCGCAGACCGGGAACATCTACTCCGGTCTGTGGTACGCCATCGTGATCGCCGTCATGACGGTGGTGATCGGCACGATCTTCGTGCCGGGTGGCACGCACAAGAAGGACATCTTCGCCGGCGACTCAGCCGCTCGATAATGACGGGCCGATGATCGGGCCTTGGTCCTCCCGGGGACCTTGGCCCGATTGTTTTTGCGATCCGACCTTCTCCCGATTGGGCAGATGGTCGGCTTGCTTCTCGCAAATCCGATGGTGATCTCGCCGTCGGATTTGCAAGGTGCATGAAGAGGCGGGCAGGCTGCCCGTTCAAACCCCTAGGAAACGCCCCGTGACTGATCTCGTGTTCTCGCAATTGACCGACGTGTTCCGCATCGGCCTGATCATTGCCTTGGTGGTCACCATGCTGAGAACCGCGCCGGTGACCGGGCGTGTCCTGCCGTTGGCCTGCGGCGTGGTGTTTGTCGCCGTGATACTGCCAACCACCATGCCGGGTGGTTCGGCCAGCCTCACGCAGGCCATTTTGGCGGGGCTCGTTTCGAACCTGGTCATCCTGGTGCTGGTTCTGGGCATCGCCAGACTGGTCTCACGCTTGCGCCGGTGAATCCCGCAGTGGCCTGCCACTGGAGGAGGCGGATCAGTACTCCAGGCGTTCGGGCCGGATTTCCTGCAGGATGGTCGTCGCAATCTCCTCGATCGACTTGGTGGTCGTTGACAACCACCGGATGCCCTCGCGCCGCATCATCCCTTCGGCCTCGCTCACTTCCATGCGGCAGTTCTCCAGGCTCGCGTAGCGCGAGTTGGGGCGGCGCTCGTTGCGGATCTCGCTGAGGCGCTCCGGCGCAATCGTCAGTCCAAAGATCTTCTTGCGGTGCGGCACCAGGGCGGGGGGCAGCTTGCGGCGCTCGAAGTCTTCGGGGATCAGCGGGTAGTTGGACGCCTTCAGACCGTATTGCATGGCCAGGTAGAGCGAGGTCGGTGTCTTGCCGCTGCGGCTCACCCCCACCAGGATCACATCCGACCCTTGCAGGTCCTTGTGGCTCTGGCCGTCGTCGTGCGCCAGCGAGAAGTTGATCGCCTCGATGCGGTCGTTGTAGGCCTTGCTCTTGGAGGCGTCCGAAAAGCGCCCCACGCGGTGGTTGGACTTGATGCCCAGCTCCTGCTCCATGGGCTCCACGAAGGTGCCGAACATGTCGAGCATCATGCCGTTGCAGTGGTTCTGAAACACGGCCAGCACCTCCATGTTGACCACGGTGGTGAAGACCAGCGGGCGTTTGCCCTCGATCTCGGCGGTGTGGTTGATCTGGCGCACCGCCTGGTGCGCCTTGTCCACGCTGTCCAGAAACGGCAGGCGCACGCGCCGCACCTCGATCTCGAACTGGGCCAGCAGGGCGTTGCCAAAGGTCTCGGCGGTGATGCCGGTGCCGTCGGAGATGAAGAAGACCGTTCGGTTGGGCATGGGGCGCGTCCTTACAATACCGGGTGTTGTGTCGGGGCCATTATCAATGGCCCTGCCGTCTCATTTGCCTCCCTGCCCGGTGCCAGACCCACAACAGAACAACAGGTCACCAGCCCCCCGCATGGAACCCCCGGTTTTTCAACCTTAGGAGTTTTCCCATGTCCCACCTGTTTGGAGCGACCGATCTGGTCGTGCCGTTCGAGCACCTGCGCATGACCGACGTCGAGTCGGTCGGCGGCAAGAACGCCAGCCTCGGCGAGATGATTTCGCAACTGCCCAGCGGCGTGAAAGTGCCGACCGGCTTCGCCACCACGGCACATGCCTTCCGCGAGTTCCTGAAATTCGACGGCCTGACCGACCGCATCAACGCCCGCCTGGACGCGCTGGACACCGAGGACGTGCGCGCGCTGGCCCAGGCCGGTGCCGAGATCCGCGCGATGGTCGAAAACCAGCCGTTCCCGGCCGATCTGGAAAAGGCCATCCGCGAAGCGTTTGTGACGCTCACCCACGGCAACGACACGGCCTCGTTTGCCGTGCGCTCCTCGGCCACGGCCGAAGACCTGCCCGATGCATCCTTCGCCGGCCAGCAGGAAACCTTCCTCAACGTGATCGGCATCGAGGAGGTGCTGCACAAGATGAAGGAGGTGTTCGCATCGCTGTACAACGACCGCGCCATCAGCTACCGCGTGCACAAGGGCTTTGCCCACGCCGACGTGGCCTTGAGCGCTGGCGTGCAGCGCATGGTGCGTTCCGACCTGGGTGCCGCCGGTGTCATGTTCACCATCGACACCGAGAGCGGTTTTGAAGACGTGGTCTTCATCACCAGCAGCTACGGCCTGGGCGAGACCGTGGTGCAGGGCGCCGTGAACCCCGACGAGTTTTACGTGCACAAGCCCATGCTCAAGGCCGGCAAGCGCGCGCTGATCCGCCGCAACCTGGGCAGCAAGCTGATCCAGATGGGTTTCACCTCCGGAGCCGAGAAGTCGGGCGACGGCGTCCACAAGGGCAAGCTGGTGAAGACCACCGACGTGCCGGTGGAACTGCGCAACCGCTACAGCCTGACCGATGCCGACGTCGAGCAGCTGGCGCGCTACGCGATGGTGATCGAGCAGCACTACGGCCGCCCGATGGACATCGAGTGGGGCAAGGACGGCATCGACGGCGAGCTCTACATCCTGCAGGCCCGCCCCGAGACGGTGAAGAGCCAGAGCGCCGGCAAGACCGAGGTGCGCTACAAGCTCAAGGGCAAGGGCACGGTGCTGGCCTCGGGCCGCGCCATTGGCCAGAAGGTGGGCACAGGCCCGGTTCGGCTGGTGCACAACATCAGCGAAATGGACAAGGTGCAGCCCGGCGACGTGCTGGTGACCGACATGACCGACCCGAACTGGGAGCCGGTGATGAAGCGGGCGAGTGCCATCGTCACCAACCGCGGCGGGCGCACCTGCCACGCGGCCATCATCGCGCGCGAGCTGGGCATTCCGGCGGTGGTGGGTTGCGGCGACGCCACCGAGCACCTCAAAGACGGCACGCTGGTCACGGTGAGCTGCGCCGAGGGCGACACCGGCCACATCTACGACGGCCTGCTGGAGACCGAGATCACCGAAGTGCAGCGCGGCGAGATGCCCCCGCTGGACGTGAAGATCATGATGAACGTGGGCAACCCGCAGCTGGCCTTTGACTTCTGCCAGATTCCCAACGGCGGCGTGGGTCTGGCGCGACTCGAATTCATCATCAACAACAACATCGGCGTGCACCCCAAGGCGATCCTGGACTACCCCGCGGTGGACGCCGACCTGAAGAAGGCGGTGGAGTCGGTGGCCCGTGGCCATGCGTCGCCGCGCGCCTTCTATGTCGACAAGGTCGCCGAAGGCGTGGCCACCATCGCAGCGGCCTTCTGGCCCAAGCCGGTGATCGTGCGCCTGTCGGACTTCAAGAGCAACGAGTACCGCAAGCTGGTGGGTGGATCGCGCTACGAGCCCGATGAAGAAAACCCGATGCTGGGTTTCCGCGGTGCGGCGCGCTACATCAGCGAAGACTTCCGTGAAGCCTTCGCCATGGAGTGCGAAGCGCTCAAGCGCGTGCGCGAAGACATGGGCCTGGACAATGTGCAGGTGATGGTGCCGTTCGTGCGCACATTGGCGCAGGCCAAGCGCGTGACCGAGCTCATGGCCGACAAGGGCCTCAAGCGCGGTGACAACGGTCTGAAGGTCATCATGATGTGCGAGATCCCCAGCAACGCGGTGCTGGCCAAGGACTTCCTGCAGTACTTCGACGGCTTCTCCATCGGCTCGAACGACCTGACCCAGCTCACCCTGGGCCTGGACCGCGACTCCGGCCTGGAACTGCTCGCGCACGACTTCGACGAGCGCGACCCGGCGGTGAAGGCGCTGCTGAAGATGGCCATCAGCGCCTGCCTGGCCGAAGGCAAGTACGTGGGCATCTGCGGACAGGGCCCCAGCGACCATCCCGACTTTGCGCAGTGGCTGCGCGACGAAGGCATCAGCTCGATCTCGCTGAACCCGGACTCGGTGGTCGACACCTGGCAATTGCTCTCGTCCGGCCAGAAGTGAACCCCCGGCGCTGCGGCGTCTGAGCGGCAAAGCGGCAGCGGGCAACCCTGCCGCTTTTTTCATGGCCATGCCGCGTCGGTGCAAGGTCGGCGCATGGCGCACAATCGAATAGGCCACCAGCGGTCAGCGGCCGCGGCGGACGATCGAGGAGACAACCATGTTCAAAGGCCTTGCCGCCCAGCGCCTGGTGGCCCTGTTCTTCGCCGCTGCGGCGTTGTTCAACTTTCCCTTGCTGGCCTTGTGGGACCACGACGCGCGCGTGTGGGGTCTGCCCCTGTTTCCGCTGGCGCTTTTCGTCATCTGGGGTGTGCTGATTGCGGCCCTCGCCTGGGTGGTGGAACACCGCAGCAACGTGCCACCAGCCGACTGACCATGCTCCCGGCCCCGCTGGTCATCGGCGTCTCCTTTGCCTACCTGCTGCTGCTGTTTGCGGTGGCTCATTGGGGCGACCTGCGGGCCGCGCAGGGGCGCTCGGTGATCTCCAGTCCGTGGGTCTACGCCTTGTCCATGGCGGTGTACTGCACCGCCTGGACCTACTTCGGCAGCGTGGGGCGCGCGGCCAGTTCCGGTGTGTGGTTTTTGCCGATCTACCTCGGACCCATGCTGGCCATGTTGCTGGCCTGGATGGTGGTGCGAAAGATGATCCGCATCGCCAAGACCTATCGCATCACGTCGATTGCCGACTTCATCGCCAGCCGCTACGGCAAGAGCCCGCTGCTGGCCGGCCTGGTGACGCTCATCACGGTGGTGGGCATCGTTCCCTACATTGCGCTGCAGCTCAAGGCCATTGCCAGCGGGTACGCGGTGCTCACCTCCCCGCTGGGCATGCCGGCGGTGCAGAGTGCCGACTGGTGGAGCGACAGCACGCTGTACGTGGCGCTGGCCCTCGCCGGTTTCACCATCGTGTTTGGCGCGCGCCACCTGGACAGCACCGAGCGCCACGAAGGCATGGTGGCGGCGATTGCGTTCGAGTCGGTGGTCAAGCTGGTGGCGTTCATGGCGGTGGGTCTGTTCGTCTGCTTCGGCCTCTTTGCCAGCCCGGCGGCGCTGTTTGACCAGGCCCACGCGGTGGATGAGCTGCGCCGCCTGATGCAGTTTGGCCAGGGTCAGCCGTTTGCTTACGCGCAGTGGTTGGGCCTGACCTTGCTGGCCATGCTGTCGGTGATTTTTTTGCCGCGTCAGTTCCAGGTGATGGTGGTGGAAAACGTGGACGAGAACCACCTGCGCCGAGCGGTCTGGGCGTTTCCGCTGTACTTGTTGCTGATCAACCTCTTTGTGTTGCCCATCGCGCTGGGCGGTCTGCTGCACTTTGGCCCCGGGCGCATGGACCCCGAGACCTTTGTTCTCTCGCTGCCGTTGTCGCAGGGGCAGGGCGCGCTGGCGCTGTTCGCCTTCGTGGGCGGACTCTCGGCCGCCACCGGCATGGTGATCGTCGAAGCCATCGCGGTGTCCACCATGGTCTGCAACGACCTGGTGATGCCGCTGCTGCTGCGCATGCGGCGCTTTGGCGCGCGCGCCAGCGGTGACCTCACCGCGGTGCTGCTGCGCATCCGGCGCCTGGCCATCCTGGGCATCCTGCTGCTGGGCTATCTGTACTTTCACCTGGCTGGCGAGGCCTACGCGCTGGTGAGCATCGGCCTCATCAGCTTTGCAGCGGTGGCGCAGTTTGCACCCGCACTGCTGGGCGGCATGTACTGGAAGGGCGGCACGCAGCGCGGGGCGCTGGCGGGGCTGCTGCTGGGTTTTGCATGCTGGGCCTACACCCTCATGCTGCCCTCGCTGGTCAAGTCGGGCTGGCTGACCGCCGGCTTCCTGGAACAGGGGCCCTGGGGCTGGTGGCTGCTCAAGCCCGAGGCCTTTCTGGGCCTGGCCGGGCTCGACAACCTCACGCATTCGCTGATCTGGAGCCTGCTGGCCAACGTGGCGGCCTATGTGGGTGTGTCGCTCTGGCGGGCGCCCACCGCGCGCGAAACCAGCCAGGCCGTGTTGTTTGTGGATGTGTTCCAACGCACGCCGGCTTCGCGCCCGGTGTTCTGGCAGGGCAAGGCGCAGGTGTCGGCCCTGCTGCCGCTGGTGGGACGTTTCCTCGGCGTGGAGGCGGCGCAGCGCCTGTTCGAAGGCTATGCCGTGCGGGTGGGCGCGCGGCAGATCGAACAGATCCCCGCCGACGCGCGCCTGGTGCATTTTGTGGAAACCCAGCTGGCGGGTGCCATCGGCAGCGCGTCGGCGCGGGTGATGGTGGCCTCGGTGGTGGAGGAGGAGGCGCTGGACCTGGACGACGTGATGCGCATCCTCGACGAAGCCTCGCAGCTGCGCGCCTATTCGCACGCGCTGGAGGAGAAGTCTCAGTCGCTGGAGCGGGCCACCGCCGACCTGCGTCAGGCCAACGAACAGCTCAAGAGCCTGGACCGGCTCAAGGACGATTTCATGTCGTCGGTGACGCACGAACTGCGCACGCCCTTGACCTCGATCAGGGCCCTGGCCGAACTCATGCGGGACGATGCAGAAATGGACACCGTGCAACGGCAACAGTTTGTGGGCATCATCGTGGGCGAGGCCGAACGGCTGAGCCGCTTGGTGAACCAGGTGCTGGACATGGCCAAGATCGAGGCGGGCCACGCCGAGTGGCACGACGACGAGGTGGACATGAAAGCGCTGCTGGAACAGGCCGCCGGCACCATGGCCGAGCCGCTGCGCGAGCGCGGTGTGCGGCTGGTGCTGGATGTGCCGCCTCGGGTGCAGCCGCTGCAGGCCGACGCCGACCGCCTGATGCAGGTGGTGCTCAACCTGCTGTCGAACGCCGCCAAGTACGCGCCGCGCGACACCGGGTGTGTGGTGTTGAGCCTGAAGGACCGCGAGGAAGGTGTCGAAGTGGAAGTGCAGGACAACGGGCCGGGCATTGCGCCCGAACAGCAAAGCATGGTGTTCGAGAAGTTTCGCCAGATCGCGGGGGATGCGCATTACCGGCCCGGCGGCACGGGCCTGGGCTTGCCGATCAGCCGCCAGATCGTGACGCACCTGGGCGGGCGCATGTGGCTGCGGTCCACGGCGGGGCAGGGTGCGGTGTTCGGCTTCTCGTTGCCCCGCCACCGACCGACAACAACGCAAGGAGACGCACCGTGAGCCACAAAATCCTGATCGCCGACGACGAGCCCAACATCCTGATCTCGCTGGAATTCCTGATGAAGCGCGAAGGGTTCGAGGTGGTGCTCGCGCGCGACGGGCAGGAAGCCATCGAGGCCATCGTGCGCGAGCGACCGGCGCTGGTGCTGCTCGATGTGATGATGCCGGTGAAGACCGGTTTTGATGTCTGCAGCGAGGTGCGCGCCAGCGAGAGCCTGCGCGACACGCTCATCGTGATGCTCACCGCCAAGGGGCGCGACACCGACGTGGCCAAGGGCCTGGCGCTGGGCGCCGACGCTTACATGACCAAGCCGTTTTCCACCCGGGAGTTGGTGCAGAAAGTGCGCGAGCTGCTGGAACCTGCGCCATGAGCCGACGACCCGTTGACCGGCGGTTGTGGCTCGGCGTGGGGCTGGCTGGCGCCGCGGTGTTGCTGTGGCTGGGCGCCACGGCGGGCATCGTCTGGTCGACGCTGGATGAGGCACAGCGCGAACGGATGCTGGATCTGCTGAGCACGCGCGGCACGCTGGTGGCCATGATGGTCGTGGTGTTGTTCGGCGCGCTGGCGTTCACGGTGCGTGCGCTCATCCAGCACTTCATCGAACCCGCCGCCCAGCTGGCCGAGGAGGGCATGGTGCTGGTGCGCACCGATGTGGCCCGCAGCCTGCCGCCACAGGGCAGCGCTGAAAACCGCGCACTCACCGAGGTGGTCAACCAGCTGGTGGCCCAGCGCACGCGGCTGGGCAGCGAGATGGACGCGCGCGTGCAGGAAGCCAGCCGCGACATCGAGCAGGAAAAAATCCGGCTGGCTGCGTTGATGGCCGAGCTCACGCAGAGTGTGGTGGTGTGCAATCTGGACGGGCGCATCCTGCTCTACAACCAGCGCGCTCGCCAGCAGTTCCGGGCGCTCTCGCAAGCGCCCGAGGTGGGCGGTGGCGCCGAGCTGATCGGCCTGGGGCGCTCGATCTACACGGTGTTTGACCGCAAGCTGGTGGCGCATGCGCTGGAGAACATCCAGCAGCGCATGCTCGCGGGGGTTGCCCAGCCGTCGGCCCAGCTCGTCACCACCACACCGGCGGGTCAGTTGCTGCGGGTGCAGATGGCGCCGGTGCGCTCGGCGCAGGCCCAGAGCGCTGAAGACGCGGCCGACCGGGCGGAGCTCACCGGCTTCGTGCTCATGCTCGACAACATCACGCGCGAGTTCGAGGCCGAATCGGCACGCGACCGGGTGCTGCACACCCTGACCGAAGGCACGC
This sequence comes from Hydrogenophaga sp., assembly GCF_030158645.1. Classification (GTDB taxonomy): domain Bacteria; phylum Pseudomonadota; class Gammaproteobacteria; order Burkholderiales; family Burkholderiaceae_C; genus Hydrogenophaga. Next base: position 42,843 of record NZ_JAOASO010000168.1, on the reverse strand, counting down.
GCTCGGCCCTGGCCAACATGCAGGCCGCGCTGGACGTGCTGGACCACCCCGATCTGGAGCCCGCCGGACGCGACCGGTTCCTGCGCGTGATCCGGGAAGAGAGCGGTGCGCTGGCGCGGCGCATCGTGACGATCGAATCGGACAACGCGCACAACCTCAAGACCCGCTGGCCGCTGGAAGACATGCTGGGAGCCGACCTGGTGTCGGCGGCGATGCGCCGCATCGAGACCGTGACTGGTCTGCCCGCCAGCGCGCTGGAGGTGAATCCGACCCTGTGGCTCAAGGTCGAGAGCTTTTCGTTGTTGCAAGTGCTGGTGTATCTCGCCGGCCGCCTGGCCGAGGAGTTCGGTGTGCGCTTCGTGCAGTTGCGGCTGGACACGGCCACCGGCAGTGCCGGCAAGGCGCAGCTCGATTTGATCTGGTCCGGGCAGGCGATCAGTAACGAGACGGTGATGAGTTGGGAAATGGAGGCGCTGAAGGTCGGCAACGAGGTCACGAGTCTGAGTGTGCGCGACGTGATCGAGCGTCACGGTGGCGCCTTCTGGTTCGAGCGCGAGCGCACGCGCCACCAGGCATTTTTCCGCATCCTGCTGCCACTGGCCGATCCGCGGGACCAGGCCGATGCGCTCAACTTCGTGCGCAGCGAGAGCCGGCCCGAGTATTACGACTTCGATCTCTTCAAAACCACCGAACAGACCCGCTCGCTGGATGAGCGTCGCCTGGCCGATCTGGTCTACACCGTGTTCGACACCGAGACCACCGGGCTGGAGCCCTCCATGGGCGACGAGATCATCCAGATCGGCGCGGCGCGCATCGTCAACGGCAAGCTGCTTCGGCAGGAGTGTTTCGAGCAGCTGGTGGATCCGCAGCGCAGCATCCCGGCGGCCTCGATTCCCATCCACGGCATCCAGCCCGCGATGGTGGTGGGTCAACCGAAGATCGGCGAGGTGTTGCCGGCTTTCCATGCCTTCGCGCAGGACACGGTGCTGGTGGCGCACAACGCCGCCTTCGACATGCGTTTTCTGCAGATCAAGGAGAAGTCCACCGGCGTGGTGTTCGATCAACCGGTGCTCGACACGCTGTTGCTGTCGGCGGTGATTCACCCCAGCCAGGATTCACACCGGCTGGAGGCGATTGCCGAACGGTTTGATGTGCCGGTGATCGGCCGCCACACGGCGATGGGCGATGCCATGGTGACGGCGGAAATCTTCATCAAGCTGATCCCGCTGCTGGCGCAGCAGGGCATCCACACGCTGGGGCAGGCGCGCGAAGCCGCTCAGAAGACCTATTTTTCGCGCCTGAAGTACTGAAACTCCGGGCGGCGTGGAGCTTTAAAACTTGTAGCGCTGGGCCAGCACCGACTGCAGCGTCTGGACCACTTGAAATGCATCCCGGAGTTGCGTGCGCTCGAAGTTGGAAATGTCGGCCGGGTCCAGAAAGTTGTCGGGATCCAGCCCCTGCGCCATCTGCCGGGCCTGGTGACGGATGCGCATCGCCGCAAGAAATTCCAGGGCGTCGCGCAGGTCGCGCGCGCTTTGTTCGCTGATGTCTCCCCCGTTGGCGGACATGAGCAGCCGGTCGTGGGTGTTGACCTCGGTGTGTCCGCCGGCCAGCGCGTAGACGCGGGCCAGATCCACGATGGGCACCACGCCGGTGTGCTTGAGATCGATGGTGCCCTTGTGCTCGCCGCTGCGAGCAGGTGACAGGCCATTGAACCAGTTCAGTGGCGGCTGGTGGGTCAGCGCAATGCCCACCATGTGCGCCAGAAACAGCGTGTTGCCCCGGGTGCCGTGCAGCACGTCGCGCCGCAAGCCGTCGAGCAGCCGGGTCTGGCCGGCAATGGCCCGCAGGTCAAAAAAAACGCAAGTGAGCATGAGCGCCTTGGGTTCGGGTTCGCGGGTCCAATGCCGGAAGTACTCCGCCCACCGGTGGCGAGGCTGTCGCCAGGCATCGGTCATGGCCATCATCTCGCCCGGGCAGTGCACGTAGCCGCACGCGTCCAAGCCGTCGCAGACGAAGCGCGCGAGGTCGCGGAAGTACTCACCGTGTTGCGACTCGTCGAACGCATCGTCGATCACCATGCAGTTGTCCTGGTCGGACTTGGCGGTCTGCTCGTTGCGGGCTTGCGAACCCGCGGCGACCCACACGTAGTCCACCGGCGCCGGGCCCAGCTGCGCCTCGCCGAGTTGGAGCAGGCGGGTCGTGATCGCGTCGGTGATGGCGGTGATGATGTGGCCGGTGTTGTAGGCCGAGGCGTCGGCGGCGGCCAGGCTTTGTTGCAGCACGCGCACCTTGGCGCTGGCACGCTGCAGGCCATCGATCGACGTTTGTTTGTAGATGTCGCCGGCCAGGTACACGGCCGAGGTGCTGTGCTGTTCGGTCAGGTCGGTCGCCGTGATCATGCCCTTGATGCACTGCCCATCGAGCACCGGTACGTGGTGAACGTTGTGGCGCGCCATCAGCAGCAGCACGTTGAAAGCCGGGTCGTGCAGGCCCACTGTGAACGGCGCCAGCGTGGCGATGTCCATGATCGGGCGCTCGGTGTCCAGCCCGGCGGCGATCACGCGGTTGCGCAGGTCGCGATCGGTGATCAGCCCGAACAGGTGGCCTTGCTCCACGATCAGGATCGAGGACACGCGCTGCTCGCTCATGTGCTGCGCTGCGGCGCGGATGCTGGTGTGCGGTGGCAGTGTGATCGGCGCGCGTTTGATCAGCGCGCTCACCGGTGTGGTCATCAGGTTGAGTGCCGTGTCCCCGGTCGTTGTGCCGGCCACGTCGGGAACGGTCGCTGCGCTGCGTGGTTCGATCGGATGTGTGGTCATTGGTTTAGCACTTAAGAATCCATTTTTCATCGGCTGCGGCGTCCACCTTGCGAACCTCGGGTTAGTCCTTAGAGGGTTTGACCTGCCTCCCGTGGGCCGCCAGCCGATTTGTAAGAAGTCGGTAAGGTGCAAATCCAGAATGGCGCCAATCCATCCAAGGCCCCCATGTTGTTCTTCATTTCTGCGGTCAAGCTGATCACCGAAATTGCCCTGTTGGCACTGGTGGGCCAATGGGTGTTGGGCTTGCTTGCCGGCAAACGCCGGGACCAGAATCTCTTTTACCAGTTGCTCCAGCTGATGGGCAAACCCTTCGTGCAGGTGGCCCGGCTGGTCACCCCGAAATTTGTGCTTGAGCGCCACCTTCCCTTGGTGGCGTTTCTCATTCTGGCTTTCATCTGGTTGGCGGTCACGCTGACCAAGGTGAACCATTGTTTGAAGATTGGAGTGGCGCTGTGTCAGTGAATCGCTCGCTCAACCGCAAGTTCATCCAGTTGCAGATTCGCGCCCTGGTGCTTTTTGGCCAGCGCGAAAGGGCACTGGAACGCGTGGGTGACTTGCTCGACGTCAACGGGGCCGATGCCTACGCGCTGGCCACGCGCGCCCACCTGTTGGCCGAGCTGGGCGACAAGACCGGCGCGCAGCAGGCCTTGCAGCAACTCGTGGCTGCCCAGCCGACGCAGCCCGCGGGCTGGTTCAACCTGGGGTACCTCAGCGAAGAGATGGGCCAGCTGGAGCAGGCCGAAGCGGCCTTCCGGCGCGCCACCGAACTCGATCCCACACTCGACCGGGCCTGGTACGGCCTGGCTTTGAGTCTCATTCGCCAGCGCCGGTTTGACGACGCCGTCACCGCCCTGCGCAAGAACACCGAACTGCAACCGATGAGCCCTTACGGCTGGTACCAGCTGGCCCGGGTTCATGTGGACCGGCAAGAGCCCGACGAGGCCGCGAAGATCATTCGCCACCTCCGAAAGTTCGAGCCCAAAGTGGCTGCTCAGCTGGAGCGTGAGACCGGTCTTGGGCAACAAGCCCAGGCCTGATTTCACGCTGCGGTTGCGCTGCTGCCAAAAGGGGAGGCCGGTGGAAGCCGGTTTCCGAGAAACGCGGACGGGTTGCAGTCTGCCCGGGGGACTGGGGCGGTGTCCGTGATGTGCCCGAGAGGGTGTTCTTGATGGAGGTCGATCGCATGGAACTGACTGACAAGCACCGCCGCTACTGGCGGAAAAACCTCAACGTCACCGCCATATTGCTTGCAATATGGTTCGTCGTGACGTTTGTGGTGAGCTACTTCGCGCGTGAGCTGAGCTTCAACTTCTTTGGTTGGCCGTTCAGCTTCTGGATGGGTGCACAGGGCGCCTTGGTGGTGTACTGCGTGATCATTGGGTACTACGCCTGGTACATGAACAAACTCGACATCGAGCACGGTGTCGAAGAGACCGAGGAATAACACCATGGCAGGCATGTTCGAAACCCAAGCCGGTGGTGGCCAAGGCAACAAGGCCTTCAAGCAACAACTCAACAAGGTGTACACGTGGTACACGGGCGGGTTCTTCATCTTCGTGGTGGCCCTGGCCATCCTGGAGCAGATGGGCTTGTCGCGCGAATGGATCGGCTTCATCTTCCTGCTCGCCACCATCGGCTTGTACGCGGGCATCGGCATCATGAGCCGCACCACCGACGCGGCCGAGTACTACGTGGCGGGTCGACGGGTTCCAGCGGTCTACAACGGCATGGCCACGGGCGCGGACTGGATGTCGGCCGCGTCGTTCATCGGCATGGCTGGCACGCTCTACCTGACCGGCTACAGCGGCCTGGCCTTCATCATGGGCTGGACGGGTGGCTACTGCCTGGTGGCGCTGTTTCTCGCACCCTACCTGCGCAAGTTCGGTCAGTTCACCATCCCCGACTTTTTGGGTGAGCGCTACGGCGGCAACCTGCCGCGATTCATCGGCATCTTCGCGGCCATCCTCTGCTCGTTCACCTACGTGGTCGCGCAGATCTACGGTGTGGGCCTGATCACCTCGCGCCTGACCGGCGTGGCCTTCGAACTCGGGATCTTCCTGGGTCTCGGCGGTATCCTGGTGTGCTCGTTCCTGGGTGGCATGCGCGCGGTGACCTGGACGCAAGTGGCGCAGTACATCATCCTGATCGTGGCCTACATGATCCCGGTGGTGTGGCTCTCCGTGAAGCAGACCAGCGTGCCGGTGCCGCAGGCCGTCTACGGCTTCCAGCTGGAGAAGGTCACGGCCAAGGAAAAGCTGCTGGCAGCCGATCCGAAGGAGCTGGAAGTTCGCGAGATCTTCAAGCAGCGGTCTGCCGCACTGGCCGAGAAGCTCAAGGACCCGGCCGCTGCGCTGGCCGCCGACAAGGCCGCCGCCGAAGCGAAGCTGAACGAGTTGCGTGCCGCCAATGCGCCATCGGCCGACATCTCTGCCGCAGAGAAGGCCATCTCTTCCTTGCCCAAGGACGCAGACGCCGCCAAGAAAGCATGGACCGCGGCCAAGACGAGTGCCGACAACAAGGCCAAGCCGCTCAACGGCATGCCACCGCACGCACAGCAGTTCTCGGGTGACCCGAATGGGGATGCCGCAGCGGTCAAGTCGTACGACACCTCACGGTTGAACTTCCTGGCGCTGATCTTCTGCCTGATGATCGGCACAGCGGCGTTGCCGCACATCCTGATGCGCTACTACACGGTGCCCAGCGTGCGCGAGGCCCGCGAGTCGGTCACCTGGTCGTTGTTCTTCATCTTCCTGCTGTATTTCACCGCGCCGGCCCTGGCCGTGCTGGTGAAATACGAGGTGTTCCACGTGCTGGTCGGCACACCGTTTGACCAGCTGCCCGCCTGGGTGGCCTCGTGGAACAAGGTGGATCCCACCTTGATGTCGATCACCGACATCAACAAGGACAACATCCTGCAGCTCAACGAGATGACCATCGGTGGCGACATCATCGTGCTGGCCACGCCGGAAATCGGTGGCTTGCCTTATGTGATCTCGGGTCTGGTGGCCGCGGGTGGCCTGGCGGCTGCGCTGTCCACGGCTGACGGCCTGCTGCTGACCATCGCCAACGCGCTGTCGCACGACCTGTACTACAAGATGATCGACCCCAACGCCTCCACCGCCCGCCGCGTCACCATCTCCAAGATGCTGCTGCTGATCGTGGCGTTGGCCGCAGCGTACGTGGCGGCGCAGAAACCGGCGGACATCCTTTTCCTGGTCTCGGCGGCGTTCTCGTTCGCAGCGGCGGCGTTCTTCCCGGCGCTGGTGCTGGGCATCTTCTGGAAACGCGCCACCGGCATCGCCGCCTCGATCGGCATGGTCGCGGGTCTGGGCATCACCGTGTACTACATGGTGACCACCCAGCCCTGGATGCGCGGCATCTTCGGCGTGACCTCGCCCATCGAGCTGTGGTTCGGCATCCTGCCGATCTCGGCCGGGGTGTTCGGTGTGCCGGTCGGTTTTGCCGTGATCATCCTGCTGAGCCTGGTGACACCGGCCCCGAGCCGCAAGGTGCAGCAGCTGGTCGAGCATGTCCGCTACCCCAGCTTGCGCATGAACTGAGCACAAGCTCAGTCACCCCCGCCCACTCACCGCCTCGGCGGCCAGTGGGCCCCAACCCGGCCAGTTTCGCGACTGGCCGGGTTTTTTGCTAGAATCGTGGGCTTGCCTTGCTGCACCCCATCTGACGCTGGGGGCAGCTCCAACCCAAGTCCGCCATGTGGCGGGCGAATCCACAAGGAGAGTCCATGCGTCATTACGAAATCGTTTTGCTGATCCACCCGGATCAAAGCGAACAGGTTCCAGCCATGCTGGAGCGTTACAAGGGCATGATCACCGCCGGCGGCGGCAAGATCCACCGCGTTGAAGATTGGGGCCGTCGCCAGATGGCTTACCAGATCAACAAGCTGTCCAAGGCCCACTACCTGTGCGTCAACATCGAGGCCGATCAGGCCGTGATGGCCGAACTGGAGCACGCCTTCAAGTTCAACGATGCCGTGCTGCGCCACCTCACCGTGTTGCGCAAAAAAGCCGATACCGGTCCTTCGTCCATGATGAAGTCGGTCGAGCGCGAAGAAGCCCGCAAGCTTCAGCAGCCCGAGCAGCGCACCCAGCAGCACCAACCGCAGGAACAGGCCCAGGCTTGATGCCCGGTGCGCGTTAACGTCAACGGGTGAACCAGACACAATTGTCGGCAGTGGTGGTGCAGGTGCAAAGCCTGCGTTACACACCGGCAGGCATACCGGCCGTCAACCTCGTGCTCGAACACGAGTCACAGATCGTCGAACTGGACACCCCCAGGCAAGTGAAACTGCAACTCAGGGCGATTGCCTTCGGGTCGCACGCCGAAATCCTCTCCCGACAGGGACTTGATTCGGTTTGTGAGTTTCACGGCTTCCTGACCAACGCGCGCAATGGCAAAGGCGTGGTGTTCCACATCCAAGATTTCAGCAAGACATAGGAAGGCCCATCATGGCGTCACCCAAACGTTTCAACAAAGACAAGCGCCCCAAGCGCAACACCCAATCGCTGCTGTTCAAGCGCAAGCGCTTCTGCCGCTTCACCGTGGCCAACGTCGAAGAAGTCGACTACAAGGACGTTGACGTCCTGCGCGACTTCATCGCCGAAAACGGCAAGATCATCCCCGCGCGCCTGACCGGCACGCGTGCCTTCTACCAGCGTCAGGTCAACACCGCCATCAAGCGCGCGCGCTTCCTCGGCATGTTGCCTTACAGCGACCAGCACCGCGTCTGAAAGAGAGCCTGACATGCAAATCATCCTGCTCGACAAAGTTGTCAATCTCGGCGCCCTCGGCGATGTGGTCAAGGTCAAGGACGGCTACGCCCGCAACTTCCTGATCCCCTCGGGCCGTGCCCGCCGCGCCACGCAAAACGCTATCGCCGAATTCGAAGCGCGTCGCGTCGAACTCGAAAAAGTGGCTGCTGCCAAGCACGCCGAAGCCCAGGCTTTGGGCGAGAAGCTCGCCTCCGTGACGGTCAAGCTGTCGCAAAAGGCCGGCGTTGACGGTCGCCTGTTCGGTTCCGTCACCAACCACGACGTGTCCGAAGAGCTGAACAAGCAAGGCTTCAAGGTCGCCAAGTCGCAAGTGCGCATGCCCAATGGTCCCCTCAAGAACGTGGGCGACTACACGGTCAGCGTGAACCTGCACACCGACGTGACGGTCGACGTCAACGTCACGGTGCTCGGCGAAACCGCCTGAGTTCCGCGCGAGCGCCCAGGCGCTTCGCACAAAAGCCGCTGCCCTCGGGCCGCGGCTTTTTTCATGGCGCGGACCTCTTCCCCCAGAGGCGGGCCTTCCTCCCTGGACCGTCCGTCATCCACGCCTTTTACCGGACTTGTCCACAGACTTGTCCCATGACTTCCCGGGGTCCAGCGCGTACCATGGCCCTTTACTTTTCTCACGCCGATGTCCGCCGTCTTCTCCAGTTCCTTCTCCTCATTTGATGCCGGCCTGGACGAGGGTGGCGTCGACCGACAGGTGGCTCAGTTGCGGGTTCCCCCGCACTCCATCGAGGCTGAGTCCAGCGTTCTCGGCGGTTTGCTGCTCGACAACGGCGCCTGGGACCGGGTGGCGGACCTCGTCAACGATTCCGACTTCTACCGCTACGAACACCGCCTGACGTACTCGGCCATCGCCACGATGGTCAACGCCAGCAAACCGGCTGACGTGGTGACCGTGTTCGAGCACTTGCAGAACCTGGGCAAAGCCGAGGAGGCCGGCGGTCTGGCCTACCTCAATTCGCTGGCGCAGTACGTGCCGAGCGCGGCCAACATCCGGCGCTACGCCGAGATCGTGCGCGAGCGCGCCATCCTGCGCAAACTGGTGGCCGCCAGCGACGAGATCGCCACCGCAGCCTTCAACACCCAGGGCAAGTCGGTCGACAAGATCCTGGACGAAGCCGAGCAGAAGATCTTCAACATCGGCGAAGAAGGCTCGCGGATGAAGGAGGGCTTCCAAGGCATGGACACGCTGGTGGTCGAACTGCTCGACCGCGTGCAGGAGATGGCCGACAACCCCAACGACATCACCGGCGTGCCCACCGGTTTCGTCGATCTGGACCGCATGACCTCCGGCCTGCAAGCCGGTGACCTGGTGGTGCTGGCGGCCCGCCCGTCCATGGGCAAGACCGCGTTTGCGATCAACATCGCCGAACACGTGGCGCTCAATGAGGGTCTGCCGGTCGCGGTGTTCTCCATGGAGATGGGTGCATCCCAGCTGGCGGTGCGTATCGTCGGCTCGATCGGCCGCATCAACCAGTCCCACCTGCGCAACGGCAAGCTCACCGACGACGAGTGGCCGCGCTTGACCGAGGCCATCGAGAAACTGCGCAACGTCTCGCTGCACATCGATGAAACCCCTGGCCTCACCGCCAGCGTGCTGCGCGCCAACGCGCGACGCCTCTCGCGCCAGTGCGGCAAGCTCGGTCTGATTGTGGTCGACTACTTGCAGCTCATGAGCGGCAGTGGTGGTGACGGTGACAACCGCGCGTCCGAGCTGGGTGAGATTTCGCGAGGTCTGAAAATGCTCGCCAAGGAACTGCAGTGCCCGGTGATTGCGCTGTCACAGCTCAACCGCAGTGTGGAAACCCGCACCGACAAGCGCCCGATGATGAGCGATTTGCGCGAGTCCGGCGCCATCGAGCAGGACGCGGACATCATCATGTTCATCTACCGCGACGAGTACTACACCAAGGATGCCTGCAAGGAACCGGGTGTGGCCGAGATCATCATCGGTAAACAGCGAAACGGTCCCACGGGCACGGTGAAGCTGGCCTTCCTGAACATGCTCACGCGGTTCGAGTCGCTGGCGGGTGGAGGGGACTTCTGATCTGGCAGCGGACATGAAAAAACCCGGCCATGGCCGGGTTTTTTGTTGTTCTCTTGAACGATCGGTTCAGAGCACTTCCGATGCAAAGTCGGCCAGACGCGAACGTTCGCCGCGCGCCAGCGTGATGTGCCCGCCGTGCGGCCAGCCCTTGAAGCGGTCCACCGCAAACGTCAGGCCCGACGAACCTTCGGTCAGGTAGGGCGTGTCGATTTGCGCCAGGTTGCCCATGCAGATGATCTTGGTGCCCGGGCCGGCACGCGTGATCAGCGTCTTCATCTGCTTGGGCGTCAGGTTCTGCGCCTCGTCGATGATCACGTACTTGTTCATGAAGGTGCGACCGCGCATGAAGTTCATGCTCTTGACCTTGATGCGGCTGCGGATGAGTTCGTTGGTCGCGGCGCGGCCCCACTCGCCGGCGTTGCCGCCGTCGCCCTTGGCCAGGAACTCCAGGTTGTCGTCGAGCGCGCCCATCCAGGGGCCCATCTTTTCCTCTTCGGTGCCGGGCAGGAAGCCGATGTCTTCGCCCACGCTCACGGTGGCGCGGGTCATGATGATCTCGGTGTAGCGGCGGTCGTCGAGCACCTGCGTGAGGCCGCTGGCCAGTGCCATCAGCGTCTTGCCGGTGCCGGCCGTGCCAGCCAGCGTCACAAAGTCGATCTCGGGGTCCATCAGCAGGTTGAGCGCGAAGTTTTGCTCGCGGTTGCGGCTGGTCACGCCCCACACCGCGTTCTTCAGGTGGGTGTAGTCCTTGAGCGTCTTGAGCACCGCGGTCTTGTCACGGATCTCCGTCACACGCGCGTAGAGCGAAGGCTCGCCCGGCGCTTCGAAGTAGACAAACTGGTTGATGTAGAACTGACCCACCGCCGGACCGCTCACGCGGTAGAACGTGTGGCTGCCGCTTTGCCAGCTCTCGATGGTCTTGCTCTGGCGCGTCCAGAAGTCCTGTGGCAGCGCCAGCGCACCCGCATACAGCAACTCGCCGTCGTCCAGCGTCTTGTCGTTCTGGTAGTCCTCGGCAGCGAGGCCCAACGCGCGCGCCTTCACGCGCATGTTGATGTCCTTCGACACCAGGATCACTTCGCGCTCGGGATGGCGTTGGCGCAGCGAATGCACCACGCCCAGGATCTGGTTGTCGGCCTTGCCCTGCGGCAGGCTGGAGGGCAGGTTGCTCTCCAGCGGTTCGGTCTGGAAGAACAGCAGGCCGCGCGCGCCGTGGTGACCCGTGGCCGAGAGCTTGAGGCCCTTGGTCATGTCGCCACCTTGCTGCGCCACCAGCGCGTCGAGCGTGCGGCTGGTCTGGCGACCGTTGCGCGCCACTTCCGTCATGCCCTTTTTGTGACCATCGAGCTCTTCGAGCACGATCATGGGCAGGAAGATGTCGTGTTCCTCGAAGCGGAACAGGCTCATGGGGTCGTGCAGCAGCACGTTGGTGTCCAGCACAAACAGCCGGGCAGGGCCGTTACCGGCCTTGCCGGCGGCGCGGCGGCGACTGCCGGACGAGGCCGTGACCTGCGCTGCCTGCGCGCTTCTCTCTGCCGGAACGACCGGTGTCGTGGCCTTTGACGTTGCGGGTGCGGTTTCGGTGCGCTCGGTCTGCACAGGGGTCGCCACCGTGGCGGGCTTGCGGCCTCGCCCGCCTGCCCGGCCGGCGGATTTGGCTGCCGGTGGGGGCGTCATGGCTGTTGCCTCAGGAAGGCGCGCGGGTTGGGCAACGGGCGCAGTCACGGCGGGCGACGCGACGGTCTCCAGCTCGAAGGGTTCTTCGGCGGCTTTGAGGCTGTAAGCCTCGGGTGAGAGAAGGGCGGCGCGTTTGGAGGGAGCTGGAGGCAGTGGCATGTGGGCTTGTGTGTTCAGCGCGAAGCTGGAAAACAAAAAGCCGCCGGGGTGACCGGGCGGCTTTGGGATCTGCTTGCAGGGGGCAGAAGGGGTGGGGCTGAAAGGCTTCCCGGTGTCATGAAATCATTATGCATGACTCCTGTGACGCGGCTCACTCCCGCGAAGCGCCGACCCGGAGGATGCCGGTCAGGCGGCCTTCTTGAGGGCTTTGACGGCTTTGAGCACGTCTTCCACGTGCCCGGGCACTTTCAGTCCACGCCACTCTTCCTTCAACACGCCATCGGGGCCGATGAGGAAGGTGCTGCGCTCGATGCCCTTGACCTTTTTGCCGTACATGATCTTGTTCTTGACCACGCCGAACATGTGGCACATTTTCTCTTCGGTATCGGCGATCAGCTCGAAGGGCAGTTCGAGTTTGGTCTTGAAATCGTCGTGGGACTTCATGTTGTCGCGCGACACGCCGAACACCTGGGCGCCGGCTTTCACGAAGTCCTTGTACTTGTCGCGGAACTGCATGGCTTCGGTGGTGCAGCCGGGCGTGTTGTCCTTGGGGTAGAAGTACAGCACGATGGTCTGGCCCAGATGGGTCTGGTTGCTGACCTTGATGCCGCCGGTGGCCATCGATTCGAATTCGGGAATGGGTTTATTGACAACGACTGCCATACTGCGTGGACCCCTGACGTAAGTTGGTGGTGATGCGTTGGCTTCCCGGCTGTTTCACGGCGAGCTCTGCATTGCAGCAATGGGACCCGTGGCAGGAAACAATCGAGTATTTTACCCTGATTGCGTCCGTCCGTCATGCTGGAGGCCCCCAGCGTCGGCCCGCGCTTCAGGTTTCCAGGAGCAAAGCCGCCACCACGCGGCGGCCTTCGCTCGCGAGGATGTTGTAAGTGCGGCAGGCGGCGGCTGTGTCCATGGTCTCGATGCCGATGCGCCGTGCGATCAGGCCCCGCAGCAAACCGGGTGGCGCGAAGCGCAACCGGCCACCGCTTCCGAACACGATGAGTTCGGGTGGTTCGACAGAGGGCTCGATGAGCATGTCGAAGTGAGCAGCTTCCAACGACTCGAAACGCGCGCAAGGCCAAGCGGACCATTCGCGTTTGGGTGTGAGCACCAGGCTGTGGGTGTGGCGCTGGCCGTTCACCGCGATCCAGCCGTCGCCATAGCCGGTGACGGACTGGATTTCCAGCTTGTCGGAGTGCAGTTTCATGGGGCGGTGGCCAATCTGGCGGGCTGCGGAACTGTGGTCAAATTGCAGGTTTTCCCTGCAGACGAGACCGAATATACCGCCCGGTGCAACCTGCCGGGAACACTGCGCCGCACGACCCCAAAACCCCCAGGGAGTGACCTTGAAGACCATCCAGAAATCCGCCAAGCTGGCCAACGTGTGCTACGACATCCGTGGGCCCATCATGGACGCGGCACGCAAGATGGAAGACGAGGGTCACAAGATCATTCGGCTGAACATCGGCAACCTGGCGGTGTTTGGTTTTGATGCACCGGAAGAGATCCAGCAGGACATGATCCGCAACCTGCCGAATTCGGCGGGCTACTCGGACAGCAAAGGCATCTTCGGCGCGCGCAAGGCGGTGATGCACGAGACGCAGACGCAGGGCATCAAGGGTGTCACGCTCGACGACATTTACCTTGGCAACGGCGCCAGCGAACTGATCGTGATGGCCACCAATGCGCTGCTCGACGACGGAGACGAGCTGCTGCTTCCCGCGCCCGACTACCCGTTGTGGACCGCGGCCGTGAGCCTCTCGGGCGGCACGCCGGTGCACTACATGTGCGACGAGTCCAACGGCTGGATGCCGGACCTGGACGACATCCGCCGCAAGATCACACCGGCCACCAAGGGCATCGTGGTGATCAACCCCAACAACCCGACCGGCGCGCTGTATTCCGACGAGCTGCTCAAGGCCATCGTCGAGATCGCACGCGAACACGGCCTGGTGATCTTTGCCGACGAGGTCTACGACAAGGTGCTGTACGACGGCGTGAAGCACACGGCGATTGCCAGCCTCTCGGACGACGTGCTCACGTTGACCTTCAACTCGTTGTCCAAGAGTTACCGCTCGTGTGGTTACCGCGCGGGCTGGCTCATTGTCTCGGGCGACAAGAAGCCGGCCAAGGACTACATCGAGGGTTTGAACATGCTCTCGAACATGCGTCTGTGTGCCAACGTGCCGGGCCAGTGGGCGATCCAGACCGCGCTCGGCGGTTACCAGAGCATCAACGACTTGGTGGGCGAGGGCGGGCGCCTGCGCCGCCAGCGCGACCTTGCGCACGAATTGATCACCGCCATTCCGGGTGTGAGTTGCGTCAAGCCCTCGGCCGCGCTCTACATGTTCCCCAAGCTCGATCCAACGATGTACCCGATCGAGGATGACCAGCAGATGTTCCTGGAGCTGCTGCAGGAAACGCGCGTGATGCTGGTGCAGGGCTCCGGCTTCAACTATCCCGACAACCAGCATTTCCGCATCGTGTTTTTGCCGCACGAAGACGACTTGCGCGAAGCCATCAACCGCGTCGCGAAGTTTCTTGAAGGCTGGCGAAAACGCCACGGCACCTGATTTTTTGCTCTCCAACCATGACCGACATGAAACCGATCCAAGTAGGCCTTCTGGGCATAGGCACCGTGGGCAGTGGCACGTTCAACGTGCTGCAGCGCAACCAGGAAGAAATCCGCCGGCGCGCCGGTCGTGGCATTGAAATCACCATGGTGGCCGACCTGGACACCGCCCGCGCGCAGTCCATCGTGGGTGCGGATGTGAAGGTGGTGAACGACGCGCGCGCGGTCATCGCCAACCCCGAGATCGACATCGTGATCGAGCTCATCGGCGGCTACGGCATTGCCAAGGCGCTGGTGATGGAAGCCATCGCCGCCGGCAAACATGTGGTCACGGCCAACAAGGCTCTGCTGGCGGTGCACGGCACCGAGATCTTTGCTGCGGCGTCGGCCAAGGGTGTGATGGTGGCGTTTGAAGCGGCGGTGGCCGGTGGCATTCCCATCATCAAGGCGCTGCGCGAGGGCTTGACGGCCAACAGCATCCAGTGGATCGCCGGGATCATCAACGGCACCACCAACTTCATCCTGTCCGAGATGCGCGACAAGGGCCTGGACTTTGCCGTCGTGCTCAAGGAAGCGCAGCGCCTCGGCTACGCCGAAGCCGACCCGACCTTCGACATCGAAGGCGTGGACGCGGCCCACAAGGTCACGCTCATGAGCGCGATCGCCTTCGGCATCCCGGTGCAGTTCGACAAGGCCTACGTGGAAGGCATCACCCAGCTGGGCGCCACCGACATCAAGTACGCCGAACAACTGGGTTACCGCATCAAGCTGCTGGGCATCACGAAGCGAACCGCCAAAGGCATCGAACTGCGGGTGCACCCCAGCCTGGTGCCTGCGAAGCGCCTGATTGCCAACGTGGAAGGTGCGATGAACGCGGTGGTGGTGCAGGGTGATGCTGTGGGCACCACGCTGTACTACGGCAAGGGTGCGGGCAGCGAGCCCACCGCCAGCGCCGTGATCGCCGACTTGGTCGACATCACGCGCCTGCACACCGCCGACCCGCACCACCGCGTGCCGCACCTGGCCTTCCAGCCCGATGCGATGAGCGATCTCAGCGTGCTGCCCATGAGCGAGGTGGTGACGAGTTATTACCTGCGCCTGCGGGTGGCCGACGAGGCCGGTGTGCTGGCCCAGGTCACCGGTCTGCTGGCGGGTTCGGGCATCAGCATTGACGCGGTGCTGCAGCGCGAGGCCGACGAGGTGAGTGGTGAGGGTGGCACGTCCACGGACCTGATCATCCTCACACACAGCACCCGCGAAGGCACCATGAACGATGCGCTGGCGCAGCTGCAAAAGTTGCCCACCGTGCTCGCGCCCATCGTGCGCATCCGCAAGGAAGAGCTGAACTGATGCTGTACCTCTCCACACGCGGCGATCCGGGGCGCAAGCACTTCTGCGAAATCCTGCTCGAAGGCCTGGCGCCCGATGGCGGCCTGTACTTGCCCGAGCGGTATCCGCAGGTGGATGCACCCCTGCTGGCTCGCTGGCGCCAGGCGTTCAACCAGGGTGCGACCGGCGGGTACGCGGCGCTCGCTTTTGAAGTGCTGTCGCTGTACATCGACGACATTCCCGCGGCCGACCTGCGCGCGTTGTGCCAGAAGACTTACACCGAAGCGGTGTACGGCACACCGCAGATCGTGCCCCTGAAGAAGCTGGAAGACCCGTCGGCCGGCTCGGGTCAGGCCGGATTCTTCCTTGAAGCCCTGTCCAACGGCCCCACGCTGGCCTTCAAGGACATGGCGATGCAGTTGCTGGGCAACCTGTTCGAGTACGAACTGGCGCGTCGTGGTGAAGAACTCAACATCCTGGGCGCGACCTCGGGCGACACCGGCAGCGCGGCGGAGTACGCGATGTGTGGAAAAAAAGGCGTGCGCGTGTTCATGCTGAGCCCGCACGGCCGCATGAGCCCGTTCCAGCAGGCGCAGATGTTCAGCCTGATGGACGAGAACATCCACAACATCGCGATTGAAGGGGTGTTCGACGACTGCCAGGACATCGTCAAGAACGTCAGCAACGACCTCGCGTTCAAGCGCGCGCACAAGATCGGCACCGTCAATTCGATCAACTGGGCCCGGCTGTTGGCGCAGGTGGTCTATTACTTTGCAGGCTACTTCCAGGCCACCACCCAGGACACCGAGCGCGTCTCTTTCACCGTGCCCAGCGGCAACTTCGGCAACGTGTGCGCCGGTCACGTGGCGCGCCAGATGGGTCTTCCGATCGAGCACCTGGTGGTGGCCACCAACGAGAACGACGTGCTGGACGAGTTCTTCCGCACCGGGGTGTACCGCGTGCGCGCGAGTGCCGACACGCACGAGACCTCCAGCCCGTCGATGGACATTTCCAAGGCCAGCAACTTCGAGCGGTTTGTGTTCGATCTCCTGGGACGCAACGGTCTCCGCGTCAAGGCATTGTTCGGCGATGCACTCGCACGTGAGGGCCGCTTCGAGCTGGGCGCCGACCCGGCATTTGCCGACGCTGCCACCCGCTACGGATTTCGCAGCGGCAAGAGCACGCACGAGAACCGCCTGGAGACGATCCGCGATGTGTTCAAGCGCCATGGTGTCATGATCGACACGCACACCGCCGACGGCGTGAAAGTCGCGCGTGAACACCGACAGCCCGGCGTGCCCATGATCGTGCTGGAGACCGCGCTGCCCATCAAGTTTGCGGAAACCATCGTGGAAGCGCTGGGGCAGCAGCCGCACCGCCCGCCGCAGTTCGACGGCATCGAAGACTTGCCCAAGCGCGTGCGAGTTATGTCGGCGAGTACGTCCGACGTGCAGGCCTTCGTGGTCGAGCATTGCGTCCGGACATGAGGGTTGTTGGATTCGCCGGCTTTTCGGGATCGGGAAAAACCACGCTGGTTGAACAGCTGATTCCCGCGCTCAAGCTGCGAGGCCAGCGCGTGTCGGTGGTCAAGCACGCACACCACAGGTTCGACATCGACCACCCGGGGAAGGACACCTGGCGCCACCGCGAGGCAGGCGCTTTCGAGGTGCTGGCCGCGTCGCCCAAACGGCTGGTGCTCATGCGCGAACTCGAAGCCGTTGTCGAGCACTCGGTGCACGATCTGCTGGCCCAGCTGCGCGCTGATGTCGACTGGGTGCTGGTCGAGGGCTTCAAGCAGAGCAACCTGCCCAAGGTCGAGGTCTGGCGCCAGAGCCATGGCAAGCCGCTGCGCTTTCCCGACGATCAGCACATCGTGGCCATCGCCACCGATGACGCCCGTGCGCTGCCGGTGGCCGCCCATTGCCCCGTGCTGGATTTGAACGTGGCCGATGACGTGGCTGCGTGGTTGGTCGACAATGCGGAGCGGTTCGAATACCGCACCCCGTTGAGCCTATGACCTCGCCCCAACCCTCCCAACATCGCGCGCCCTTGAAATCGCTGGACGACGCCCTCGTCAGCCTGCTGTCGCACGCGCGCCCGCTGACCGGCGTCGAGACCGTGACCACCTTCGAGGCGGATGGGCGCGTGCTGGCGCACGACCTCGTGTCTGCACTCCAAGTGCCGCCCAACGACAACTCGTCCATGGACGGCTATGCCCTGCGCGCAGCCGATGTGACGGCGCCCGGCCAGGTGCTGGCTGTGACGCAGCGCATCGCCGCCGGCCACGCAGGAGAACCGCTGGAGCCCGGCACCTGCGCACGCATCTTCACGGGTGCGCCCATGCCCGCCGGTGCCGATGCGGTCGTGATGCAGGAAGACACCATCGAGGTGGGTGGCAACATCCACGGCGTGCACATCCAGACCGCGCCCCGGCCGGGCCAGTGGGTGCGCCGCGCCGGTGAAGACGTCACGCGCGGTGCGGTGGTGTTGGCCAAGGGCGAACGCCTGTCGCCCGCGAGCCTGGGCCTGGCCGCGAGCCTGGGTCTGGCGCACCTGGGTGTGGTGGCGAGGCCTCGCGTGGCGCTCTTCTCCACCGGGGACGAACTCGTGATGCCGGGCGATGTGCCGCCCGAGGCCATGAAGCCCGGCGCGATCTACAACTCCAACCGCTTTTTCCTGCGTGCGCTGCTGCACCGCATGGGCTGCGAAGTGAGCGACCTGGGCATCGTGCCGGACAAGCGCGACGCCACACTGGCCGCGCTCAAGACAGCGGCCGACCACCACGACCTCATCCTCACCAGCGGCGGCGTGTCGGTGGGCGAAGAAGACCACATCAAACCCGCCGTGCAACAGCTGGGCAGCCTGGACCTCTGGCAGATCGCCATGAAGCCGGGCAAGCCGTTTGCCTACGGCACGGTGAAACGCGACGCTGGTGCCGGCGTCGCCGCCGCGGCACCCTGCCATTTCATCGGTCTGCCCGGCAACCCGGTCTCCAGTTTCGTGACCTTTCTGCTGCTGGTGCGACCCTTCCTGCTGCGGCTGCAAGGTGTCGAATCGACAGCGCTCAAAGCCATCACGCTGCCCGCCCATTTCACCCTGGACAAGGCCGACAAACGCCGCGAGTTCCTGCGCGTGCGCCGCAATGCGGCCGGTGGTCTCGATCTGTTTCCGAACCAGAGTTCGGGTGTGCTGACGTCGGCCGTCTGGGCCGATGGCCTGGTCGACAACCCGGGCGGCACCACGGTAGCCCATGGCGATCCGGTTTCGTTCATCTCCTTGTCGGATCTCCTCGCATGAAAGTCCAGTTGCGTTATTTCGCCTCCATCCGAGAGGCCTTGGGCACCGGCAGCGAATCCCTCGACACGCAGGCCGGCACGCTGGCTGCGCTGCGGGCCGAGCTGGTGGCCCGTGGTGGTGCCTACGCCGAGGCGCTCGCGCCGGGAAAATCGGTGCGGGTGGCCCTGAACCAGACCATGAGCGCCGAGACCGCTGCGCTCCCCGAAGGTGCCGAGGTGGGCTTCTTCCCCCCGGTGACCGGGGGCTGACATGAGCGCCCGCGTCAGCATCCAGACTGAAGACTTCGACCTCTCGACCGAGGTGGCCCGTCTGCGCGAAACGCAGAGGGGCATTGGTGCGGTGTGCTCATTCATCGGTACGGTCAGGGACCGCAACGACGGCCAGCACGTCAGCACCATGGAGCTGGAGCACTACCCCGGCATGACCGAAAAGTCCATCGAGGCCATGATTGACGAGGCACACCGCCGCTTCGACCTCTTCGGCGCCCGCGTGATCCACCGTGTGGGGCTGCTGCAACCGCTGGACCAGATCGTGCTGGTGGCCGTGGCTTCGGCGCACCGCGGCCAGAGCTTCCAGGCCTGCGAATTTCTCATGGACTACCTCAAGACCCAGGCCCCGTTCTGGAAGAAGGAACAGACGCCCGAAGGCGCACGCTGGGTGGACGCCCGTGTGAGCGACGACGCTGCGCTGGCGCGCTGGGGCATCGCCGCCACCAACAGCTGAACCGCTGTCCTTCCAGCCCTGTTTCGGGGCCCTGACGCTTCGTGCCTGGCGGCGCGAGCAGCCCACCCTGACCATGACCGGTGAGGTTCAGCGACGCCCGGCGCCGAGTCGTTCAGCCATGGCGACCGAAGCTGTGCGCCGAGGTCTCACCCGTGTGTTTGTCCAGGTGGCCGCCAGCAACCCGTCCGCGCGTTCCCTCTACCGCCGCGCCGGCCTCAACGTGGCCTGGCCTTGCGCGCACTGGCGCCCTCCGCTGGTGGATTGATCTGGGTCAAGCCAGCGCACCGCCCATGGGCGCACCCTGCCTGGGCGGCTTGAAAAACGCGGGAGTGCCGCCAACTGCCCACCATTCTGATCACCCGGAGAGCTCCTTCATGCGACTCGACAAACTCACCACCAAATTCCAAGAAGCCCTGAGCGAGGCCCAGACCCTGGCACTCGGCGCCGACCACGCCTACATTGAGCCGGCCCACCTGCTGCTGGCCTTGCTGCGCCAGACCGATGGTCCGCAGTCGCTGCTGCAGCGCGCGGGCGTCAACGTGCCCGGCCTGGCCAAAGCCACCGAAGCGGCCATCAAGCGCCTGCCCGAAGTGCAGGGGCAAGACCAGGTCCAGGTGGGCCAAGAACTGGCCAAGCTGCTGCAGGCCACCGAAAAGGAAGCCATCAAGCGCGGTGACCAGTTCATCGCCAGCGAGCTCTTTCTGCTGGCCGTGGCCGACAGCAAGGGCGAGCTGGGCCGCATGGCCAATGAGAATGGCTTGAACCGCAAGAGCCTGGAGAGCGCCATCACCGCGGTGCGCGGCGGGCAATCCATGGACAGTCCGGAGGCCGAAGGCCAGCGCGAGGCGCTCAAAAAATACACCATGGACCTCACCGAGCGTGCCCGCTTGGGCAAGCTCGATCCGGTGATCGGCCGCGACGACGAGATCCGCCGCGCCATCCAGGTGCTGCAGCGCCGCACCAAGAACAACCCCGTGCTCATCGGCGAACCCGGCGTCGGCAAAACCGCCATCGTCGAAGGCCTGGCGCAGCGCATCGTGGCGGGCGAGGTGCCCGATTCGCTCAAGGGCAAACGCGTGCTGAGCCTGGACATGGCCGCGCTGCTGGCCGGCGCCAAGTTCCGTGGCGAGTTCGAGGAACGCCTCAAGACCGTGCTCAACGAGCTGGCGAAAGACGAAGGCCAGACCATCGTCTTCATCGACGAGCTGCACACCATGGTGGGCGCGGGCAAGGCCGAAGGTGCCATGGACGCGGGCAACATGCTCAAGCCGGCGCTCGCGCGCGGCGAATTGCATTGCGTGGGCGCGACCACGCTCGATGAATACCGCAAGTACATCGAGAAAGACGCCGCGCTCGAGCGCCGCTTCCAGAAGATCCTGGTCGGCGAGCCCAGCGTGGAAGCCACCATCGCCATCCTGCGCGGGCTGCAGGAAAAGTACGAAGTGCACCACGGCGTGCAGATCACCGACCCGGCCATCGTGGCCGCGGCCGAGCTCAGCCACCGCTACATCACCGACCGGTTTTTGCCCGACAAGGCGATCGACCTGATCGATGAGGCCGCGTCCAAGATCAAGATCGAACTCGACTCCAAGCCCGAGGTGATGGACCGGCTCGACCGCCGCCTGATCCAGCTGCAGATTGAGCGCGAGGCCGTGCGCCGGGAAAAGGACGAGGCATCGCAAAAGCGCTTCGGCCTGATCGAGGAAGAGATCGCCCGCCTGACCAAGGAAATCTCGGACTACGACGAGATCTGGAAGGCCGAAAAGGCCGCCGCGCTCGGCTCCAAGGACGTGATGGAAGAGATGGACCGCATCCGCTCGCAGATCAAGACCTTCACCGACAAGGGCGACTTCAACAAGGTCGCCGAGCTGCAGTACGGCAAGCTGCCCGAGCTGGAAAAACGCCTGAAGGACGCGCAGGCCGCCGAGTCGGGTAAGGCGCTGAACAAGGACGGCAAGGGCCGCCCGCAGCTGCTGCGCACGCAGGTCGGCGCCGAGGAGATCGCCGAGGTGGTGGCCCGCGCCACCGGCATCCCGGTGAGCAAGCTCATGCAGGGCGAGCGCGACAAGCTGCTGATGATGGAAGGCAAGCTGCACGAGCGTGTGGTCGGCCAGGACGAGGCCATCGGCGCGGTGGCCAACGCGATCCGCCGCTCGCGCTCGGGCCTGAGTGACCCGAACCGCCCGACCGGATCCTTCCTGTTCCTCGGCCCCACCGGCGTGGGCAAGACCGAGCTGTGCAAGGCGCTGGCCGGTTTCCTGTTCGACAGCGAAGACCACCTGGTGCGCATCGACATGAGCGAGTTCATGGAGAAACATTCCGTGGCGCGCCTCATCGGCGCGCCACCCGGCTACGTGGGCTACGAGGAGGGCGGCTACCTCACCGAAGCCGTGCGCCGCAAGCCCTACAGCGTGCTGCTGCTCGACGAGGTCGAGAAGGCCCACCCGGACGTGTTCAACGTGCTGCTGCAGGTGCTCGACGACGGCCGCCTGACCGACGGCCAGGGCCGCACCGTGGACTTCAAGAACACCGTGATCGTGATGACGAGCAACATCGGCTCGCACCTGATCCAGGCCATGGTGGGCGAGCCGTATGAAGACGTGAAAGAAGCCGTCTGGGGCGAACTCAAGAACCACTTCCGTCCGGAGTTCCTCAACCGCATCGACGAAACCGTGGTGTTTCACGCGCTGGACGCACAGCACATCGAGTCGATCGCCGGGATCCAGCTCAAGGTGCTCGAGGCGCGCCTGGCCAGGATGGACCTGCACCTGCAGGTGTCGCCGGCGGCGCTGGCCGAGCTGGCCAAGGTCGGCTTCGACCCGGTGTTCGGCGCGCGGCCCCTGAAGCGCGCCATCCAGCAGCGCATCGAGAACCCCCTCTCGAAATTCCTGCTGGAAGGCCGTTACCCGCCGAAATCGGCGATTCCGGTGGACGTGGACCCGGTGCAGAACCCGGGCGTGTTCGAGTTCGGCGACGCGGTGGCCGAAGGCTGATCCGGGGAGGGGCCCCCATCCGTCGGGATGGGGGCTTGCCCCTACCGCAGTCGGGGCGCCAGACCTATCATCCGCCCATGACCCAGATACCCCCGACCCTTCCCCTGCGCGCCCTGTTTGACGCACAGCACAGCGCCAGCCGCGCCCAGATCGATGTGCCACTGGCGCTGCGCCGCGACCGCCTCGCGCGGCTCAAGGTGCTGATTGACCAGCACGGGGCTGCGCTGTCCGACGCGGTGCAGGCCGACTTCGGCGTGCGATCGCGCCAGCTCACCGAAGTGGCCGATTTGTTCGTGCTGCGTGCGGCCATCGGGCAGCTGCACAAGGAACTGCCGCACTGGATGAAAACCCGCCGCGTGGCCACGCCGCTGTACTTGCAGCCCGCCAGCGCGCACATCCAGCGCCAGCCGCTGGGCGTGGTGGGCGTCATCGGCCCCTGGAATTACCCGTTGCAGCTGAACCTCGGCCCGGCCGCCACCGCGCTGGCCGCGGGCAACCGCGTGATGCTCAAGCCCAGCGAACTCACGCCCCACAGCTCGGCGCTCATGGCCTCGCTGGTGCAGGGCGCGTTCTCCGCCGACGAGTTCAGCGTGGTGCTCGGGGGCGCCGACGTGGCGCACGACTTCGCCAGCCTGCCGTTCGACCACCTGTTCTTCACCGGCTCCACCGCCGTGGGGCGCAAGGTGGCTGCCGCTGCGGCCGCCAACCTCACGCCCACCACCCTGGAACTGGGTGGCAAGTCACCCTGCATCGTGGACACGTCGTGCAACCTGGATGAGGCGGCGGTGAAAATTGCCCATGGCAAGCTGCTCAACGCCGGCCAGACCTGCATCGCGCCCGACTACGTGATGCTGCCGCGCGGCCAGGAAGCCGCGTTCGAGCGGGCGTACACCGCGGCTGTGGCCCGCTTGTTCCCCACCATTGCCGGCAACCCCGATTACGCCGCCATCGTGAGCGATCGCCACCACGCCCGTTTGCAGGCGCTGCTGAACGAAGCCGCCTCCCACGGTGCTCGCGTGGTCGATGTGGCGCCGCAGGCGGCGACCGGCGTGGTACCGATGTCGCGCCAGATGAACCCCACCCTGGTGTTCAATCCCGATTCAGGCTTGAAGCTGCTGGACGAAGAAATCTTCGGTCCCATCCTCCCGGTGGTGGCGTACGACAGCCTGGACGAGGCCATCCGCTACATCAACGCCCGCCCGCGGCCGCTGGCGCTTTACTGGTTCGGCACCGACACCTCCCAACGCGACCAGGTGATGGCGAATACGGTGAGCGGCGGGGTGAGCGTCAACGACACCCTCATGCACGTCGCCCACGAAGGCCTGCCGTTCGGCGGCGTGGGCGAAAGCGGCTGGGGCGCGTACCACGGCGAAACCGGTTTCCTGCGCTTCACCCAGCAAAAGCCCGTTCTGGTGCAGTCGCGCTTCTCGATGGGGCATGTGTTCTACCCGCCCTACGGGCCGCGCTTCGACCAGATCATGGGGCTGCTCAAGCGCTGGTTGTGAGCTTTCGCTGACGCGGCTCAGGCGCCGGTCAGCGTGTCCTCATCGGGGTCGGGTTGCACGACCGCTGCGGTGTTCTGCAGAAAACCCTTTTCCATCAGTCCGTAGGCCAGTTCGGACACGTCCGTGCCCAGCAGCAGCGACAGCTCCTGCTCGCTGCGCCGACCGTTGGCCATGAGCAGCAGCGTGTGCGCTTGCCGGCCCACCGCGTCGGGGCGGGACAGGGCTTCCCATGCCATGTTGGTTTTGGCGTAGCGCCGGGCGGTGGTCTGGATCATTGTTGTTTCCCTGAAGCCGGTGTGTGTTTGACAGCACCCTTGCATGTTGCATGCCAGTTGTGACAGCGCTTTGACGCCGCGGCCTTTCTGCAGCAGTGTTGACCGTTCGGAGACCGATATCCGCCTTATCTCAGTGGTGTCACGCCCCGGGCGGCATGCGCAGGTATAACCGTGACTTGTTTCACACCCCGACCTGGCGGCCCACAGCCGCGATCAGCCGATGACGGTGCCCCCCCGATTGCTGCAGCAGTGCCTTGCCGAGGCACTTGAAGACGCCCCCGCGATGCTCGGGCGTTGCCTTGACGCGGCGGTGATTGGCTTGCAGGAGGCCGAGAAGCAGTGCCTGGAGTTGGCCCAGCGCGATCGCATTGCCAAAGCCTGGTGGCGCATTCGCCAGGAAAAAGAAGGCTGGGTGACCGATTACCCGCAGCGTCTGCGCGAGGCGTTTGCCGTGCCCACCGACGCACCCGCTTCATCCCGCACCGCCTTGCTGACCGAGTCCGCGTACCTCTCGCTGGTGGAGGACGACACCGTCACCGAGTCGATCGAATCGGCCCGTCTGTTGCAAAGCTTGCTGCCACCGCTGGAGCAAGAACTCAAGGTGCTGGACGCGCTCATGAGTTCGTTGCAAGGTCTGGCCACGGTGCAGGCCGACATGAACCCCTTGCGCCCGGCCGTTTTTGTGCGGGCGTTGCGGGACATGATGTCGCTGGACGAGCCCGATTCCCAGTTGCGCGCACTTTGGCTGCGTCACTGCGGCAAGGCCCTGGGTCACGAACTCAAGGGGCTTTACGCCCGTCTCACCCTGGTGCTGCAACGCGCCAACGTGCAGGAAGCCGGCTACCGCGTGCGCCTCATGGCCGACGCCCCGGGCGCGGCAGCCAGGTCGGCCGCCGGTGCGGCCCGCGCCGCACGCGGACCAGGCCCGGCGGCCACCGAGTGGAATCCTTCGGGGCAGGCGCCGCTGGAACACCGCGGCGACAGCACGGGCGAGGCGCACTGGGGCGGCTTCGTGCCCGACATGCCGCAACTTGCCCGCCTGCAGACGCCGGTGGACAACCAGTACCTGCACAACTTCCTGGAGAAGGGCGGACAGCGGTACGAGCAGACGCTCGCGCCCGAGTACTACGAGCAGGTGAGCGAAGAGCTTGCCGCCATCGAGGCCTTTGCCGCCATCCCCACGCTCGACGAGACGATGGTGGTGCGGCGCAGCGAGCAGTACAAGGCCCTGCCTGCGGTGGACCGGCCGGCGCGATCGGTGGACATCGGCACCCAGCTCAGCCAAAAGACCTGGGGCGACTTTGCCGCCGCCCACGAGCGCGCCCGCGTGCTCATGCAGCTCAAGCAGAAGGCCGAGCGCGTGGCGCAGGCCATGGGCCTGGATGTGGTGCGCAAGTTGGTCAACCAGGTTGCGCAAGACCCGCTGCTGTTGGCGCCGGTGCGCGAAGCCGTGGTGGCGCTGGAGCCTTCACTCTTGCGCCTGGCCATGGCCAACCCGCGCTTTTTCAGCGAAGACGCCCACCCGGCTCGCCGCCTGGTGGAGTGCGTGGCGCAGCGCAGCTTCAAATACAACGACGAGTTCGCCAGTGAGTTCGCCGAGTTTTTCCAGCCGGTGCAGCAGGCGTTCAATGCGCTCAACGAACTCGAGACCGACGATCCGCAAGCGTTCTCGATCGCGCTCGACGAACTGCTCCAGGAATGGGAAAGCCAGGACCGGCAGGACGTGGCCGCGCAGGACAACAACCTGCAGGCCATCCGGCACGCGGAAGCGCGCCAGACCTTGGCCGACCAGGTCGCGTGGGACTTGAGCCAGCGGCCGGACGTGGACCACGCGCCAGGCTTCATCCTCGACTTCCTCTATGGTCCCTGGTCGCTGGTGATTGCCTCGGCGCAGCTCAATGCGCCCCAGGGCCAGCTCGATCCAGGTGGCTACCGCAAGGTGGTTTCCAACCTGCTGTGGAGCACCAAAAAAGAAGTCACCTTGCGCCTGCCGGCCCAACTGCTGGAGATGGTGCCCGGCATGCTGGGCACGCTGCACGCGGGCCTGGAGTCGCTGGGCAAGACGCGCGAAGAAACCAAACCGTTCTTCGATGCGCTGATGCGATTGCACCAGCCGGTGCTGGGTCTGCGGCGCGCGCGGGCGAGGGCCGACGCGAGTGCGTCGAACCCGGTGCCGCTGGAGACCTCGTCCATGTCGATGGAGCTCGACGAAACCCTGCCCGCCACGCCGGAGCAGCGCAAACCCCGAAAGGCCGCCCAGCCCTGGCTGGGACGTGAAGAGCTGGAAGCGGCGGGTTTTGAAGACACCCTGCCCACCGACTTTTCCGAACTCTCCGACCACAGCCCGGCGAGCGAAGCCTCACCTGTGCAACCGGGCAGCGAGCCGGCGGCGCCAGGCGAAGAGGACATTCCGTTCGATGCCATCACATTGCTGGCCGGCCTGCGCGAAGGCGACTGGGTCGACCTGTATTCGCACCGCGAGTGGCTGCGTGCCCAACTGATCTGGGCCAGCAACCGCGGCACGCTGTTCATGTTTGTGAGCCGGGGCGGCCGCCCGCATTCCATGACCAAACGCAGTTGCGAACGCCTGATTGCCAACCGCCTGCTGCGGCCCGTGGACGGCCAGAGCGTGGTGCGCAAGGCCATCGAGGCCATCGCAGCCGATCAGCCCCGGGTCGACGAAGCCGTGGCGGCCTGAGGCCTGGCCCTGGCCTGGGCCAGCAGTCGGGTGGGAGGCAGGCCCATGGCCGACTTGAACATGGCGGAAAACGCGCTTTCGCTCGCATACCCACTGGCCTGAGCCACCCGGGCCACCGACACGCCCCGTGCCAGCATGGGCATGGCGTGCGCCAGCACCACCTGCTGGCGCCAGCGCTGAAAGCTCGTGCCCAGTTCGTCCCGAAACAGCCGCGCCAGCGTGCGTTCGCTGGCCCCGGCGTGCGCTGCCCAGGCCGCGAGCGTGGCGTGCTGGGCCGGGGCCTGCATCACCGCTTCGCACAGGTTGCGCAGCCGCCGGTCGCCACCACCGACGCAGGGCATGGGCACGCCCAGCGGCTGGGTGTCGGCGTGCTCCATCTCGTGCAACAGCAGGGTCAGCAACGCCCGACCGGCTGCCAGGGTGGGTGGCTGCGGCCGGTCCAGCGCGTGCACCAGTTCGCGCAGCAGGGGCGACACCACCATCACGCGCGAGTGGGTCCAGTGCGTGGGCACGGTGCTGGCGTCGATGTAGAGCGTGAGCAGCTGGGCCGCTTCGACGATCGTCACGGCGTGCCGGGCGCCCGGCGGTATCCACACCGCGCGCGAGGGCGGCACGATGGTGGTGGTTTCCCGGGAGGCCGCTTGCTCGCCCGCGTCCACGGTCACCTGCAAGAGGCCGCTGGCGCAGTAAGCCAGTTGGCCCCAGGCGTGGTGGTGCGGTTCGAACTGGTTGTCGCTGTCGACCTGGCGCGCCCTGCAGCGCACCGGGTGTTGCGGTGTGGGTCGGAACGGATCGGTGTCCCCCAAAGGGAGGGCGCGGGGAGCGGGGCGGCGGCGGGCAGGCGGCATGTCGGGAGCTTCGACCGGTTTTGGCTGGATGGCGACGATTCTTGTCTTTCCATCGCCATTCTGCATGCGTCTGCCGCCGTACGATCGGCGCCATGAACACCGCCACCATGGGTGCGGCCGCACCGGTCAACCCCGTTCCCCTCAAGCAGGACGCCGCCGTCATCGGCCTGGTGGGCCTGGCCCACGCGACCTCGCACTTTTCGCACCTGTTGCTGGCGCCGCTCTTTCCCGTGTTCATCCGCGACTTTGGTCTGAGTTATTCGGACGTCGGCCTGCTCATGACGTTGTTCTTCGTGATCTCGGGCGCTGGGCAGGCGCTGTCGGGTTTCCTGGTGGACCGCGTGGGCGCCCGCCCGGTGTTGTTCGCGGCCATCGGCTGCTTTTTGGTGGCTTCGCTGGCGGCTTCGCAAGCCACCAGCTACGCCGGCCTGGTGCTGGTGGCCATGCTGGCGGGGCTGGGCAACGCACCGTTTCACCCGGCCGACTTCACCATCCTCAACCAGCGCGTGTCTGCCCCGCGGCTGGGCCATGCCTTCAGCGCACACGGCCTCACGGGCAGCCTGGGCTGGGCGCTTGCGCCGGCGTTTCTGATCGGCATCACCGCGCTGGCCGACTGGCGCACCGCCTACCTGGGCGCTGCGCTGTTGTATGTCGTGGTCCTCGCGGTGCTGTTCTGGCAACGCGACAAGCTGTTGACCGAGGTGGTGGTGCGTCCCAGCGGGGCGCCCCGCGGCGACATGGCTTTTCTGCGGCTGCCGGTGGTGTGGTGGTGCTTCGCGTTTTTCCTCCTGTCCACCATGACGCTGGCCGTCGTGCAGACCTTCGCGCCGTCCATCCTCAACGTGGTGCACGGCGTGAGCGTGGAGATGGCCACCCTCACGATCAGCGCCTACATGCTCTGCTCGGCGCTGGGCATGCTGGTGGGTGGATTTGTGGCGGCGTACAGCCAGAACCACCGCTGGTCCAGCGACCGCGTGGTCGCCATCGCCATGACCGCCGGCGCGCTGCTGCTGTTGCTCTGCGCCACCGGCTGGCTGGGTGCCGTGGGCACCATGGTGGCGCTGGCCGCCACCGGGTTTGCGGTGGGCGTGGGCGGGCCCAGTCGCGACATGATGATCAAGAAGGCCACGCCCAAGGGGGCCACCGGGCGTGTGTACGGCACGGTGTACTCGGGACTCGACGTGGGCTTCGCCTTGTCGCCGCTGATCTTCGGCCTGACCATGGACCGTGGGTGGTACGGGCTCACGCTGGCCGGTGCCGCGCTGGTGCTGATGGTGTCGGTGTTCGCTGCGGTGGGCGTGGGCCAGCGCACGGCCACGGCACGCTAGCGGGCGCGGCACAATGCCGCCATGACTTCAAACATTGCTGGACACCTGCTCGTTGATTGCCTGATCGCCCAGGGCGTGACCCACGCCTTCGGCGTTCCGGGCGAGAGCTACCTCGCCGTCCTCGACGGCTTCCACGCCCGCGCTGACCGCATCCGTTTCATCACCAACCGCCAGGAGGGCGGCGCAGCGTTCATGGCAGACGCCCAGGGCAAGCTCACCGGGCGTCCCGGCGTGTGTTTCGTGACCCGTGGGCCCGGCGCCACCAACGCGTCGATTGGCCTGCACACCGCCTTTCAGGACAGCACACCCATGGTGCTGTTCATCGGCGACGTGGCCAGCGACGCGCGCGACCGCGAAGCCTTTCAGGAAGTCGACTACCTGTCGTTCTTCGGCCCCTCCACCAAAGGGATGGCCAAACGCGTGGAGCGCATCGACGACGCGCGCCGCATTCCGGAATACGTGGCGCGTGCGTTTGCCACCGCCATGAACGGCCGGCCCGGCCCGGTGGTGCTGGTGCTGCCCGAAGACATGCTCACGCAAACCGTGGACGCGCAACCCCTGCCGCGCGTGGAAGCGGTGCAGGCCTGGAGCGACCCGGGCGCGCTGCGCGAGCTGCGCACACTGCTGCTGGCGAGCGAGCGACCGATGGTGATTGCGGGTGGTGGTGGCTGGACGCCGCAATCCGCCGCCGCGCTGCAGCGTTTTGCCGAGAACTGGCAACTGCCGGTGACCAACGCCTTCCGTTTTCAGGACACCTTCGACAACCACCACGCGCTGTACGCCGGTGACGTGGGCCTGGGCATCAACCCCGCGCTGGCCGCGCGCGTGCGCGAAAGCGACCTGCTGATCGCCATCGGCCCGCGCCTGGGCGAGTCCACCACCGGCGGTTACACGCTGATCGAAGCTCCGGTGCCCAAGCAGAAGCTGGTGCACATCCACGCCAGCCCCGAAGAGCTGGGTCGGGTGTACCAGCCCACGCTGGCGATCAACGCCACCATGAACGCGGCGGCGCGCAGCCTGGAGGTGCTGACCGCACCGCCCACGCTGCCCTGGGTGGAGTGGACGCAGGCCTGCCACACCGACTACCTGGCCAACATCGATCCGGCCAACGGCGGCATCACGCTGCCCGGCACCATCGACATGCCGGCGATCATCCACACGCTTCAAAAGCATCTGCCGGCAGACGCTGTGCTCACCAACGGCGCGGGCAATTTCGCGAGTTGGATGCACCGCTTCTTCCGCTACCACGGCCTGGTCAAGGGCTACAAGACGCAACTCGCACCCACCAACGGCGCCATGGGGTACGGCGTGCCGGCCGGCATCGGCGCGGCGATCCTCACCGGCCGCACCGCCTTCACCATCGCGGGCGATGGCGACTTCCTCATGAACGGCCAGGAGCTCGCCACCGCGTTGCAACACGGGGCCAAGAGCATCGTGCTGCTGCTCAACAACGGCAGCTTCGGCACCATCCGCATGCACCAGGAACGCGAGTACCCGGCCAACGTGAGTGGCTCGGCCCTGGCCAACCCCGACTTCTGCGCCCTGGCGCGGGCCTACGGTTACGCAGCCGAGCGCATCACCCACACCGCCGAGTTCGAGCCCGCACTGCGGCGCGCGCTGGCCGCGACCGGCGGCAGCCTGATCGAAGTGATGATCGACGTGGACGTGATCACCACCCGGGGCACGCTGAGCGCCATCCGGGCGCGCGCGCAGGCGGCTGGACTGCTGCCGGACTGAGCTCGCCGCACCACGCCGTTTGGTGAATACCGCACAAACCGCCCCCGCATTGGCACACAGCCTGTGTGGGCCTCGCCTGCCTAGACTGGGGCATCCCATCCAAGGAGAGCGGTCATGTGGCAAGCCAGCAGCGCGAACAGAGCATCCGGTCTTCCCGAACCGAGCAGCTTGCCGGGGCAGGGCGCCGCGTCCCGATCCCATCTGCTGCGAGCGCTCGATGAGGTGGACTACGGCGTGCTCATCATCGATGCACAAGGCACGGTCCTGCACGCCAACCACCTGGCGCGCCATGAACTGGCGAGCGCCCGCATGCTGGTCTCGTACGGCAACACCCTGCTGGGCAGCAGCGCCGAGTTCACCGCGCAGATCCAGGCCGCCATGGACGCTGCGTTTCGCGGTCAGCGTCGGCTGGCACTCTTGAACAAAGGCGAGCGAGAGCTGGCCCTGACCTTCACACCCCTGAGCCACCCGCTTGAAGGCGACGCACCGACGGTGCTGGTGATGCTCTCCCGTCAGAGCACCTGCGACAACCTCGCGGTGCGCATGTTCGCCCGCACCATTGGCCTGAGCCCGAGCGAAGAAGCCGTGCTCATGGGTTTGTGCCGTGGCCTGGAGATTCCCGAGATCGCGGCCGAGCACGGCGTGGCGCAATCCACCATCCGAAGCCAGATCAAGACCTTGCGCGAGAAGGCCGGGTCGGCCAGCATCCGCCGCCTGCTCCAGCGCATCAACACCTTGCCACCGGTGGTACCCGCCTTGCGCATCGTGATGCCCATGCCCCACAATCCTTCGGAGTCCATCCATCCGTGAGCATGAATGCCGGTCACCCTTCCCGCTGCCTTTGCCCATCCCAACCAACACATTGAAGCGCTGGCCGCGCTCGGCGTTCAGCGCCGTTACCGGCGAGGCACGCTGCTGATCCAGGAGGGAGAGACCGGTGACACGCTGTACATCGTTCTGCAAGGCCGACTGCGCGCTTTTCTGTCGGACAACAACGGCCGCGAACTGACCCTGGGTCTGTACGGCCCGCTGGAGTACGTGGGCGAGATGTCGCTGGACGGCGGGCCGCGTTCGGCCAACGTGGAAGCCGCCGAGCCAAGCACCTGTGCGGTGGTGACACGCGCCACGCTGCTGGCCTACATTGCCGAACACCCCGAATTCGCGCTGGAGCTCATGGCCCGCCTGATCCGTCGCGCGCGACTGGCCACCGAGAGCGCGCGCAGCGTGGCGCTGATCGACGTCTACGGCCGACTCGTGCGCTTGCTCAATTCGCTGGCACAGATACCGAACGAGCGGGGCGAGCGCGCCCTCAAGGAGCGGCTCACCCACCAGCAGATGGCGCAACACCTGGCGTGCTCGCGCGAGATGGTGAGCCGCCTGCTGAAGGACCTGGAAACGGGCGGCTACATCGACGTGCGCGAGCGCTGGATCTGGTTGCTCAAGACACTGCCCGCGCGCTGGTAGCGTTCAGGGCAGGTTGATCAGCCGCCGCGCCTCTTGCGGCGCGGCCGAGCTGGTGCCCGCCAGCCGCACCGCGCTGCCACTCAGGCTGCCCGCACCCAGCACCCCCCACAGCGCAGCGTTGTCGTCACTGGCAGCCAGCGTGTCGGGCACTTTCCTCACCCCTGCGCGCTGCGGCCGGCCCGCATCAGGATCGGGCTTGCGAGGCGAGTAGCGCGCAAAGTCCCCGTTGGCCGAGACCTGCCGGCGGACACCACCCACGCTCACCGTTTTCTGGCCGGTCGAGAGGCTGTTGAAGGTGCCGCTGCGGCGGATCGGCGTGGGGTTGTCTGGGTGGTCCACGAAGCTCTCGACATTGCCGCTGGTGTCGTACCGCGCGTCTTCGAAGCGGGACTGCCGCGCTCCTGTGCTCTGGCCCAAAGCCACGTCGTCTCGTTCGATGTAGCCGTCGAACACCACGGGTTCGGTGCCGCCGTTCTTCAGCGTCACCGTCCATGAGCCGAACGGCGCGGTGGCGGCCTTGGCCCGGCGGCTGAATGTGGGCGCCAGTGCGATCAGGGCGCAGGTGCTGCCCAAGCCCAGTGCCGACGTTTTTGGGTAGATGACGCCACACGCAGGCAGACCGTGGGCACCCAGCCACACCCCCGAGGCACCCATGCGCAGCGGGGGCAACGGCTGGTCGTGCCCGGGAGGTGTCACGCTCAGGGTGACACCCTCTGCCCCGTAGGGTATCCACAGTTCCAGAAAGCTTTGCGTGCGGTCGTCGGGCAGAACGCGCCAGTGCAAGGGCAGCGAAGCACCCGGCGCCAGCGTGCCGTTGGCGTGCGTCTGGCTCTGGTAGGCATTGCCTGCGGGCACCGTCACTTGCAGGCGCCCATCGAGGAGCCCGATCAGCTGGTCCATGGCGGCTTCGAGGATGGAGCTGCCGTCGTGCGGCCCCGCCAGCGTGCCCCAGCTGATGTTGACCACCAGCTGCGCCTCGGGCGTGCAGCGCGCGAGGATGTACATGAGCGCATCGAGCACGCTCGCATTCATGGCGCCGCCCGAGGTGTCGCGCACATTGGCCACGTCGAACTGCACCGCGATCAGGTCGCAGCGGCTGGCATCGTCGTCCACCGGCTGGAGCGGGGTGCCCTGGCCGCAGGCCAGGCTCATCACATGCGTTCCGTGGCTGACGGGTTTGCTCAGTTCCCACAGTTGCAGGTCCCGGTAGAGGCCTTCCTCGTCAAGCCGCCCTTGGTGGGTGTGCGCCGCCATGGCTGCCTGGATCGCGGCACCCGAGAGCTCGTGGCCATAGCCCATGTCGCGCGGGCGGGGACCTGCGCGGGCCGGGTCCAGCGGTGTGCGGTGGTGCGGTTCGTTGCCCGGCCAATCCCCATCTTGCGTGTCATCCTGGCGCCAGAAGTGTTTGACCCGTGTGCGGCCCTGCGGATCCAGGAACACCTGGTTTGCAAATGCCAGTCCCCCGTCAATCAGTCCGAGCACTTTGCCGCTCAGGCGATCGGGCGCGCTCACGGGACGCGAATCGGGTGTGCAGGGGTCGTGGATCGGCTGGGTGTGGTGGCCCACCGGCAGGCCCAGCTCGAAGCGCAGGATCAGCCGGCGCAGTGCCGCATCCGACCGCAGTTTCTCGAAAAATCGGCGTTTCACATGCGCTGTGCAAAACCGCAGCGTCGGCAGGTTGAGGTACACACGCGGGATTTGCAACCACTTGACGTTCGAAGCTTGCACCAGCGCCGGCACGCTGGCGCCCGGTGTTAGTTCGATGACGATCGGCAACCACGTCGGGGGCTTGCCTTGGGGCTTGACCCGGTAGCCTGCGAAGCGGTCGGCTTCGGCCCACGCCAGGTAGGGGTCTTGACCGTCGATGGCGCCCGGCGCGCCCCAGTCGATGCCGGTGAATTCGCCGGTCGGCAGCGGTGACCAGGCAGCGCTCATTCGCAATCCCTCCGTGCTGCGCACGGCGGGGCGAGCTTGCTTGGGACGGCCCGGCGCTGCGCTCATTCGAGATCCCTCCGTGCTGCGCACTGCGTGGCGAGCTTGCTTGGGACGGCCCGGCGCTGCGCTCATGCCCACTCCTTGAGCGCTTCCTCCCAGAGCCAGGCGAGCAGGGGGGCGGATCCCACCCCTGTGGTGTTGGCCGACCGTGTGTACGCGTGACCGCTGGTGTGGTTCATCGACTGGTGCAGATTGAAATCCAGCGGTTCGCCGTTGGGGCCCTCGAACAGGCGCCCGTCAAAGCCGCGCTCGTGCACCTTCAGGCCGGTGGCGCGCGCCACTAGAAATTCGGCGAGCGCAGTGCCGAGCAGGCGTCCGCATGCGCTGTCGACCGGGTAATGCACGCCGGCCACCACGCGGTTGGTGGCGATGCGAGCCGCCAGGCGCTGCAGTTGTTCGTGGCTGGCACGGCCATTGGGCGTGCCGCCCTTGGGAGAGGCAGCGTCGAGCAGGGCTTCCAGCAGCACCGCCACTGCGAAGGATTCGGTGGCGTGGCCACTGGGCCAGCTGCCGTGCCCCGGTGTGTCGATCATCGGCTGGATTTGCGGTGACAGGGCCACCGGTCGCAGGCAGGCGAAGATGTGCTTGAAGCGCATTTCGACATGGACGCACAGCAAGAAGACCAGGTCCATCAGTTGCAGCGTTTTCTTGTGCCGGTGCGCGGTGAGTCCGACCACCGATGACCAGAAGGCCACGGGTGGGCTCACCTGCGCGAGGATTTCCATGGCGCGGTCACCCCGAAGATCGGCGTAGGCCGCCACCAGATCCAGCTGCTTCTTGAACTGCGCTCTGGAGGGCGCGCGCAGTGTCACCAGGGGCTTGCGCTCCAATGTCCGGGACTGCAGATTGGCAAATTCCAGCCGTGCCTTGTTCGAGCCTTGTGTCCTGAACAGCAGGCCTTCGATCAGCTCACTGAAGCAAGCCTCGACCCGGGGACCGTCGGCCCACAGCGCGAGGTTGGAGGGTTTGTCGAAACCGGGTTCGGCCACGTGCAGGGAGGCACCCGTGAAGGGGCCGACCACCGCAGCCCGGTTCAAGATCAGCGCGTCGGAAGCAATGAACCCCGCGCTGGCGCCACTCGCCCCGCTTGCGCCACTCGCGCCCGATGCACCGCTGGCCCCGCTCGCGCCACTGGCTCCGGACGCACCGCTGGCTCCGCTGGCTCCACTGAAATACGACATGCTCGCTCCCTGCTGGGTGGTTGAAGAATGAATGTGTTGATCAGCTCTCGGGCAGGCCCAGCGCCGTGAACACGCTGGCAATGCGCTTTCGCTGCGGATTGGGTTTGCCGTACTTCAGGTATTCCGCGAGGGTGAGCCGTGGCTGGATCGAGCGCAACCAGTCGAAGGTCTTGCGCGCCTCGGCCTCTTGCCCGGATTCGTACTGCGCCGTCATCAGCGTGCGCAAAGTGGGCGGATGAAACCGGTTTTGCTTCAGGGACGCGCTGCTCATGGCGATGCATTGCGCCAGGTGACCCGACGCGAGATAGCTGTTGGCCAGCAGCATCTCGAAATAGAAGCGCTGTGGATCGATGGGCGACAACTGCAACGCGGTCTCGGATTCGCTCACGGCCGCTCCAGGATCGCCCCACATGCACGACCAGAAGCCGCAATACAACCAGGCAATCGGATCGTTCGGGTTGTTTTGGGTGGCTTCCTGCAGCAGGCTTCGGGAGTCGGCCACGTTGTCGCCGAGGTGGCACATGGCGTGGCCTTTGATGGCCATGGCCAACGAGCTGTTGGGCTCCAGATCCAGTGCGCGATCGGCGGTGTCGATCGCGCGCTGAAAGTCCTTCGCGGGCTCGGACGACATGCCTTGCACCACCTGCATGATGTGCCATTTGGCCAGCCAGGCCCAGGGTGAGGCCACGCGCTTGTGTCGCTCGGCCACGGCTTCGAGCAACTGCCGGCTTCGGTGCAGGTCGCGCGGGGTGGAGCGGTGCATCAAGGTGATGCCACCGAGCATCAGCGCGTTGCTGTCGAGTTGGGGCAAAGGCAGGACCAGTGTGCGCTGGACGACGTCGTTGAGGGTGGCCTTGGCGCATGCGGCGCACAGGGCTTCGAGCAAGACGCTTTGAACCTCCATCAGGTCCCGCACGTCCCCCGTCAAGCGATCTGCCCAGATCACTTCTGTGCGTCGGTTGTCGGTGAGTTCGGCCATGATCACGACCTTCTCCCCGTAGGTGACATAGCTGCCACCCAGCACAAAGGTGGCTTCCAGACGCGCGCCGATTTCGGCCGCAGACGAAGGGCGGCTGCGAAATGCCGTGGTGGACAGCCGGGAAATCACGCGCAGGTCGGGGCTGCGCGAGAGCTGCGCGATCACGCCGTCGGCGATCAACTCGCCGATGACGAACTGCTCTGCCACGTGACT
Source organism: Hydrogenophaga sp. (assembly GCF_030158645.1). Taxonomy (GTDB): domain Bacteria; phylum Pseudomonadota; class Gammaproteobacteria; order Burkholderiales; family Burkholderiaceae_C; genus Hydrogenophaga. Next base: position 6,199 of record NZ_JAOASO010000168.1, on the reverse strand, counting down.
GCGCGTCTCGAAGGGCACCACGGCAATGGACGGGCGAAAGTCCAGCGCCGCGCCCTCCGGCACGAGGGCGCGCAACGAAGACGATCTGCCGGTCACGGGAAAGACAGCCCAAGTCCTCACCGGATCGGGCCAATGCTTGAGGTAACTGTCGCCGCGGTCTTCAACCTCGGCGTCCATGCCCACAACGATCCCGTCGAACACGCTGGACGTGATGACGGTCTCGCCCGGCGCTGCCAGCTCGGACACCCGGGCGGCCAGGTTCACGCCGTGGCCGTAGACATCTTTGTCGTCGGCGTAGAGGTGGGCGGCGTTGATGCCCGCTCGCAGATGCATCTGGCGTGCATCGGGAAGGGTTTCGTTGAGCGGGGCAAAGTGCTTGTGCAGCGCGAGTGCGGCACGCACTGCGTCGGTGGGGTGGTCAAACTCCACCAGCATTCCGTCCCCCAGGCTTTTGACCATGCGGCCTTTGCAGGCCGGCAGCACCACGGTGGTGGCGTGGTGAACAAAGCCGCGCCACTGGTTCACCACGGCAGCCTCGTTGGCGGCCATCAGCCGCACCGACTCCACAAGATCGATCACCAGCACCACCTTGTGGCGTTGCTGGGGAAGCGGTGGAACATCCCCGTCGGCGACCGGTTCTGTGATGGATGAAATGGAGCTGCTGATCATGCCGGTGGGGGTATGCAGTACATCGCAGTTTCTCACAGCTGACCACGATGAATGCCAGGCTGTGGGCCAAAAAACAAAGCCGACTGGCGTCGGCTTTGCTGGGAGCTTCACACCCCGTGAGGTGTGTGAATCACGATCACTTGAGGTGGTCGTTGACCAGCTTGGTCATCTCGAACATGGAGGCCTGGGCCTTCTTGAAGATTTCCTTGAGCTTGGCGTCGGCGTTGATCATGCGACGGTTGACCGAGTCCTGCAGCTTGTTCTTCTTGATGTAGTCCCAGATCTTCTTGGTGACTTCGGTGCGCGGCAGGGGGCTGGCACCCACGATGGCGGCCAGAGCGGCGCTGGGGGTCAGCGCTTTCATGAACGCGGCGTTGGGTGTGCGCTTCTTGGCGGGAGCGGCTTTCTTGGCGGCGACCTTCTTGGCGGGTGCAGCTTTTTTGGCTGGTGCGGCCTTTTTGGCCGGCGCAGCCTTCTTCGCAGGAGCAGCCTTCTTGGCAGGTGCTGCGGCCTTCTTGGCCGGAGCAGCAGCCTTCTTGGCAGGTGCTGCGGCTTTCTTGGCCGGAGCAGCAGCCTTCTTGGCCGGAGCCGCTTTTTTAGCGGGAGCTTTTTTCGCAGTTGCCATGGTTGAATTTCCTTCTAGAAGTTGACTTATTTCCCAGCGGAAAACGCGCTTTCACACTGGTGTCTCGGATGCTAATGGAGATGCCTGCGCAATCCAAGGAGGGCCAAGGGGTTTTTTCTCCGTTTTCAGAGGGGAAAAGCGGCTTTTTGGCGAGGAAAACAACACTTCGATGCGACGAGAGCCAAGCGCGGCGCGGGCTGCAGGCGCATCTGCTCAAATTCGGCCCTGTTTTCGTCACCCAACACGCCTCGTTTTTCCACAGGAAATGCCATGACCACCTCAATTCCGTTTTCCACTTGCGACCTGTGTGATGCCCACAAGAACGACACCACCGGCGGCTTTCGCGTGTTGCCACCCGTGTTCCGCGACTTCGGCGCAGTGCGGCGTTTTTGCGGGCCTGTGGTCACGGTCAAATGCTTCGAGGACAACTCGCTGGTGAAGGCCGCGGTGGACAGCGCCGGTGAGGGCCGCGTGCTGGTGGTCGACGGCGGTGGCTCGTTGCGCCGCGCACTGGTGGGCGGCAACCTCGCCGCATCGGCGGCGGCCAACGGCTGGGCCGGTGTGGTGGTCGATGGCTGTGTGCGGGACGTCGCCGAGATGGCAGAGAGCCAGACGGGCATCCGTGCATTGGCGCTCATCCCGTTGCCCACCGAAAAACGCAATGAAGGCCAGCGCGATGTCGCGGTGCAGATCCAGGGCGTTTGGGTGCGTCCTGGCGACTGGCTCTATGCCGACGAAGACGGAATCGTGGTGTCGGACCGGTCGCTGAACTAGTCAGGCAGTGATGCCTTTGTAGAGCATGTACGCCGCCAGCATGTAGAGAAGACCGGCGAACACGCGCTTGAGCGACTTCACCGGCAGCGCGTGCGCTGCCCTCACGCCCAGCGGCGCCATCAGAACGCTCACGCTGGCAATCACCAGCAGCGCGGGCAGGTAGATGTAACCCACCGCACCTGCAGGCAGGTTCTGCACGTTCTGCCCGGCAATGACGTAGCCCACCGCATTGGCCAGTGCGATCGGAAAACCGAGCGCAGCGCTGGTGGCCACGGCGCTGTGGATGGCCACGTTGCACCACGTCATGAACGGCACACTGACAAAGCCGCCGCCCGCGCCGACGAGACCGGACAGAAAGCCGATGACACTGCCCGCACCGATCAGGCCCGGCGTGCCGGGAATCGTGCGCGTGGCCTTGGGCTTTTTGTCGATCAGCATCTGCGTGGCCGAGAAACTCACGAAGCCGGCGAAGAAGAAGGCTAGCCAGCTGCCCTTGAGCAAGGCAAACACACCCAGGCTGGCAATCATCGAACCCAGCACGATGCCGGGCGCAAGGCCCTTGACGATGTCCCAACGCACAGCGCCGCGCTTGTGGTGCGCACGCACGCTGGAGATGGACGTGAAGATGATGGTGGCCATGGAGGTGGCGATGGCCATCTTGACCGCGAGGTCGGCCTCCACACCCCGTGCCGAGAGGATGAAGGTGATGAAGGGCACCATGAGCATGCCGCCCCCGATGCCCAACAAGCCGGCGAGGAAACCGGTACCCAGGCCGAGCACGGCCAATTCAAAAATCAGGAGGGGGTCGAGAGGCATGAAAGGTGTCTGCAAGTGCCGCCGGACCGGCATCCTGAACCGGGGTTCAGGTGGGCAAGGGCAGCGTGGCTTCGGGATCGTCTGACGCGAGACGCTCACGCCAGCCACGCAATGTACCAAGCCCGGGCTCTATGAGCATTGGTTCAAGGAAATATAAAGCCCGGCGCGCACTGCAGACACGCAAATTGTAGGTGCTGCATGCGGCCTGCGCGGGCCGAGGGACAAGAAAAGGCGCCGCAGTGACGGACGGTGTCGATGCGGGGGCGATCCGTCAAAGGAGGCGACCGTCTTTGTCGAGCGTCTGGTCCAGCCGGCGCATGAGTTCGTCCACGCGCGCTTGCGTGTGGGGGTCGAGCGTCTCGTGGTCGAATGCGCCCCCGGCTTCCGCAAACGCGCTGTTGTCGGCCTGGCCGAACGACGACGCCTGGAAACTTTCGGCTTCCAGGCGTTCGGCTTCTTTCTGCGACAGCTCGAAAGCGAGGTTGAGCGAGGCCAGCACGGCGATCCGGTCGCGCGCTTTCACCTTGCCCGCATCCCGGATGCGACACATGGCGGTGTCCACACGCTCCACCGCGTCGAGCAACGACGATTCGCCCCCGGGCGGGCACGAGAGCAGGTAGCTCTGGCCCATGATCTGAACCTCGATCTGTTTGCTGCCGGGCTTGTTCACGAGTGGTCCTTGTGGGTATCCGACGGCGACCGGGTCGCCTCGACCTGGCTGGGCGCCAGGCGTTCGAGCAGCGCATCGATGCGAGCGCGCGCGGCCATCAGACGGGATTTGAGCGAGTCGCGCTCGGCCTGCAGTGCGTGCACCTGCTCGACCAGCAGGGCGTTGGTGCGCTGCAGTTCTTCGTGGCGCAACAGCAGGCGTTCGACACGCTCGGTGATCTGGTCAAGGTGCTTGGGATCGGCCATGGTGGGGACTCGCAGTTTTCACATTGTAGGGTTGGCCCAGGGAGCTGCGGCTTAGAATGCCGCCTGTTGGTGCTCGCGGTGTGGTTCACATGCCGCAGTTCAACGGGAAGCAGGAGGGCGGGCCGACAAAGACCCACCTAACCTGCGCTGCCCCCGCAACGGTAAGCAGACGAGAGACCCGACGCAGATCGGGCCACTCCGCTTTCATCTTGCAGCCACTGGACGACACACCTTGTTGTCTGGGAAGGCGATGAAGGTTGTTCTGTCAGCCCGGATACCGGCCAACAAGGTGGTGGTGCGTCTGGCAACAGGCGCACCGCCGTGACGCTCATGCACCGTCGGGGAAGGCGGTGAGGGCTTTGTCTCTTGTTTCTTCATCATGAAAATCCGAAATCTGCGCGCGCCTGTGGCCGCGCTGCCGCTGGCCGTTCTGGTCGCTTTCCCTTTGCACGCCCAAACCGTTGCGTCGAGCAACCTGCCCGAGACGGTGGTGACCGCCACTCGCTTTGCGGAGCCGCTCGCCTCGCTGCCGTTGGGCGTGAGCGTCATCTCCGCCGAGCAGATTCGCGCTTCCGGCGCGAGCACCGTCAATGAGGCGGTGATGAAGTTGCTGGGCGTGCCTGGCCGCCAGGACTCTTATGGGGGTGGCGACTATGCGCTGGATCTCCGGGGCTTTGGGACCACGTCCGACAGCAATCAGGTGGTGGTGCTCGACGGCGTTCGCCTGAACGAAGCCGATCTCGGTGGCACTCGGCTGGCGGGCATTCCGATCGACACGGTTGAGCGCATCGAAGTGCTGCGCGGCAGCGGCTCGGTGCTGTACGGCGAGGGTGCCACCGGGGGCGTGATCGTCATCACCACCCAAGCGGGCAACGGCTCGGCGCGCCGCAACAGCGCCACGCTGTACGGCGCTGTGGGCAGCAATGATTTGCGCGAACTGCGCGCCAACGCCACGGTCGCCAGTGGCGGTTTTTCGCTGGACCTGCACGGACAGCGCCGCGAAACCGACAACCACCGCGACAACTTCCGCTCCGAGACCGATGGTGCGGGTTTCACGGCTCAGTGGTCGAACGACACCTTGCGCCTGGGCTTGCGCCATGACCGAGATGCACTGGACACCGGATTGCCGGGGTCGCTGACCGCCACACAGTACGCGGCGAACCCGCGTCAGACCACGCAGCCCAACAATTGCGCCAGCATCCGCAACGAGCGCAGTGGCGTGTTTGCTGAAGCCATGCTGGGCAGCTGGCAGCTCGGCATGGACGCCGGCTCGCGCGACAAGGCCCTGGCCAGCGTTCGTCCCGGCTCGGTGTACGCCTATGACGTCGAGGCGCAACAGCTGGCGCTGAAGGCGCGCCACACGAGCCAGTGGGGTGCAGCCCGCAACGCCCTGGTCATCGGGCACGACCGTGGTGAATGGGATCGCGTTGTCCAGGGCGCGTTCGGATCCGTGGCAGGGCAGACGGCCCGCGGCTGGTACCTCAAGGACGACCTCACTCTGGCGAGTGGAACGCGCTTGTCTGCTGGCGTGCGCACGGAAAAACTGGCCAAGAACGTCGACGACGGCTTCGCTCCCGTGCAGCTGTCGGAGCGCGAAACCGCCTGGGAGCTGGGTGTGAGCCAGCCTTTGACCTCTGCCACCACGGTGTGGGCACGCGTGGGCAACAGCTTCCGACTGGCCAACGTGGATGAATTCAGCTTCACGAATCCGGCCGTGCTGATCCGACCGCAGACGTCGCGCGATCTGGAGGCCGGTGCGCGCTGGGTGCAGGGTGCTTACAAGCTCGAGGCGCGCCTGTACCGCAGCAACCTCACCGACGAGATCGGCTACGACCGCAACGCGGTCGGTCCCAACTCGCCGCTGTTTCCGGGGGCCAACATCAACTTCGATCCCACCCGCCGCCAGGGCCTGGAAATCGATGGTGACTGGAAGCTCAGCACCACGCTGTCCCTGGGCGCTCGGGTCGCGTTGCGGCGCTCGACTTTCCGCGAGGGCCCTTACAGCGGCAAGGACGTGCCACTGGCGCCTCGACGCACACTGGCATTGCGTGCCGACTGGGTGCCGATGGCCGGGCACCGCTTGAGTGGTGGCGTGAATTTTGTGGGCTCGCAGCATCCCGATTTCGCCAATGTCTGCCGCATGCCGGCTTACACCACGGCGGATGCGCGCTACGCGGTGCAGGTGAAGAACATGGAGCTGTCGTTCGGGGTGAACAACCTGTTCGATCGCGATTTCTACACGCAGGCTTTCGGTTGCGTGGCTGGGCAGACCTCGTCCATCTATCCCGAGGCCGGTCGCACCTTCACCGCCGCACTGCGCATGTCGTTCTGACGCCGCCATGAGCACCACCCACCTCGGCCCGCAGCGCATCGTCTGCCTCACCGAAGAAACCACCGAGT
>NZ_JAOASO010000167.1 GCF_030158645.1 Hydrogenophaga sp. | reverse complement strand
CCGACGACGTGACCGGTCGCACCGAGCTGCTGGGCGACTTTCATGTGCGCATGGCGGAGCTCATGGGCAACCAGGTGCTGGCCGAGTTGCTGCGCGACCTGGTCTCGCGCTGTGCACTCATCACGCTCATGTACCAGACCAACCAGGCCGCCGCGCACTCGCATAACGAGCACGCCGACATCGTCAAGGCCCTGGCGGCGCGCGACGAGGAACTGGCCGTGCGCCTGATGACCGAGCACCTGCTGCACGTTGAAGAAAACCTCACCTTCGACCGCAAGCTGCCCATCAACGACCTTTCGCTGGCGCTCTCATGACCTACGACACCACCCGGCCCTACCCGCGCGACCTGGCAGGCCATGGCCGCAACACACCCCACGCCCGCTGGCCGAACGGTGCGCGAATCGCGGTGCAGTTCGTGCTGAACTACGAAGAAGGCGGCGAGAACAGCGTCTTGCACGGCGACGACGCCTCCGAACAATTCCTCTCCGAGATGTTCAACCCGGCGGCCTACCCGGCGCGACACATCAGCATGGAAGGCATCTACGAGTACGGCGCGCGCGCGGGTGTGTGGCGCATCCTGCGCGAGTTCGAGCAGCGCGGTCTGCCGCTCACGGTGTTCGGCGTGGCCACCGCGCTCCAGCGCTGCCCCGACGTGACCGCCGCGCTGAAGGAACTGGGTCACGAGTTCGCCTGCCACGGCCTCAAGTGGATCCACTACCAGAACGTGATTGAGGCCACCGAGCGCGCCCACATGGCGCAGGCCATGCAGATCATGCAAGACCTCACCGGCAGCCGACCGCTGGGCTGGTACACCGGGCGCGACAGCCCCAACACGCGCCGCCTGGTGGCGGACTTCGGCGGCTTCGAATACGACAGCGACTACTACGGCGACGACCTGCCGTTCTGGATGAAGGTGCAGAAGACCGACGGGAGCCACGCCCACCAGCTCATCGTGCCCTACACGCTGGACTGCAACGACATGCGCTTTGCGCTGCCGCAGGGCTACTCGCACGCCGACCCGTTTTTCCAGTACCTCAAGGACAGCTTTGACG
>NZ_JAOASO010000166.1 GCF_030158645.1 Hydrogenophaga sp. | reverse complement strand
TCCGCAAGATCATGAAGATCGCCAAAGAGCCGATCTCCATGGAAACGCCGATCGGCGACGACGACGATTCGCACCTGGGCGACTTCATCGAAGACCAGGCCAACACCGCGCCCATCGAGGCCGCGATGCAGGCCGGCCTGCGCGAAGTGGTCAAGGAAATCCTCGACAGCCTCACGCCGCGCGAAGCCAAGGTGCTGCGCATGCGCTTCGGCATCGAGATGTCCACCGACCACACGCTGGAAGAAGTCGGCAAGCAGTTCGACGTGACCCGCGAACGCATCCGCCAGATCGAAAGCAAGGCGGTGCGCAAGCTCAAGCACCCCAGCCGCTCGGACAAGCTGCGCAGCTTCATCGACACGCTGTAAGCGCGTCAGGAGAACCTCAAAAAGGGGGAGCCATCGGCTCCCCCTTTTTGCTGGCAGAAACACACAGACCCACCGGAAACAGGGACGTGCAATAAACGCTCGCATCGTGACCCATGCAGCGCCGCATGCATTCGTGGGAGCCACTGAATTGAAACTTTCAGTGAAAATAGCTACATGAAACAACAGACTTCGCGCCCGTTCGCCACGCACTCCGGCCTCCATTCCATGCTGCTCGCGTCGCTCTTGTGCGTCGCGGGCAGCCTGGCATTTGCCCAAGGCAGTCCGTCCGCATCGCGCTTTTACGAAGACGCACTGCAACGCTACGAGAAAAAGGACTACGCGGGTTCCGTCATCCAGCTCAAGAACGCGCTGAAAGAGAACCCGAACAACCTTCCCGTGCAACTGCTGCTGGGCAAGGCGTTGCTGGAGAACGGCGATGTGGCCGCCGCCGAAGTGGCATTCAACGAAGCCTTGCGACTGGGCGTGAATCGGGCCGAGGTGGTGGAGCGGCTCGGGCAGGCCATGGTTGCCCAGGGCAAGCAGCTGACCATGCTGGCCCACCCCGCTTTGCAAACGGCAGGGCTGCCCAACGGACTGCAATTGCGCATGCACTTGCTGCGCGCGGGCGCGCAAGCCGACCTCGGGCAGATCGCCCCCGCCTTGCAGTCCATCAACCAGGCCCGGCAGCTGGACAGCAGCGCACCCGATGTGTGGCTCGCCGAAGTGCCGATCCGCATCCGCAGCAAGAGCTTCGCCGAGGCGCTGCAGGCGGTGGACCGAGCGCTCACGATCGCCCCCAACATGGCCGAGGCCCACTACCAGAAAGGATCGATCCTGCACGTGCAGGGCGACCTGCCCGGTGCGACAGCCGCTTACGCGCGCGCCCTGCAACTCGAGCCCAACCACGTTGAAGCCCTGATCGCCCAGATCGGTCTGCACCTGGACTTCAACCGGCTGGACGACGCGGCCCGCGACGTGGCCAGCTTGCAGCGTGTGTCACCCAAAGAGCCGCGCGGCTCCTACTTCAAGGCCTTGCTGGCCGAGCGCAAAGGCCAGGTGCCACAGGCGCAGGCAGCCCTGCGCGAGGTGACCTCCCTGCTGGACCCGGTGCCCATGTCGTTCATGCGCTACCGCTCGCAACTGCTCATGCTCAACGGCCTGGCCCACCACGGGCTCAACGAACCGGAAAAAGCCCGGCAATACCTTGAGGCGTTCCTGCGCACCCAACCCAACAGCCCGGTCACCCGCCTGCTGGCGCGCATCTACCTCAGCACGGGCAGCGTGAACGAAGCGGCCACGCTGCTGGAAAACTACCTGAAGAACCAGCCCGGCGACGGCCTGGCCAGCAACCTGCTGGGGTCGGTCTACATCGCGCAGGGCAAACACGCGCGGGCGGCCACCCTCATGCAGCAGACGCTCAAATCGCAAGACCTGCCCGAGTACCGCACGACGCTGGGCATGAGCCTGCTCGGCGCCGGCCAGACCGCCAGCGCGCTGGCCGAGTTGGAAGCCGCCTACAAGAAAGACCCGAAACAATTGGCCGCCGCCATCGTGCTGGCGCAGCTGTACCTGCGCGAAGGCCAGCCGGCCAAAGGGCTGGCGCTGGTCCAGACCCTGGTGAACCAGCAACCCGCCAACGCCGGCCTGCAAAACCTGCTGGGCTCCGCCCACGCGCAGAACGGCGACCCCAAAGCCGCCCGTGCCGCCTTCGAGAAGGCCGCGCAACTGTCGCCCGACCTGACCCAGGCCCAGCTCAATCTGGCGCGGCTCGATCTGGACGCCCGCGCACTCGATGCGGCCGAGCAGCGCCTCACCAATGTGCTCAAAACCAACCCACGCGACACCGATGCCTTGGCCGACATGGCCCGCGTGGCCGACCTGCGTGGCAAGACAGCCGAAGCCCAGACGTGGCTGGAAAAGGCGCGCGACAACTCGGGGCCGCGCGAACTGCGCTGGAACCTCGCCCTGATCGATCTGCACCTGCGCGCCGGGCGGCCCGAACAAGCGCTGGCCGAGGCCAAGATTGCCCAAGGCAAATCGTCCGACAACATCACCGGCCTGCTGCTCTACAGCCGCGCCCAACTGGCCATGGGCGATGCCATGGGCGCGCGCGGCACCCTGGGCAGAGCCACGCGCCTGGCCGATTTCGACGCCGATCTTCAGGTCGAGATCGCATCCCAGCAGCTGGCGGCGCAAAACCTCGACGGGGCTTACTACAGCCTGGACAAGGCGCTCACGGGCCAACCCGACTCGCTGCCTGCCCAGGTGCTCATGGCGCGGGTGGAGCTTCAGCGCGGCGAGGTGGCCAAGGCCGAACAGCGTGCGCGCAACATCGTGCAGAAGTACCCCCGTCGCGCCGTGGGCCACACCTTGCTGGGTGATCTCGCCCTCGCACAAAACAAACCGGGCCCCGCACTGGAAGCGTTCCGCAAGGCCCATGCCACGGAGCCATCGAGCGGCTCCACGCTGCGGCTAATGCAAACGCTGGAAACCCAGGGCAACGACAAAAGCGCGCAGGAAACCGCCCTCCAGCGGCTCCGTCAAACCCCCCGAGACACCAACGTCCTGCACGCGCTCGCCAGCCTGCACGCGCGCGCCGGTCGTCCTGCGGAAGCCGCCAAGAGTTACCAAAGCCTGTTGTCGTTCCAGCCGCAAGATGTGCCGGCCCTGAACAACCTGGCCAACGTGCAGATCAAACTCGGCGACAAGACCGCCCTGCAGACCGCCGAAAAAGCCCATGGGCTGGCGCCCGCGAATGCCCTGGTGATCGACACGCTGGGCTGGGCGCACCACCACTTCGGCCAGCAGGACAAGGCCTTGAGCCTGCTGCGCGATGCCCGCCTGCGCGAGCCATCCAACCCCGAAATCCGCTACCACCTCGCCAAGGTGCTGGCACAGAGCGGCCGGCGTTCCGAAGCCCAGGAAGAATTGCGCGAAGCGATGAAGACCGGGCGCCCATTTGAAGGCGCCCAGGAAGCGGCCGAGCTGCTGAAGACCCTCAACTGACGTCGAGTTTCTTTACAGTCCTCCGCCCAGCCCACTTGCAAGACGATGTAACTGTTTGATTGTCCTTGTACTTGTTTGCCTGGCCCGATTCATGCTTCTTTGCCTACAAGGCACTCCTTGTGTTTGCAAAAAGGTCCATGACATGAAACAAGAAATTGGCATTTCCCCCGCCTTCCGCGCCTTGGCCATCGGCGGCCTCCTGGGCATGGCAGCCTCGGCTCAAGCCGCCACCTGGAACCTGGGCGGGTGCGCGTTGACCGCCACTTCGGGCGGCTACAGCTCTTGCAATGGCGTCGAGGTGCGCGCCAGCTCGACATCAACATCGACGGCGGGCTCTGGTGCCGTCAGTGCAACCGTTGTGTCGTGGGGCGGGAGCAGTGGCGGATTGGGCGTCAGCAAAGGGGGCACCGAAACAGCCAGCGGCCCACATGCGCTGGACAACTACAACGGCTTGGACGCACTGATCTTCAAATTCACGGAAGCCGTTTCGTTGAACAGCCTGACGCTGGGTTGGAACGGAACCGACAACGCCACGACGACGGGGTCGGGCTCATCCACTGTGAATTACAACGACTCGGACATGTCCGTCTTTGCATGGACGGGGCTGTCGGCCACTCCGACGGGCTTCGTGTCGTCGGTGACCGGCTGGACATTGATCGGCAACTACGCGAACGTCGGCTCGAATGCAGGCAACACGCAGAACGTGTCCACCCCCATTTTTTCCAGCTACTGGCTCGTGAGTGCCTATGAGGGAGGCTCCAAGTCGTACACCGACGCATTCAAGCTCCTCTCCATCGCCGGAAACGTCGCCCCACCGACCACGGGCGTGCCGGAACCCGGTTCACTCGCCCTCCTGGGCTTGGGTGCCTTGGGTCTGATGGCGGCTCGTCGCCGCCAGAAAAAACCGACGATCTGACCCGACCGGCCTTGAGCCCGTCCACATGACCAAGGGAGCCCGCCGGGCTCCCTTTCTTTTTGTCTGCCGCCCTGCGGTCACGCGGGGGGCAATGCCACGATCACGGACAGGCCAGGCCGGGCATTGCGCACGGCAAACGTGCCGCCGTGCGCCTGTGCCACGAGACGGCACAGGTACAGACCCAGGCCCACGCCTCCAGCGCTGCGGGTGCGGGCGGTGTCGGGGCGGAAGAAGGCCTGCGCCAGGTGGGGCAACTGGTCCTCGGGCACGCCGGGGCCGTGGTCGCGCACTTCGATTTCGATGGCCTGCCCTGCATCACCGCTGCGGCGGATGTGCAGTTCCACCGGCAGAGGCGCGTCGGCGCTGTGGCGCAGTGCGTTGTCGAGCAGGTTGCGCAGCAACAGGCGCACGCGCACGCGATCCAGCGGCAGCGTGGGGAGATTCGCAGATGTTTGCAGCCGGATGTTGCGCGCGGCGGGCTGGGTGATGGCGAGTTCGTCGACCACCTCGCGCGCCAATTCGGCCGGGTCGGTGGCTTCGCGGTGCAGCGCGGCGTGCCGGCCGGCCAGGCGCTCGCTCTCCAGCAAGTCGCTGATGAGCCGGGTCATCTCGGCCAGGTCGCGCAGCAAGGCATCGCGCTGCGGCGTGACCTCTGCGGTGTCGGGCAGCAACTCGGTGTTGAGCCGGGCGCGCGTGAGCGGGCTGCGCAGCTC
>NZ_JAOASO010000165.1 GCF_030158645.1 Hydrogenophaga sp. | reverse complement strand
CAGAGCTGCTCAACGCGCAGTCGGTGGCCAACACGTCGGAGAGCTTGCTCACCACGGAGCGCAGCGCGCAAGAACAGCTTGCCGTGCGCATTCGGCAGCTGGAGGCCGACAACGAACTGCTGCGCACCGATCTCGGTTTCTTTGAACGCCTGATCCCCGGTGCGGGCGGCGATGCGCTGAGCATCCGCGGCCTGCAGGCCGAGCGGGTGTCCGACACCCAGTGGCGGTGGCAGGCACTCATGATGCAGGCCACCAAAAATGCGCCCGACTTCAAAGGTGCGCTGCAGATCACCTTCACCGGCACGCTGGACGGCAAACCGTGGTCGCTGGCGCAGGCGCCCGCGCCGCAGCCGGTGCTGATCAAGGGCTACCTGAGGCTGGAAGGCATCGTCGATGTGCCGCCACAGGCCATGGTAAAAAACGTGACGGCCAAGATCCTTCAAGGAAATTCGGTGCGCTCGGTGCAAACATTCCAGCTGTGACAACAGCGACCCGTCGTTTGGAGAACCCCATGTTTGGCAAGAAAAAACAGCCCCCCATCAAGAGCCTGATCGCACAGGGCACCCGCATCGAAGGCAATGTCCTGTTTCACGACGGATTGCGCGTGGACGGTGAAGTGGTGGGCGATATCCGCGCCAGCGACGAACACCCCAGCATCCTGGTGATCAGCGAAGTGGCGGTGGTCACCGGCCAGATCCTGGCCGACCACGTGATCATCAATGGCCACGTCAAGGGCCCGGTGCAGGCCTTCGAGTTGCTGGAGCTGCAGCCCAAGGCGCGCATCGAGGGCGATGTGTCTTACAAAGCCCTGGAGATGCACCAGGGCGCCACCATCACCGGCCAGCTCAAACCCATGGCCGGTGGTGTCGAGGACAAACCCACACTGAAACTGGCGGCAAACAACGGCTGAGCGCATTCCCGAGCAATTTGATTTAGTATCTTTCTCATTCCCGGACTGCACAGCATCCGGTCTTTCTCCAGTGAACCTGCACCAGGTTCAAACCATCTCCAAGAGGTCATCCATGAGCGCAGTGGCAGAAAACATCCAGACTGAAATGCCGGCCC
>NZ_JAOASO010000164.1 GCF_030158645.1 Hydrogenophaga sp. | reverse complement strand
GTGATTCAGGTGGTGGCGGGGCGCAACATCGCCGTGCTGGTGGAGGCCGCTGTGCGCAACACCATCCTGCAACTGCGCGGCATCGACACCTACCAGGAATTCGTTTCGCGCCACCGCGCGGCCATGTCGCGCGGGGAGTGAGCGCCTCAGGCCCTGTGTGACTGGCCCTTGTGCGGACAGTCGGTCTTGGTGCAGTTGGCGTAGAGCGAGAGCGCGTGCTCCTGCAGCACGAAGCCCCGCGTCTTGGCCACCATCTGCTGACGCTTTTCGATCTCGGCGTCAAAGAACTCTTCCACGCGACCGCAGTCCAGGCACACCAGGTGGTCGTGGTGCTGACCTTCGTTGAGCTCGTACACCGCCTTGCCCGACTCGAAGTTGCTGCGCGTGAGCAGACCGGCCTGTTCAAACTGCATCAGCACGCGGTAGACCGTGGCCAGGCCGATGTCGGAACGCTCTTCGAGCAGCACACGGAACACATCTTCGGCCGTCATGTGGCGCTGCTTGGCGTTCTGGAACACCTCCAGGATCTTCAGCCGGGGCAGCGTGGCTTTCAGTCCGGTGTTCTTGAGTTCTTCGATGTTGGTCATGGCGGTGCGCGTGGCGCGTGGAGTGGGGCGGGTGGGCTCTTTGCGGTGCCTTCAAGCCCCAAGACTACAATGAAAGCATCATATCGCCAGCGTCTGGCGCACGCTGCATTTTTGCCCCGGCAACGCCAGCGCGCGCGCCCCATTCACGGTCCGATCCCATGCTCCAACACTCACCCGATTGCGCCTCCCCGACCCCGCGTGGTCAGCGACCTTACCGCCCGGTTGCCCTGCTGTGTGCCGTGGCCTCGCTGGTTGCGCTGTCGGCGTGTTCCAGCGTCACCAGCCGCTTGCCGGGCATCTCCAGCGTCGTCACGCCGTACAAGATCGACATCCTGCAAGGCAACGTGGTCACGCGCGAGCAGGCCGCGGCCCTGCAGCCCGGCATGGGCCGCGACCAGGTGCGCGACATCCTGGGTTCGCCCTTGCTGACCAGTGTGTTCCACGCCGATCGCTGGGACTACGTGTTCACCTTTCGCCGCCAGGGCCAGGCGCCCCAGCAGCGCCGCCTGACGGCGTTCTTCAAGGCCAACGTGCTCGAAAGGTTCGAGGCCGACGAGCTGCCGAGCGAAGCCGAGTTCGTGGCCTCGCTCGACGCCGGTCGCCGCTTTGGCAAGGTGCCTCCGCTGCAGGCCACCGAGGCCCAGCTGAAAGCTTTTGACGAGCGCAACAAGACCCCCGCGCCGGTGGAGCCTGCGGCGCCTGCAGCCACCCCCGCCGCCAGCTACCCACCCCTGGAGACCCCGGGGACGGCGCGATGAGCGGCGGCGCGAATCTGCACCTTGTGTGCGTGGCGGGCGCCAGCGGCCGCATGGGCCAGATGCTGGTGGAGGCCGTGCGCAGCAGCGGCGATTGCCAGCTCAGCGGCGCGCTCGACATCGAAGGCAGCCCCATGCTGGGCCAGGACGCCGCGGGTTTTGCCGGTCAGGCCAGCGGCGTTCGCATCACCGCCGACCTCGCCCAGGGCTTGCGCGGCAGCCAGGTGCTGATCGACTTCACCCGCCCCGAGGGCACGCTGGCGCACCTGCGCGAATGTGCGAAACACGGCGTGAATGCGGTCATCGGCACCACCGGTTTCAGCGATGCGCAAAAGGCCGAAATCGCCGAGGCGGCGAAGTCCATCGCCATCGTGATGGCGCCCAACATGAGCGTGGGCGTGAACGTCACGCTCAAGCTGCTGGAGATGGCGGCCAAGGCCATGGCCACCGGCTACGACATCGAGATCATCGAGGCCCACCACCGCCACAAGGTGGATGCGCCCAGCGGCACCGCGCTGAAGATGGGTGAGGTGATCGCCGACGCGCTGGGTCGTGACCTGAAAGACTGCGCGGTCTACGCGCGCGAAGGCGTCACCGGCGAACGCGATCCGTCTTCCATCGGTTTCGCCACCATCCGTGGTGGCGATATCGTGGGCGACCACACCGTGCTGTTCGCCGGCACCGGCGAGCGCATCGAGATCACCCACAAGTCGAGCAGCCGCGCCACTTATGCGCAGGGCAGCCTGCGCGCGGTGCGCTTCCTGGCGGGCCAGCCGGCCGGGCTGTACGACATGTTCGACGTGCTCAACCTGAAATGATCGACGGCGCGGGCCAGGGTCTTGTGCAGACGCTGGCGCAGGCCGATGCGCTGGGTCGGGCGGTGGCGCTGCTCCTGCTGGCCATGTCGGTGGCGAGCTGGGTGGTGATTCTCTGGAAGGGCTGGCTGCTGCGCCGCGCCGCGCGCGACCTGCAGTTGAGCACCGCCGCGTTCTGGCAAGCCGCCGATCTGGATGACGCGCAACGCCGCTTGGGCACCTTCGATGCGCAGCAACTCGTTTTGCCGTTGCTGCAGGCGGCCCTGGGGTTGAACACCACCGCGCCCCGCACCCTGGCCGCCGCCGGTGACCGGTCACAACAGCTCACCCGCGTGCTGCGCGACGCCCTGCACCGGGTGTTGCACCGCCTGCAGTACGGCCAGGTGCTGCTGGCCACGGTGGGCTCCACGGCGCCTTTCGTGGGGCTGCTGGGCACGGTCTGGGGCATCTACAACGCGCTCACCGGCATCGGGCTGGATGGCGGCTTCCGCATTGAGCAGGTCTCGGGACCGGTGGGTGAGGCGCTGGTCATGACGGCCGCCGGCCTGGTGGTGGCGATTCCTGCCGTGCTCGCTTACAACGTGCTGGGCCGGCAGATCGCGCGGATCGAGGCCGACCTGGAAGGTTTTGCGCGCGACCTGCGCGAACTCATGGTGCACCAGCCATGAGCTTCGGCCGGCTGGAGCGGCCCACCGGCCACAAGCCCATGAGCGAGATCAACGTCACGCCGTTGGTGGACGTGATGCTGGTGCTGCTGGTGATCTTCATCATCGCCGCGCCCTTCATGGCGGACCGGCTGGCGCTGGAGTTGCCCAAGGCGGAGTTGCCAAAGGCGGCCACGCCCGCACAGCCCGGGCCCTTCGTGTCGCTGTCGGTCGACGGCCAGGGCCGCATGCAGTGGGACGGCCAGGCTGTGGACGACACGTCGCTGCGCCAGCGGCTGATCGAAGCCGCACAGCGCGACCCGGCCACCGAGGTGCAGCTGCGCGCCGACGCCAGCGTGCCCTACGGCCGCGTGGTCTCGCTGATCGGCATGGCGCAATCGGCCGGGCTCTCGCGCATTGGTTTCGTGGCCGACTCGACGGCCCCGCGCTGAATGCCTGAGCCCGCGGGCAGCGCCTGGCCCAAGGCCTAAAATCCGGCATCTCCCCGCGCCTCCGCGCGCAGCTTCTCCCCTCACCGTCGCCGGCTGGTCCGGACCCTGGTTCATGCAAGACAAATACGCCCACAAGGAAGTCGAGCGCGCCGCGCACGCCCACTGGAACGCCACCGACGCCTACCGCGTGACGGAAGACGCGGGCAAGAAGAAGTTCTACGCCTGCTCCATGCTGCCCTACCCCAGCGGCAAGCTGCACATGGGCCATGTGCGCAACTACACCATCAACGACATGCTGGCGCGCCAGCTGCGCATGAACGGCCACAACGTGCTCATGCCCATGGGCTGGGATGCCTTTGGCCTGCCGGCCGAAAACGCAGCGATCAAAAACGGGGTGCCGCCGGCGAGGTGGACGTACGAAAACATCGCCTACATGAAGCAGCAGATGCAGGCCATGGGCCTGGCCATCGACTGGTCGCGCGAAGTGGCCACCTGCGATCCGAGCTACTACCAATGGAACCAGTGGCTGTTCCTGAAGATGCTGGAGAAGGGCGTCGCCTACCGCAAGACCCAGGTCGTCAACTGGGACCCGGTGGACATGACCGTGCTGGCGAACGAGCAGGTGATCGACGGCAAGGGCTGGCGCACCGGTGCGGTGGTCGAAAAGCGCGAGATCCCGGGCTACTACCTCAACATCACCTCGTACGCCGAAGAGCTGCTCGACCACGTGCAGATCGGCAACCCCAAGGCCACCCTCAACGGCTGGCCCGACAAGGTGCGGCTGATGCAGGAGAACTGGATCGGCAAGAGCGAGGGCGTTCGCTTCGCCTTTCCCCATGACATCAAGGACGCAAGTGGCGCGCTGATCGGCGACGGCAAGCTGTACGTGTTCACCACGCGCGCCGACACCATCATGGGCGTGACCTTCTGCGCCGTGGCGCCCGAGCACCCGCTGGCCACGCACGCGGCATCGACCAACCCGGCGCTCGCCGCGTTCATCGAAGAATGCAAGACCGGCGGTACCACCGAAGCCGAGCTGGCCACGCAAGAGAAGAAGGGCATGGCCACCGGCTTGTCCGTCACGCATCCGATCACCGGCGAGGAGGTGGATGTGTGGGTGGGCAATTACGTGCTGATGAGTTACGGCGACGGCGCGGTGATGGGCGTGCCGGCGCACGACGAGCGCGATTTCGCATTCGCGAAGAAGTACGGCATTGCGATCAAGCCGGTGGTGACGGTGGAGGGCGAGACTTTCAACCAGGACGCCTGGGCCGATTGGTACGGTGACAAGCAGCGTGCTGTTTGTGTGAACTCCGGCGCCTTTGACGGCCTGCCGTACAAGGTGGCCGTGGACGCCGTGGCCGCTCAGCTCGCGGCCAAAGGCCTCGGCGAGAAAAAAACCACCTGGCGTCTGCGCGACTGGGGCGTGAGCCGCCAGCGCTACTGGGGCACGCCGATCCCCATCATTCACTGCCCTGAACACGGCGCGGTGCCCGTGCCCGAGAAAGACCTGCCGGTCGTGCTGCCGCAGGACTGCATTCCCGACGGCTCGGGCAACCCGCTGCACAAGCACGAAGGCTTTCACGCCGGCGTGGTCTGCCCGGTGTGCGGGCAGAGCGCGCGCCGCGAGACCGACACCATGGACACCTTCGTGGACTCGTCGTGGTACTTCATGCGCTACTGCGACCCGACCAACAGCGACAAGATGGTGGCTGAAGGCGCGGAGTACTGGATGCCGATGGACCAGTACATCGGCGGCATCGAACACGCCATCCTGCA
>NZ_JAOASO010000163.1 GCF_030158645.1 Hydrogenophaga sp. | reverse complement strand
AGCGAGAGCTTCCACGGCCAGTCCTTGAGCGTGGCCCAGTTGGTCAGGTCGTAGGTGGCGTAGGTGAAGAAGCCGAACAGCGCGGCCATGGTCAGCGTGGTCGCCCAGCTGTGGGGCGCGGTGTGCGGCGCCACGGCAAAGATCACCAGACCCACCGCGAACAGCAGGTAGAACACCACCGCCACGGGCACGTTGGGCGAGGCCGCCATGAGGTGACCCAGGCCTTGCTGGTACAGGGGTTTGGCGATGACGCCGAGCCAGATCAGGTCCAGCACGACCATCACCACGGCGGTGCCGCCGTAAGCGGCGAGGTACTTGTTCATGTTGTCTTTCAGGAAACTCGGGGTGGTTCAGGGTCGTTCAGGGTTTCGGGCTCACGCGCCAGATCGCGTTGCCCACGTCGTCGGCCACCAGCAACGCGCCGCGCGTGTCCACCGCCACACCCACCGGCCGGCCCAGGGCCTCGCCTTGTTCGCTCAGGAAGCCGGTGAGCACGTCCACCGGCTGGCCGGCTGGCTGATTGCCCTGGAAGGGCACGAAGATCACCTTGTAGCCGCTGTGCGGGCGGCGGTTCCACGAACCGTGCTGGCCGATGAACATGCCACGGGCAAAGGGCGCGCCGAGCGCATTGCCGGTGGACGAGGCCAGGCCGAGCGAGGCGGTGTGCGGGCCGAGCGCGTAGTCGGGCTTGAGGGCCGTGGCCACCAGGTCGGGGCGCGGGGGCTTCACCCGCACGTCCACCGTCTGTCCGTAGTAGCTGTACGGCCAGCCGTAGAAGCCGCCGTCTTTCACCGAGGTCAGGTAGTCGGGCACCAGATCGCTGCCCAGTTCGTCGCGCTCGTTCACCACGGTCCACAGGGTCTGGCCGGCGGCATCCCAGGCCATGCCCACCGGGTTGCGCAGGCCTGAGCCGTACACGCGGTTCGCGCCGGTCTTCACGTCCACCGCCCAGATGGCTGCGCGGCCCACCTCGGCTTCCATGCCGCGTTCGCCCACATTGCTGTTGGAGCCCACGCTCACGAAGAGCGTGCTGCCATCGGGGCTGGCCAGCAGGTTCTTGGTCCAGTGGTGGTTCACACCGGCGGGCAATTTCACCAGCTCGGTGGCGGGCGCGGTGATGGTGGTGTCGCCGGTGCGGTAGGGATAACTCACCACCGCATCGGCGTTGGCCACATACAGGCGCTCGCCGATCAGCGCCATGCCGAAGGGCGAGCGCAGGTCGCGCAACAGCACCGAGCGGGTTTCGGCCACGCCGTCACCGTCGGCATCGCGCAGCAGCGTGATGCGGTTGGCGCTGGGCACGGTGGCGCCGGCGCGCTTCATCACCTGGCCGGCGATCCAGTCCTTCACGCCGGTGCTGCCAGCGGGTTTGGGTGGCGCGTTGGTTTCTGCGACCAGCACGTCGCCGTTGGGCAGCACCAGCAGCCAGCGCGGGTGGTCCAGTCCACTGGCGAACGCGCCCACGCGCAGACCCGCCGCAGGCAAGGGGGTTGCGCCATCGGGCCACCCTCTGGCGGGCGCGATGTTCACCGTGGGAATGAGGGTCGTGGCGGGCTCGGGCAGGCTGGGGTTGGGACCGGTGCCTTGCGCCACCGAAAGCCGGGCAGACTCGGCGCAGGCGCCCAGCAGAAACACGCTCGACAGGGCGGTGGACAGGAGGAGAAGCGGGCGCGCTGAACGCGTTGGGGGGGCATGGGTCATCGGTGCAGCCTAAGCGCGGATGGGGTGCATGTCCATGCATGGCCCTTCGCGGTGGTAGCCTCACCACTTTGTGTGGGCTACCGAACGGACGTGGCCCGGCGCCTTGCGTAGCTTCCAGGGTGGCCGCCCGCTTTGGGCCGCGCCGTACTTCGAAGAAAACCGATGCCAGAGCAACGCGCCCCCGACCCCCACCCCGCCGCCGGGACAGGTGAGCTCTCCGAAGCCGGTCGCCGCAGTGCCTTGCTCAAGGCGGGGGCTTTGCAGAACGCGATCCTCAACAGCGCCAACTTCTCGATCATCGCCACCGACGAAAAAGGTGTGATCCAGATCTTCAACGTGGGTGCCGAGCACATGCTGGGCTACAGCTCGGCGGAGGTGGTGGACAAGTTGAGCCCGAGCGACCTGCACGATGCGATGGAAGTCACCGCACGCGCGGTGGAGCTGAGCACCGAGCAGGGCACGCCGATCGCACCGGGCTTTGAAGCCCTGTCGTTCAAGGCCTCGCGCGGCATCGAAGACATCTACGAACTGACCTACATCCGCAAGGACGGCAGCCGCTTCCCGGCCATCGTCTCGGTCACCGCGCTGCGTGACGACGCCGCCGGCCTGATCGGCTACTTGCTGATCGGCACCGACAACTCGGCGCGCAAGCTGGTGGAGCAGCAACTCAACGAGGCGGTGGCCGCGGCCGAAAAGGCCAACCTGGCCAAGTCCGATTTCCTCTCCAGCATGAGCCACGAGCTGCGCACGCCGCTCAACGCCATCCTGGGTTTTGCGCAGCTGGTGGAGTCGGGCACGCCCGCGCTCACGCCCGCGCAGAAACGCAGCATCGACCAGATCCTCAAGGCCGGCTGGTACCTGCTGGACCTGATCAACGAAATCCTGGACCTGGCGCTCATCGAGTCGGGCAAGCTGTCGCTGTCCGTGGAGCCGGTGTCGCTGCAGGAGGTGCTGATGGAATGCCGATCCATGGTGGAGTCGCAGGCGCGCCAGCGCAGCATCGGCATGGCCTTCCCGCGCCTGCCGGCGCAGAGTTATGTGAAGGCCGACCGCACACGCCTCAAACAGGTGCTGATCAACCTGTTGTTCAACGCCATCAAGTACAACCAGCCGTCCGGCCATGTGGCGGTGGAGTGCGCAGAGCCCACCCCCGGCACCTTGCGCATCAGCGTGCGGGACACCGGCGCCGGCCTCAGCCCCGAGCAGGTGAGCCAGTTGTTCCAACCCTTCAACCGGCTGGGTCAGGAGGGCGGCAAGGAAGAGGGCACGGGCATCGGCCTGGTGGTCACACAGCGGCTCGTGGCGCTCATGGGAGGCGAGATCGGTGCCGACAGCACCCAGGGTGTGGGGAGTGTGTTCTGGGTCGAAATGGCGCTGGCCACCGCACCCGGTCTGTCGCTGGAGATCAGCAACGAGCCGCCACCCGCCCAGGCGGTGGACGGTGCAGACATGCACACCGTGCTGTATGTGGAAGACAACCCGGCCAACCTGGAGCTGGTCGAGCAGATCATTGCGCGGCGCAGCAACCTGCGCCTGCTCGGCGCGGCCGACGCCAGCCTGGGCATCGAGTTTGCGCGGGTCTACCGGCCCGAGGTCATCCTCATGGACATCAACCTGCCCGGCATGAGCGGCACAGAGGCCATGAAGGTGCTGCGCAGCGACCCCTCCACCGCCCACATCCCCATCATCGCGCTCAGCGCCAACGCCGTCCCGCGCGACATCGAGCGCGGATTGGAGGCGGGCTTTTTCAACTACATCACCAAACCCATCAAGGTCGGCCAGCTCATGGATGCGATCGACGCGGCCCTGGCGATTTCCAGGCAACGGCAGCTGGGCAACAGCCCGGCAGACATCACATGACCATCACCGCCCAAGACATCCTGCAGGCCCGCGTCCTGATCGTGGACGACCAGCAATCCAACGTCCTGCTGCTGGAGCAGATGCTGGAGAACGCGGGGTACACCAACGTGCACTCCACCATGGACCCGGCCGCGGTCACCGGCATGCACCGGCGCACGCCGTTCGACCTCATCCTGCTCGATTTGCAAATGCCCGTGATGGACGGCTTCCAGGTGATGGAAGGTCTCAAGGCCAATGCGATCGACGACTACATACCGGTGCTCGTGATCACGGCGCAGCCGGGCTACAAGCTGCGGGCGCTGCAGTCGGGCGCCAAGGACTTCGTGAGCAAACCCTTCGACATGCTCGAAGTGCGCACGCGCATCCACAACCTGCTGGAAGTGCGCCTGCTGCACCAGCGCCTGGCCAACCTGAACCACGCGCTGGAACTCGAAGTGCTGGAGCGGACCGCCGAGTTGCGCGAGAGCGAAGCGCGCTACCGCGCGCTCACCGAGCTGGCCACCGACTGGTACTGGGAACAGGACAAGGACGGCCGTTTCACCCGCGTGTCGGGCCCGGTGCTGGAAATGCTCGGCCTGCGCGTGGACCCGCTGGTGGATGGGCCTGCCGCACCCGATGTCGAAGACGGGTGGAATCTGGTCCAGCGCGCCGACTTGCAGGCCCGCATCACGGCACGCACGCCGTTCCTCGACGTGCAACTGGACCACATCTCTGCCAAGGGTGTGAAGCGCAGCTACCGCGTCAGCGGCACGCCCATGTTTGACGCCGGTTGCACCTTCATCGGCTACCGCGGCTTCGGGGTCGAGATCCTCAACTGAAGACCCCGGTCGGGTTCGGCCCGGGCCGGTGCGCCGCCCGGACCACCGCGGTGTTGGCCGGCGACCTGCTGACGGCACACAGGCGCGGCGCCACTGCCTCCCCTGGGACGGCATGCCGGTTCCAAGGACGGGCTCAGTTGGACTGCGGCAGGCTGTCCGCGCGCAGCGACAGGTTCTGGATGCGCGTGTCGGCCGAAGCGGCGGTGTCGGCGGCGCCATAGGGGCTGCTCCGCGGGTACCGGTTGGCCATGTGGCTGGCGAAGGCGTTCTGTTCGCCGCCCGGTGTGCTGAACCCGTTGCCGCTGGCGGGCGCGAGGTCCTGGCGGGCGGGTGCCGACAGGGTGTTGAAGGGGTAGCCGTCGCCGCCAGCGGTGGTGCCGTTGCCGGCCAGGAAGCCGAGCGTGACCATGCGGTAGCGGCGCGCAGCCACTTCCGGTGTGAAGGCCCCCTGGGCATACACGACCTCCGGTCCGGTCAGCGGGCCGGTGCCGTCCGCATCGTCGACCACGATGGTGCGAACGCGCGAGCCCACCGGCTGGCCGGGATCGAAGCTGAAACGCAGGCCCGCCACCTGCGGAAACTTTCCCTGGGTCGAGTTCACCAGCCAGTCGGAGATGCCGTGCTCCAGCAAGGTCTTGAGCTCGGACGGGGTCACGCTGAGCACCGACAGACCGTTGTTGAAGCGCAGGGCGAATTCGATGTCGAGCTGCGAGATGTCGCCCGCCTGCTTGTTCACCGACGGGTTGGCCTTGGTGATGCCCTTCACGCCGGTGGTGGAGCCCGGTGGCGCGTCGACCGAACCGAGCGAGGAGCGGATGCCACCACCGTTCTTCAGCGACAGCGTGGTGCTGCCGTCCAGGGTCTGTGCGTGTGCGAGGTTGGCCTCGGCGGTGAGGTTGCCCAAGTTGGTTTCCTGGTTGCGCACCAGCACGCGGTCGCCTTCGAGGTAGACGCTGGCAGCACCGAACAAGGCGCCGTCCTTGGTCGAGATCACCGCGCCGATCTTGTCGGTGATGGCCACCACACCCGGCATGGCGTCGGCCAGCGTGAGCCCGGCGCGCGCCAGGCCGTCGGTGTCGGTGGCCCAGGCGCCATTGAGGGTGGTGTCCAGCCTGCCGGTGATCACGCGGCCCTGTGCGTCAAACGGCAGCACGATGCGCCCGAGGTACTTGTAGTCGGCGTCGACGTTGACCACCAGCACCGGCTCGTTGCCCGGCGAGGTGTAGCGCAGCGGGTAGACGCCGCCGTTGGTGTCGCCGGGACGCACCCGGTCGTTGGCGTCGTACAAGCCGGTGTTGGAGCCGCCCGCGATGATCAGGTCCACCCCGCGCAGGCGGGTGGCGAGCTGCTGTTCCACCTGCAACTGCTGCATGTGGGCCAGCAGCACCACCTTGTTGATGCCTTGTGTGGTGAGCGCCGTCACCGACGGCTGGATCTCGGCCACCAGTGCGTCGATGCTGGCCACGGCGGCACCACTGGGCGCCACGCCGATGTTGCCCACCGAGGTGATGCTGGGCAGCGTGGGCGTGCTGGCGCCCACCACGCCGATGCGCTCGCCGTTAACCGTGATCACCGTGTATCGGGCGAGCTTGTTGTTCAGGGTGGATGCCTCGGCGCCGTCGTTGGCGGCGTTGGCCAGGCTGGCGAGGTTGCTGTCGGCGCTGAAGGTCAGGTTGCTGGCGAGGTAGGGGAATTGCGCGCCGCGCCAGGTGTTGCCGCCCGAGCTGCTGCGGTTGATCAGCGAGGCAAAGAAGTTGGTGCCCAGGTCCAGGTCGTGGTTGCCCACGGCCGAGGCCTGCAAGCCCATGAGGTTGAGGATCTCGATGTCACCGCGGCCCGCACCGCTGATGCCCAGCTCGGGACTCAGCGACGCGTCGTCGGACGCGTTGAAGAACGGCCCGGGGATGTAGTTGTCGCCCGAGGACAGGAACACCGTGTTGGGCACGTCGGCGCGGAAGCGCTGCACCAGCGCCGACAAGCCTTTGGCATTGGTGACCAGATCACCGCCGCTGTCCATGTCGGCCACATGCAGCACCTGCAGGCTGAAGGCGGTGGCGGGCAGGGGTGGGGTGGTCGCTGGAGCAGGGCCGCCGCCACCACCGCACGCAGCCAGCGAGAAGGCGAGGGCGGTGGCGAGCAGGCCGGAGGGGAGGTGCTGTGCCATGGTTGGGTGGAAAAGGGGTGGTGGATGGATGGGCGTCGCAAAACGACCCTCGAAGTGTTCGGTGACCCGGTGTCTGTTTCGTGACAACACGGGTGCCCCCGGGGGTTTGCGCCGCGTATCGAATATCCTGCAGCGTGTGCAACGCCAACGGGCCATTCGAGCAAGACATGACATTCCACTGGACCAACCCCTACCCCACCGTGCGCAGCCCCGTGATGGCGCGCAACGTCGTCTCCACCTCGCACCCGCTGGCGTCATCCGCCGGCCTGCGCATGCTGCTCAAAGGGGGCAATGCGGTGGACGCGGTGATCGCGGCCGCTGCTGCGCTCACCATCGTCGAGCCCATCTCCAACGGCCTGGGCAGCGACAACTTCGCCATCCTCTGGGACGGCGAGACGCTGCACGGCCTGAACTCCTCGGGCGTGGCGCCGGCCACCTGGAACACCGACTACTTCGCGCGCCGCCACGGCGGCAAGATGCCCCAGCGCGGCTGGGACTCGGTCACCACCCCCGGCGCGGTGGCGGGCTGGGTGGCTTTGTCTGAGCGCTTCGGCAAGCTGCCGTTTGCCGACCTGCTGGAGCCCGCCATCGAACTGGCCGAGCGCGGCCACGGCGTGGGCTGCATCACCGCCGACAAGTGGGCCCGCCAGGTGCCCATCCTGAAAAACCAGCCCGGCTTTGCCGAGGCCTTCATGCCGCACGGCCGCGCGCCGAAGCCGGGTGAACGCTTCACTTTCAAGGCGGCAGGCGCCACGCTGCGCAAGATCGCCGAGACCCGCGGCGAGGCCTACTACCGCGGCGAGATCGCCGAGGCGCTCGTGGCCCACGCGGCAGCCAATGGCGGCAGCATGACCCTGGCCGACCTCGACGCCTACCGCCCCGAGTGGGTGACGCCGATCCAGAAAAACTTTGCCGGCTACACGGTGCACGAGATCCCGCCCAACGGCCAGGGCATCGCGGCGCTCATGGCGCTGGGCATGCTGGAGCACCTCGACATCGGCCGCCTGCCGGTGGACAGCATCGAGTCGCAACACCTGCAGATCGAAGCCATCAAGCTCGCCTTTGCCGACACCTACCGCTGGGTGGCCGATGCGCGCCACATGAACCAGGTGAGCGCCGCCGACCTGCTGAGCGACGCGTACCTCGCCGAGCGTGCGAGGCTCATCCAGCCGGGCAAGGCCGGTGACTTTGCACACGGCACACCGCCGCGCGGCGGCACGGTGTACCTCACCGCCGCCGACGAAAGCGGGCAGATGATCAGCCTGATCCAGTCCAACTACATGGGCTTTGGCAGCGGCGTGGTGGTGCCTTCGGTGGGTGTGAGCCTGCAAAACCGGGGCTACGGCTTCACCTTGGCCGAGGGCCACCCCAACCAGGTGGCCGGCGGCAAGCGGCCGTTCCACACCATCATCCCGGGCTTCGTGACCAAAGACGGCCGACCGCAGATGAGCTTTGGCGTGATGGGTGGCAACATGCAGCCACAGGGCCATGTGCAGACGCTGGTGCGCATGCTCGTGCATGGCCAGCAGCCGCAGGCCGCCTGCGACGCGCCGCGCTGGAAGGTCGGCAACGGCCTGAACGTGGACTTCGAATCCACCATGGCGCCCGCCTTGCTGCAAGGGCTGAAGGACCTGGGCCACCGCTTCGAGCCCACCCCGGATGCCTACATGGACTTCGGCAGCGGCCAGTTCATCTGGCGCCTGGCCGACGACATGGAAGCCGGTTACGTGGCCGCGAGCGATTCGCGCCGCGACGGCCAGGCCGTTGGTTTCTGATGCAGCGCCCCCTGTTCAGGCCTGCAGCCGCGCTGCGGTTCGTGGTGAATGGCCAGTCGGGCCACGGTGATTCCGACGCCACCCGCGACGCGATCGAGTCGGGCCTGCGCGATGCCGGTCGGGCGGGCACCGTGTGGTTTGCTGCACCCGGCGAGCTCGCGCAAGTGGCGCGAAAGGCTGCAGAGCAGGCCGTGGCCGATGGCGCCGCGGTGGTCGCCGTGGGCGGGGACGGCACCATCAATACCGTGGCGCAGGCGGCCCACGCAGCCGGTTGCACCATGGGTGTGATTCCCCGTGGCACCTTCAACTACTTTGCCCGCGAGCACGGCGCACCCCTGGAGACCCCCGACGCCTTGCGCTGGCTGCTCGACGCGCGCCCCGAGCCGGTGCAGATCTCGGCCATCAACGGGCAGGTGTTTCTCGTCAACACCAGCCTGGGCCTCTACCCGGATCTGCTGCAGGACCGCGAAACCTGGAAGGCCCGCTTTGGCCGCAGCCGCCTGGTGGCGTTTGGCGCCGGCATGGCCACGCTGCTGCGCGCGCAGCGGCGGCTCAGGCTCTCCATCGAGTGGGATGGGCAAGTGCGTGAACTGCGGGCGCTCACGCTGTTCGTCGGCAACAACCGCCTGCAGCTGGAACAGCTGGGCCTGGGCGCCCGCGATGGACTGTCCGAGGGTGCGGCCGCCGACGGCCACATCACCGCCGTCATCCTCAAGCCCATCGGCACCCTGGCCATGGTCGGCCTGATGTTGCGCGGCGCGCTGGGGCAGTTGGGTGAAGCCAGCGGCATTGATCGCATCGTGTGCCAGAGCCTGGTGGTCAAGCCCACGCGGTTGCTGGGTCGGCGAAAGGTGAAGGTGGCGTTTGATGGCGAGGTGGACTGGATGCGCTCGCCGTTGACCATCCGCGTGCTGCCCCAGCCGCTCTGGCTGCTGAAGGCCGCGCCTGAGGTGACCGCACCGTGAGCGTGTTGCTGCAGGTCTCCGATCCCCATTTCGGCACCGAACGAACCCCCGTGGTGGAAGCGCTGGTGGCACTCGCCGCCCGGCTGCGTCCCGACCTGGTGGTGCTCTCGGGCGACATCACCCAGCGCGCCCGCACTGAGCAGTTCAGCGCCGCCCGCACCGCCGTGAACCGGCTGGGTGCGCCCCTGCTCGCGCTGCCCGGCAACCACGACATCGCGCTGTTCAACCTCTGGAGCCGCTTCGTGCGCACCTACGAGCGCTACAGCGCGGCCTTCGGGTCCGACCTGGCGCCCGTGTTCGCCTCGCACGACCTGCTGGTGATCGGCGTGAACACCACGCGCGCCCGGCGCCACAAGGACGGTGAAGTCTCCAGCGAGCAGATCGGCGCCGTGGCACAGCAACTGCGCCAGGCCACGCCGGAACAGCTGCGCGTGGTCGTGGTGCACCAACCCATCGACGTGATGCGGGCCGAGGACCTGCCCAACCGGCTGCACAACCACGCGGCCGCGCAACAGGCCTGGGCCGCTGCCGGGGCCGACTTGGTCATGGGCGGCCACATCCACCTGCCGTATGTGATGCCGCTGCCGGGGCTGGCGCGTTCGATGTGGGCGGTGCAGGCCGGCACGTCGGTGTCCGGCCGGGTGCGCAGCGGCGTGCCCAACTCGGTGAACGTGCTGCGCTGGTCGCCCGCCAGGGATTGCGTGGTGGAGCAGTGGGATTTTTCAGCGGCTGCCTCGGCCTTCGAGCGCGTCGCCAGCACACCACTCGTGCCGCAGCGCGGCTGACCCTCGTCAGTAGTGCGGCGGCAGTTCGTCGCGCGGGTCGCGCGGCCCGGCCGACTGGCCGTCGTCGCCGCCGCGCTGGCGCAGCCGGCTCACCTCGCGCAGCAACAAGTCGATCTGCTCCTGCTGCTTCGCCACCAGGGCGTTCAAGGTGTCGAGCAGGTCGTCGGCGTAGCTGGCCTTGATCTCCAGATCGGTGAGGCGCTGGTCGGTGTCGGAAGCGGGGTGCAGGGATTCGGTCATTCCGCCATTGGACCGCATTTGCCGCGCACAAAAAAACCCGCGCTGGCAGGACGTGGTCCTGCATGCAGCGCGGGGAAGGGGGGGATCTTCAGGAATGTCTGGTGGTCAGACGCGGGGTTCGCCATTGCCGTTGACCAAAATGGTCCGGCCGGGTTGCGAAGTCATCTGCACGCGGTGGCCAACACCGCGGAAGGTGTAGGTCACGTCCCAATAGTCGGGCTGGCCATTGCGGTTCGCTGTCGGTGTGCAGCGCTGGACTTCCTGCGTCTGGGGCTGGTTGCCGTAGCCGTTGCGGCCCACGTTGGAACCCACGGCCGCACCGGCCACCGCGCCGCCCACGGTGGCGATGTCGCGACCGCTGCCGTTGCCGATCTGGTGGCCCAGGATGCCGCCGATCACCGCACCGGCGATGGCGCCGGGGATGTTGCGCTGCGGCTGCTGCACCACTTCTTCGCGTTCGATCCAGCAGCGCTGGCCGCTGTTGGGGCCGACCACGGCGCGCACCGAGGTCACGTCGGCTTCGTACAGGCGTTCCTGGTTGCGGCGGCGGTAGTCGCGGCGTTCCTGCTGTTGCTGGGCTTGCGGGTATTGGTTGGGGTATTGGTAGACCGGCTCGGGTGCCTGCGAGATCGGTTGGTCGTACACCGGGTAAGGCACGGCGCAGCCGGCCAGGCCTGCCACGGCCAGGGTGGCCAGGGCGGTCAGGCGCAGCAGGGGAGATGAGCGTTTGACGAGGGGGTTCATGGAGGTGTTCCTGGTGTGACAGCCGGATGGCGAGGACCGGTGTGTGGTGCCGGTCGATGGGTTGAAGGATGTTGGATGCTGCGCCCGTGGTCTGTTCGTTACCGCGCACGAACGGTGTCTGCGCGGTAAAGAACGTGAGCAGTTCTTGCCGGCCGTGCGCCGGTGGGTACGTCACCGAACAGACCCCGAACCCTCGTCGGGACTACAAACGCTTTCGCTCTCCCGGAGCTTTTCCGATGGCGTTTGAACCCGGAGTTGCCCATGCCCAAATCCACCGCCTTCCACCCCAGCTGGGACACGTCCTCCTATGGGCACCCGGCCGACACATCGCCGATGGAATGTTCGGCCCTGGCCGACCACCTGTCGGAGTGCAGCCGCTCGCGCGGCACCCTGCAGACCTTGCGCAACGGCGCAGGCCTGGTCCGCGGCTTCGTGATGCCGCGGCTGGTCACCACGGTGTTGTTCATTGCATTGATTGCAGGCACCACATGGCTGGCTTCGTAGATGGCTGTGAGCGAACAACCCGGTCAGGACGACTGGGTACCGCAGCCCGTGCGGCGAATGCTGGACGCCGCACTCGGTCCGGCGCTGGAGCCGATACGGTCTGAAATCTTTGGCCTGGCGCGCTTTGAAGAGCACGGCAGAAGCCTGGCCGCGTCGCACCACGCCGCGCGTGCGGTGTTCGGCAGCACCACCTTTTATCCGCGCCTGCAGAGCAACATCCAGAGCCTGCGCACCTCGCACGAGCACATTGCCAGCCATGCGCTGAGTGGTCAGGACATCAGCCCGGGCGCCGAGTGGCTGTTCGACAACTTCCACCTGATCGAAGACCAGTTGCGCGAGATCCGCGAGGGCTTGCCGCCGCGCTACTACCGCACGCTGCCGGTGCTGCAAGACGCACCCCTGCAAGGTTTGCCGCGCATCTACAGCATCGCCTGGGCGTTTGTGGCCCACACCGACGGTGCCTTTGACGACACGGTGCTCACCCACTTCCTGAACGCCTACCAGGAGGTCCACGAGCTCAGCCACGGTGAGCTCTGGGCGCTGCCCACGACGCTGCGGGTGGTGCTGATCGAGAACCTGCGCCGTCTTGCCGACCGCATTGCCAGCCACAAGGCCGCGCGCGAACTCGCCGGACTGATCGCGCACCGCATCGAGGAGATGGATCTGGCCACCGTGCGCGAGCTGCACGCGATGGCCGAGCGCCGGGGTGCGAGCCGCGTGTTCCTGTGCCACCTGGCGCAAAACCTGGCCGGTCACCGCCCGCCCACCAACGGCGTGTTTCTCACCCAGCTGGGGCCCTGGTTGCAAGAGACGGTGCCCGACCTGGCGGCCTTGCAGGCCCAGCACCACGCCGATCAGGCGGCCGACCACCTGAGCGTGGGCAACGCGGTCAAGGCGCTGCGCCAGATCGGCGCGGCCGACTGGGCGGGCACCGTGGCCCGCACCAGCCGCGTGATGCAGGTGATGCTGACCTCCCCGGTGTTCGCCGCCGAGGATGACGCCACCCGCAGTTCCACGTTGCACGGCATCGAGCGCCTGGCCGCGCAGAGCCAGCGCAGCGAAACCGAGGTGGCGCATGCGTTGCTCCGCTGCATGCAGGGCGGTTCTGCACACGAAGCCCTGGCCGGGCATTGGCTGGTGGGGGGAGGCCGTGCGGTGCTGGAGCAGCAGCTCGGTTTGAGCCGCCGCGCCAGTGGCCTGGGGCGACTGGTGGTGCGCATCGCGCGCGTGCCCACCTACCTGGTGGCCATGCTCGCCGGTTCGCTGGCGCTGGTGGCCGCGGTGTTCTCGGTGGCGGCCATCCCGCTCGATGGCTGGGTGGGTCAGGCCGTCGCGGCACTGGTGCTGCTGCTCATGGTGTTTCCGGCGTCCGAGGCGGTGGTGGCCGTGGTCAACCGCCTCATCAGCGAATCGGCCCGGCCCGCGCACCTGCCGCGTTATCTGCTGGCCGAAGGTGTGCCGGTGCAGGCGCGGGTGATGGTGGTCATCCCGGCGCTGCTGGGCAGCCCGCAGGCCGTGGCGCCGCTGGTGCACCGGCTGCACCTGCACTTTCTGGCCAATCCCGAAGAGCACGCGCAGTTCGCGCTGCTCAGCGACTTTTCCGATGCCGACAGCCCGGTGCTGCCGGGCGATGCGGCGGTGCTCGCCGAAGCGGTGACCGCAATCGCCGCACTCAACGAACGCCACCCGGTGGCCGACGGCGCGGCGCCGCGTTTCCTGTTGCTGCACCGTGAGCGCACGCTGAGCGCCACGCAGGGCCGCTGGATCGGCTGGGAGCGCAAGCGCGGCAAGCTCGAACAGCTGGTCGAGGCGCTGGTGAACAACGGGCCGGGCCCGTTTCTGGCGCTGGGCGAGGTCTCGCGCATGGCACCCGACACGCGCTATGTGCTCACGCTCGACAGCGACACGCAGTTGCCACCGGGCCGCTTGCGCGCGCTGGTGGGTGTGGCCGAGCATCCCGACAACCAGCCGCGCCTGGACGCCAGCCGCCGCCGGGTGGTGCAGGGCTACGGCATCCTGCAGCCGCGCGTGGTCCCGCCCCTCCCGGAGACCTCGCGCACGTCGGCCTGGCAGTGGATGAGCGCCGGCCAACGCGGGCTCGACCCCTACAGCGCCATGAGCTCCGACGTGTACCAGGACGTCTTCGGTGAAGGCAGCTTCACCGGCAAGGGGTTGCTGCACGTGGCCACCATGCACGCGGTGCTCGGCGCACGCCTGCCCAGCGACCGGGTGCTCAGCCACGACCTGCTGGAAGGGGCACTTGCGCGTTGTGCGGTGGTGACGGACATCACCCTGATCGAGCCCGACCCGGAGCACGCCGATGTGGCTGCCTCGCGCCTGCACCGCTGGATGCGCGGCGACTGGCAGCTCCTTCCTTTTCTGTTGCAGCCGAAGCGCTGGCAGCTCTCGCCTCTGAACCGCTTGAAGCTGCTGGACAACCTGCGCCGCTCGCTGGTCACACCCGCGTCGTTGTTGCTGCTGCTGCTGGCCATGTGGGGTGTGGGCCTGAGCCTGGGCGCGGCCTTCTGGCTCGCGCTGGCCGCGCAGGCCGCAGCGCCCTTGCTGGGTGCGCTGGCCGGTTGGGTGCCGCACCGCGCGAGCCTGCTGGGCGAACGCTTCGCCCGCGCTGCCGCGGCCGATGTGATGCGCGCGCTGCTGGGTGGCGTGTGGCACATCGTGCAGCTGTTGCAGCAGGCCCTGCGCGCCACCGACGCGGTGGTGCGGACCACCTGGCGCATGGCGGTGTCCAAACGCCAGCTGCTGGCCTGGACCACCGCCGATGCCGCCAGCGCTGCCCTGCGCCCGGGCCTGTGGCCCTCGCTCAAGCGCCACGCGCTGGAGATCGGCGTGGCGGTGGCGCTGCTCGCGCTGCTGGGGTGGAGCGTCGCACAGCCGCCCGCGCTCGGGGTGGCGTTGCTGGTGCTGTGGGCGCTGGCCCCGCTGATCTCGTGGTTGGCCCACCAGCCGTGGCCCGGCAGCGGCCCGCGCCCGCTCGGCAGCGCCGACCGCGCCATGCTGGACGATCTGGCGCGCGACACCTGGCGCTACTTCGAGCGCTGTGTCGACGCCGACAACCACCACCTGCCGCCCGACAACCTGCAGATCCTGCCGTACGACATGGTGGCCCACCGCACCTCGCCCACCAACATCGGCCTGTACCTGCTGAGCATCTCGTGCGCGCGCGAGTTCGGCTGGATCGGCACACAGGACCTGCTGGAGCGCATGGAGGCCACGCTGGCCAGCCTGCAGCGGATGGAGCGACACCGGGGCCACTTCCTCAACTGGTACGACACCCAGACGCTGCAGCCGCTGTTGCCGCGCTACGTGTCCACCGTGGACAGCGGCAACCTCAGCGTGCACTTGCTGGCGGTGGCCCAGGCGTGCCGCCTGCTGGCGCGCGACCCCCACGCCACCCAGGCCACGGCGCAGGCGTTGCAGCGCAGCCAGACGCGGATGGCGTCGGTCATGCAGCACCAGCTGCCCTGGCTGGAAGCCGCGCTGACACAACCGCTGTCGCACAGCGCGCTCGGCCAGGTGCTTCGGTCACCGCTGCCCGACCCGCTCGATGCGGTGGCCAGCGCA
The DNA here is from genome assembly GCF_030158645.1 of Hydrogenophaga sp. Classification (GTDB taxonomy): domain Bacteria; phylum Pseudomonadota; class Gammaproteobacteria; order Burkholderiales; family Burkholderiaceae_C; genus Hydrogenophaga. Next base: position 9,373 of record NZ_JAOASO010000163.1, on the reverse strand, counting down.
TCCTTTGCTGCGCTGCTGGAAGCCGCGACAACCGAGCTCGCCGCCATCCCCCACCCGCGTCCCGCGCCCGATCCCGCCCGCTCGGGCGTGAAAGACGCCATCGCGCGAGACCACGACAGTCTGCACGCGCTGCTCGGCGACCACCTCAACGCACTGCGTTCGGTTGGCCTGGACCGCAGCGCCGCTGCCGAAGGCGGCGGGCCGCGGGCCACGCGCCGCCTGATCGAGTTGGCGGTGTCGTTGGAGCAACTGGCCTGGGCGCCCGAGTTCGGGTTTCTGTACCACCCCAAGCGCCACCTGTTGCACATCGGCCTGCGGCTCGACGACCAGGCACTCGACGCGTCGTTCTACGACCTGCTGGCGTCCGAGTCGCGCAGCACCAGCTTGCTGGCCATCGCCAAGGGCGACGTGCCGATGAAGCACTGGGCCGCTCTGGGCCGCCCGCTCTTTGCCAACGGGCGGCACGCGGTGCTGCGATCCTGGTCGGGCTCGATGTTCGAGTACCTCATGCCCACGCTGGTGATGGCCGAACCCCACGGCAGCGTGCTGCGTGAAGCCGGGTGTTCGGCGCTCATGGAGCAGATCGCCCACGCGCAGGGCAAGGGCATGCCGTGGGGCGTCTCGGAGAGCGCCTATGCCGGGCGCGACCACACGCTGGCCTACCAGTACGCGCCGCAGGGCGTGCCCCGCCTCGCCCTGCGGCGAACCCCGCTGGCCGAGCAGGTGATCGCACCCTACGCCACCGCGCTGGCCACCCAGGTGAACCCGCGCATGGCCTGCCAGAACCTGGACGAGCTCACCCGCCTGTCGGTGCGCGGTCGCTACGGCTTCATCGAGGCCCTCGACTTCACCGCGGCGCGCCAGACCCAGGGCGGCCACTGCACGCCGGTGGGCACCTACATGGCCCACCACCAGGGCATGACCATCGTGGCGCTGGCCAATGTGCTGCGCGACAACGTGGCGCAGCGCTGGGGCATGGCCCACCCGAACCTGGAGGCGGTGTCGTCGCTGCTGCACGAACGCACGCCGCGTGCCCTGCCGGCCCTCGTGTACCGGGCGCCGCCGAGCGCACCGTTCAATGCGCTCCAGCGCCGCGCGCAGGACCCTGTGCGCTCGGTCGTGCCCGGGGCGCAGGTGCTGGAGCCGACCCACCTTATGTCCAACGGCCGCTACAGCGTGAGCCTGCGCGCCAACGGCGCGGGCTGGAGCCAGTGGGGCAGCACCGGCATCACGCGCTGGCGCGACGACGCGCTGCGCGATGCGTGCGGCAGCTTCGTGTACCTGCGCTTGAACCCCCATGCCCCGCCCGTGTCGGCCAGCAGCCACCCCGCGCCCGATCCGGCCGCGCGTTACCAAAGCACCTTCCACACCGACCGCGTGGTGCTCGAGGCGTTGTGGCCCGAGCTCACCGTCCAGACCACGGTGTGGGTGAGTCCGGAGGACGACATCGAGCTCAAGCGCGTGGTGCTGACCAACCGCAGCGAGGCGGTGATCGAGCTGGAGCTGATCTCGGCCTTCGACGTGACGCTGGCGCGAGCCGCGGCCGATGAGGCCCACCCCGCGTTTTCCAACTTCTTCGTGCAGGCCGACTGGCTCGCCGACCAGCAGGCCCTGCGCTTCGCGCGCACGCCGCGCCTGCAGACCGAGAGCACCTTGCAGGCGGCGCACTTTGTGGCCAACACCCTGGGCGACGTGACCGGCCTGCGCTGCCAGACCGACCGCAGCCAGTGGCTCGGGCGCAACCACAGCACCGACCAGCCGCTGGCGCGCATGAACGCGGTGCCCGCCGTGTCGCAAACGCTGGACACCGGGCTCGACCCGGTGGCCGCCATCGGGGTGTCGCTGCGCCTGTTGCCCGGTGCGCAGGCCTGTGTGACCTTCGGTACCGCCGCCAGCGACCACCCTGCGCAGTTGCTGGCCATCGTCGACAAGTACCGTCAGACGAGTTCGGTCGAGCGTGCTTCGGTGATGTCGGCCACGCTGGCCAGCATCCAGCTGGCGCCCGGGCGGCCCCGCCTCGATTTCCTGCCGGCGTTTCAGCGCCTCACCACCGCGCTGTTGATGACGCTGCCCAAGGTCGATCTGCCGGTGCCCGATCCCAAGGCCCTGTGCGTGTGCGACCGGCGCACGCTGTGGCCGCTCGGCATCTCGGGCGACCGCCCGCTGCTGCTGGTGAGCGCGGGATCGCCGCAAGGCCTGGGTTTGCTGCGCACCGTGGTGCAGGCGTTGCGCGAGTGGTCGCGCGCGCACGTGGCCTGTGATGTGGTGGTGCTCAGCAGCGAAGCGCATTCGTACGAGATGCCGTTGCAGCGCGAACTGGCGCTGCTGAACGAACAGCTGCACGCGCCCCTGTTCGGTGGCCCGGCCAATGGGCTGCACCTGCTGCGCCCCGACGCCTTGTCGGCCGCCCAGCTGTCCACACTGGACGCCCTGGCCCGCATCCATCTGCGGGCCGACGGGCGCAGCTGGACCCAGCAGATCGAGGTCTGGAGCCAGCGCTTTCACACCGCCCAGATGCCGGTGCTCAGCGGCAGCAGCGAGCGCGTGGCCACCCATGCCCGGGACCGCCAGGCCACGGCCCCGGTGGGCACGTTCGAAGCGGGCGGGCGGCGGTTTGCGTTCGAGGTCTCGCCCACCCAACGCCCGCAGCGACCGTGGATCAACGTGCTGGCCAACCCCGGCTTCGGTGCCATCGTCTCGGAGAGCGGCGGTGGCAACACCTGGGCCGGCAACAGCCGCCTCAACCAGCTCACCACCTGGGGCAACGACCCGGTGGCCGACACGCCGGCCGAGTGGTTCCTGCTGCAGGACCGCCGCACGCAAGCGGTGTGGAGCCTCGCGCCCTCGGCCTGGGGCGATGCCGAGGCCAGGCACACGGTGGTGCACGCGCAGGGCCGCACCACCATCAGCCACCGGCGCGGCGACCTCGACATCGCGGTGCACTGGTGCGTGGACGCCGAGACGGCCGTGAAGCAGGTGCGCATCGAGATCGTGAACCGGGGTCACCAGATGGCGCACCTGCGCACGGTCGCCATGGTGGAGTGGCTCATGGGTGAAAAGCGCAGCGACCGCGCCACGCTGCACACGCGGCGCTGCCGGGTGGACGAGCCCGCCGGCCTGGTCGGCCTGATGGCCACCCAAACCGAGGCCGGTGCCGGCTGGGGCGGTGGCACGGCTTTTCTGGTGGAGGCGCAGGCCACGCCCGGCGGCAGCGAGGTGCTCGACTGGACCTGTGACCGTGCGGCCTTCTTTGATGCACAGGGCCGCTTGCGCTTGCCTCAGCGGCTGGGCCAGCGCAGTGGCAGCGGTCTGGATCCGTGTGCCGCGCTTTCGCGCCCCGTCACCGTGCGCCCCGGCGCCACGCTGGAGCAGGTGTACCTGCTGGGCTTCGCCGCATCGCCCGCCGCCGCGCACGAGCTTGCGGTGCGCGCCATGAAACGCGTGCCGCGCGAACGCGAAGAGGCCGCGAAGGCGCGCTGGGATGCGTTGCTGGGCGCCACCACCGTGGTCACGCCCGACCCGCTGTTCGACGCCATGACCAACCGCTGGCTGCTCTACCAGACCGTGTCCTCGCGCCTGTGGGCCAAGGCCGGCTTCTACCAGGCGGGTGGCGCCACGGGCTATCGCGACCAGCTGCAGGACACCATGGCACTCAGCTGGGCCGCGCCGCGCCTGCTGCGCGATCAGATCGTGCTGTGCGCCTCGCGCCAGTTTGAAGCGGGCGACGTGCAGCACTGGTGGCACTCGCCGGGTGGTGCCGGCGTGCGCACGCATTTCTCCGACGACCTCTTGTGGTTGCCGTTTGCGTGTGCGCACTACCTGCGCACCACGGGCGACACCGCCGTGCTCGACGAGACCGTGCCCTTCCTGGAGGACATGACGATCGCGCCCGGCGCCGAAGACGCCTACGACACGCCGCGCATCGGCCACGTGAGCGCCAGCGTGTTCGAACACGCGGCACGCACCATCGACCGCAGCCTGCCGGTGGGCGTCCACGGCCTGCCCCTCATGGGCACGGGCGACTGGAACGACGGCATGAACCGCGTGGGTCATGAGGGCCGGGGCGAGTCGGTCTGGGTGGCGTGGTTCCTGTGCGCCGTGGTGCGCGACTGGATTCCCATCGCGCGCGAACGCGGCGACGGGGAGCGCGCCGAACGTTGGGAGGCCGCGCTCGCGGGCTGGAGCCAGGCCCTGGAGACCGAAGCCTGGGACGGCGACTGGTACCGCCGCGCCTTCTTCGACGATGGCAGTCCGCTCGGCTCGCACACGCAGCCCGAGGCCCGCATCGATCTGATCGCCCAGGCCTGGTCGGTGCTCAGCGGGCAGGCGCCGCTGATCCGCCAGCGGCTGGCCATGGAGGCGGTGGAAACGCAGCTGGTCAACCCCGAGGCGGGCCTGATCCAGTTGCTCACGCCACCGCTGGCCCACGCCCAGCCGAGTGCGGGTTACATCCAGGCCTACCCGCCGGGTGTGCGCGAAAACGGGGGGCAGTACAGCCACGCCGGCGTGTGGGGCCTCATGGCGATGGCAGCGCTGGCCGTGCGGGAGCCCGCGGGTTCGGAGACCCGCGACGCACCCTACCGCTATTTCACCTACCTGAGCCCCGCGCACCGCGCCAGCCACCCGCGGTGGGGCCCGGCTTACGGACTGGAGCCCTACGCCATGGCCGCCGACGTCTACAGCCAGCCACCCGGCGTGGGCCGGGGCGGCTGGAGTTGGTACACCGGTGCTGCGGGCTGGCTGCACCGCGCGGCCATCGAGTCGGTCATGGGCTTGAAGCTCACCGCGCACGGCCTGAGTTTTGAGCCCTGCCTGCCCGCGCACTGGCCGCGGGCCGAGATCACGCTGGTGCGCGATGGCCGCACCCTGCGTTTCGTGCTGGTGCGACAAAGCGAAGACGCTGTGCGTGCCACCTGGGGCGGCCAGGGCGTGGGGTTTCTGGCGGTGGGGGAGCACCTGCCGTGGGCTGCCCTCCCGGCGCACACGGTGTTTGTAGTACCGATGGGGGGGGCCACACAGGCTTGAAGTTTTATATGTTCGCTTCCGAACGGACAGACGGTCGTATCCGTGCAATGCTCGGGATAAGAGCCATTCAAGAGCCAAACCGCGCCAAGCGATCACTGTCACCCCGGAGGAAAGCCACTTGACCCAACCCGACAATTCACGCCAGAACGAGTTGCTGGCCTGCCTGCCCGACGCCGAATGGCAGCGTTGGGAGCCATTGCTGGAACTGGTCGACCTCCCGCTGGGCAAGGTGCTGTACGAGTCCGGTGCGCCGCTGTCGCACGTGTACTTCCCCACGAACGCCATCGTCTCGCTGCTCTACGTGCTGGAAAACGGCGCGTCCGCAGAGATCGCGGTGGTGGGCCGCGAGGGTGTGGTCGGCGTTGCCATCTTCATGGGCGGTGGCTCCACCCCCAACCGCGCGGTGGTGCAAAGCGCGGGCATGGGTTACCGGCTGCGTGCCGATGTGATCAAGTCGGAGTTCGAGCGCTCCAGCCCGGTCCTGCACCTCATGCTGCGCTACACGCAGGCCCTCATCACGCAGATGAGCCAGACGGCGGTGTGCAACCGCCACCACTCGCTGGACCAGCAACTCTGCCGCTGGCTGTTGCTGAGCCTGGACCGCTTGCCCGGCAACGAGCTGGTCATGACGCAGGAATTGATCGCCAACATGCTCGGTGTGCGCCGCGAAGGCGTGACCGAAGCCGCGCTCAAGCTGCAGGCCGCCGGGCTCATCCGCTATGCGCGCGGCCACATCGCGGTGCTCGACCGCCCCGGCCTGGAGCACCGCACCTGCGAGTGCTACCGGGTGGTCAAGAAGGAATACGACCGCCTGTTGCCCGATCTGATCGCGATCTGATCGCGATCAGCGTCGGGTGTCAGCGCGTGATGCGGCCCAGCAGGGCGCCCAGCGCCAACGCGGCCGCCACGGCCATCAAAGGTTGTTCGCGCACGGTGCTGCGCAGGCTGGACGTCCAGGCATCGCCCGTCTCGGCCAGCCGACGGACCTTGGGCACTGCGCTGTCGGCGAACCGGTCGATCGCATGGTGCGCGCCCTGCACGGCATGGTCCAGTTGGTCGCCCGCCACGGACGCGAGCTTTTCACTCTCCGACAGCAGCGATGTGTTGGGCACTTGGGGGGTGGTGGTGTTGGAAATCATGGTGTGTTCTCGGTGGGGTGGGTTGAAAATCGATGCGCGAACAGCGCGCTCAGGTGAAGATGGCGATCAGGATGATGATCGGGATGGGGATGCCCAGAAAGAGCAGCAGAAGCGAGCGCATGGGGGTCCTTTCGGTGGGGAATGTGCGGGGTGTTCAAGCGTCGCGCTGGCGACCCCCGAACGTGGCGGCCAGGCTGGCGCAGAAAGCGCCGATCAGCAAGGACACAAAGAGCCAGAGCGCGGCGGTGGCCGAGGCCTGGCGTGCGGCGTCTGCCGCGGCGCGCGCGTCGGTGTCGGCTTCCCGGGCCTGGGCCTGCGCCCGGGCATAGGTGTCGGTCACGCGCTGTTGTGCATCGGATGGCGACAAGCCGGTGCGTTGCGCCACCAGTTGACCCACGTGGCGCACATCGTCCTGTGGCAAAGGCTCGGACAGGTTGGAAAACATCAGGATGCGGCCGATTTCGGCGGCGTCCCTGTCGGTTCCGATGTCGGTGATCGCCGCGTCCACAGGGGCCACGTTGGCGGCAGCAGCCCGGTCGCCGGCGCTGGTGCCGGCGTCTCGGCGAAACAGTGTGTCGACAAAGTAGGCCATCGAAGCGCCCTCATCGTCTTGTGCCAGGCCGGTGGCCGCCACGGCAGCACCGCCCGCCCCGGTGGCACCCGCCTGCAGACCGCCGCCCACGATGGAGCCGATCACCGAGGTGAGCAGCGCCGCCGTGGCCAGCGATGACACCGCCCATGCCAGAAAGCCGTGTGCGGTGTCGCGGAAGTACACCTCGTCGGCCTGCGTGTCCAGCCACCGGGTGCGCAAACGGCCCGCCAGATAACCGCCCATGGCCGAGGCCAGCAACTGGGTGAGCGTCAACCACACGATGGTGGAAACGCCCAGGGTCGTGGCCGTCACACCGGCATGGGTCCAGGGCGAGACCGATGACAGACCCAGCCCCACACCGAGGATCAGCAGGATCAGCGAGAGCGCCGCGGCGGCCGCGCCGCCGGCAGCGACCGCGCCCCACGAGACCGCGCTGGCCGAAGTGGCCACGCCGTCGGCTGGTCCGCCAACGGGCATGGGCCGGGGCTGCCATGCCTCGGCGTTTGAAGGGGTGGGAAATGCCATGCGCGTTCCAGTGGTTGTGGGCGAAGGGGCAACCGTAAAGGCAGTGCGGTGCGAGGTCTGTGCGGTCACGAACGTTCTGTCCATGGGGCGCGGTCGCCACATCCGGCCCGGATCGCCCACGCCTTCGCCGGGCCTTCATGTGTTCGGTGCCGGACAGACGGCGCACGGACCGGTGTCTAGCATTCCGTTACCGAAAATCCTGGTCTGGCCGCGTTCCGAGCCGAGCACCGTCTCCGAGGAATGCCACGTGACCGAAACCGCTGATCCCCGCCAGAACCAGTTGCTGGCCTGCCTGCCCGACGCCGAGTGGCAGCGCTGGCTGCCTTGGCTGGAGCCGATCGATCTGCCGCTGGGCAAGGTGCTCTACGAGGCCGATGAGCAGCTGACCTTTGTGCATTTCCCCACCACCGGCATCGTCTCGTTGCTCTACGTGCTGGACAGTGGCGCCTCGGCCGAAATCGCGGTGGTGGGCCACGAGGGCGTGGTCGGCATTTCCATCTTCATGGGTGGTGGCTCCACCCCGAGCCGCGCGGTGGTGCAAAGCGCGGGCCAGGGCTACCGCGTCCCGGCGAGCTTCATCCGAGGCGAGTTCGAGCACTCCAGCCCGGTGATGCACCTCATGCTGCGCTACACGCAGGCCCTCATCACGCAGATGAGCCAGACGGCGGTGTGCAACCGCCACCACTCGCTGGACCAGCAACTCTGCCGCTGGCTGTTGCTCAGCCTGGACCGCCTGCCCGGCAACCAACTGGTGATGACGCAGGAGCTGATTTCCAACATGCTGGGTGTGCGCCGCGAGGGTGTGACCGAAGCCGCGCTCAAGTTGCAGGGCGCGGGCCTCATCCGTTATTCGCGCGGGCGCATCACGGTGCTGGACCGGCCCAAGCTGGAAGAACGCACCTGCGAGTGCTACCGGGTGGTGAAGCGGGAATACAACCGCCTGTTGCCGGCTGTGAAGGCCACCTGAAGCGCGCTGTGCGTCTTGCGTACGGAGACAGACGGATGCCCGGGCCAAATTGGTCCACGATGGGGCAGGGATTGCCGGGCACCGTGTTCGTGCAACCCGCATGAGTGATGTCCGTGATGGGTCTCCGCTTGTGAACCGGGCGGATGCCTTGAAAAACACCGAAAACCTGCTCATCGCAGCGCTCCCCAAAGGGATCGCCAAACGTTTTCTCGCGCTGTGCGAGCCCTTCGAGCTGGTGCTCTCGGCCGAGCTGAGCGTGCGCGGCGCCGAACTGAGCCACGCCTACTTTCCCCGCTCAGGCTTCATCTCGCTGGTGATCGACATCGACAGCCATCCACCGCTGGAGGTGGGCATGGCCGGACGCGAGTCGATGCTGGGTTCGGAACTGGTGCTGGGCATCGCCAAGACACCGTGGCGCGCGGTGGTCCAGGGCGCCGGCCACTGCTGGCGCATCGAGTCCGACGCCTTGCGACAAGCCATGGCCGACATGCCGCCGTTGCAGCGGATGCTGGAGCGCAGCCTCATGGTGCGGTTGCACCAGCAGGCGCTGGCATCGGCCTGCGAACGTTTCCACCCGATCGGTCCCCGCCTGGCGCGCTGGTTGCTGATGAGTCAGGACCGTGCCGAAGCGGACCACTTTCATGTCACGCAGGAATTCATCTCGCTCATGCTGGGCGTGCGCCGCGTGGGTGTGACCCAGGCGGCCAGCGACTTCCAGAAGGACGGAATCATCCAGTACACGCGGGGTGAGCTCCAGGTGCTGGACCGTGCGCGCCTGGAGCGCGAAGCCTGCAGTTGCTACGAGGCCGACAAGCTGCTGCACGTCGAGTTGATGTCCATGAAATGAAGCCCCCACGCGGCCCCGCCGTGCGTGGTCAGCGTGGGTGCCGCTGCCTCAGCGTTTGTGTTGCTGTGCGTGTTCCGCGTCGGTCGAGATGTTCAGCCACGAGTCGTCCGCGCTGGTCTCCCAGGCCTTCAGCTGCTCTTCGGCTTCGTCCTTGGCAATGCCGTAGCGCTCCTGGATCTTGCCGGCGAGCTGGTCGCGGTGGCCGGCCACCGTGGTCAGGTCATCGTCGGTGAGCTTGCCCCACTGCTGCTTGGCGCGGCCGGTGAGTTGTTTCCAGT
>NZ_JAOASO010000162.1 GCF_030158645.1 Hydrogenophaga sp. | reverse complement strand
TCCTGAAAGAAGACCAGGGCCAGAACACCTGCATCTTCTCCACCGAGTTCTCGCTCAAGGTGATGGGCGACATCGCCGAGTACTTCGTGCACCACGATGTGCGCAACTTCTACTCGGTGTCGATCTCGGGGTACCACATCGCGGAGGCCGGCGCCAACCCGATCAGCCAGCTCGCGTTCACGCTCTCCAACGGATTCACCTTTGTGGAGGCGTATCTGGCGCGTGGGATGCACATCGACGACTTTGCGCCCAACCTGTCGTTCTTCTTCAGCAACGGCATGGACCCGGAGTACACGGTGCTCGGCCGCGTGGCGCGGCGCATCTGGGCCGTGGCCCTGCGCGACCGGTATGGTGCGAACGAGCGCAGCCAGAAACTCAAATACCACGTGCAGACCAGCGGCCGCAGCCTGCACGCGCAGGAGATCCAGTTCAACGACATCCGCACCACGCTGCAGGCGCTGATCGCGATCTACGACAACTGCAACAGCCTGCACACCAACGCGTTTGACGAGGCCATCACCACGCCCACCGAAGACTCGGTGCGCCGCGCCATGGCGATCCAGCTCATCATCAACCGCGAGTGGGGCCTGGCCAAGAACGAGAACCCCAACCAGGGCGCCTTCATCATCGACGAGCTGACCGAGCTGGTGGAAGAAGCCGTGCTGCAGGAGTTCGAGAAGATCGCCGAGCGCGGCGGCGTGCTGGGCGCCATGGAAACCGGCTACCAGCGCGGCAAGATCCAGGACGAGTCGATGCACTACGAGATGCTCAAGCACACCGGCGAGTACCCGATCGTGGGCGTGAACACCTTCCGCAACCCGCACGGCGACGTGACGCCCGACACACTGGAGCTGGCCCGCTCCACGGACGATGAGAAACAAAGCCAGCTCAAGCGCCTGGCCGAGTTCCACGCCAAGCACGCGAGCGAATCGCCCGCCATGCTGCAACGCCTGAAACAGGCGGTGATTGAAAACGGCAATGTGTTCGAGGTGCTGATGCAGGCGGTGCGGGTGTGCTCGCTGGGCCAGATCACCTCGGCCCTGTTCGAGGTGGGCGGCCAGTACCGCCGCAACATGTGAGCGGGCGTTGAGGTCGGGTCCGCAGCGCTGCGTGCTGCTCAACCCGCACGCCCAGGGCGGGCGGGCGGCGGCCTGGTTGCCGCGGTTGCAGGCGGCCTTGCCGCCCGATGTGGTGCTGCACGCCCCGCGCGACCTGGTGGACGCCCTCGCCTTGCTGCAGACGCTGCCCGAACGCAGCCGCGTGGTGGCGGTGGGTGGCGACGGCACGCTCAACCGCTGGTTGCCCGCCGTGCTGCAGCGTGGCCACGAACTCGGCGTGGTGGCCATGGGCACCGGCAACGACGTGGCGCGTTCGCTCGGCCTGCACGGACGCGCACCACTGGCCTCGCTGGTCCACGCCCTCAACGCCGACCCGCGCCCGATGGACGTGGGCTGCGCCGAGTGGATGGACCCGCAGGGGCGCGAGTACCGGGTGCTGTTCCTCTCCAGCTTCACCGCCGGCTTTGATTCGGCGGTGGTGCTGCGCACCCTGAGCGGGCCGCGATGGCTCAGCGGCCTGCCGCGCTATGTGTGGGCCACGCTGGTCGAACTCGCCCACCTGCAGACCTGGCGACTTGATGTGATGGCCAACGGCAAACACCTGCACAGCGGCCCGGCCCTGTTCGCCTCCAGCCTGAACACGCCCACGTTCGGCAGCGGCATGCCGGCCACGCCCGCTGCACGCACCAACGACGGTCTGCTCAACCTGTTGCTGGCCGGGCGGTTCACCCGGCTGGGCGCGCTGGCCATGCTGCCGCGCTTGCTCACCGGCACCCACCTGGGCCACAGCCGCATCCGCACCCGCGCCTTCGACAGCCTCACGGTCAGCAGCGACCCCGACCTGCCGCTGGCGGCCGACGGGGAGTTTCTCGGCTATGCGCGACAGCTCAAGTTGAGCGTTTTGCCAAGCGCGCTGGCGGTGGTGGGCATCTAGATCGATCGCGCCAGCGGGAGATTGAGCAGCAGGTTCTGCGGCTTGATCTTCAGCAAGCCCTCGGCGTTCATGGCCAGGCCGAGATAGACCGGCTTGCCGCGCACATCCAGCTGCATGTCCTGGGGGTCGTCAAACGTCAGGCGAAAAAGGCTGATCAGACGCTGTTGCCGCTCGGGCTCCACCGCCACGCCCCGGTACAGGTCGTTGAGCAAAGCGGTGGACTCGGCGTCCAGCCCCAGGTGCCAGCGCCAGGCTTCATCATCCACCCGCGCCTCGGGCTGCACCTGCACCACCACACCGTGGAAATGCCGCACCCACCGCTGCAGCACCTGTGCCAGCGCCTTCAGGCCCGACTGCGAACGGTTCATGGTGAGCGTGAGGCCGTGCGAGAGCTCGCGCTGGATCTCGTGCGTGAGGTCGAGCACGAAGTTGAAGCGCCCCTGGCCCGCGCGGCTCAGCAAGTAGCGCGCGGCGTTGTCGTCACTCAACACCTCGATGTTCACCTCCGGAATGGCCGCGCCGCTCTGCATGAGCAACCGACCCACCGCACCCAGGCCACCGGTCTCGTTGAGCATGTCCAGCACCTCGCTGTCACCGCTGAGCACACGCCCGTCCTGCACGCGCACGCGCTGACGGCGAAACAGCATCTCGGCGGCGCGCCACTGCCACGCGTCGTCCGAGCCATCGAGCAGGTTGCACACCAGGGCCTGCACCACGAGGTCGAGGAACAGCGGCGGGATCTGCACCGAGCCCGCCTTGAAAAAGCCGGCGTAGGCCGATTCGAGCGAACCGGCCGCGATGACCGCGTCGCGAAAACCGAGGAACAGGCGGTGGTTGGCGCGCGCGTCATCGTCTTCGAACGCATCGAGCTCGTTGGAGGCCACGGCGCGTGTGGGCGACGCCATGAGCGAGGCGTGCAGCGCCTGCTCGGCGGCGCACGACTCCTCCACCAGCGCCAGCTCGGGTCGCTGCAACCACAGGCGCCAGTAATCGTCGGTCGGCACCAGCCAGCCGCGCGGGTTGCGCATCAGGTGGTCGAAGCCGCAGGGGGTCCACAGGGGAGAAGCTTGGGAAGGCATGGCAGGCACCCGCCGTGCGTGGGCGGGTTTCGCAGAAACACTGGGGGCCTGCATTGTCGTTCACGAGCACAAGCCCGCGCCGGCACAGGGCCGCCCAGCCAGGGCCTTCTCAGGGAGCCGACTGCAAGGCCCCCGCCTTGCGTGCGGCGCTCAGGGAACGCAGCTGAAACGGCCGGGGTGCGTCGCGCAGGTAGGACGCGTCCAACACGCCGCCCAGGTCCAGCAAAGCCTGCAAGTCGGCGTTGGGCCAGAAGTTCGGGCTGGTGATGTTGCTGGCACCGGGTATCTGGCTGGCCAGTCCATTGACATTGCCGCTCTGCACCGCGTTGCCGCTGGCGTAGGAACCCACCATCAGCGTCTGGTTGCCGGTGCCGGCGAAGAGGTTGGCCTTGAGCACCACCGACTGGGTGCCGGTGCGGATCTGCAGGAACGCGCCCCCGGAGCGGGTGATGGCCATCGTGTTGTGGGTGAGTTCCAGCGTGTTGGTGGTGTGCGTGAATCCCTCGGAGCCGTAGCTGATGGCGCTGGGGTTCTGCGCAGCGGGGCCTTTGTGGAAGAGGTTGCCACGCAGCACCACGCGCCCACCTTCGGCAAAGTCTGCCAGGTAGCTGGAGCTTCCGGTGGGTCCGTCCATGAAGTAGCTGTTCTCGATCACCGATTCGCGCGCACGGGTCTTGAGGTTGTGGCCCACCGTGGCTTCGTGGAAATAGCTGCCCGTCACCGTGAGACTGTCGATGCGCCCCACGTACAGGTTGTGGCCCAGGCCCCCGGCCACCACGCTGCGCGCGAACTCGGAGCCTTCGATCACCAGGCTGGTGCCGGCGGTGTTGTGCGTCAGGATGCCGTTTTCGTTGTCGAAGAAGCCGCTGTTGCGCACGCGCAGCCAGCCACCGTGCTCGGCGCGGATGCCGGCTCCGTTGCGGGAAGCCACCTTGGCATTGCGGAACTCGACGCTGTCGACGGTGACGTTGGTGCCCGCAATCACCCAGATGGCCTTGCCGCCCGCGCTGTTGCCGTCGGCAAACAAGCGCGCACGCCCACCAACGCCGCAGATGGTGAGGTTGTTGTGGCGCCAGGTGGCGACGTCTCCCCGGTAGTCGGCGGCCGCGATGCGGATCACGTCACCGTCGCGGGCCATGGCCGCGGCGGCGCTGGGCACGCTGTAGGTCTGGCCGGCACCCACGTTGAGCACCCGGCCGGTGGCCGCATCGCATGCCGTGCTGCCGGTGGGTATCGCAGCGGGTGTGACCACACTCGCTGGCTGGACCACCGCGGCAGTGGGGGGCGCAGCGGCTTCCGCACCGTCACCCCCGCCACCACAGGCGCTCAGCCCGAGGGCGGCGGAGAACAGACAAATGGAAAGGTTGGGCATGTTCATGGGGAAGGTGGCTCGTGTTGCAGGGAGGAGCAACGCAGTCTGGGTGACGCGCCGTTCGCCATTGCGACAGGAGGTTTGCTGATGTAACGATGGCGGCTCGCTCTGGACACGCCAGCGCCCGGCCATCGCACGCCACGGCGCACGGCATTCGGACACAGCTCATACCAACGGATACGCAGGCCTGCCACCCTGCGCGCCGGCACCTCGGGAGCCACCATCTCAAGCAGAATGGTGCCATGCAGAAAAACATCAGTCTCATCGGCGTGCCCACCGACATCGGTGCCGGCGCACGCGGCGCCTCCATGGGTCCCGAAGCCCTGCGCGTGGCGGGTCTCGCCAGCGTGCTGGCGGGCCACGGCCTTCACGTGATCGACCGCGGCAACCTGAGCGGCCCGGCCAACCCCTGGCAGCCGCCCACCGACGGTTACCGCCACCTGCCCGAGGTGGCGGCCTGGAACGAAACCCTGCACCACGCGGTGCACGCCGAACTGGCGCTGGGCCGCCTGCCCATCGTGCTCGGGGGCGACCACTGCCTGGGCCTGGGCTCCATCAGCGCGGTGGCGCGCCACTGCCGGGACACCGGCAAACAGCTGCGCGTGTTGTGGCTCGACGCCCACGCCGACTTCAACACCGCCGCGCTCACCCCCAGCGGCAACATTCACGGCATGCCGGTGGCGCTGCTGTGCGGCCACGGACCGGCGCTGCTGACCGGCATCGGCGGCACCACGCCGGCCATCGATGCGAGTGTGGTGCGCCAGATCGGCATCCGCAGCGTCGACGCCGGCGAAAAGCGCATGGTGCACGAGGAAGGGCTGGAGGTGTTCGACATGCGCTACATCGACGAGAAGGGCATGCGCCACACCATGGAACAGGCGCTCGCCGGGATGGACGACAACACCCACCTGCACGTGAGTTTCGACGTGGACTTCCTCGACCCGGACATCGCACCCGGTGTGGGCACCACGGTGCCCGGCGGCCCGACCTACCGAGAAGCGCAGCTGTGCATGGAAATGATCGCGGACACCGGACGCATGGCATCGATGGACGTGATGGAACTCAACCCGGCACTCGACGTGCGCAACCGCACGGCGGTGCTGGCGGTGGACCTGATCGAAAGCCTGTTCGGCAAGTCGACCCTGATGCGCAAGGCCTGATCAGCTCTTGCCGACCAATTCCAGGTGTTCGACCACCGGTGGTTGGGCGAAGAACGGACCGACGATGGCGCGCCACTGGGGGAAGAGGTCGGAGCCGCGAAAGCCCACGGTGTGGTCTTCCAGCGTGTCCCAGTAAATCATCAGCAGATAACGACCCGGCGTCTCGATGCTGCGGTTGACCTTGTAGCCCTTGAAGCCTTGGGCATGGGCAATGACCGTGGTCACGCCTTGAACGATGGCCTCCTCAAACGCCGAGCGCTTGAGGGGATCGATGCGGATATCCGCGTGTTCGAGAATCATGGTGGGGTTCCTGTTGAGACAGCGCAGCAAGGCGGTCCGCCCGCATCATATCGACCGCCTTCTCGGCCATCATGATCACCGGCGCGTTGGTGTTGCCACCCACCACCGCCGGCATCACCGATGCGTCCACCACCCGCAAACCCGCCACGCCGTGCACCCGCAGACGGGCGTCCACCACGTCGTTCGGGCCCGGGCCCATGCGACACGTGCCCACCGGGTGGTAGATGGTGTCTGCATGGTTGCGCACGAACTGCTCGATCTCCGCATCGCTCTGGGCCAGCGCGGAAGTGGCCGACTCGGAGCCACCGTACCGCGTCAGGGCCGGTTGCTGCAACAGCTCGCGCATCACCTTGAAGCCGCGCACCAGGCGCGCGGTGTCGTCGGGGTCTTGCAGGAACGCGGGATCGATGAGCGGCGCCACCTGCGGGTCGGCACTGGCCAGGCGCAGGCTGCCGCGGCTCTTGGGGCGCAGCAGGCACACATGGCATGAATAGCCGTTGCCCAGCACCGACTTGCGCCCGTGGTCCACCAGCTTGCCCACCACAAAGTGCAATTGCAGGTCGGGAATCGCCTCGTCGGGCGAACTCTTGATGAAGCCCCCGGCCTCGGCAAAGTTGGTGGTGAGCATGCCGCTGCGCTGGCGCCGCCATTCGAAGATGCCGCGCACCGCTTTCCACAACCCACCCGGCGTGAGGCCCAGCAACGCCTTCACCTTGGGCGCGTTGACCACGATCACCACGTCCACGTGGTCGTGCAGGTTCGCGCCCACGCCGGGCAGGTCCAGCACCGGCTCGATGCCGTGCTCGCGCAAATGCGCGGCCGGCCCCAGGCCCGAGAGCATGAGCAACTGCGGCGAGCCGAAGGCCCCGGCACTCAGCACCACCTCGCCACCGGGCTTGAGGCGCAGGGTCTGCATGGGCCCGCGACCGCCGTTGCTGCGGTATTCGACGCCCACTGCGCGCGGCGCCGGACCGTCGGCGTCCATCACCACCCGGGTGGTGAGTGCGTTCGTGATCACCTGCAGGTTGGACCGCTGCAGGTGCGGCGTGAGGTAGGCCTTGGCGGCGCTGAAGCGTTCGCCGTTCTTGTGCGTGACCTGGTAGGCGCCCACACCTTCTTGCTCCGCCCCGTTGAAGTCGGTGTTGTGCCGCTGGCCCGCCTGCTGACCGGCTTCGATGAACGACGCGAGGAAGGGGTTGGGGCTGCGCAGATCCATCACGTTGAGCGGGCCGCCCTGGCCGTGCAGGGTGTCGGCGCCACGCTCGTTGTGCTCGGCGCGTTTGAAATACGGCAGCACATCGGCGTACGACCAGCCTGGGTTGCCCTGCGCGGCCCAGCCGTCGTAATCGGCCGCGTGGCCGCGCGCGTAGATCATGGCGTTGATCGAGCTGGAACCGCCCAGCACCTTGCCGCGCGGCTGGTAGCCGCGCCGGCCGTTCAAGCCGGGCTGTGGCGTGGTGTTGTAACCCCAGCCGTTCATTTCGAACTTGGCGATCACCGCCAGACCGGCCGGGCAGTGGATCAACACGCTGCGGTCGGGCGGGCCGGCTTCGATCAGGGCCACGCGAATGGCAGGGTCTTCGCTCAGGCGGCCGGCCAGCACGCTGCCGGCCGAGCCGCCGCCAACGATGATGTAGTCGAACATGGTGTGTCTCCGTCGTGTTGTGGCGCCCGTCAAACCGTGCGCGACAATCCAGCAGCAAGTTAGCACAGGGGCCACAGCCCAGGTAGGCTGCGGCGCCTAGGAAACTGCCTCCGGCGACGCCATCGCGACGCCGGGAAAACCCCCACACCCATCACCTTCATCCGCAGGAGAAATCACGTCATGAACAGCATCCAGACCGTCGGCATCATCGGCTCGGGCACCATGGGCAACGGCATCGCGCAAGCCTGCGCCACCAGCGGCATCCGCGTGGTCATGGTCGACATCGCGCAGGCCGCCGTCGACAAGGGCCTGGCCACCGTGGCCGGCAGCCTGGACCGTTTGATCAAGAAGGAAAAGATCACTGCCGCCGACAAGGACCAGGCGCTGTCGCTCATCACCGGCTCCACGAGCTACGACGATCTCAAAGGCGCGCAACTCGTCATCGAAGCGGCTACGGAGAGCGAAGGCCTCAAGGTCAAGATCCTGCAGCAGCTCGACGGCCTGCTCGCCGCCGACGTGATCGTGGCGACCAACACCAGCTCGATCAGCATCACCAAGCTGGCCGCCGCCACGAAACGCCCCGACCGCTTCATCGGCATGCACTTCTTCAACCCCGTGCCCATGATGGCGCTGGTGGAGATCATCCGCGGCCTGCAGACCAGCGACGCCACGCACGACGCGGTGAAAGCCCTGGCGCTGGCGCTGGGCAAAACGCCGATCACGGTGAAGAACGCGCCCGGCTTTGTGGTCAACCGCATCCTGGTGCCCATGATCAACGAGGCCTTCTTCGTGCTGGCCGAAGGCCTGGCCACGCCGGAAGACATCGACGCCGGCATGAAGCTCGGCACCAACCAGCCCATCGGCCCGCTGGCGCTGGCCGACATGATCGGCCTGGACGTGTGCCTGGCCGTGATGAACGTCTACGTGGCCGAGTACAACGACAGCAAATACCGCCCGGCGCCCTTGCTCAAGGAAATGGTCGCGGCTGGGTGGCTCGGTCGCAAGACCGGGCGTGGCGTGTACACGTACTGACCCCCCGTACACACGAGTTCAGTCTTCGCAGACCTTTCCCTCAGGGTACGTGGTGGTTGTGCCATGAAGTGCTCCCAGGTAGGCCATGTAACGATCGGCCCGCTCGGGGGTGTTGGCGGTGATGGCTTCGATCTTGAGGGCGATGGCATGGCCAGCGCGTCGTACCTTGCTGTGCTGCTCCAAAGGAACACCCCTCTCTGCCATTTCTAACATGCATGCGGTGGATGCCATGCTGGCATCGGACAGTGCCAGCAGAGCGACGCGGTCATTGAGACCAATCGTCAGCGCCTTTTGCTGTACACGCGCGACTTGTCGCGTGGCCCTCTTCATCGCATCGCTCACTGGCAACGCAGTGATGTAGGCATCAATGTCGTCTCGAATGCCATTGCTGTCAGCATCTGGCCCGGGAATGCTGGAGGATCGGTCAAGCGCGGGCAACTCGCCGGCACTTTCCAACTCTGCCAGTTGCTCTTTCATGCCGCGCTCCGCAGTTGGAGCTGTTGGCGATTCGGACGATTTGCCTCCACCACAGGCCGTAAGTGCCAGCACAGCGATCGACAGGCAAAGCCATCGGGCGATGTGCCTGCGGGATGCGGCGGTGGGTTGATTGGTTTTGCTTCTGGAATGCATCGGGCGGCCCCTGGTGGTTGGCGGTTTAAAGCGCGTCCAGCGCTTCGGCGATGAGCTGGCGGATCTGGGCGCGCAGCGGGCGGGTATCGTCGAGGTAGGTATCGAGCGGCTTGTGGCCGGAGGGGTCTTTGCAGTCGAGAGACAGGACGGACCAGGTAAGCGTCGTAGGTAGCGTTGACGAACAGGTTGCCTTGCGAATGGGTCAAAAGCACCGCCCGATCGACCCACTGGCCGGCGGCGATGAGTTGTGCGATGTGCCCGGCCGTGTCCTGCGCGGTGGGTGGGTTCTAGGCTAGCGCAGTGCTGTTGCGCCAGCACCCTATTCGTCTTCACAGGCCTTTCCTTCAGGGTAGGTGGTGGTGGTGCCATGAAGGGCTCGCATGTAGGCCATGTAGCGATCTGCTCGCTCGGGAGTGTTGGCGGTGATGGCTTCAATCTTCAGCGTGATGGCGTATCCATCGATGCTCGCCTTGTTTCGCTGAACCGCTGGTAATCCGGCCTCGGCCGTTTGCGACATGCACGCTGTGGATGCCATGCTGGCGTCTGACAGCGCAAGCAGAGTGATTTGGTCGTTGAGGTCGATCGTCAACGCCTTTTGTTGCACACGTGCAACTTGTCGCGTCGCCTTCTTCATCGCATCGCTCACAGGAAGCGCGACTATGTAGGCATCGATGTCGTCACGAATGCCATTGCGGTCGGTGTCCAGCCCGGCGATGTCGGTGGATCGGTCGAGCACGGGCAATTCGCCCCGGCGCTCCAGGTCTTCCAGCTGCTGCTTCATGCCGGGCTCGCTGGCCGCGGTCGGTGCCGATGCGGGTGCGGCCGTTTTCTCGCCGTCGCAAGCCATAAGGGCTACGGCCAGCAGCATCAGCACGGCCGACTTATTCGTCTTCACACACCTTGCCCTCCGGGTAGGTGGTCGTGGTGCCGTGCAGCGCACGCATGTAGGCCATGTAGCGCTCGGCGCGCTCGGGGGTGTTGGCGGTGATGGCTTCGATCTTGAGAGCGATCGCATGCCCGTCTCGTCGCACTCTGATGTGTTGCTCCAATGGCAACCCGGCCTCCACGGTCTCCGACATGCACGCCGTGGACGCCATGCTGGCATCGGACAGCGCCAGCAGTGCACCCCGGTCATTGAGGTCAATCAACAACGATTTCTGCTGCACACGGGCCACCTGGCGTGACGCCTTCTTGACCGCCTCATTCACCGGCAACGCCGCGATGTAAGCGTCGATGTCGTCGCGGATGCCGTTGCGATCGGTGTCCGGCCCGGCGATGTCGGTGGATCGGTCGAGCGCCGGCAATTCGCCCCGGCGCTCCAGGTCTTCCAGCTGCTGCTTCATGCCGGGCTCGCTGGCCGCGCTCGCGCCTGAGGTTGGTGCGGCTGCTGGCGTCGCAGTATTGCCGCCGCACGCGGCCAGCGCCAGGCTCAGCGCCAGGGCTGTCAGGTGCGCACACCGCTGGCGTGTGGCACGGATCAATGGAAGCGACTCTCGGTTGAATTGGGGTTGCATGGGCAGGCTCCTGGTGGCGGGTGTCACAGCGCGTCCAGCGCGTCGGTGACAAGTTGGCGGATGCGGGCGCGCAGCGGGCGGGCCTCGTCGAGGTAGGTGTCTAGCAGCTTGTGGCCAGAGGGGTCTTTTTTATCGAAGGACAGGGTCGCGTTGGACACGGGCAGATAGGTGCCATCGACACGGCGCAGACCGTTGATGACCAAGTCGGTGTTGGCCAGCACGTAGGGGCCCCGCAGTGTGGGCGAAGCGGGGGCAATGTGCACCACCTTGGCGGCAACGTAACCGGTGTCTTCCCCCACCAGCGCACCGGCCTGGCGCGAGTGGGCCAGGAAAGCGTCGTAGGCAGCGTTGACGAACAGGTTGCCTTGTGAGTGGGCCACCAGCACCGCACGCTCGGCTCGCTGACCAGCACGAACAAGTCGCGCGGTGTGCCCAGCGGTGTCTTGCGCGGTGGGCGGGTTCTCAAGCAGCGCGGTGCTGAGTGCGGTGATCTTGGCCAGCACCGCGTTGCCCAGTGCGTCGAACCAGTTGGCCAGCGCGTTGTCGGCGCGCACCACGCGGGCCACCAGGCGCTGGGTGAAGGAGCCGGCCTGGGTGTGCTGGCCGGTCACCTGCTCCCAGAAGTACTCCCAGCGCCGGCCCAGCAGGCCGTCGATTTCGGCACTGCGCTGGCGGAACACCTCGGCCACGTCCTGCAGGCACGCGCCACCGGTGACGCTCTTGCAACTCTGGTTGTAGAACAGCTCGTAGCGGATGGGTGCGCCGCGCCAGTCGGGGCCGAGAAAGCTCTGCTTCTTCATTTCCTCCAGCGATTGCTCAGCCTCTCTTTTCGTGTTCCACACCCCGTTGAAGAAGCCCAGCAGGTGGGCCATGGTGTAACAAACGGGCATGGACTGGTCTGTGTGAAAGTGGGACTCACGGTTGTCCCTGAGCTGATAGACGGTGGCGGGACCTCCGCCGTGGGGCCACGTGCGGTACACATCCTCAACCACCCGGTAAGGATGGCCAACCAGCCTCCGCACCGCTGGGTTGGACGGCCACGCTTCGTAGACGGGCTGGCCTTGCGGATCGAGCAGGCGGCTGCGCAGCACCATCAAGTCGAACCACCACCCGCGCGTGTCCCCACACGCGTCCTGCTCTACCTGGTCGTCGATGCCGCAGGCAAGGAGTCGAACAAAGCAGTCACCCACTGGGTCTGGTGACGTGCATTCGAACCGATGCCTGTCAACGACGGTCCGCTGCTCTGGCCTCGGTGGATAGCGGTAATTGGTTTCGATGGACTGCCGTTCCGACACCTCTGCGTTGAGGCATATCTGATTGGGCAGGGCTTGTGCGGCAAGGCCGCCGACATGGAACACACACAACAACATCAGCCATTCTTGGGCTCTCATCGCTTTCTCCCTCACAGGTTGTGGGCCAACGCCACCTGCAAAAGGATAGACAACCGCAGAACTCCATACCCCCAGGGGGCACCGCGCCCAGACCGGTCAGGAAGCACCGCTTACCAGGGAATGGGCAGTCCCTTGTGATCGAAGAACTGCCCGCTGCTGCCGGCCGGCAGCGTGTCGATGACGGCCAGCAGATCGCTCGCGGCCTCATGGGCGGGGCGCACCTGCAAGCCGGTCTTGGCGAACGGCTGCGACAAACCCGTGTCCACCGTGCCCGGGTGCAGCGCCACACACAGGGCTTCCTTGTTGCGCCGCGCCAGTTCAATGGCCGAGGTGTGCACCAGCTGGTTGAGCGCGGCCTTGGACGCGCGGTAGGCGTACCAGCCGCCGAGCGCGTTGTCACCGATGCTGCCCACGCGCGCCGAGAGAAAGGCCGCCACGCAGCAGCCCTGTCTGGGCAGCAGCGGCAGACAGTGGCGCACCACCAGCGCCGGGCCGATCGCGTTGATCAGGAAGTTGTGTTGCAGCGCATCGGCGTTCAGGTGTTGCCATGAACGCTCGGGCTCGGCGTTATGGCCACCCGCCGTTTGGCCATGCAAGAAGCCGGTGGCCACGATCAGGCGCACCAGCGGCAAGTCCGTCTCAACCAAGCGCGCGGCCACGTGCTGTGCACAGGCGGCCACCGTTGCTTCATCGGTGTAATCCAGCGCGGGCTGCGTGCGCCGGCCCAGTGCCAGCACCTCAAAACCTTGCGCCTGCAAACCGGCCACCAGCGCTGCGCCAATACCGCCTGTGCCGCCGATCACCACCGCCATGCCAGCGGGTTTTGGGGAGGGTTTGGGCGGTGGGGCAAACGTCATCCAACGATTATCGGGATGGCCAATAACCCGTGCCGGCGAGGTGCGGCGATCGCTCGGCCGGCCCCCAGCGCAGCGGCAGGCCGCCTTGCACGTGGACCACCTGCGTGACCTCCATCCGCAGCAGGCGCTGCGCACCCGCAAAGCTGGCGAGCTCGGCACCGTCCCACACCACGCTGGCGCGGGCCGCCAGGTAGAGCCGGTCGCCGCGCTCGAAGTCCATGAACAGCAGACCCGCCAGCGGCTGCACCGCGATGTTGCCCAGCGTGTTGAAAAACTGGTTGCCCACGAAGTCGGGCACGGTGAGGCGCTGGCCTTCGACTTTCACAAACCCCGGTGCGCCGCCGCGGTGCGACACGTCCACCCCATGGCGCGCCTCGGTCGCTGCAGCGGCTTGGGGGTGGGCGGTGGCGATAAAGAAGGTGTCGGCCGTGCGGATCATGTCGCGCGCGGCTTCGTCCAGCGCCGCCCCCTGGTGAATCACTTGAGTGGCAGACGCGTCCGGCGTCCACGACGGTTCACGCGCCTGGATGTACTTGGGACAGTTGCCAAAGCTCTGACCCACCTCGACCACCAGCGCACCGTCTTGCAGGTGCGCCGTGCCGTTCATGCGGTTGCGCCGGCGCGTGTGCGGCTGCATGCCGAGCAGGCCCAGCGCGGCGCCTTCGTGCAGCGTGCGTTGCAGGGGGTCGTGCGGCAACGGCTGCGCGCGGATGTGCAGGTGCGTGGGATCGGGCGCGTGCATGAAGCCCGGCGCACCCGCGAGCACGCTGGCCCAAGGCTGTCCCTGGTTGTCCATGCTGCCCACCACCACAAAAGGCAGCAGGCCGAAGAACTCGCGGTGCTGATCGGGCATGTGGTCGCGCATCACGCGCGGGCCGATCTGCGCCATCTGCGCCTGCACGCCGGCGCGCGCCTGCAAGGCTTGTTCACCCGGGTGAAACGCGCTCATGCTTCCAAACCCACGGGCGACTTGACCATGGGCACAAAGCCCGGCAGCGCCTCGATGCGCGCCAGCCAGCCACGGATGGCGGGCCAGGGTTGCAGCGACACCAGGCCCTCGGGTGCGCGCGCCACGTAGGCGTAGTGCGCCACGTCGGCCAGCGTGGCGCGATCGCCCACCAGAAACGGCGTGCGCCCGAGCTCCGACTCCATCAAACCGAACAGGGCTTCGGCGCGAGCGATCGCATCCTTCGGGTCGGTCGGCAACTTGAACAGCTGCACCACGCGGGCGGCGGCCGGACCAAAGGCCAGCGGGCCGGCGGCCAGCGACAGCCAGCGCTGCACGCGCGCCGCGCCCACCGGATCGCGCGGCAGCCACTCGCCCGGCGCATGGCGGGCCTCCAGGTAGACCAGGATGGCGTTCGAATCGGCCAGCGTCAGCTCGCCGTCGCGCAGCACCGGGATCTGGCCCAGCGGGTTCATGGCGAGGAACCCGGGCGACTTGTGCTGCTTCTGCGCGAGGTCGACGTCGATGCTCTCAAAGGGCAGGCCGAGCAGCGAGAGAAAGAGTTCGACGCGGTGGCAATGGCCCGAGACGGCGTTGCGATACAGCTGGAGGGTGGGCTTCATGGGGGCTCCTGGGTTGGGGTGGTGCGATCTTCTTTGCTGCGAGCCGATTCACCAATGCCCCCTGACGCACATGACTGCTCCACAAATCGGTTTAATGGCGCATGGACAAATTCCGCGCCATGGACACCTTTGTGCAGATCGCCGACGCCGGCAGCCTCACGGCAGCGGCCTGGGCCATGGGCGCGTCACTGCCCGCCGTGGTGCGTCTGCTCGCGGCCTACGAGGCCGATCTCGGTGTGCGCCTGTTCAACCGCACCACGCGCCGCATCTCGCTCACCGAGGAAGGCCGGCGCCACCTGGAGAGCTGCCGCCAGCTGCTGGCCGCGGTGAAAGACGCCGAGGCCGAGTTGAAGGACGACGCCGCCGAGCCCACCGGCCACCTCACCATCACCGCACCGGTGCTGTTCGGCCAGATGCACGTGGCACCCATCGTCACGCGCTTTGTGCAGCAGCACCGCCAGATACGCTGCCGCGTGATGCTGGTGGACCGGGTGGTGAACCTGCTGGAGGAAGGCATCGATGTGGGCATCCGCATCGGCCAGCTGGAGGACTCCAGCCTCGTCGCTCTGCCCCTGGGCGACATGCGTCGGGTGGTGGTGGCCAGTCCGGCGTTTCTGCGCGAGCACGGCCGACCCAGCCACCCCAACGACCTGCTGGCGGCCAACTGCGTGCGCGTGGCCGACCACACGCCCACCTGGGGCACGTTTCGCGACGGGAGCAAACGCCTCAAGCTCAGCGTGAGTGGCAACCTCGAGTTCAACCACATCGCCCCGGCCGTGCAGGCGTGCGCGGCGGGCTCGGGTTTCGGCCAATTCCTCTGGTACCAGGTCGCGCCGCAGCTGAAAAACGGAGAATTGCAGACCGTGCTGGAGGACTTTGAAGACGCGCCCCGCCCGATCCATGTGGTCTACCCCCACGCCCGCCTGCTGCCCACGCGCACGCGGGCCTTCATCGATTTCATCCGCCAGGAACTCAAGGGCTTTGCGCCCGGGAACACACCATGACCAACCCAACTTTTGACTTTGACCTTTTCGTGATCGGCGGTGGCAGCGGCGGCGTGCGCGCCGCGCGCATGGCGGCACAACGCGGCGCGCGCGTGGCGCTGGCCGAGGTGCTGGGCACCGACGGCCTGGGCGGCACCTGCGTGAACGTGGGCTGCATCCCCAAAAAGCTCTACAGCTACGCGGCGCACTACGGCGAGGGCTTTGAGGAATCACACGGCTTCGGCTGGGAGGGTGAAAAGCCCACACTGAACTGGAGCACCCTCAAAGCCAACCGCGCGAAAGAGATCACGCGCCTCAATGGCGTCTACGGCAACCTGTTGCGCGGCTCGGGCGTCACCGTGTTCGACGCCTTCGCGCGCATCACCGGCCCGCACGGCATCGCCCTGGCCACGCTCAACGCCGATGGCTCTGCGGGCCACCAGGCCTTCACCGCGAAACACATCCTGATCGCCACCGGCGGCACACCGCACGTGCCGCATTTTGTGGGGCGCGAACACGCCATCACCTCCAACGACATCTTCGACCTGGAGCCCTTTCCCCAGCGCCTGCTGGTGGTGGGCGGCGGCTACATCGCCAGCGAGTTCGCCTCGATCTTCAACGGCCTGGGCTCGAAAGTCACCCAGCTCTACCGGGGCGAACAGATCCTGCGCGGCTTCGATGACGAGATCCGCCACTTTGTGGCGGGCGAGATGCGCAAAGCCGGTGTGGACCTGCGCCTGAACGCCGACGTGGTCGACATACGAAAAACCGCCGACGGCCTGCGCGTGGAGTGCGAAGGCGGGGGCGTGGTGATGGCCGACGCGGTGCTCTACGCCACTGGGCGTGTGCCCAACGTGAAAGACCTCGGTCTTGAGGCGGTGGGCGTTGCCCAGGGCGCGCAGGGCGAGGTGGTGGTGGACGCGCACTACCGCACCAACGTGCCCTCGATCTTCGCCGTGGGCGACGTGACCAACCGCGTGCAGCTCACACCGGTGGCGCTCGGCGAAGCCATGGTGGTGGTGGACCAGCTGTTTGGCCCCGCCGCCGGCAAACCGCCGCGCGACATGAGCTACGAGTTCATCCCCACCGCCGTGTTCACCCACCCGAGCATCGGCACCGTAGGCTTGAGCGAACAAGCGGCGCGCGAAAAGTTTGGCGCCATCACCATCTTCCGCAGCGAGTTCAAGGCGCTCAAGCACACGCTCTCGGGCAGCACCGAGCGCACGCTCATGAAGCTGGTGGTGGACACCGCGAGCGACCGGGTGGTGGGCCTGCACATGGTGGGCGCCGAAGCGGGCGAGATCGTGCAGGGCTTTGCGGTGGCCATGAAAGCGGGCGCGACCAAGGCGGTGTTCGACAGCACCATCGGCATCCACCCCACCGCGGCCGAAGAGTTCGTGACCATGCGCGAACCCGTCAAGACCTGAAGAAGATTCCGTTCACCCTGAGCTTGGCCTGTCCTGAGCTTGTCGAAGGATCGAAGGGTTCACCCATCTGTGCGCCTGAAGCCCTTCCTCAAAGCACCCAGAGCAAGCCCATCACCAGCGCCGTGTGCGCCCACAGCCCCGGCAAGAACCAGAGCGCGTAAGACGGCCCGCCCACCAGCGCAGCGGTCACGCTCTTGCTCAGGGCGTGCACCGCCAGCGCCCCCATCACCGCCTGGTGGCCAATGGGCGCGGGCAGGCCCGTGTTGAAGACCGCGGCCAGCGCCGAGTGCAGATCGGCCAGCGCACCCAGCAGGCTGCCCACGATGAGGCCCGCCTCGCCCAGCCACAGCGTGAGCACGTGCACCAGCACCTGAATGCCCGCCAGCAAAGCCGCCACCGCCACAGCGCCCTTCAGGCTGAACATGCGTTCGTCTGGTTCCACCGCCACAGGCGCCGCTTCGGCCGGCGCGCCGCGCACCAGCCAGAAGCCCCAGGCCAGCGCCAGCACCGCGCCGCCCAGCGCCGGCAGCGCCAGGTGCGCCAGCCATGCCGGCTGCACAGCCGCCGCCACCAGCAGGAGCTGCAGCAGCGTCGACACACAGCTGAGCAGCGCGCCGCCCGCCATCAGCCGCGCGCCACTGCGGCCTTCGCGCACGGCCAGGCCGAGCGTGGCGATGGTGGCCGTGCTCGACACAAAGCCCGAAGCCAAGGCCGAGAGCGCCACCGCGTGCCGCGCCTGCAGCAGCCGGCGCGCCAGGTGGGCCGCGGCCTGCACCCCCAACAGCAAGGCGAGCAATTGCACGATGACGTGCGGGTTGAGCGTGTTGCCCCAGAGGGGCCGGTCGGGCACCAGCGGCAAGGCCAGCAGCACCAGCGCCGCCAGCACGATGCCGTCGCGCACCTCGGCCGGCCGCAACCACTGGCGCGCAAACCCGTGCAGGCGCTCGCGCCCGGCCAGCATGGCGGTGAGCCCCACCGCCAGACCGGCGGCCAGCGGCAGGCTCCAGTGGCACAACACGCCGATGAGGTAGGTGAGCAACAGCGCCACCTCGGTGGTCACGCCGGGATCGTCGGAGCGGTCGCGCCAGTAGGCCACCACGGCCAGCGCGGCGACGAACACCGCACCCGCCACGACCACACCGTCGATCTGCGTGAGCGCCGCGGCCGCGCCGGTGACGCAGGCCAGTGCAAAGGTGCGCAAACCCGCCAGCGCCCTGCCCGGCCCCTCGCCCTTGCGGCGCTCGCGCTCGATGCCGATCAGCAGGCCACAGCCCAGCGCCGCGGCCAGCGTGGCGGCAGCCTGGGGTAAATCGGTGGGGGCCAGGGTCATGGTGTCATGCGGCGTCAACGGTGCAGAGCCACAATAAGCCCCATGCACAAGACACCCGACTTTACTGCGCCGATTTTTCTCAACGACCCGGCCGCCGCCCTGCGCCAGGTGCAACGCATCTACCACGACAACGTGGCATTCTTGCGCCAGGCCATGCGCGACTTTGTGGGCGGTGGCGACTTCACCCACGCCCGCGTGCGCGCCTGCTACCCCTACGTGAGGCTGCACACCCACAGCGTGTCGCGCCAGGGCAGCAGCAGTTTGCCGATCAGCCGCCTGAGCTACGGCTTCGTGGCCGGCCCGGGCCGCTTCGAGACCACGCTCACCCGCCCCGACCTCTACAGCGACTACTACCTGGAGCAGTTCCGCCTGCTGCTGGCCAACCACGGCGGCGAGCTGGAGGTGGGCACCAGCACGCAGCCCATCCCGATCCATTTTTCGTTCGCCGAACACGACCATGTGGAAGGCAGCCTGAGCGCCGAGCGCCGTGCCTTCATGCGCGACGTGTTCGATCTGCCCGACCTCACCGCCATGGACGACGGCATCGCCAACGGCACGCACGAACCCAAGCCCGGCGAGGCGCACCCGCTCTCCCTGTTCACCGCGCCACGGGTGGACTATTCGCTGCAGCGCCTGCGCCACTACACCGGCACCGCGCCCGAGTGGTTCCAGAACTTCGTGCTGTTCACCAACTACCAGTTCTACATCGACGAGTTCATCAAGCTCGGCCACGCCGAGATGGCCAAGCCCGACAGCGAGTACGTCGCCTTCGTGGAGCCGGGCAACGTGGTGATGCGCCGCACCGGCCTGGCCGCCGAGCCGGGCGACGAGCTCGGCCACGCGCCGCCGCGCCTGCCGCAGATGCCGGGCTACCACCTCATGCGCGCCGACCGCAGCGGCATCACCATGGTCAACATCGGCGTGGGCCCGGCCAACGCCAAGACCATCACCGACCACATCGCCGTGCTGCGCCCGCACGCCTGGCTCATGCTCGGTCACTGCGCCGGCCTGCGCACCAGCCAGCAGCTGGGCGACTACGTGCTGGCCCACGCGTATGTGCGCGAAGACCATGTGCTCGACGAAGAGCTGCCGCTGTGGGTGCCGATCCCGGCGCTGGCCGAGATCCAGCTGGCGCTGGAAGCCGCCGTGGCCGACGTGACCGGTGTCCCCCCGGCCGAGGTCAAACGCATCATGCGCACCGGCACCGTGGCCAGCACCGACAACCGCAACTGGGAACTGCTGCCCGACAACAAGCCGCAGCGCCGGTTTTCACAATCGCGCGCCGTGGCGCTCGACATGGAGAGCGCCACCATCGCCGCCAACGGCTTCCGCTTCCGCGTGCCCTACGGCACCCTGCTCTGCGTGAGCGACAAACCGCTGCACGGCGAGATCAAGCTGCCCGGCATGGCCAACCACTTCTACCGCGAGCGGGTCGACCAGCACCTGCGCATCGGCATCCGCGCCATCGACCTCCTGCGCGAAGGCGGACCGGACCAGCTGCACAGCCGCAAGCTGCGGAGTTTTTCGGAAGTGGCGTTCCAGTGATGACCCGGCGGTGGTGCGGCTCAGGTCACAGCTGAACCGACCGCCCGATGAACTGGATCGGCCCGGTGGGTCGGCCGGTGGGTGAGCCGTTGTAGGGCTCCACGGTGATCTCGAACAGCTGGTTGGGCTGGATCGGAGGCAGCTTATCGAGCGGGATCTCGATCGGTTTGCCCGGCTCCACCAGGCCCAGCGACACCGGCGCGCTCCAGCTGTCGGCCTTGGTCCAGAACTGCAGCGAACGTTGCGCGGGCACCGGCTCGGGCGCCACCGGTATCAGCTTCAGGCGCTGAGCGCTGCTGGTCTGCACCACCCAGCCGGGCGACGTGCCTTGCGGGGCCACCAGCACCACCATGAATTGCGGGCGCGCGGGCGCGAACAGGCCCACCGTGGGAGCAATGGCCATCACGCTGGCGGCGGCAAAACCGGTGGCGGCAGCAAAGCGCCAGAAAGCCACGCTGTTCCACCAATGGCTGAGGCCGCCCGGCTTGGTGGCGGGCACGGCACGCGGCTTCGCAGGCAGGCTGTTTTCAATGCGCTGCCACAGCGCGGGTGACGGTTCAACCGGCTGCACCAGTTGGGTCAGGGGCTGCAGTTTCGCTTCCCACTGCTGCACGGCGGTGCGCAGCATGGCGTCTCTGGGCAGGCGCTCCTCGACCTCGATGCGCTGGCCAGCGGACAGCGTGCCGAGCACGTAGTCGGCAGCCAGTTGCTGAGTCTCATCCAAGCTCATGCCAGGCACTCCTTGAGCGAAGCCATGCCACGGCGGATCCAGGCTTTCACCGAGCCCAGCGGTGCGCTCAGGCGCTCGGCGATTTCGGTGTGGGTGCAGCCATCGAGGTAGGCCAGCAGCACGCAATTGCGCTTGGCCACGTCGAGCCTTTCGAGGCAATGGTCGAGCTGCCCCAGCGTGGAGCGCATGGAAAAGGCGTCGAGCATGTCGGGTGCGACCTGGGGTTCGGCGTCCTGCAAATCATCGAGAAGTTCTTCGTCCACCGACACGGTGCGGGCACTGGCGCGCACCGCGCTGAGTGCGCCGTTGCGCACGATGCTGCACATCCAGCCACGGCCTTCGCCGCGGGCGGGATCAAAGGTGGAGGCACGGTTCCAGATCGCCATGAAGGCGTCGTGCAACACGTCTTCGGCGGCGGCGCGGTCGCGCACGATGCGCAAGGCCACGCCCATCAGGAACCGGTTTTCGCGTTCGTAGAGGCGCCGCAAGGCGCTCTGGTCGCCGCGCGCACAGGCTGCCAGCGCGGCGTTGTGATCGAAGGGCGTGGGATCGTTGGAGGGCACGGGCGTCGGTCGGACCAGCGGATCGATCGGACACCAGGCACCTCGACGATGAGGTACCCGGCAGGGTTGCCGCCGATGGTACCCGAGGGTCTGCCTCAACCGGCTGGCCGGCGCCACACGACGCCGGCCAGCGGGCATCACACCGCCTTGTAGAAGATGTAGTCGGCCTGGTACTTCACGATCTGCTTGGCGCCCATGTTGGCAGCACCGCAGGCCATGGCCGGAGCAACACCACCCACGGTGGCCACGCGCTGCACATAGGTCACGCCGGTCATGGCGCCGGTGCCCATGGCGGGGTTGGCTTTCACCAGTTGCAGGGGGATCGCGCCTGCGCCGGCCGGGGCCACAGCCACTTGCGTGCCGGTGAATTTGGAGCCGTCGTTGCTCTGCCAGGTGGCGGGTGGGCCGTAGTAGGTGCCCACTTGTTTGCCGGCGCGGTCCATCAGCTTGGCGTCGGGACCGACGAACACCCATTCGAACTGGCCGGCCATGTCTTTCTTGGCACGGCATTCGTAGGTGATGTCGCCGGCGCCCACGGTTTCCAGGACCACTTTGTGGCCCATGGGCACCTGCACCGAGGCGGGCAGCATGGCTTGCGAATACATCATGGGCGCTGGGCCGGTGGCGCAGGCGGTCAGGGCAAGGGCGGCCGCAGCGGCCAGGGTGGACTTGATCATCATGGGAAAACTCCTCGGAGGTGGTTTGTGGGCAGCGGCGCAAGTTCAGCGCCACTACCACCACTACGCCCGAGAGCGGCTTCTGGATGCAGGCGGACCGAAAAAAAATTCGCGCATGCGTACGGCTGCGAACGGTGCCAACGGAAGGCTCTGCGTAAGCTGCGGTCTCATGAACCTGGACATCAACCTCTCGGACATGGGCCGAACGCCCGCTGCCAGGCCACCGGCGTCGCTGCCGCTCATGCGCCTGACCGGCGCCAGCAAGCGGTACGACCAAGGCGACAGCGTGCGTGAGGCGCTGCGCTCGGTGGATCTGGACATCCACCGCGGCGAGTTCGCGGCCATCGTGGGCCCCAGCGGCTCGGGCAAATCGGCCCTGATGAAGATGCTGGGCCTGCTCGAAGCACCCACCAGCGGTGGCTACCAGTTCCAAGGTGTGCCGGAACAATCGCTCTCGACCGAGCAGCGCCTGTGGCTGCGGCGGCGCTTCTTTGGCTTCGTGCCGCAAGCCTTCAACCTGCTGCGCAGCACCTCGCTGCAGGGCAACGTGGCGTTGCCACTGATGTACCGCGGTCTGTCGGCCGAGCGCTGCCAGTCGGCCGCCATGCGCGCGCTGGCGGTGGCCGGGCTGGAGGACCAGGGTCACAAGATGCCCGACGAACTGGACAGCACCCAGCAGGGCAAGGCCGCCATCGCGCGCGCTCTGGTGTGCAACCCGAGCGTGCTGCTGGTCGACAGCACCGGCCCGACGTCAGACCAACCCCTGTGCCCCCACATCGGCGGTCTGCTGCGCACACTGAACACCGAGCACCGGATCACCGTGGTGCTGGTCACCCAGCAGGCCAGTGCCGGTCACTGGGCGCAGCGCACGGTGTCGCTCAACGGCGGTGCGGTGGAACAGGACATCAGCCGCGCAGCGGCCGGCGCCCTGCACTGAGGTGGATGCGTCAGGCGGCGCGCGGTTTCACCCGCGCAGCGGCCTGCTTGGCACGCGTGCGGGCCAGCTCCACATCGGCATCGAATGCCAGCGCCACGCCCATGCGGCGCTTGATGAAACTCTCGGGTTTGCCGAACAGGCGAACCTCGGTCTGCGGCACGCGCAGGGCCTCGTCCACACCGTCGAACGCGATCCCGGTGGCGTCCACGCCACCGTAGATCACGGCGCTGGCGCCCGGGCTCTTGAGCGCGGTGGAGACCGGCAGGCCCAGGATGGCGCGCGCGTGCAGTTCAAATTCGTTCTGCCACTGCGTGATCATGGTCACCATGCCGGTGTCGTGCGGGCGCGGGCTCACTTCGCTGAACCAGACCTGGTCGCCTTTGACGAACAGCTCCACGCCGTACAGGCCCTGGCCACCGAGGTCGTCGGTCACGGCCTTGGCCACGCGGCGCGACTCGGCCAGCGCAGCCGGTGTCATGGGGTGCGGCTGCCAGCTCTCCACGTAGTCGCCGCTCACCTGAACATGGCCGATCGGGTCGCAGAAGTGGGTTTCGATCTGGCCGTCGGCGCCCAGCGCGCGCACGGTGAGCTGGGTGATCTCGTAGTCGAAGTCGATGAAGCCTTCCACGATGATGCGGCCCGGGCCGACGCGGCCGCCCGACATGGCGTGGTCCCACGCCTTCTGCACATCGGCCGGGCCGTCGATCTTGCTCTGGCCCTTGCCGCTGCTGCTCATGACCGGCTTGACGATGCAGGGGTAACCGATCCCGCCATCAACGGCGGCCTGCAGCTCGTCCAGCGAATCGCAGAACTTGTACGGGCTGGTCGGCAAACCGAGGGTCTCGGCGGCGAGGCGGCGGATGCCCTCGCGGTCCATGGTCAGGCGCGCGGCGCGCGCCGTGGGGATCACGCGCACCACGCCGGCGGCTTCCAGCTCCTGCAGCATGGGCGTGGCAATCGCCTCGATCTCGGGCACCACCAGGTGCGGGCGCTCGGCCTCGATCAGCGCTTTGAGCTGCGCTGGATCGCTCATGGTGATGGTGCGGGCATGGTGCGCCACCTGCTGACCCGGCGCGTTGTCGTAGCGGTCCACCGCCGTGGTTTCCACACCCAGGCGCTGCAGCGCAATGAGCACCTCTTTGCCCAGCTCACCCGAGCCCAGCAGCATGACCTTGGTGGCCGAAGGAGACAAAGGGGTGCCCAGCGTGGTCATGTGAAGCTCCAGAAAAAAGAAAGGATCAGAGGGCGCTGCCCATGGCCTCGCCCAGGCGCACGGCATTGCCGGGTGCCCAGTCGGGGTTGAAGGCGATGGTGTCGCGAGGCCAGAGCAGCACAACGGTCGAGCCGAGCAGGAAGCGGCCCATCTCGTCGCCGCGCTGGAACACCACCGGTGCATCGTCGTAGTTCCAGGTGCGCACCTCGCCCGGGCGCGGCGGGTTCACCACGCCGTGCCAGGTGGTGGCCATGCTGCCGACGATGGTGGCGCCCACCAGCACCTGCACAAACGGCACGGTGGTCTCGCCCACCTGCAGGTCGAACACGCACACCACACGCTCGTTGCGCGCGAACAGGCCAGGCACGCCCTGCGCGGTGGCCGGGTTCACCGAAAACAGGTCACCGGGCACGTGGATCATGCGGCGCAGGCGTCCAGCGGCCGGCATGTGGATGCGGTGGTAGTCCTTGGGGCTGAGGTAAATGGTGGCAAACGATCCGTCGTCGAACAGGCCCGCCAGCTCGGCGTCGCCGCCCACCAGCGCGCGCGTGCTGTAGGTGTGACCCTTGGCCTGGTAGATCTGGTCGCGCGTGATCGCACCAAACTGGCTGATCGCACCGTCCACCGGACACACAAACGCCGCGTCGGCCAGTGGCCTCGCATCGGCGCGCAGGGCGCGGGTGAAGAACTCGTTGAAGTTGGCGTAGGCGGTGGGGTCCGGGTTCGCGGCCTCGGCCATGTTCACGCCGTATTTGCGAATGAAACGGCGAATGATCCACTGCGTGACGGCGCCCCAGCGGCCGTTGGCCACCCAGCCGCCAAACTCGGTGAGCGCGCGCTTCGGGAACAGGTATTGCAGTGAAACGGCGAGGGACATGGATGGGTGCAACTGGAAAGACAAGACCCTGGCGGGCAGCCCCGCATTGTAGGGGCCACCCCCCTTGGCCCCCGGGCAGGCGGGCACAATCCCGCACCATGACACCCGCCTTGTTTGAATGCCGGCACCTCGTCAAACGCTACGGCGAGACCACCGTGGTGAACGACCTGAGTTTCAACATCCACCCCGGTGAATGCCTGGGCGTGATCGGGCCCAACGGCGCCGGCAAGACCACCACCATCCGCATGTGCCTGGGCCTCACCACGCCCGACGCCGGCCGCATCACCGCCTTTGGGCTGGACATGCCGCGCGACGCGCTGGCCATCAAGGCACAACTGGGCGTGGTGAGCCAGATGGACACGCTGGACCCGGACTTCGACTGCGCCGAGAACCTGCTGGTGTACGGCCGCTACTTTGGCCTGCCGACGGCCACCGTGCGCGAGCGCATCCCGCAGCTGCTCGAATTCGCCGCACTCTCGCACAAGGCGCAGGCCAAACCGGGCGAACTCTCGGGCGGCATGAAGCGGCGCCTGTCGCTGGCGCGTGCGCTGGTGAACGACCCACGCCTGCTCATGCTGGACGAGCCCACCACCGGCCTGGACCCGCAGGCGCGCCACCTGATGTGGGAGCGCCTGCAGGTGCTGCTGCAAGAGGGCAAGTCCATCTTGCTGACCACCCACTTCATGGACGAAGCCGAGCGCCTGTGCAGTCGCCTGTTGGTGCTGGACCAGGGCCGCAAGATCGCCGAAGGCAAACCCCGTGACCTGATCGCCGAGCACCTGGAGCCAGAAGTGGTGGAAGTGTTTGGCCAAGGCGCGGTGGCGTTGGCGCACGAAGCCAGCTTGAAAGCCCTGGCCGGGCGCGTTGAGGTCAGCGGCGAAACGGTGTTCTTCTACACCGAGGACAGCCGCGCCTTGATGCACGCCCTGGAGGCCTGGCCCGCGCTGCGCACCTTGCACCGACCTTCTAATTTGGAAGATCTGTTTTTGAAATTGACCGGACGCCAGATCCGGGAGGAAGGCTGACCATGAGCCAAATTCAAAACAACATCTGGGCCGCGCCCCGCCTGTCCATGCGCTGGTGGCCCGTGTTCCAGCGCAACTGGCTGGTCTGGAAGAAACTCGCCATCCCCAGCCTGGTGGGCAACATCGCCGAGCCGCTGATGTGGCTGGTGGCGTTTGGCTACGGCATGGGCGCGCTGGTCGGGCAAGTCACCATC
This sequence comes from Hydrogenophaga sp., assembly GCF_030158645.1. Lineage (GTDB taxonomy): Bacteria > Pseudomonadota > Gammaproteobacteria > Burkholderiales > Burkholderiaceae_C > Hydrogenophaga. Next base: position 75,017 of record NZ_JAOASO010000162.1, on the reverse strand, counting down.
CACACGCCGCAGGGCGGTGTGGCCGTGCCGTACATCCTGTTTCTCGCCAGCGGCAGCATCTGCATGAGCGCGATGAACGCGGCCAGCTTCGAGGCGCTGTACTCGGCGTTCTCGCGCATGCACGTGCAGAAAACCTGGGACGGCATCATGAACGCGCCGGTGAGCCTGGACGATGTGGTGCTGGCCGAAATGTTGTGGGCCGGCTTCAAGGCCTTGTTCTCGGTGACGGCCATCATGGTGGTGATGCTTGCGCTGGGCATCAGCCATTCACCCAAGCTGCTGCTGGCCTGGCCGGTGCTGCTGGGGGTGGGCATCACGTTCTCGTGCATTGCCCTGGTGTTCAACGCCCTGGCCCAGGGCTATGACTTCTTCACCTACTACTTCACGCTGTTCCTCACACCGATGATGTTTCTCTCGGGTGTGTTCTTTCCGCGTGAGCAACTGCCTCTGGTGGTGCGCCACATCTCCGACTGGCTGCCGCTCACCAACGCGGTGGAACTGGTGCGACCCTTGTTCATGGACCAGTGGCCTGCGCAGCCCTGGCTGCATGCGGGCGTGCTGCTGGTCTACACCGTGGCAGCGTTCTGGCTGGCCCTCGCGCTCACGCGCAAGCGCTTTTCAAGGTAGTTTTCAGTGGACGGTGTGGAGCGCAGGCTGCGCTTCAACGTACAACTCCGCGCCGGAGTCCATGAACTCTTCGGCTTCGATCACGGCATCGAAGTCGCGGGCGGCATCAAAAATCTTGGGGATCAGCGGCTTGTCCAGCGGGCGGCAGATGCGCTGGCGCAGGCCGCGCAGGTTGGCGCTGGTTTCCATGGCGTGGATCACGGCTTCCGGATCGAGCATGAGGACGAAGGGATTGAGGCGGCTGGAAGGGGTGGACATGTTGGGCTCCTGGGGGAAATACAGAAATGTTTCAGATCGGGTGTCGATGAAACAAACTGTATCGGGGGGTCTTCAGGACGTTAAGTCGGCGCAGCCCCATTCCGTCTGTCAGAAGTTGCCTTACAACACCGTCCCTGGCGCTGACAAGCGGACAAGCCAACGGTCGGGCCGCTGGGCTGCCCAGGCGATTCCCGAACGGCCGCACCCCCACCACACTGACCTCAGGCCAACGATCCGCTCCACGGCGCCCAAGCAGGAGGTCACATGTACGGACATCTGTCGATCAATCCCGATGGTTTTTTGCTCGTTGAGTACCCGAAATGGAACCTTCGCGAGCCGGTCGTCATTGCCGAGGCGGGCCGCCTCAAACGGGCGACCTTGATCCAACGGGCGGGATCCATCCCCATCGGAGAGCGCCGCAACCGCCTCTACATGGGCATTGCCTCGGCCCTGCCCTGTGTGCCCGACGACTTCGTCGACTACGCGATCGATATCGGGATGGCGTACTTCGACCTGCCCGACGCCGAAATTGAACAACGCAACCGCGAGATCCAGACGCTCGTGGACGCCGAGTTCGACGCTGCGGATGTGAAGGCGCACGTCGGGATCGGCGGGATCGTGAAGTGCCTCAAGGCGGTCGGCTACCTGCGCTCGGGGCCGGAGCTGGACATGTTTGTCCAGCATTGGTGCACCAGGGTGCGCGAGGAATTGTTCGATCCCAAGCTGGCGGTGCTCCAGCCTCTCAAAAAGGCCATGCAAGTGCTCAACGGCATCGCATCACGCGTCAAGGACCCTGCCATCCAGGCCTCGCTCAAAGGCGTGGCCACCACCTCGCTGACCAGCGCGCGCCCGAGCGAGGTTGCCGCGCTGCAAGAGGCGTTCCAGACCGTCATGTCGAAAGTCAAGGGGGGATCGGTCATCGCGGAACTGGACAAGGCTTTCGCCGCGAACCGCCTGCCAGCGCCCAACCGGGCAGCAGCCTTGCGCGATGCGGTCGCCATGGCCGCCGCAGACACCGGTCTCACCGGCGCTGCGGTGGCACAGGAAGCGCTGGCGCGCGCAAGCGCGCGCCTCGATGTGGACGACGCCTTGATCATCCGGCTGTCGGTGGAGGCCATCGAGAGGGGGCAGTCGGTGGGCGAGTTCACCGAGTCCAGTCGGAAGGCCCTTGAGCGGGTCAAGGCGGCGCGCCTGGCCACCGAAGAGAACGCACTGCAGACCCTGTTGCGGCTGGGTCAGCGCGAGCGCAACCGCCAGGCGGAAGAAGCCCGACAGCGGTCCGCGGCACCGTCGATCGCCCTGTCCGCCGGCCATGAAGCCGGGTTGGATGCCGCAGAACGGGACACCCTGCAACGCCTGTCGCTGAGCCAGCTGCTGCGCTGGATCGATGGCCCGGTGACAGGACCGCGTCGGCGCCCGCTGGACCGCGAAGCAGCGTTGACCAAGGCCAGGGCGATGCCGGCACCACGCGTCCCGCCGCTGAACCATCCGCCGCCCGGCGAGGCCACGCCCCGCCGCGAGGAGCGGGTTGATCCCGAGCCCTCGGTTCAGGACATTGCCGCTGTCGCCGCTCAGGGCTATGCCGCCACCGCGGCCTTTCTCCGAGACGAGGTCCGCGACATGTTGCCCATTGCCGAGCAACTCAAGATGGCCACCGACGTGATCAGCGAGGCCACCAGCCTGGCAGACAACCTGGATCGGCTGTGTGCCGCGCTGGACATCGCCCAGGATGCCTTCGACGAAGAAGCCACTCAGCTTGAACTCTCCCGGGCCGACGCGGGGCTCACCGCGTTGCGCGAGCAGCTGGCGCGCCAGAAGCAAAGCGTTCAACGCAAGGCCCAGTTCACGAGCGCGCTGAGCGCCGCGCTGGCCAAGGAGGCGCTTCGGCTGGACCGCCGCGACGGCGGCGTGGTGCCCTGCCCGCTGCAGCCCACGGACTGGGGGTGGGTGGCAGAGCAATGCCACCGCCGCTGGCTCAACGGTGTGCGGCACATCGTGGTGGACGGCGTGCGCAGGCAGCTGGACAACGACGAGGCACTGGCCCTGCACGTGACGGGCAGCAGCCGCAGCCGCGAGGCCTACGTGTTCAATGTGTCGGTGCACCTTTGGCAACGCGATCACGGCAAGACCGGCCTCCCCAGTACCGTGAATGGGCACTGGCCACCCATGGACACCGACGCCTGGTTCGACACCTACCGCAGCTGCTGTGTGCTGCACGTGCCCAGGGGCTGAGGCGGCCGCCTGGCGCAGCCTACAGGACGGGTCCCTGCCGCAGCGCCTCCACACTGGCCCGCACCACCGCCTGCACACTGCCGCTCTCCCGGTACTGGTTGCGCAGGAAAGTGGCGTGGTTGCCCACGCGGCCGGCGGTGCGCTCGATTTCGTCCAGCGCGGCCATCGAGTTGAGCGCCTGCCCGTGCGGCGCGATCTTGCGCAGCGTGGCCAGGATGTCTTCGCGGATGCTGATCTGTTCGCGCGTCTTGGGGTTGACCATCATGCCGTCGAGCCCGAAGCGGCAGGCCTGAAAACGGTTGTAGGTGTAGACGAGGTAGTCGTCTTCTTCGGGCGGTGGTTCGCTGCGCTCCAGCAGGTGGCGGCACAGCGCCTGCAGATAACACGCGAGGCCCGCGGCGCGCTCCACCGTCAACGGCGTGTCGCACACACGCAGTTCGATGGTGCCGTACTCGGGCTTGGGCCGGATGTCCCAGTAAAAGTCCTTCATGGACTTGACCACGCCGGTGCTCTCCATCTTGGTGAAGTACACGTTGGCGAATTCGTCCCAGCTCAACACGAAGGGCGCGCGCCCGCTGAGCGGAAACGCGAAAACCGAGTTGAGGCGCGCCGAGTCGAACAGCGTGTCCACCCCCTGGGAAAACGGCGACGAGGCCGACAGCGCAATGAAGTGCGGCACGTAGCGGTTGAGCGAGTGCAGCAAAAACAGCGCCTCGTCGGCGTTGGAGCAACCGATGTGCACGTGTTGCCCGAACACGGTGAACTGCTTGGCCAGGTATCCGTACAGGCCCGAGAGCTCCTGGAAGCGCGGTTTGGAAAAGATGCGCTGTTCGAACCAGCGCTGAAACGGGTGTGTGCCACCGCCCGCGATCTCGATGTTGAGCCGGTCACCCGCGTGCACCAAGGTGTCGCGGATCTGCTGCAGCTGCGCCAGCAGCGGGCCGTGCTCGCGCTGCACGTCGGTGGCGATCTCGATCATGCTTTGCGTCATCTCGGGCGTGACCACACCCGGGAACGGCTTGCGCTTGAGCAATTCGAGCAGGTCGTTGGCGCTGCTGGAGAGGTCGAGGTCGTAGGTGTTGACGAGCTGCAGCTCGAGCTCCACACCCATGGTCAGCGAATCGGATGACTTGAACGTTTCCAACGGCATGGCTTACTCCTTCGTGACGTGGGTTTCGTGGGCGGTCATCAGTGCCCGCTGCGTGACGAGGGGCCCCAGCAGTTCCTGCACCACCATCATCCCGGCCATGGCCGACAGCACCGCCACCGCCGGCGCGAAACCGTAGAGGCGGCTCTGCTCCAGCAACAGGATGGCAAACGCCGACATCGGTGTGAGCGCCAGCCCCGTGAGCAAACCTTTGCGCTCCGTGATGCCCGAGAGGCGCGCAGCCACGAGGTTGCAACCCACCTTGGACGCGGCGCGCACGGCGATCAGCAGCAGGCCCATGAGCATGCCGGCGCCGACGTCTGCCCAGTTCAGCAGCGAAGCGATGTAGACGAACAGGAACACCGAGAGCAGATCGCCCGCGGTGCCGAAGTCGCGCTGCGCGTTGGTGAGGTGCACCCGCCGCTCGCGCGCCACGATGCCGAACGAGAGCGCGGCCAGCAGCGGCGAGAGCTTCAGCCCGTAGGCGGCGGTGGTGAGCAACAGCACCGCCAGGGCAAACACCACCGTGACCCCGCGCTCATGCGTGTTGCGCTGGCGCAGCAGCCAGGGCACGGCCACGCCCAGCAGGGCTCCGATGGCCACCGAGGTGGCCACCACGTACATGCTGCCGAATGCGGCGAGCACCAGATCGCCCGAGGTGCTGAGGTACCAGTAGCCCACCACCAGCTTGAGCGCCACCACCGACAGGATGCAGTTGATGGCACACAGGTGCAGAACCCGCTCGGTCACCTGGCCCGCGCTGCGCAGCTCGTTGGCCACGCGCACCACGCCGGCGGGTGAGGCCGAGATGGAGAGTGCCGCAATGATCAGGCGGTGGTCCACCGGCAAGTCAAAGTAACCGCTGACCCAGTAGATGAGGCCGAAGGTCACGAAGGACTCCACCACGCCGAGCGCCAGCATCCACGGGTTGTGGCGGAACCAGCGCAGGTTGATGCGGTAGCCGAGCTCGAACAGCACCAGGGACAGCGCGACGTTGGCCAGAAACGGCAAACCAGGCACGTCGGTGGTGAGGCCTGGCAGGTTCACCAGCCCGCCGATCAGGCCCACCGCCACGTAGCTGCTCACGCGCGGAATGTGCCAGCGCTCGAACAACCACTCGGCCGTGAACCAGGCCAGCAGCAGCACCAGGGGCCAGGCGATGGACTGCAACAAAAAAGCGAAATCGGTGACCATGGCAGGCTCTCCAGGATGGGGTCTGTGGGATGGCGCTCCCGGGTGCGAAGCACCTTGGAACCACCAGGCAAACCGGCATCAGCGTGGCGCTGACTTGTACACCGGGAAAATGGCAAACCGGTGGCCCGAAGGGCCACCACGAACAATCAGGCCGTCACGGGGGACGCACCGGAGTCGACCGCAAAACGCGACTGGAGTTCCGGCAGGCCCAGCTCGTCGAGCACCTGTGTCAACCGCTGCCGGGCCCGCTCGCGGGCCCCGTGTCGGTCGTCGGCCATTCTACGGGCGAGGATCAACTCGTTCTTCATGGAATGTTCCCAGCCCACCAGCTCGGTCACGGTCACGCTGTAGCCGCTGGCTTCGAGCTGCAGGCACCTCAGCACATTGGTGATCTGGCTGCCGAACTCGCGCGTGTGCAGCGGGTGGCGCCAGAGTTCGGCCAGCGGCGAGCGGGACAGGCTCAGCGCCTTGTGCTGCCGCAGCACACCGGCCACCTCGGCCTGGCAGCACGGCACCAGCACCATGTGGCTGGCGTGTTTGGCCAGGCCAAACGCAATCGCGTCGTCGGTGGCGGTGTCGCAGGCGTGCAGCGCAGTCACCACATCGATGCGCGCGGGCAAGCCCGGGTGCGTGAGCGCTTCCTGCACCGTGGTGGCCAGAAAGTCCATGCGTTCGAAGCCCAGCTTGGCCGCCAGCGCGCGCGATTTCGCCACCAGCTCGGCCCGGGTCTCCACGCCGATCACACGGCCCACGGTTTTCGACTTGAAGAACAGGTCGTACAGGATGAATCCCAGGTAGGACTTGCCCGCGCCGTGGTCGGCCAGGGTCACATCGCCGCGCGCGGCCAGCACCTCGGCCAGCAGCGGCTCGATGAACTGCACCAGGTGGTAGACCTGCTTGAGCTTGCGGCGTGTGTCCTGGTTGAGCTTGCCCTCGCGGGTGAGGATGTGCAGCTCCTGCAGCAGAGCCACCGACTGGCCTTCGCGCAGCTCCGGCAGTTGCTCCTGCAGCGTGGGCGCCGGGCGAGCGGGTGATTTGTGTTTGGCCATCTCCCGATGATAGGTGCGTGCCCCTCGCGCGCGGCCCGGCAGCAGTGACAATCCACCATGACTTCCGATCCCACCAGCACCCATCCCTACAGCGCCCTCACCCCCGACGTGGTGCAGGACGCGCTGGCCAGCATCGGCCTGTGGGGCGACGGGCGCATGGCCGCGCTCAACAGCTTCGAGAACCGCGTGTACCAGATCCACCTGGAGTCGCCCCTGGACGGCGTGGACCAGGTGGTCGCCAAGTTCTACCGCCCCGGCCGCTGGAGCGACGCGCAGATTGCCGAAGAACACGCCTTCGCCGAAGAGCTGGTGGCCGCCGAGATACCGGCCGTGCCACCGCTGCGTGTGCAAGGCGAGACGCTGCACCACTTCGGCGGCTTCAGCTTCGCGGTGAGCCCGCGCCGCGGCGGGCGCCGCCCCGAGCTCGACAACTTCGAGGTGCTGGAGTGGATTGGTCGCTTTCTCGCACGCATCCACAGCGTGGGCGCCAGCCAGCCGTTTCAGGTGCGCCCAGCACTGGACAGTGCGAGCTTTGCGCATGAGCCGCGCGACTGGTTGATGGAACACGCCGCCGTGGCGCCCGAGGTGCGCACCGCCTGGTCGGCCGCATTGGAAGAAGCGCTGGCCCTGATCGAAGCGCACCCGGTGCTCAAACCCGGCGCGGTGCTGGACGAAGACAGCATCCGGCGCATCCGCCTGCACGGGGACTGCCACCCCGGCAACATCCTCTGGACACCCGAGGGCCAGCCCGGTGCCGGCCCGCATTTTGTGGACCTGGACGACGCACGCACCGGCCCGGCCGTGCAAGACCTCTGGATGCTGCTCAGCGGCGATCGCCGCCAGCAGACGCAGCAACTCGGTGCGCTGGTCGACGGCTACGAACAGTTCCGTGCGTTTGACCGGCGCGAGCTCGCGCTGATCGAACCCTTGCGCACGCTGCGGCTCATCCACTACAGCGCCTGGGTCGCGCGGCGCTGGGACGACCCGGCCTTCCCGATCAACTTCCCCTGGTTCGGCAGCCGCGACTACTGGCAGGGGCAGGTGGACATGCTGGTGGAGCAGATCGAAGAGATGCAGGGCGAACCCCTGATGGCTTGAACCCTGTCCAACGGGCTCGCGATGTCCTTGACGGCAATGTGGCTGCTCGCGATTAAATTGCACACAATTTAATTGATCGCTACAGTCCATACCCATGAACAGCCCACGCCTCTCCAGCGACCAGGCCCTGCAGCTTGACCACCAGCTCTGCTTTGCCCTGTACTCGGCCTCGCTGGCCATGACCAAGCTCTACAAGCCGCTGCTCGAGGAGATCGGACTGACCTACCCGCAGTACCTGGCCATGCTGGTGCTGTGGGAACACGACGGCGTGGCCGTCTCCGAGCTCGGGGAACGCCTGCACCTTGATTCGGGCACCCTCACCCCGCTGCTCAAACGGCTGGAGGCCGCCGAACTCGTGACCCGCCTGCGCGACGTGCAAGACGAACGCCGCGTGCTGATCCGCCTCACGGCGGCAGGTCGAAAACTCAAAACACGCGCCGCGCGCATTCCCGGCTGTGTGCTGCAAGCCACCCAATGCGACGTGGCCGAGGTGCTCGCGCTCACGCGGCAGGTGCAGGCCCTGCGCGACCGACTGACCGCCTGATCCCGATGTCAAGTTCAGCCCATTTCACCCACCCGCTTCCCGCAAGCGATTCAACCCCCAGGAGCCACACCATGCCCACTTCCCTCGACAAAGTCGTCTACACCGCCCGCGCCCACACCACCGGCGGCCGCGAAGGCACCTCGCGTTCCGACGACGGCATGCTCGACGTCAAGCTCTCGCCACCCAAGGCCATGGGCGGCTCGGGCGCGGCCACCAACCCCGAGCAGCTGTTTGCTGCCGGTTACTCGGCGTGCTTCATGGGCGCCATGAAACACGTGGCCGGCATGAAGAAAATCGCTGTCCCGGCCGATGCCGCCATCGATGCCGAAGTGGACATCGGCCCCATCCCGGCCGGCTTCGGCATCGCGGCCCGCCTGAACGTGAGCCTGCCCGGCATGGACCGCGCCGTGGCACAGGATCTGGTGGACACCGCCCACCAGGTGTGCCCGTACTCCAACGCCACCCGCGGCAACATCAACGTGACCATCACGCTGGTCTGAGCCTCGGCTCACCAGGCAAAAAGCCCGTCCGGCGCGAGCCGGACGGGCTTTTTTCATTCTGGCAATCGGTGCTCACCGGGGAACGCGATCGGGATCGTAAATGGTGGTGCTGGTGCCCACACCGACACCCACCCGCGCGTTGCTGTTGCCGATCGGGGTGCTGGTGCCCACGCCGGCACCGGCACTCACCGCACCGCGCTGGTTGACCCCGACGCCCACGCCCACGGGGCCCACACCGGTGCTGATGCCGGCGTTCACACCGCCCGTGCCCACGCCCACGCCAATGGAAAACGGACCGATCGGAATGCCCACCCCAACGCCCGCGGAGCAGCCGGCGAGCAAGGCTGCCGCGCACAGACAGGCGGCCAGGCGAGCGGCGTGCCGGGACAGAGGGGAAAGGGATCGTGGTGCGTTCATGAGGTGGCTCCGGGTGATGCAGGGGCAGGGTGAATTCAAGCCCCTCGTGGACAGACCATTTTCATACGCCGGGGTTCCACGGCGCGGGCCGAGGCATGCAAAACAAGACCCAGGCCTCAAGCCGGGTCCTTGCCCAGCCGCTCCATCGCATCGGCGAGCCAGTCGGCGCGCAGCGCGTCGGGCTCGGCAGCCCCCACCCACCACCCGCCCTGAGCCGGCGTCACACGGGCGCAGCCGTCCTGCCACAGCAGCCAGGCCAGCCACGCAACCTGGGCCGCGGTGGGCGATTCACCAGCGGGTGAGACCAGCAACGCGGTGAACACGGTGGCATCGGCCACGAGCACCCCGTCACCGTGCGGCTCGCCGCCCAAGGCCCGCGCCAGCGCCGCCCAGGCGTCGCCGCTCTCGCCCCGGGGACCGAAGGCCTGCAAGGCATCGCGCAGGTGCGACGCAATGGCCGCGCCGCGCTGGGCTTCGGCTTGCAGCAGATCGGCGTGGTCCCATCGGTTCCAGTCCACCAGAGGCTCGGCGCCACCCACCGCGCACGCGGCCTCGGCAAAACGGTGGATCGCCTGCTCATGGCCACCGGCGTGCACGGCCGAACTCACCATGTACAAGGCCGACAGACGGTTGGCCAGCAGGCGGCTTTGCTGCGCCAGCAAGCGGTCGCGCATCAGGCTGTCGCGCTCGCTGCGCAAGACGGCCAGCTCCAGGGCGTTTTTCAGGTCGGCCCGCAGGCTCTCCAGCTCCCAGGGCTTGTTGATGTAGCGGTAAATCTCACCGGTGTTGATGGCTTCTATCGCATCGCCCAGTTCCGAATAGGCGGTGGTCAGCATGCGCACAACGCCGGGGTAGTACTCGCGGGCGTGGCGCAGCAGCTCGTTGCCGCGCTCGCCGGGCATGCGCTGGTCGCACACCAGCACGGCCACGTCGGCTCCGTGCGCCAGCAGGACGGCACGGCCTTCCTCGACCGAGCCCGCCGTGAGCACCGGCGCCAGCGGGCTGACGAGGCGCTCGAAATACTTCAGCGCCATGGCCTCGTCGTCGACATACAGAATTTTCGTGGGGGTCATCGGTTCTCCTCGGCCGGGGTGTCGTCGGACGACGGTGGGAAATAAAGGGTCACGACCGTGCCCTGGCCCGGGGTGGAGTGCACGGCAATGTCGCCACCCAGGGTGGTCATCACGCGCTGACAAAACAACAGGCCCATGCCGCTGCCGCCGCTGCCGGCGCGCGTGGTCACGGGCTCGCGGGTGAGCTTCATGAGCACCTCGGGCGGAATGCCTGGGCCGTTGTCACGCACGCGCAACGACGGCTGCGGGCTCAGGCCAGGCAACATGGCCAGGCGGTCCAGCGTCATGTGCACCTGGGGGTGTGGTGGTGGCTCGGCACGCAGGGCGATGAGGGCATTCTTGACCAGTGTGCACAGCACGAGATAGAGCAGGTCGCGCCGTCCGGGGAGCGTGAAATCGGCCGCCAGTTCAGTCGACAACCAGCCGGCCTCAGCCGCTTCAAACGGATACTCGGCCTGCACCGCGCGCACGAGATCGCTGGCGCACAGACTGGCCGACGCATCACCCTGGGTCGCGTCACGCGCCGTCTGCACGAAGGTGGACACCAGCGACTGCGCGTACTCGGCACGCCGCTGCGCGGCTTCGATCATGAACAACACATCGCCGGGCTTCTGCTGTGCGATGTGGGCCATGCCCTCACTGTTCTCCGGGCTAGAGCGGTGGTTCTCGCGCATGGCCGAGAGGTAACCACGCACCGTGGCCAGCGGGGAGGTGACCTCGTGCGCCAGAAAACCCAGCGTCTCGCGCAAGGCCGACTCGCGCCGCGCAACCACCGACTGGTCGCGCCAGCGGCGCACGCTGGCTTCCAGCGCCTCGCGCAGGGCGCGGCGCGTGATCGCGTCGTCCAGTGGTTTCTCCAGAATCTTCTCGACATGGCCTTCATTCACCGCCGACATGGCCACGTCTTTGTCGGCATAAGCCGACACCAGCAAGCGCGCCACATGCGGATAAAGCCGCCGCACTTCGCTGAGCAGGGCCACGCCATCGCGCACCGGCATCGAGTAGTCGGTGAGCAGCACGGCCACTTCGTGGCCGCGCTCGCGCAACAACATCAGCGCTTCGTCCACGCTGGCGGCGGTGAACACGTTGAATTCCGTGCCGTACAGGCGGGCAAACCATTTGCACGCCTGCGGCTCGTCGTCCACCATCAGGATCGCGTGGGGTCCCCGGGGACCCCGGTGCGCGTCGGGGGCTTGCATGCTCATGGTGGTCTCGGCAAATCAAAACTGAACTCGGTCCACGCGCCCGGCTCGCTGTCCACCGCCAGGGTGCCGCCGTGACGCTGGACGATGCCGTAACTCACGCTCAGGCCCAGCCCGAGGCCGGCACCCACATCGCGTGTGGTGAAAAAGGGCTCGAACACCCGACCCAGGTTCTCGGGTGCAATGCCGGTTCCGTTGTCTCGCACCTTCACCAGCAGGCGTTGGTCCAGCGGCACCACGGTCACCGCGATCTGCGGTTGGTCGCGCTTGACCGCCTGCAGGGCATGGGCGGCGTTGCTCAGCAAGTTGATCAGCACACCGATGATGGCGGGCTCGTCGCCCAGCACATGGGTGTCTTGCGGCAGCTCCACCGGCACGTCGATGCCGTTGAGCTCGTAGCCGGCCAGCCGCAAGGCCGAACGCAGGGCGTTGCCCAGCAAAAATGGGCGCTGTGCGTCCTGCCCCGGCTTCTGATAGGCAAAGGTCTTGAGGTCGGAGACGATGTTCTGGATGCGCTGCATGCCTTCGCGCGCATCGCCGAGGCTCTCCTTGAGCATGGGATCGACCTCCACGCCGGGGCAGGTCAGGCCCATGTCGATCGCCATCAGGCTGTAGTTCACCGGGTTGTTGAGCTCGTGCAGCAGGCCGGCGGACAACGTGCCGATGGCGGCCATTTTTTCGCGCTGGATCAGTTGGCCCTTGACTTCGGCCAACGCCGCGTTTGTCTTCAGCAAGGCTTCGTTCTTCTCCGCCACCTGCCGCTGCAGCGCGAACATGTTGTAGCGCCCGCGCTCATTGAAGTAGGTACAGAAAGAACTGATCGTGGCCGAAAACAAAATGAAGAGCGAGACGCCTGCAAACCGGTTGAAGTCCTGCAGTCCCAAGGGGTGGAAGTAACAGGCAATGGCGTACAGCGCGTAGGTGAACAGTCCGAAGGCGAGGCTCTCGATGAACGCAATGGGAAGGATGATACCGGTGGCGTACAAGGCGAGATGCAACCCGACGAAGTAAATGGAATTCACGCCATCGGTGACCCCGATCATCCAGGCGATCATCGCCTGCGGCAGCGCGAGCCACACCAACGTGAGCGGGCGAACCCAGCCCAGCCCCTTGCTGGAGTGCAACAACGCCAGGATGGCCAGCGTCAGGGCGGCAATCACGAAGCGCGCGGGCGCCAGGGTGGAGAAGGCTTCGGGATACAGCGTGTAGTCCAGCCCAAGGCCCATCAACACCAGCACGATGGAAACAACCGCACCGGCTTTGCTGTAAGAAAGCCGGAACTCGCTGAGTTCCTGGTGGTAGTGAGACAGCTGGGGTGGATTCATCGGCGATTGATCGCTCACGTCGACCCCGGGACGCGGAACTCGGCAAAGACATTGACGCCCGTGGCGTCCGTGAAAAGGCGGGTCTCTTCTCGCAGCGGCGGCAACACCGCTTCGAGGCCAGCCTCGTCGCGGTAAATGAGATGCCACTCCAGGAGATGCTCCATCACATTCTTCTGGGGATTGGACGAATGAACGTTGGTGACCATCACCAAGCCACCCGGACGTGTTCGCGCGACGAAGTACTCCAGCAACCGTGAGCAGACCTTGTCGGAGAGGTAGTCAAAGAGTCCCGCGCAGTAGACGAAATCGAAGACACCTTCATCCAGCCCGTCCTCGCGCTTGGACGCCCTCTTGAGCAATTGGTGCACGGACTCCTGCACGTACTCGACCTCGACCTTCTTTCCACCCTCTTTGCCCGCGCGCTCAATGCAGGACCGGGTGTATTCCAACGTAGGCTCACTGAAGTCCAGGAGGGTGAATGACAGGCTCTCGGCGTTGGGATCTGACGCGATGAAGCGCTGAATCTCGACTGCGGGCCCGCAGGCGACGTTGAGCACACGCGCCTTGCGCCCCGCCTGCTTTGCATCGGCAGCAACGCGGCCCAGGTATTCGACCAGAATGTCGATCCGGTTGCGGTGCGCCTGCGCGACCGCCGCCTTCAGGAAAAAGGCGTTGATGATCTGGAAATAGGTGCTGTTGCCCTGACGCGGATCGGCCAGGATCTGATTGACCATCTCGTAGTCGCCAGCGTACCCCAGCGGCTTGGCAAAGGTTCGGTACACGAAAGGCGCCCGCAACAGCAACGGGTGCAGCGCCGTCTGCGCAAAGTTGCGGTGGGCAACGGCATCTTCTTCCGGTATGCGCGAGCCCTCTTCCTCCAGCCAGACGAAATACTCTGCGCCCTTCTTCATGATCGGCTCGGCAAGCTCGTCGAAGACATCGGATCGCAGTCGCCCATCTGCTTCACGGGGCAAGACAGATGACATGTCTGCCTGGTCCGCCCAGCGGGCGGTCTCGGCGAGAAAAGCGCGGAATTCGCTGATCGTGACCTGGTAGCTCTGTTTGACCTTGAAGCGCGACTCCCAATCGGCGACAAAACGCATGGCCTCGTCATGCACCTTGCTGACGTCGCCGCGAATCGCGTTGAGGTCGGACCACTCGTCGATGAGTGCCACCGACACCACCGCCATGAGCCCGGTGTTGAGCAGGCTCACCACCACCGCCTTGCCCTTGTAGAGGTTGCTGTCGCCGGAGCGGATGGTCAGCTCGCCGAGCACCTCGCTGACCTGCACGATGGAGTACGGGTTGTAGATCTCCATCACCAGAGAGCGGCGCTGCAGGCTGGTCAGGGTTCCGCGAGCGCTCTCGCCCTGGCTGTTGCGGAAGGTGACGACGTGATCGAATGGACGCTGAAGGTACACGGTAGGACCGGTTGACTGTGTTGAGGAACCGGGGCAGTGCCCTGTCCCTGGAAGAACCCCCGGGGCACAGTGTAGTCAACCAACCCCCCGCCCTCCGTCCGGGGGTCACTCGATCAAATCAAGAGGCTGTTCACCCGCTTGACATAAGCCGCCGGGTCGTCCGGCAACCCGCCTTCCGCCAGTAGCGCCTGGTCAAACAGGATGTGGGCCAGGTCGTCGAAGTGTTCGCTGGTCTCCAGCTTCTTCACCAGCGCGTGCTCGGCGTTCACCTCCAGGATGGGCTTGACATCGGGCGCGGGCTGGCCGGCCTGCTTGAGCATGCGCGCCAGTTGCGTGGACAGGTCACCGTCTTCCACCACCAGACAGGCCGGCGAATCCACCAGCCGCGAGGTCACACGCACATCCTTGGCCTTGTCTTTCAGGCTGTCCTTCAGGCGCTCCAGCACCGGCTTGAAGACTTCCGCAGCGGCTTCGGCGGCCTTCTTTTCATCCTCGTCCTGCAGACTGCCCAGATCCACCGCGCCCTTGGCCACGCTTTGCAGCGGCGTGCCATCGAACTCGGTGAGGAAGCTCAAGGCCCACTCGTCCACGCGGTCGGTCATCAGGAGCACCTCGATGCCCTTCTTGCGGAACACCTCCAGCTGCGGACTGTTTTTCGCCGCGGCCAGGCTGTCGGCGGTGATGAAGTAAATCGTGGCCTGGCCGTCCTTCATGCGGGTCTTGTAGTCGGCCAGCGAGGTCAGCTCGCTGCCGGCGGTGCTGGCAAAACGCAGCAGCTTGGCCAGCTTGTCGCGGTTGGCGAAGTCTTCGCCCAGGCCTTCCTTGAGCACCGCGCCGAACTCGGCGTAGAAGCCGGTGTACTTCTCCACGTCCTTGCTCATCTCGTCCAGCATGGCCAGCACGCGGCGCGTGTTGCCTTCGCGGATCGCCTTCACGTCGCGGCTTTCCTGCAGCAGTTCGCGGCTCACGTTGAGCGGCAGGTCGGCCGAATCCACCACGCCCTTGACCCAGCGCAGGTAGGCCGGCATGAGCGCCTCGGCCTCGTCCATGATGAACACGCGCTTCACATACAGCTTGATGCCGGCCTTGCGGTCGCGGTTCCAGAGGTCCTGCGGCGCCTTGGCCGGAATGAAGAGCAACTGGGTGTATTCGGTGCTGCCCTCGACCCGGTTGTGGCTCCAGGCCAGCGGGGCCTGGGTGTCGTAGCTCAGGTTCTTGTAGAACTCGGCGTACTGCTCGTCGCTGATGTCCTTCTTGCTGCGCGCCCACAGCGCGTTGGCCGAGTTCACCGCTTCCCACTCGTCCTGCTTCACATACGCGCTCTTCTCGGCGTCCCATTCCTCTTTCTGCATCAGGATGGGCAGGCTGATGTGGTCGGAGTACTTGGCGATGATGGACTTGAGCTTCCAGCGGTCGAGGTAGTCGCCCGCATCCTCGCGCAGGTGCAGGATGACGCTGGTGCCGCGCGCGGCGCGCTCGATGGTCTCCACCTCGAAGTCACCCGTGCCGCCACTGACCCAGCGCACGCCCTCGGCGGCTGGCAAGCCGGCGCGGCGGCTTTCCACCGTGATCTTGTCGGCCACGATGAAGCCCGAGTAGAAGCCCACGCCGAACTGGCCGATGAGCTGGGCGTCCTGTTTCTGGTCGCCACTGAGGCGGCCCATGAAATCCTTGGTGCCGCTCTTGGCGATGGTGCCCAGGTGGTCGATGGCCTCCTGCGCGCTCATGCCGATGCCGTTGTCGGTGATGGTGATGGTGCGGGCCTCGGTGTCGAAGGCCACGCGCACGTCGAGGTTGGGCGCGTCTTCAAACAAGGCGGCGTTGTTCAGGCCTTCAAACCGCAGCTTGTCGCAGGCGTCCGATGCGTTGGAAACCAGCTCGCGCAAAAAGATGTCGGGGTTGGAGTACAGCGAATGGGTGACCAGGTGCAGCAGCTGCGCCACCTCGGCCTGGAACGACAGGGTTTGTTTGCTCATGGGAGTTCGTGAAAAAGAAAGACGGGGAAGCCCTGGAGGGGCGGTCGCGAGGCGGAATTATGGGCGGGCGCGGCGATTTCAAGCCGCGCCGGGTGTGGACCTCAGTCGACTTCCACCACCGATGGTGCCAACCACTGCACCAGCTGCTGCGCCACCACCGGGCTGGAGAGCAGCTCCAGATGCCCGGTGCGGTAGACCGTGCGCTGGCTGTCCTTGGCAAACACCAACCGGCGCGCGGCCTCGTCGTGCTGACCCAGCGCGCTGCGCAAGGGCACCAGGCCGTCGCCCGTGAGGCGGTCGGCCAGCAGCCCGCGCTGGGGCGCCAGCGTGGCGGCCACGGCGAAGCAGGCCACACCCTCGGGCAAGGGCAGCGGCACGCGGTGGTCGTGCGGGGAGTCGAACCGGCCCCTGCCCTGCCAGTCGTCGTCCAGCACATGGCCGTGGCGCAGGTCGGTGATGCCGGCGCTGCGCAGCATGCCCAGGCGCGTGAACGGCAAGGTGAAAGGCGAGGCGGCGAGCAACACGTCCACCCCGTGGCCCGCGCGCTCCAGCGGCGCGCCGTGGTGCGGCGTGCCCAGAAACACCAGGTGCTTGAGCTGTGCGGGCCAGCGATGGCCCATCTGGCGGCCGTAGAACACGGCCGCACGCGCGAGCAAACCGCCCATGCTGTGGCCCAGCACGGTGATGGACTCGATGGCGGGCCACTGGACCACCAGGCGTTCGAGCTGACCGGCAAGTTCGCGGCCATTGATGGAGGTGTGCAGCCCGCTGTTGTAGCGCAGGTAAACCGGCGTGCAGCCCAGCGCCTGGGACAGATGGGCACCGTGGTCGTGGCCGTTGCGCAGCCACTGCGTGTCGTTCATGCACAGGCCGTGGGCCAGCAGCAGCAGGTGGGGCGAGGCGCCCGCCAGCCGCTCGCGCAAGGGCGCGGGGCGTTCCATCGGCAAAGCTTGTCCGGCCAGGCGCAGTTCCATGCGCTGGGCCAGGGGGTTGTCCTGCGCCAGCAGGCGGTCGCCCATCACGCCGTTGAGCGCGGCCAGCACGGCTTCGCGTCCCGGCGAGGCTTCGGGGTGCGTGGAGGGGTCGTCCAGCAGCGGCAGCAGGGTGGCGAGCGCCCCGTCCAGCCCATGGCCGACCAGTTCGGTGACGCCACGGATGCCGCGGTAGATCTGACCGGTGAACCCCCCCGTGCGGTCGGGCTCGGTGCCTGCCGACAGGCCCAGCTTGCGGCGCACCGACTGGTGCACCCCCTCGGCGATGCCGATCACGCCGGTGGTGGCCTGCGTGGCCAGCCGAACCGCGGCTTGAAGGTCGCTGGGCCGCAGGTGGCGCAGCACGGCCTGTCGGGTGGTGGAGGGTTTGGCGCGGGTCATGGGGCATTGTGGCCCCGGTGTCCCACCTTTTGCGTGAAAGAGATCGGCTTGCTCGGGATTCGCGCCGATGTCCCGGCGAGGTCTCGCAGCGAAACCTGGAGGCTCAGAAGCCCTCGTCGGCCCGCAAGTACCGCCACTGCCCCACCGGCAGGTTGCCCAGCACCACCTGCCCGATGCGCACCCGCTTCAAACCCACCACGTGCAAGCCCACCTGCTCGCACATGCGGCGGATCTGGCGCTTCTTGCCCTCCACCAGCACAAAGCGCAACTGCTCCGGGTTCTGCCACTCGACCTGCGCGGGCTTCAAAGGCTGGTCGTCCAGGCTCAGACCGTGGCGCAGCCGGGCCAGCTGGTGCGGCGGAAAGATGGCCTGCACGTTCTCGGCAATCACCCCTGCGCCCATCGGGCCGTTGGGCGCGAACTGCACGCGCACCAGGTATTCTTTTTCCACGCCGCTGCTCTCGCCGATCAGCGTGCGCGCCACACGGCCGTCCTGCGTGAGCACGAGCAGGCCGGTGGAGTCGATGTCGAGTCGACCT
Source organism: Hydrogenophaga sp. (assembly GCF_030158645.1). Classification (GTDB taxonomy): domain Bacteria; phylum Pseudomonadota; class Gammaproteobacteria; order Burkholderiales; family Burkholderiaceae_C; genus Hydrogenophaga. Next base: position 57,042 of record NZ_JAOASO010000162.1, on the reverse strand, counting down.
GCCGGGGCCAGACCGCGTGTGTGCTCGGGCGCAAAACGGCGGCCATCGGCCGGGTTCTTGGCGTCGCCGCGCCACTGGCTGGGCGCGCCGATCAGCGTGGCCGCGGCCTCGTGCCCATCTTCGGGCTGGCCACTCACATAGCCCACCGGCTTGTTGAGCAGGATGGTGACCTGCCCGGCCTGCTGGTGGCGCGCCTGCGGCAGCACCTCGACCTGCGCGTCGGGCGCCACCGGCATGCCCATCACGGCGGGTTCACCGTTGACCATCACCCAGCCGCGCGCGATCCATTCGTCGGCCTCACGTCGCGAGCACAGGCCGAGGTCGGCCATGCGTTTGTTCAGGCGGATCTCGCCGCGCACGTTGCCCACGCGGGCCAGGTCGGGCCGGTGCTGGGGCGGGCGCGGTGCGGCTGGCGCGCTGCGCTGTGGGCGCTCAGGCGCTGCAAAACGGTCGTCGGCGCGGCGCGGCGCCGGGCGTTCGCTCCAGCCACGGTCGTCGCCGCGCGGGACGGCGGCTGCGCCCGAGCGTGGGCGGTCTGCGCTGTGGCGCGGGCGTTCGTTGCGATCACCTTCGGGGCCACCTCGCTGCGCGCCGTAGGGCTTCGAAGGTTCACGCGGCGGCTTGGGGGCGGAGGCCGACACGCTCTTGGCGCGGGCCGGCCCGGGCGGGCGCACCGGCGCTCGCCGCGGGGCGAACGGGTCGGCGGGTTTTTTCTGTGCTGCGCCCGGGGTGAGCTTGAGCGTGCGGGCGGGTTTGTCGGTGGTCATGGGTCGATCATCCCTCATCAAGTACACCCGAACGAAGCGCGGCCAGATCCAGCACACGCAAACCGCCGTATTCCACGCGGATCCAGCCTTTGGCGGCCAGCGTGGTCAGGGCCTCGTTGGTGCGCTGGCGCGACAGGCCCACCAGATAAGCCAGTTCCTGCTGGGTGATGCGCAGCACGCCACCCACGTTGGGCGAGAGCAAGGGGTGGAACAACGACGCCAGGTTGCGCGCCACGCGCAGGTCGGGGCTGTTCAGGCGGTCGATCTCGCGCGCCGCGATGAATTGACCCAGGCGCTCGTTGAGCTGGTGCATCACAAACCGGTTGAAGCCGATCGAGTGGTCGAGCAGCCAGTCGAACGTCTCCACCGGCAGGCCGGCCACGCGGCTCTTGCGCAGGGCCTGGATGTTGTAGCGGTACTGCTCGTGCTTGAGCACGGTGCCTTCGCCGAACCACCCGCCCGGCGCCACACCGGTGAAGGTGACCACCGGGCCTTGTGAATCGTCGTTGCTCATTTTGAGCAGGCCGTCCACCAGACCGAACCAGTACGTCACCGGCCGGCCGAAACGGCAGATGAAGTCGCCCGCGTCGGCGTCGCCCACCAGCAGGGCGTCTTCGGCCCGGGCCCGCTCCACCGCAGACAGCCGCTCAAGCCAGGGAATCTCGGCCAGTTCGGCTTCGGTGGGCGCACGGGCGCGGTCGCGCAGATCGTTGCCGGAGCGGTGGGGCGTGAAGGGGCTCATGTCGGTGTCCAGGCGCCAGCCTGTAGGGGAAAGTCCTAACAGGATTCACCCGCGATTGTCGTCGTACGGACAACATGGCGTCAAACGAAGTCCTACGATGGCCTCCATCAAACGGTGTCCTGTGCGGGACACGTCAGACGCCGGCGAACCGATCGGCTCCAGGAGACACAACATGCAAACGACGTTCCCCCAGCTGTTGCTGGACCACGCCCAGCGCCGCCCCGGCGCCCCGGCGATGCGCGAGAAGGAATACGGCATCTGGCAGACCACCACCTGGGCCGACATGGCCCGGCTGGTCGAAGCGCTGTCGTGCGGTTTGCACCAGGCCGGTCTGCGCCGCGGTGAACACATGGTGGTGATCGGCGCCAACCGGCCCCGCCTCTACGCCACCATGCTGGCGGCGCAATCGCTCGGTGCCATCCCCATCCCGCTCTACCAGGACGCGGTGGGGGGTGAATGCGTTTTCCCGATCAACAACGCCGACGTCCGGTTTTGTGTGGTGGAAGACCAGGAGCAGGTCGACAAGATGCTGGAAATCCGCGGGCAGTGCCCGCAGCTCTCCAACATCTACTACGACGACCCGCGTGGCCTGCGCAATTACGACCAGCCCGGCCTGGGTGGGATTGAAGAGCTCATTGCGGCCGGTCAGGTGCACGCAAAGGCCCATCCGCAGTTGTTTCGCGAGCAGGTGGCGGCGTGCCAACCCGGCGACGTGGCCGCCATGTTTTTCACCAGCGGCACCACCGGCAACCCCAAGGGGGTGGTGCACACCCACCACACGCTGATCAACCGCGCCGACGTGGGCGCGCGTTTCGACAAGCTCACCCCCGCCGATGAGGTGCTGGCCTACATGCCGCCCGCCTGGATCGGGCAGAACATCTTTTCCTATGCGCAGTGGCTGGTGGCCGGCTACGTCGTGAACTGCCCCGAGTCGGGCGCCACGGTCACCATCGATCTGAAAGAAGTCGGCCCCACCTATTACTTCGCACCTCCGCGCGTGTTCGAAGGTCTGCTCACGAGCGTGATGATCCGCATGGAAGACGCGGGCTCGCTCAAGCGCGGCATGTTCCATTACTTCATGGACGTGGCCCGCCGCGTGGGCCCCACCCGCATGGACGGCAAGCCCATCGGGCTGGTGGACGCCCTCAAATACAAGCTCGGTGACTGGCTGGTCTACGGCCCGCTGCGCAACAACCTCGGCATGAGCCGCGTGCGCGTGGCCTACACCGCCGGTGAAGCCATCGGCCCCGACCTCTTCAGCTTCTACCGCTCCATCGGCATCAACCTCAAGCAGCTCTACGGCTCCACCGAGACCGCGGTGTTCGTGTGCCTGCAGCCCGACCACGAGGCGCGCGCCGACACCGTGGGCGTGCCCTGCGAGGGCGTGGAAATCAAGCTGAGCGAGAGCGGCGAAATCCTCGTGAAGTCGCCCGGCCTGCTCAAGGGCTACTACAAAAACCCGAGCGCCACCGCCGAGGTGCTCACGCCCGACGGCTGGTACCACACGAGCGACGCCGGCTTCATCGATGCCTCGGGCCACCTCAAGATCATCGACCGCGTGAAAGACGTGGGCCGCATCATGGGTGGCGTGCACGATGGCGCCATGTTCGCGCCCAAGTACGTGGAGAACAAGCTCAAGTTCTTCTCGTACATCAAGGAAGCCGTGGCACTGGGCGACAAGCGCGAGCGCGTGTGCGTGATGCTCAATATCGACTTCGAGGCCGTGGGCAACTGGGCAGAGCGGCGCAATCTTTCCTATGCCGGCTACACCGATCTGGCGCAGAAGCCGGAGGTGTACGAACTCATCCGCGACTGCGTGGAGAAGGTCAACGCCGACCTGAGCCGCGACGAGCTGCTCGCCGGCAGCCAGATCAGCCGCTTCCTCGTGCTGCACAAGGAGCTGGACGCCGACGATGGCGAACTCACCCGAACGAACAAGGTGCGCCGGGGCTTCATCAGCGAGCGTTATGCCGCGCTGGTCGACGCGCTCTACAGCGGCAAGACCGAGCAGTACATCGAGACCCAGGTGAAGTTCGAAGACGGGCGCAGCGGCTCGGTCAGCGCGACGCTGAAGCTGGGTGATGCCAAGACATTTGCGCCGGTGAAAGCCGCGGCCTGACATCGACGATCGAACCGAAGCCAGAACCCCATCCCATGAGCAAAAAAATCGGCGACGTCATCCTCGACGTCCACAACATCAGTCTTCGCTTCGGCGGCGTGAAAGCGCTCACCGACATCAGCTTCAACGTGCGCCAGCACGAGGTGCGCGCCATCATCGGGCCCAACGGTGCGGGCAAGAGCTCCATGCTCAACTGCATCAACGGCGTGTACCAGCCGCAAGAGGGCTCGATCAGCTTTCGCGGCCAGACCTTCAAGCACATGAACAGCCGCCAGGTGGCCGAGATGGGCATCGCGCGCACCTTCCAGAACCTGGCGCTGTTCAAGGGCATGAGCGTGATCGACAACATCATGACCGGGCGCAACCTGCGCATCAAAAGCAACCTGTTTGCACAGGCCTTTCGCAATCCCTTCGGCATCGGTGGTGCGCAAAAGGAAGAAGAGGCGAACCGCGAGTTCGTCGAACACATCATCGACTTCCTGGAAATCCAGGCCTTCCGCAAAACGCCGGTGGGCACCCTGCCCTACGGTCTGCAAAAACGCGTGGACCTGGGCCGGGCACTGGCCATGGAGCCACAGATGCTGCTGCTCGACGAGCCCATGGCCGGCATGAACCTGGAAGAAAAGCAGGACATGAGCCGCTTCATCCTGGACGTGAACGACGAGTTCGGCACCACCATCGTGCTGATCGAGCACGACATGGGCGTGGTGATGGACATCTCCGACCGTGTGGTGGTGCTGGACTACGGCAAAAAAATCGGTGACGGCACGCCCGAAGAAGTCCGCAACAACGAGGAGGTGATCAGCGCCTACCTCGGAACCAGTCACTGATCGAGAACCACCATGGCATTCTTTCTTGAAGCTCTTCTCGGCGGTCTCATGGCCGGCATGCTCTATTCGTTGGTGGCGCTGGGCTTCGTGCTCATCTACAAGGCCTCGGGCGTCTTCAACTTCGCACAGGGCGCCATGGTGCTGTTCGCAGCCCTGGCCATGGCGCGTTTCTCGGGCTGGGTGCCAGGGTGGCTGGGCATCGAGGACAAGTTCCTGGGCAACCTGATCGCCTTCCTCATGGCCGGCGCACTCATGTTCGTGCTGGCCTGGCTGATCGAGCGCCTGGTGCTGCGCCACCTGGTCAACCAGGAAGGCGTGACGCTGCTCATGGCCACGCTGGGCATCACGTACTTCCTCGACGGCCTGGGCCAGACCATCTTCGGCTCCGACATCTACCAGATCGACGTGGGCATGCCCAAGGACCCGATCTTCCTGTTCGAGGGCATCTTTGAGGGCGGTGTGCTGGTCAACCTCGAAGACGTGTACGCAGCCTGTGTGGCGGCCTTGCTGGTGGCCGTGCTCTCGCTGTTCTTCCAGAAGACCGGCACCGGGCGGGCGCTGCGCGCGGTGGCCGACGACCACCAGGCCGCGCAATCCATCGGCATTCCGCTCAACCGCATCTGGGTGATTGTCTGGTTCGTTGCCGGCATCACCGCGCTGGTGGCCGGGATCATCTGGGGCTCCAAGCTGGGCGTGCAGTTCTCGCTCACCACCGTGGCCCTGCGCGCCCTGCCCGTGATCATCCTGGGCGGCCTCACCTCGGTGCCCGGCGCCATCATCGGCGGGCTGATCATCGGCGTGGGCGAGAAGCTCTCCGAGGTCTACCTCGGCCCCTACGTGGGCGGGGGCATCGAGATCTGGTTTGCGTATGTGCTCGCGCTGGTGTTCCTGCTGTTCAGGCCGCAAGGGCTGTTCGGCGAGAAGATCATCGACCGCGTCTGAGTCCGAATACCTTGTGGGTCAGATCACGATTTGCGCAGCCAATGTGCTCTGACCCCAACTGATTGAAAACACCATGTTCTATCGTGAAAACGGTCAATTCAAGACCTCCTACCGCGCCGACCAGCAGATCTTCCCGATCGCACAGGACCGCTGGGTCATCCTGGCCTTCATCGCGTTTGCCTTCATCGGCGTGCCGCTGCTGGTGGATGAGTACATGTTCCGCGCCATCCTCATCCCCTTCCTGATCCTGGCGCTGGCCGCCCTGGGGGTGAACATCCTGGTGGGCTACTGCGGACAGATCAGCCTGGGCTCGGGCGCCTTCATGGCCGTGGGCGCCTACATGGCCTACAACACCTACGTGCGCATCGACGGCATGCCGCTGATCATCGCCCTGCTCTCGGGCGGTTTCTTCGCCACGCTGGTGGGCATCTTCTTCGGCATTCCCAGCCTGCGCGTGAAGGGCCTCTATCTGGCCGTGGCCACGCTGGCCGCGCAGTTCTTCTGCGACTGGGCGTTCCTGCGCATCGGCTGGTTCACCAACAACACCGCCTCGGGCTCGGTCTCGGTCTCCAACCTCTCCGTGCTGGGCTGGACCATCAACACCCCGATGGAGAAGTACCTCTTCTGCCTGGGTTTCCTGGTGGTGTTCGCACTGCTGGCCAAAAACCTGGTGCGCTCGGCCATCGGACGCGAATGGATGGCCATCCGCGACATGGATGTGGCCGCCGCCGTCATCGGCATCCGCCCCATGTACGCCAAGCTGAGCGCGTTCGCGGTCAGCTCCTTCATCATCGGCGTGGCCGGGGGCCTGTGGGGCTTCGTGCACCTGGGCTCGTGGGAGCCAGCCGCCTTCTCCATCGACCGCAGCTTCCAGCTGCTCTTCATGGTGATCATCGGCGGCATGGGCTCGATCATGGGCAGCTTTTTCGGCGCGGCCTTCATCGTCGTTCTGCCCATTTTCCTCAACCAGTTCCTGCCTGCGGTGGGCGGACTCTTCGGTGTGGAGATTTCCACCGCCGCGGTGTCCCACACCGAGTTCATGGTTTTCGGCGCGCTCATCGTCTGGTTCCTGATCGTGGAGCCCCACGGTCTGGCCAAGCTCTGGAGCATCGCCAAACAGAAGTTGCGGCTCTGGCCCTTTCCGCACTGAGGCCGCAGCGGCGCAAGCCGTCCGGCATCCAAGGGTCATCGTGAGTGTTGATTTGATCTGTGTTTGATTCTTATTAGGAGACAACGAAATGAAGCTGCGAAATCTGGTTCTGTCCGTGTCGATCGCCTGCGCCGGCTTGTCTGCCGCACTGGTGGCGCCGAGTGCCATGGCGCAAGCCAAGGAACAGTTCTTCCCGGTGCTGGTGTACCGCACCGGCGCCTACGCGCCCAACGGTGTGCCGTTCGCCAACGGCTACGTGGACTACCTCAAGCTGGTCAACGAGCGCGGTGGCATCAACGGCGTGAAGGTGTCGTTTGAGGAGTGCGAAACCGGCTACGCCACCGACCGCGGCGTGGAGTGCTACGAACGCCTCAAAGGCAAGAACGGTGGCGCCACGGTGTTCCAGCCGCTGTCCACCGGCATCACCTTCGCGCTGACCGAAAAGGCCCCGGGCGACAAGATCCCGCTGATCACCGCCGGCTATGGCCGCAGCGAGTCCGCGGACGGTGGCGTCTTCAAGTGGAACTTCCCGCTCTCGGGCACCTACTGGGTGGCCGCCGACACGCTCATCCAGCACATCGCCAAAAAAGAGGGTGGTCTGGACAAGCTCAAGGGCAAAAAGATCGCGCTGGTCTACCACGACAGCCCGTTCGGCAAGGAACCGATCCCGCTGCTGCAGGAACGCGCGGCCATGCATGGTTTCACGCTCAGTTTGCTCCCGGTGACGCACCCGGGTGTGGAGCAGAAGGCCACCTGGCTGCAGATCCGCCGTGACCGCCCGGACTACGTGCTCAACTGGGGCTGGGGCGTGATGAACTCCACCGCACTGAAGGAAGCCCAGGCCACCGGCTACCCTCGCGAAAAGATGTACGGCGTGTGGTGGGCCGGTGCCGAGCCCGATGTGAAAGACGTGGGCGCGGGCGCCAAGGGCTACAACGCCATCATGATGCAGCACGGCGCCGAGCCCAACGCGGATGTCGCCAAGGAAATCCTGACCAAGGTGCACGGCAAGGGCAATGGCACGGGGCCGAAGGACGAGGTCGGACAGGTGCTTTACATGCGCGGTCTGCAGGCGGCCATGCTGGCGGTCGAAGGCGTGCGTGCGGCACAAGAACGCTTCGGCAAGGGCAAGGTCATGACGGGTGAACAGGCCCGCTGGGGTTACGAGAACCTGAACCTCACCCAGGCCAAACTGGACGCACTGGGCTTCAAGGGTGTGATGCGCCCGATCTCCACCAGCTGCCAGGACCACATGGGCGCTTCGTGGGCCCGCGTGCACACCTGGAACGGCAGCAAGTTCGAATGGACGTCCGACTGGCTGCAGGGCGATGAACAGATCATCCGGCCTTTGGTCAAGGCTGCTGCCGACAAGTACGCCGCCGAGAAAAAACTGACCCGCCGCACCGGCGCCGACTGCCAGAGCTGATCACGGGCTGAACCTGGCGGCTCGCAAGAGCCGCCAATTCAAAGACCTGCTCCGCGCACGTCTTTGAATTGGCCACACAGGACATTCCCATGACCACCCCAGAGAGCATCCCCAGCAACGTCCTCAACGTCAACGGCATCGAGGTCATCTACAACCACGTCATCCTCGTGCTCAAGGGCGTCTCGCTCAATGTGCCCGAGGGCAAGATCGCCGCCGTGCTCGGTGGCAATGGCGCGGGCAAGACGACCACCTTGCGCGCCATCTCCAACCTGCTCAAGGCCGAACGCGGCGAAGTGACCAAGGGCAGCATCGAGCTGCGGGGTGAGCGCATCGAGAACCTGAGCACCTCCGACCTCGTGCACCGCGGTGTGGTGCAGGTCATGGAAGGGCGGCATTGCTTTGCCCACCTCACCATCGAAGAGAACCTCATGACCGGCTCCTACACCCGCAAGGACAAGGCCGAGATTGCGCGCAACCTGGAGAAGGTCTACAACTACTTCCCCCGCCTGAAGACCCGGCGCACCAGCCAGGCGGCCTACACCTCTGGCGGTGAGCAGCAGATGTGCGCCATCGGCCGCGCCCTCATGACCAACCCCAGCGTAATGCTGCTCGACGAACCCTCCATGGGCCTGGCGCCGCAGATCGTCGAAGAGGTGTTCGAAATCGTCAAAGACCTCAACCAGAAGGAGAAAGTCACCTTCTTGCTGGCCGAGCAGAACACCAACATGGCGCTGAAGTACGCGGACTACGGCTACATCATGGAGAGCGGGCGCATCGTGATGGATGGCCTGGCCGCCGACCTGCGCAACAACGAAGACGTGAAAGAGTTTTACCTGGGCATGGGTGGAGGCGAGCGCAAGAGCTTCAAGGATGTGAAAAGCTACAAGCGCAGAAAACGCTGGCTGGCTTGACCCACCTTTTTTCCATCTCGCACCGGAACACCATGAACGACCACTTCGACCACCTCGAAACCCGAGCGCCCGCCGAGCGCGAAGCGGCCCAGATGGCCGCGCTGCCTGCGCAGATCGCGCACGCACAGCGCCACAGCCCGGCGTTGGCCGAGATCCTCAAAGGCGTGGACGCCGCCAGCATCGGCAGCCGTGCTGCGCTGGCCCGCCTGCCCGTCACACGCAAGAGCGAGCTGCTGGAGCGCCAGAAAGCCTCGCGTGCGCAAGGTGGCGATGCGTTCGGTGGTTTTGCCGCGCTGGTGCGTGGTCCGGCCATGTCGCGTGTGTTTGCCAGCCCGGGTCCGATCTACGAACCCGAAGGCACGGTGCGCGACTACTGGCGCTCGGGTCGCGCGCTGTTCGCGGCGGGGTTTCGCGCGGGTGAACTCGTGCACAACAGCTTCAGCTATCACATGACCCCCGGCGCCTTCATCCTGGAGTCGGGCGCCCACGCCGTGGGTTGCACCGTGTTCCCCGCCGGCACCGGCCAGACCGAGCAACAGCTTGACGCGATGGTGGACCTCCAACCCAACGCGTACACCGGCACGCCGAGCTTCCTGCGCATCCTGCTGGAAAAAGCCAAGGAGACAGGCACCGACATCCGCAGCCTCACCAAGGCGTCGGTGGGTGGCGAAGCCTGCCCGCCCAGCCTCACCGCCTGGTTCCAGGAGCAGGGCGTGGCCGTGTACCAGACGTACGCCACGGCCGATCTGGGGCTGGTGGCTTACGAGACCCAGGCGCGCCAGGGCCTGGTGCTCGATGAAGGGGTGATCGTGGAGATCGTGCGCCCGGGCACGGGCGACCCGGTGCCCGAGGGCGAGGTCGGCGAGCTGGTGGTGACCACGCTCAACGCCGGGTACCCGCTGATCCGCTTCGGTACCGGCGATCTGTCGGCCATCTTGCCGGGCACCTGCCCGACCGGCCGCACCGCACCGCGCATCAAGGGCTGGATGGGCCGTGCCGACCAGACCACCAAAGTGCGGGGCATGTTTGTGCACGCCGCCCAGGTGGCCGACATCGCGCGGCGTTTCCCCCAGGTGCACAAGGCGCGCCTGGTGGTCAGCGGTGAAATGGCCAACGACCAGATGTGCCTGAAGGTCGAGGCCAGCGAGGCAGACGACAGCTTGCGCGACTTGATCGCGGTGGCCGTGCGCGACGTCACAAAGCTGCGCAGCGATGTGCAGCTCGTGCCACCCGGCAGCCTCCCCAACGACGGCAAGGTCATTGAGGACGCGCGCAGCTACCAGTAGTACCGAAGTCGTCCCCAGCGCTTCTCGCTGCGGCGCAGCAAAGGGTTTTCCCATGCACCGGGCTAAGTAATTTCCGCGATTTCCTGCTGTCGCATGGGGGATACCATCGTGGGTACTTAACCCCCGTTGGAGATCCCATGAAAAAACTGCTCGCCGTCGCTCTGGCAGCCACCGTCTCGGTCGGCGCCTTTGCTCAGGCCTTCCCGGCCAAGCCCATCACTTTCGTGGTGCCCTTCGCCGCCGGCGGCCCAACCGATCTGGTGGCCCGTCGTCTGGCCGAAGCCATGCGCAAGCCCCTGGGCGGCGCCAACATCGTGGTGGAAAACGCAGCCGGCGCTGGTGGCACGATCGCCGGCACCAAGGTGGCCCGCGCCAACCCGGACGGCTACACCCTGCTCGTGTGGCACATCGGCATGGCCGCCACCACCAGCCTGTACCGCAAACAGCAGTTCAAGCCGCTCGAAGACTTTGAGTACCTCGGCATGATCAACGACGTGCCGATGACGCTGCTGGGCACCAACAAGCTCAACGCCAACACGTACCGCGACTTCGAGGCCTACATCCGCGCCAACGGCGGCAAGCTCAACCTGGCGCACGCCGGCCTGGGTTCCGCTTCGCACATCTGCGGTCTGATGTGGCAATCGGCGGTGAAGCTCGACAAGTCCATGACCACCATTGCCTACCGCGGCACCGGCCCGGCCATGAACGACCTGATCGGCGGGCAGGTCGACGTGATGTGTGACCAGACCACCAACACCACCTCGCAGATCGAGGGCGGCCGCGTGAAGGCCTTCGCCGTGACGACCGCCAAGCGCCTGGACAACCACAAGCTGCTCAAGGACTACCCGTCGCTGCAGGAAATGGGCCTGAAGGGCTTCAACCTGACCATCTGGCACGGCCTGTACGCACCGAAGGGCACGCCAGCCGACGTGACCAAGAAGCTCAACGACGCGCTGCAAGTGGCCCTGAAGGACCCCGAGTTCATCAAGAGCCAGGAAGATCTGGGCGCCATCGTCGTGAACGACAACCGCGTGACCCCCGCCGGTCACAAGGCGTTTGTGGCCAACGAGATCACCAAGCTCAAGACCGCGATCGACGCCGCCGGCCAGTTCGCCGACTGAGCCTTGCGCAACCCTGAATACAGCCCGCCCGCGCGGGCTGTATTTGTTTGGGCCATGCGTGTGTCGCCCACAGGCACTGCGCAGCGCCCGAAGCCGCTACATTGACCAGCACAACCACAACAGGAGACAACCATGAAGCTTTCCCGCCGCACCCTCATTGCCCTCGCTGCCGCTGCCACCGCCCTCCCCTCTCTGGTGGCCGCGCAAGCTGCATGGCCCAGCAAACCGATCCGCATCGTGGTGCCGTTTGCACCCGGCGGCACCACCGACATCCTGGCGCGCACGCTCGCGCCCGAACTGAGCAAGGTGCTGGGGCAGCCCGTGGTGGTGGACAACCGCGCGGGCGCAGGCGGCAACATCGGCGCCGACCTGGTGGCCAAGTCACCCAACGACGGCTACACCCTGCTCATGGGCACCGTGGGCACGCACGGCATCAACAAGTCGCTGTACTCCAAGCTGCCCTACGACCCGCAGAAAGACTTTGCCCCCATCACGCTGGTGGCCGGCGTGCCCAACGTGATGGTGATGAACACCAAGCGCGCGCAGGAACTGGGCATCAACAACGTGGCCGACTTCGTGAAGTACGCCAAGTCCCGCCCCGGCAAACTCAACATGGCCTCCAGCGGCAACGGCACGTCCATCCACCTGGCGGGCGAGCTGTTCAAGTCGCGCACCGGCATCTTCATGACGCACATCCCCTACCGCGGCTCCGGCCCGGCCATCACCGACCTGCTGGTGGGTGCGGTGGACGTGATGTTCGACAACCTGCCCTCGGCCATGCCGCACATCCAATCGGGCGGCTTGAAGGCCTTTGCCGTGACCAGTGCCGTGCGCTCCAGCGCCCTGCCCGACACCCCCACCGTGGCCGAGGCCGGCGCACTCGCCGGCTTTGAAGCCAGCTCCTGGTTCGGCCTGCTCGCGCCCGCCGGCACGCCGCCGGAGGTGGTGAACCGCCTGCAACAGGAAACCGCCAAGGCACTGGGTCTGCCCGCGGTGAAGGAACGCCTGCTGGGCCAGGGCGCGATCCCCAGCGGCAACACGCCGCAGGAATTCAGCAAGCTGATCGAAGCCGAGATTGCGAAGTGGGCGCCGGTGGTGAAGGCGTCCGGCGCAAAAGTCGACTGACCCCTGCCGCGCTTCGCGCGCCCCCCTGAAGGGGGCGATGCCTGCGGCCCGGCGGAGCCGGTTCCGCGGCATCCTGGGTTCGGCCATCGCGCTTCGGAGCAGAGCATCGCCACCCACTGTCGACACACACAAGCGCTCCGGCGCGCGTGCCCCACCCCAGGGACACCGAGGGTCCGGCTCCGCCGGCCCCAGGTGTCGCCCCCCTCCCGCCGAAGGCGAGAGAGGGGGGAGCGGCGAAGCCGCGCGGGGGGCGCTTCTTTCCTAGCGGGGAGTGCTTCTTCTAGACCCCCCAGACGATATCGACCCCGGCTTTTTCGCAGCGCTCCAGCATCTCGATGAATGGCGCGCTGCGCATGCGCAGGCTCACCGAATCGAACACCGGCGCCACGTCGCCGCGGGCCGCGGCTTCCTCGATCTGCTTCTTCTGATCGGCCTCTTCGGTCACGATGGCGTCGCGGATCGATTGCATGGCGGCGGGCATCTGCTGGTGCATCACCAGGCCGGGGCCCGAGGGGTCCTTGCCAAGAATTTCGAGGAGACGCTTGCCGTGCTGCTCCAGCATCACCAGGTCGCCGGTTTCGCGGGATTTGAATCGGTACAGGGACATGTTGTCTCCTTGAATGGGTTTCGTTGTTGCACCAGCGTACTCCATACCGACTGGGGTACGTCGGCGATGCGGGTAAACCCGATTGATGCTGAATATTTCAAGTCTAAACTAATTAGGCATGAACACTCCAGACTCGGCACTCCAACGCATCCTGTGCATCGGCGGGGGCCCGGCCGGCCTTTACTTCGCCCTGCTGATGAAGCGACGCGATCCCTCGCTCACCGTGACGGTGGTCGAACGCAACCGACCCTTTGACACCTTCGGCTGGGGCGTCGTGCTCTCCGACCAGACGCTGGGCAACCTGCGCGAGGCCGACCCGGAGTCGGCCTCGCTGATCGGCGAAGCCTTCAACCACTGGGACGACATCGAGGTCTTCTACAAGGGCGGGCGCGTGCGCTCAGGCGGCCACGGCTTCTGCGGCATCGGCCGCAAGAAGCTGCTCAACATCCTGCAGGACCGTTGCCTCGCCCTCGGTGTGAATCTGGTGTTCGAGACCGACGTGGCCGACGACCAGGCCCTAGCCGCCCAGTACAACGCCGATCTCGTGATCGCCAGCGACGGCCTCAACAGCCGCATCCGCACCCGCTACGCCGAGACCTTCCAACCCGACATCGACACGCGCGAATGCCGCTTTGTCTGGCTCGGCACCAAGAAGACCTTTGACGCCTTCACCTTCGATTTCGTGCAGACCGAGCACGGCTGGTTCCAGGCGCACGCCTACAAGTTCGACGGCGAGACCTCGACCTTCATCGTGGAAACACCCGAAGCGGTGTGGAAGGCACACGGCATCGACCAGATGGAGCAGGCAGAAGGCGTGGCGTTTTGCGAGAAGCTGTTCGCCGAGCGGCTGGAGGGCCACGCGCTCATCAGCAACGCGCAGCACCTGCGCGGCTCGGCCAACTGGATCCGCTTTCCTCGCGTGATCTGCAAAACATGGGTACACCGAATCGAGGTGGCAGGTCGCCAGATACCCGTCGTGCTCATGGGCGACGCTGCCCACACCGCCCACTTCTCCATCGGCAGCGGCACCAAGCTCGCGCTCGAAGACGCGATCGACCTGGCCAACGAATTCACGCGCCACGCCAACGCCGATGTGGCCGAGGTGTTGCAGGGCTACGAGGCGCGCCGCAGCGTGGAAGTGCTCAAGATCCAGAACGCCGCGCGCAACTCCACCGAGTGGTTCGAGAACGTGGACCGCTACACCGGCATGGAGGTCGAGCAGTTCGCCTACTCGCTGCTCACGCGCAGCCAGCGCATCAGCCACGAGAATTTGCGCCTGCGCGATCCGGCCTGGCTGGAAGGCTATGAGGCCTGGCTGGAAGCACAGGCCAAGCCCGGCACGCCGGCAAAAAAACACCCCACACCGCCCATGCTGCTGCCGCTCACGGTGCGCGGCCTCACGCTGAAGAACCGCATCGTCGTCTCGCCCATGGCGCAATACAGCGCGGTGGACGGTGCGGTGGGCGACTACCACCTGGTGCACCTGGGCGCGCGCGCGCTCGGCGGTGCCGCGCTGGTGATGGTGGAGATGACCAGCCCCACGCCCGAGGGCCGCATCACACCCGGCTGCCCCGGCCTGTGGAACGACGCGCAGCAAGCCGGGTTCAAGCGCATCGTGGACTTCGCCCATGCCAGCCATGCCCATATCGGCATCCAGCTCGGCCACAGCGGCCCCAAGGGTTCCACGCAACTGGGGTGGGAGCGCATCGACGAACCGCTGGAGAGCGGCAACTGGCCCCTGATCTCGGCCAGCGCCGTGCCCTATGGCGAACAGAACCAGGTGCCCCGCGCCATGACCCGCGCCGACATGGACGCACTCATGGCGGCCTTCGTCGAATCGACGCAGCGCGCCGCCGCCGCCGGCTTCGACTGGCTCGAACTGCACGCGGCCCACGGCTACCTGCTCTCGGCCTTCATCTGCCCGCTGACCAACCTGCGCACCGACGAGTACGGCGGTTCACTGGAGAACCGCTGCCGCTATCCGCTGGAGGTCTTCACCGCCCTGCGCGCCGCGTGGCCGACTGAGAGGCCCATGAGCGTGCGCATCTCCGCGCACGACTGGGCACCCGGTGGCAACACACCCGACGACGCGGTGGCCATCGCCCGGCTGTTCAAGGCCGCCGGCTGCGACGTGATCGACGTGTCCTCGGGCCAGACCACGCGCCAGGCCAAGCCGGTCTACGGCCGCATGTACCAGACCCCGTTCGCCGACCGCGTGCGCAACGAGGCCGGCATCCTCACCATGGCGGTGGGAGCTATTCAAGAAGCCGACCACGCCAACAGCATCATCGCCGCCGGCCGCGCCGACCTCTGCGCCGTGGCCCGCCCGCACCTGGCCGACCCGGCCTGGACGCTGCACGAAGCCGCCAAGCTGCAGACCCGTGCGCTGCGGTGGCCGCACCCCTACGAGAGCGGGCGCGACCAGCTCTACCGCGAGACCGCGCGCCAGCAAGCCCTCAACGCGAACACACCATGAACACCTCTCCGCTGGATCTTGAAGCCCGCGCCCACAGCGAACACGCGCACGAGCTGCGCCTGTGGCTGCGCCTGCTGACCTGCTCGCAGCTGATCGAAAAGCGCGTGCGCGCCGGCCTGCGCGAGCAGTTCGACACCACGCTGCCGCGCTTCGACCTCATGGCCCAGCTGGAGCGCCATCCCGAGGGTTTGAAGATGAAGGAGCTGTCTCACCGGCTCATGGTCACCGGTGGCAACGTGACCGGCATCACCGACCAGCTCGTCAACGAAGGCCTGGTGGAGCGGCTGGACGTCGACGGCGACCGCCGTGCCTTTCGCGTGGCGCTCACCGATCTTGGCCGCACCACCTTCGCCGAGATGGCGCGCCAGCACGAGGCCTGGATCGTGGACGCCTTTGAAGGCCTGAGCCCGCGCGACCTGGAGAGCCTGCACAAGCTGCTGGGCAAGGTGAAAGCGCATCAACTCGATATCAACCAGCGCATCGAAGCATGAAACACCCCATCCCCGACCACAACCCCATGCGCGGCCAGTACACCGCCATGGCCGATGCCCGCCCCAGCCACTTCGCGCTCAGCGTGAACGGCGGCGTGGCCACCGTCACACTCAACCGGCCCGAGCGCAAGAACCCGCTGACCTTCGAGTCGTACGCCGAGCTGCGCGACTGGTTCCTGGCGCTGCAGAAAAGCACCGACATCAAGGCCGTGGTGCTCACCGGCGCGGGCGACAACTTCTGCTCGGGCGGTGACGTGCACGAGATCATCGGCCCGCTCACCCGGATGACCATGCCCGAGCTGCTGGCCTTCACCCGCATGACGGGTGCGCTGGTGAGCGCCATGCGCGCCTGCCCGCAGCCCATCGTGGCCGCGCTGGATGGCGTGTGCGCCGGCGCCGGCGCCATGATGGCGCTGGCTTCCGACCTGCGCCTGGGCACGCCCCAAGCCACGGTGGCCTTCCTGTTCACCCGCGTGGGCCTCGCCGGTGCCGACATGGGTGCCTGCGCGCTGCTGCCGCGCATGATCGGCCAGGGCCGCGCCAGCGAACTGCTGTTCACCGGCCGCGCCATGACCGCGCAAGAGGGCCACGCCTGGGGCTTCTTCAACGCGCTGCACGAGAACGCCGCGCTGCTGACCGCCGCGCACCAGCTCGCCGCCCAGCTCGCGCAAGGCCCCACCTTCGCACACGGCATGACCAAGACCATGCTGCACCAGGAGTGGGCCATGACGCTGGACCAGGCGATCGAGGCCGAAGCGCAGGCACAGGCCATCTGCATGCAGACGCAGGATTTCAAGCGCGCCTACGAAGCGTTCGCGGCCAAACAACGCCCAGAGTTCCAGGGAGACTGAACATGGTCGCCTTCGAACACCCCCACGGCATGCACCCACCGCAATCGCAGTGGGAACTGCCCTTCTTCGACGCGCACCACCGCGCCATGGCGCCGCGTCTGGCCGACTGGGCCGCGCTGCAAGACGTGAACGAGAGCGACGACCGCGCTGCGTGCAAAGACTGGGTGGCGCGCCTGGGTGATGCGGGCTGGTTGCGCTACTGCGTGCCGGCCGCGCACGGCGGCGAGTTGCCCGCGCTGGATTCGCGCTCGCTGGTGATCCTGCGCGAGACGCTCGCCTTTCATTCGCCCCTGGCCGACTTCGCGTTCGCCATGCAGGGTCTGGGCAGCGGCGTGATCACGCTCGCCGGCACACCGGCGCAGCAGGCGAAATACCTCAACGCCGTGGCCAGCGGCCAGAAGATCGCGGCCTTCGCGCTCAGCGAGCCCGACGCCGGCTCCGATGTGGCGGCCATGGCCACACAGGCCGTGCAGACCACCAGCGGCTGGCTGCTCAACGGCACCAAGACCTGGATCAGCAACGGCGACCTGGCCGACTTTTATGTGGTGTTCGCCAAGACCGACCCGCAGGCCGGTGCGCGCGGCATCAGCGCCTTCATCGTTGACGCGGGAGCCCCCGGACTGGACAGCAGCGAACACATCCACGTGATGGCGCCGCACCCGCTGGCCACGCTGCGGTTGGCCGACTGTGCGCTCGGCAGCGACGCCATGGTCGGCCCGCTGCACGGCGGTTTCAAGCTCGCCATGCAGACGCTGGACATCTTCCGCGCCTCGGTGGCGGCCGCCGCGCTGGGCATGGCGCGCCGCGCGTTGGCCGAGGCCGTGGCGCAGGCCAAGCACCGCAAGATGTTCGGCCAGACCCTGGCCGACTTCCAGCTCACGCAGGCCCGCCTGGGCGAGATGAGCGCCCTCGTCGACGCCGCCGCCCTGCTCACCTACCGCGCGGCCTGGCAGCGCGACTGCAGCACCACCCAGGGCATGGGCACACCGGCTTACACCACGGCGGCCGCCGCCGCCAAGCTCACCGCCACCGAGAACGCGCAGCGCGTGATCGACATGGCACTGCAGATGTTCGGCGGGCGTGGCGTGCAGGTGGGCCAGAAGGTGGAGAGCCTCTACCGCGACATCCGCTCGCTGCGCATCTACGAGGGCGCCAGTGAGGTGCAGTTGCTGATCCTTGGAAAAGCGACCTTGAAATGAAACCCATCGCCGTCCCTTCCGCCCAGGTCGACCCCTTCGTGCACGACCGCCTGCCGCCGCCCGAGCAGTGGCCCGAGCTGCGCTTTGACCGCCCCGAGCTGCAGTTCCCGGCTCAGGTCAACGCCGTGCAGACGCTGTTTGATCGCGCCTTCGCGGCGGGCCACGGCGACCGTCCGCTGTTTCGCAGCGACGATCGCACCCTGACCTATGCGCAGGCCCAGCTTGAGGTGAACCGCTTGGCCAACGCCTTCACGGTGGAACTGGGCCTGGTGCCAGGCAACCGCGTGCTGCTGCGCGGCGGCAACTCGGTGGCCATGGCGCTGGCCTGGCTGGCCACGGTGCAGGCCGGGCTGGTCGCGGTCGCCACCATGCCACTGCTGCGCGCCCGAGAGTTGGGCGCCATCCTCGACAAGGCGCAGCCGGTGCTCGCGCTGTGCGACGTGAAACTGCAGGACGAACTCAAGATCGCGCTCGCCGCCGACCCATCGACCGCCGGCATGGCGATGCTGGTGTTCAACACCGCCGACGCAGACGCACCCAACTCGCTAGAGGCCATGGCGCGTCGCCAATGCGTGCACAGCGCGCCCTGCCCCACCGCCGCCACCGACGCTGCACTGCTCGCCTTCACCTCCGGCACCACCGGCACGCCCAAGGCCGCCGTGCACACCCACCGCGACGTGCTCGCCGCCTGCGAAACCTGGCCGCGCCACGTGTTGCGCGCCACGGCTGACGACATCGTCATGGGCTCGCCGCCGCTGGCCTTCACCTTCGGCCTGGGTGGTCTGCTGGTGTTTCCCATGTGGGCGGGCGCCTCGGTGTATTTCCCTTCGGTGCCTTACACGCCCGAGGGCATGGTGCAGCTCATGATCCGCGTGGGCGCCACCATTTGCTACACCGCACCCACCTTCTACCGCCAGATGGCGGCCTTCGCCCAAGTGCACGGCATCGGCAAGCTGCGCATCAGCGTCAGCGCTGGCGAAGGTCTGCCGGACGCCACGCGCCAGCTCTGGAAAGAAGCCACCGGCCTTGAAATGCTCGACGGCATTGGCGCCACCGAGATGTTCCACATCTTCATCTCGTCGCCGCCCGAGTCGGTGCGCCGAGGTGCCATCGGCCAGGTGGTGCCGGGCTACCAGGCGCGGGTCGTGAACGACGCCGGGGAGCCGCTGCCCGTGGGCGAAGTGGGCAAGCTCGCCGTGATCGGCCCCACCGGTTGCCGCTACCTGGGCGACGAGCGCCAGACGAACTATGTGAAAGGCGGCTGGAACCACCCTGGTGACGCCTTCCGCATGGACGCCGACGGCTACTTTTTCTACCAGGCCCGCACCGACGACATGATCATCACCGCCGGCTACAACGTGGCCGGCCCCGAGGTGGAAGCCGCCCTGCTGGAGCACCCGGCCGTGGCCGAGTGCGGCGTGGTGGGCAAGCCCGACGAGGAGCGCGGCCAGATCGTGCAGGCCTTCGTGGTGCTCAAGCCGGGCCAGGTTGCCGACGCCGCGCAGGTAAAGGTGCTTCAAGACCACGTGAAGCACAGCCTGGCGCCCTACAAGTACCCGCGCGAGGTGGTCTTTGTGACCCAGCTCCCACGCACCGAAACCGGCAAGCTGCAGCGCTTTGCGCTCAGACAGCAAGCCATCCAACAGCACTGAGACAACCCAGATGAAACACCTGCAACCGCCCGGCTGGGCCACTCCCAGGGGCTATGCCAACGGCATCGCCGCACGCGGCACCCACGTCTTCGTCGGCGGCCAGATCGGCTGGAACAGCGCCCAGCAATTCGAGAGCGACGACTTCATCGCACAGACGCGGCAAGCGCTGCTCAACATCCGAGACGTGCTGACCTGCGCCGACGCCGGGCCGCAGCACATGGTGCGCATGACCTGGTACATCACCGACCGGGAGGAGTACAACAACCGCCTGCGCGAACTCGGCGAGGCCTACCGCGAGGTCATGGGCAAGCACTTCCCGGCCATGACCTGCGTGGAAGTGAGCGCGCTGGTGGAGGCGCGGGCGAAGGTCGAGATTGAAGTGACGGCGGTGGTGCCAGACTGAACCACCGCCAGCCACCTCGAAGGGGTTCGAGGGCATGCGTTAGCACGTCGCACCGGCATTCTGAGCGGCGCAACACCAAAACCCCCACCGCGCGCGCGGCTTGCCTGCATTTCATGTTTCCCTTCAGAATGATTTTCCCGAAACGATCTTTTCGGGATTCCAAAACCCACAGAGGAGACAAACATGAAAAGCAGCAAACTGTTGCTGGCCTTGATGGCCTGCGGCATGGTCACGGGCGCCCTGGCCCAGGCAGGCAAGGACAACCTGTCCACGCTCAAGCAGATGAAGGTTTCAGGCGTCGACCTGAACATCCCGCCTGTGCCGCAAGAAGGCAAAAATGCCGATGCGATCCGGGCCAACCTCAAGGCCGTGAAGCTGCCGCCGGGCTTCAAGATCGAGCTCTACGCCGTGGTGCCCGACGCGCGCCATATGGCGGTGGCCCCCAGCACCAACATGCTCTTCGTGGGCACCCGCAAAACCCGCGTGTGGGCCGTGACCGACCGCAACGGCGACGGCACGGCTGACGAGGTCAAGCCCTTTGCACCGTCGATCAACTTCAAGGTGCCCAACGGCGTGTGCTGGACCAAGGACGGTTTCCTCGTCGTGGTCGAACACAACCGCGTGCTCAACTTCCCCGCCGCCGAGTTCTTCTACGAAGGCCCGGACGTGGCCGTGATCGAGGTGGTGCCCCAGGGCGGCCTGATTCCGGTGGAAGAGGAGTCGTTCAACCACGGCGCTCGCACCTGCCGTGTGGCCGACGACGGCATGCTCTATGTGACCCTGGGCCAGCCCCACAACGTGCAGCCCGCCGGCAAGGTCGACCTGTACGACAAGATCGGCATTGGCGGCATCGTGCGCATGAACGCCTTCGACGGCTCCAAGCGCGAGGTGTTCTCGCGCGGCATGCGCAACTCGGTCGGCATGGACATCAACCCCAAGGACAAGTCGGTGTGGTGGACGGACAACCAGACCGACGGCCTGGGCGACGATGTGCCACCGGGTGAACTCAACCGCGCCACCAAGGTCGGCGAGCACTTCGGCTACCCGTACTGGAACGGCAAGTTCAAGGTGGCAGGCACGGCCGCAGCGCCCGACCTCAAGGACATGAAGGAACCCGCGAACGCGGTCTTCCCGCAGGTGGAGTTCCCGGCCCACCAGGCCCAGCTCGGCATGACCTTCTACAACGGCAAGCAATTCCCGGCCAAGTACCAGGGCGGCATCTTCGTGGCCTCGCACGGCTCGTGGAACCGCAGCCAGGCCACCGGCGCGCTGATCAACTTCATCCCGCTCAACGCCAACGGCACGGCCGGCAAGTCCGAGGTGTTTGCCGAAGGTTGGCTGGACAGCAACGGTGTGTACAAGGGCCGCCCGGTGGATGTGGCGCCCATGAAAGACGGCTCGCTGCTGATCTCCGACGACTACGTCGGCGCGATCTACCGCGTCACCTACTCGCCGAACTGATCTCGGCATCCGACCGGGATCTGTCCCGATCCCTCGCGCAGGCGGCCCTTGCGGGCCGCCTGCGCAGTTTCACGCTTGAACGGACCTCTCCCATGCGAATTTCCATCCTGATGGCCGCCGCCGCATTGAGCGTTGGCGCCACACACGCCGCCGACGCTGTGGTCGGCCGCGCCAAAGCCAACGCGGCCTGCGCGGTCTGCCACGGCCCCACCGGCATGTCGATGATGCCCAACGCACCCCACCTCGCCGGCCAGCCCGCCATCTACCTCGTGGAGCAACTCAAGAACTACCGCAGCGGCAAGCGGGCGCACGAGGTGATGGGTGTGATTGCCAAACCCCTGACCGACGCCGAGATCGAGGATCTCGCCGCCTGGTATTCCTCGCTGCAGATCAGCGTGCAAGCGCCCTGACCTCCCCGACCGCCAAAACACCGTCACACCATGCAAGTGCGCTCCCTGGTTCTTTTCCCCCTCGCCGTGCTGCCCGCGTGGCTTCACGCCCAGACCACCCCGCAACCGCCGGAATCCGATGGCGGTGCACTCGCACCGGTGGTCATCACCGGCAGCGGCTCGGCCGACCAGCGCTGGCGCGGCGCAGCCACCGTGGACGTGGTCGATGGCAGCGAGTTGCGCGCCGGCCAGTTGCAGATCAACCTCTCCGAGGGTCTGGGGCGCGTGCCGGGTCTGGTGATCCGCAACCGCGAGAACTACGCTCAGGACCTGCAGGTTTCCATCCGCGGCTATGGCGCGCGCTCCACGTTTGGTGTGCGCGGCGTGCGCCTGTTTGTGGACGGCATCCCGGCCAGCGCGCCCGACGGCTCGGGCCAGGCGGCCAACTTCCCGCTGGGCAGCGCCGACCGCATCGAGGTCGTGCGCGGGCCGTTTGCGGCCCTGTATGGCGCCTCCAGCGGCGGCGCCATCCTGGCCTACACGCAGGACGGCGGGCGCCCTGGTGAACTGCGGGTGGGCGCAGCCATGGGCGCCAACGGTCTGTGGCGATTCTCGACCCAGGTCACTGGCCAGACCGGCACGACCGAAGCCCCCGGCTGGTCTTACACGCTGGACGTGGGCAAGTTCGCCACCGACGGCGCACGCCCGCAGTCAGCCGCCGACCGCACCAGCGCCAATGTGAAACTCTCGCGGGCTCACGACGGCGGGCGAACCGTGATCCTGTTCAACCAGCAACGCAGCTTTGCGCTGGATCCGTTGGGTCTGTCGCGTACCGAGTTTGAAGCCAGCGATGAAGCGACCACCTTCTCGGCCACGCAATTCAACACACGCAAATCGGTGTCACAAAGTCAGCTCGGGCTGGCGTGGGACCAAGCGCTGGGAGGGGGCCACAAGCTCGAGCTGATGGGCTATGGCGGTACACGCCAGGTGGTGCAATACCAATCCATTCCCACCGGCGCACAAGGCATCACCAGCTCGGGCGGCGTCATCGACCTCGACCGCAGCTACTGGGGCTGGAACGGGCGCTGGCGCTGGAGCGGCGAGGCGGCCAGCGGCCGCGTGAACCTGAGCGCAGGCCTGGCATCTGACCGGCAGACCGACGAGCGCAAGGGCTACCAGAACTTCGTCGGCACCACGCTGGGCGTACAGGGTGCGCTGCGCCGCGACGAGACCAACCGCGCCACCACGCTTGACCCTTACGTGCAAGGCGAATGGAGCAGCGAACGAATCACGCTGAGTGCGGGCGTTCGGCGCGTGAACACCGACTACACCTCCAGCGACCGGTTCATCACAGGCGCCAACGGCAACGACAGCGGCGAGAAAAGTTTTGGCGCCACGTTGCCGGTGATCGGCGCGCGCTGGCAACTCTCGCCTGGATTGCAGGCCTTTGCCAATGTCGGCAAAGGGCTGGAGATCCCCACACTCAACGAAGTGGCCTACCAAAGCAATGGCGCCGCAGGCTTCAACACCGCGCTGAATGCGGCCCGCAGCACGAGCGCCGAAGTGGGCTTGCGGGGACGCAACGGCGCCGGTCTGTGGAACGCTACCGTGTTCGACATCCGCACCGACAACGAGATCGTTGTGCAGAACAACACGGGTGGCCGCTCGACCTTCCAGAACGCGGGACGCACCAAACGCCAAGGCGTTGAACTCTCCGCGGAGTACGGCCTGGACACGGTCACCCTGACCACCGCCTACACCTACATCAAAGCCCGCTACCGGGACAGTTTCCTCACCTGCACCGTCACCCAGTGCCCGGGCGTCAACCCCCAGGTGCTGGTGCCTGCCGGCAATGCGATGCCGGGTATTCCAGGGCAGCAGCTGTTTGCACAGATTGCGTGGGCACCCAACCTCGCGGGCAGTTGGGCCGCGGGCAGTGTGTTCACACTCGAAGCGCGTCACACCGGCCGCGTGTTCGTCAACGACCTCAACAGCGATGCGGCGGCGGCTCACACACTCTTCAGCATCGGTGCGCGCTTCGAACAAACCACCGGCGCATGGACGTGGCGCGAATTCATTCGCATCGACAACCTCACCGACAGGAAGCACGCGGGCTCGGTGATCGTCAACGATGGGAACAGCCGCTTCTTCGAACCCGGCCTGGGCCGTTCGCTTTCCGCCGGCGTGGAGCTCACGCGGCGCTTCTGAGCGCAGGCCGCGCGGCCCTCAGGAGGGCAGCCGACCGAACTCGCTCTCGGGGTCGATCACCTGCGCCGGCAGGCTGATGGCGAAAGTGCAGCCCTCGCTGGAGGCTTCGTCGCACCAGATGCGCCCGCCGTGGCGCTCGACGATGCGCTGCGCGAGGGCCAGACCGGTGCCGATGCCCTCGAAGTCCATGGAGTGGTGCTGCCGCTGGAACAAGGCGAACAGGTTCGGCGCGTGCTCCAGGTCAAAGCCCACGCCGTTGTCGCGCACGAACACCACGCGCTCACCGGTGCTGTCGATCCACTGGCCGATCTCGATGCGGGCCGCCGGCCTGGCGCGCGTGAAGTTCACCGCGTTCTCCAGCAGGTTGCGCAAGACCTCGGCCAGCAGAATCGCATCGCCGCGCACCTGCGGCAGGTCGTCGTCGATCACCCACTCGATCGCGCGAGCCGGATGCTCGGCCCGCAGGTGCCGCACCACGCCATGCACCAGCGGACTCAGGGGCACCTGCTGGCGCGCCAGCGACACGCGCCCCATGCGGGCGTATTCCAGCAGGCCCTCGATCATCAGGCCCATGCGCTTGCTGGCCTTGGCGATCGAGGTCTGGTATTGCAGCAACTGGCTGTCCGCTCCGGGGCCCAGACGTTCCTGTGTGAGCGCCACGAAACTGGAGATGTGGCGCAAGGGCGCACGCAGGTCGTGCGACACGCTGTGCGAGAAAACGTCGATGTCCTTGTTGGCCGCCACCAGCTGGTTGGTGCGCCGGGTCACGCGTTGTTCGAGCTCACGCTGGAGCTCGGCGACCCGGCGCTCGGCCATGCTGCGCCCCGTCGCGTCCAGCACCACCGCACTGGCGCAGGCAAAAGCGCCCTTCGCATCGAGCACCGGTTCGATCCCCACCTCGACCCTGAACACCCGGTCGCCGGGGCCAGGGATGTCGATCTCCAGAGGGGCGCAGTGAGCGCCGCGCGAGAGCAGCGCCAGGTGCGAACCCAGCAAGGCGCGGGGGTGCGGGTCGTTCTGCTGCACCAGGCTCAGGAAGTCGGTGGGCTTGTTGGGCCGACCGCCGGTGAACTCGGCGGGGTCCAGCGCCAGCCACCCGATCAAGGTCTGGTTCATGTGAACCACACGCAGCTCTGCGTCGATGCTGACCAGCCCACAGGGCGCTCGATCGTAGGGCGTGCTGAGCCCATCGGTGGGTTCGTGGGAGGCTGTCGTGTTGTCCATGGCGTCTCGTTCCGGAGGGGACACAGGGAGGGCGATCAGCGGCCGCGCCAACCAGCTTCGCAGGGTCTGCGGACGCGGCTCAGCGTTTCAGTATCGGCCAAAAGACCGCGCGGCGGGGCGACTTTTTTGCAGGACGAGGCCTCGCCTGGACACGGGTCTGTGGTCACTTGGGCTTGAGGTCCCAGGCCGGGACGTCGCGCGGGGCGGGCATCACGTTGCGCCCGTCCAGCCGCATCGCGGTGAGCTTGGCCGTCATCTCCAGCGTCTTGAGGTCTTCCGGATTCGGGTTGTCCTGCGGACTGAAGGAGAAGCTGCACAGGGTGCCGTAGACCTCGCCGTTCTTCAGCACGATCGGCGTGCTGATGTGGGTGCCGATGGAAAACGGCAACTGGTCCATCAGCGCACTGGCCACCGGGTCGGCGCGGGCATCGGCCATGAAGCGCGGCAGGCGCCCGTCCACCACGCGCTGGCACCAGCTTTGTTCGAGTTCGTCCAAAGCACCCACGGACACGGTCTGGTGTGCACCCCCGGTGGCCACCTGGCGAAACACGCGGCGCCCGTCGACAAACTCGGAGCAGAACACGACGTCCATGTTCATGCGGTCGCGCAGGGTCTTGAGCACCTCGGTGATGGTCCGGTCGAGCATGTCGTCGGACTGGTCGGCGGTGGCCACCATCAGCTCGGAAATGGTGACGTGCAGGTCGGTGGGCTCGTAGCCCAGATCGTGGATGTTGACTTTCATGGCGCTGATTGTCTTGGTTAACGGTGCGAGGCGCGGGGTTTGATGGTGTTTCGAAGTGTGTTCCGTGCTTCAAAGGACGTCTGCGCGGGCGCAGGCTTTCGCGGATCGCCAGACGCTCCATCACACACACGCAGAGCCTGCCGCAGGCGACATTTGCGGCGCGGCGCAGCCGATCGGTGCCGCTGGCCGCGCGGCTGCGGATTGGCGATCCCGTGGCGGCCGGGTGCCTGCCTGATCCAGACCCTGACCACCACCGGCTGAACGCAGCGCAGGCACCGCCGTGCCCGCGCGCCGACGGGGCTCCGGACCCACCAACCGGTGACCCAGTCGGGTTCGAGCCAAGGCCCGTGGTGGCCGGGAATGCTGGATCAGCACCGCGAGGAGGACCCCAGCTTCGACACCAGGGTCGGCGCCCCTGATGCTTCATTAGCGATTCTGATGACTCAAGCACTTGAATCACCTCTGCACTAAAATACGGGTTAACCCTTAGTGAGTTCCCATGTTGAAGTTGTTCCAAACCCTGTTCCAGACGCCCCGCTTTCAGGCCGGCGTTCGTGTCAACCGCCTGCACCAAGGCAGCCTGGACCGCACCGACGGCCGCGTCGTGGCCCACACCGACGAAGGTGTGCTCGTCGAGTGGCCTCGCGACGGCTCCGGCTGGGAGCGGCCCAACGCCCTCTGCCAGCAGGGCTGACACGGGCAACACCGCCGAAAAAAAACGCCAGCGTCAGCTGGCGTTTGTCTTTGCGTGGCCGGCAGCTCAGGTGCGCACGCGTCCGTCCCCCGTGAGCATGGACAGCTCGGCGTAACGCGAAGCCACGTGGTTGGTCGGGCTCAGCGACACCGAGTACCCGCCGATGGAGGTCGTTCCGATCGACTCGAGCCCGCTGATGAAGCTGTCGCGCGTGATGCGCGAACCCGCGCGGCGCAGACCTTCGGTGAAGAGCCGCGCGGCCAGGAAACCTTCCATGCTGGAGAAGTTGGCCTGCACCTTGTTGCCGCCCTTGGCAATGGCTTCCTGAAACTCGCGCGAGATCGGTTTGGAAGCGGCGTACGGCGTGGGCATCACCTGCGACACCACCACACCGGCGCCGTCCTTGCCCAGTTCGTCGGCAAGCGCCTGCGTGCCCACGAAGGAGACGTTGTAGAAGGTGCCGCCGTAACCCGCCGCCTTGGCCGCGCGGATGTAGGCAGCGCACGACTTGTAAGCGCTGATCTGCACCACCGCGTCGGGCTTGGCCGCGTTGATGGTGGCCACCGCTTGTGCCACGTCCACCGAATTGCGCTCCACCGTGGCCGTGGCCACCGGCACCAGGTTGCGCGACTTGAGCGCGAGCAGCGTGCCGTCAAGACCCGCCTTGCCGTAAGCGTCGTTCTGATGGAACACCGCGATCTTCTTCAGACCCAGGTTGGTGAGCTGGCGCACGATGAGCTCGGTCTCGTCGTTGTAGGAGGCGCGCAAATGGAAGGCGAGCCGGTTGAACGGCTGGCGCAGGCCCATGGCACCGGTGAACGGGGCGAAGAAAGGCACCTCGGACTTGAACGCCAGCGGCAGCGCCGCCACACTGGTGGGCGTGCCGATGTAGCCGAACAGGGCAAACACGTCGGCGGCGATCAGCTTGTTGGTGTTCTCCGCGCATCGGTCGGGCTCGTAACCGTCGTCGAGCTGCAGGATTTCCACGCGTTGGTTGTTCACGCCACCCTGGCCATTGAGCTGGTCAAAAAACAGCTTGGCGCCGGCGTGAAACTGAATGCCCAGTTGCGCGGCCGCGCCGGTGAAGGCGGCCGACTGGCCCAGCAGGATGCGGTTGGCCGACTGCGCACGCAGGCTGGGCGCGCCAAGAGCAGCCACGCCGGCAACAAAGCCACTGAAACGGCGGCGCGAGATGCCGGAGGCGGTGGTGGATTTCATGGGGTGGTCTGCTCCAGAAAGGGCGTCGGTGGCGAGCGCCTCTGGCGCCCGACCCTGACGGCGTGGCAAGGAAATTGTGTTTCCAGATGCTACCCACCCCAGTAGGGTGAGCCGACGCACTTGGTCCAGCCAGTGCGCCGCTCATCGGGCTGCGCGGTGCCCTGCACCATCGCAGTGCCCGCGACTCAGTCGTCCTGGCGCAGGTTCGGGAAATCACTTTCCCGGAATTCACCGGCGCCACGCGCGCCCGCCGCTTGCCGCTCGACCTCTTGCGCACGCAGTTGAACGCGGCGGATCTTGCCCGAGATGGTCTTGGGCAATTCGGTCACGAACTCGATGCGGCGCACGCGTTTGTAGGGCGCGAGCTGCTGGCGCGCGAACGCGAAGATCGCTTCGGCCAGCGCCGGCCCGGCGGTGAAGCCGGGTGCAAGCAACAGGTAGGCCTTGGGCACAGCGGTGCGCACCGGGTCCGGGCACGGCACCACGGCCACTTCCACCACCGCCTCGTGTTCGATCAGCGCACTCTCCAGCTCGAACGGGCTGATCCGGTAGCCCGAGGCCTTGAACACGTCGTCGGCGCGGCCGACGAAGGTGAGGTAGCCGTCGGCGTCGCGAGCCGCGGTATCGCCTGTGTGGTAGTGGCCGTCCCGCATGACCTCGGCGTTTTTCTCGGGCGCATCGAGGTAGCCCACCATCAGGCCCAGCGGGCGTTCGCGCAGGTCGATGCAGACCTCGCCTTCGTCGGCCTCATGGCCATCGGCGTCCAGCAGCGTGATCTTGTAACCCGGCAGCGGCAAGCCCATGGAGCCAGGTTTGAGCGGCAGGCCCGGCGCGTTGCCCACTTGCGCGGTGGTCTCGGTCTGGCCGTAACCGTCGCGCAGCGTGAGCCCCCAGGCCTTGCGGATCTGCTCGATGATTTCCGGGTTCAGCGGCTCGCCCGCGCCAATGACTTCGCGCAGCGCGAGCCGACCATGCCACGCGGCCAGGTCTTCCTGGATCAGCATGCGCCACACCGTGGGCGGCGCGCACAGGCTGGTGACGCGGCAACGCTCCAGCACGGCCAGCAGGCCCTGCGAACTGAAACGCGGCGTGTTGTAGATGAAGACGCAGGCACCTGCGTTCCAGGGTGCAAAGAAGCAGCTCCAGGCGTGCTTGGCCCAGCCGGGCGACGAGATGTTCAGGTGCATGTCACCCGCCCTCAAGCCGAGCCAGTACATGGTGGACAAATGGCCCACCGGATAACTCTGGTGCGTGTGCAGCACCAGCTTGGGCTGCGAGGTGGTGCCCGAGGTGAAGTACAGCAGCATCGGGTCGGTGGCGCGGGTCGTGCCCTGTGGATCGAACGCGGTGGGCGCGTCTTTCGATCCGGCGAAATCCACCCAGCCCGGTTGCGGCGCGCCCACGCAGATGCGCGAGAAAGCCCCCTCGATCGCGTCGAACTTGGGGACCTGGACAGCGCCCACGACCACATGCTTCACACCGCCGCGCGCAATGCGGTCGCGCAGGTCGTCGGGCGTGAGGAGCGACGTGGCCGGGATCAGCACCGCGCCCAGCTTGATGGACGCCAGCATGGTCTCCCACAACGCGCTCTCGTTGCCCAGCACCATGAGCACGCGGTCGCCACGTTGCACGCCTTGCGCACGCAGGAAGTTGGCCACCTGGCTGGAGCGTTGCGAGAGTTGCGCAAACGAGAACCGCTCCTCGGTGCCGTCGGCATCCACGATCCACAGCGCGGTGGCGTGGTTGGCGACGGCCATGGTGTCGAAATGGTCGATCGCCCAGTTGAAGTCGGTCAGCTCGGGCCAGCGAAACTGCGCGCTGGCCGCAGCGGGGTCACCGCGCCAGGCGAGCAACTGGTCGCGGGACTTCAGAAAGGCTTGGGCACTGGCACTGAGCGGTTGGTTCATGTTGTCTCGTTGATCTGGGGTAGCGGGGGATCAGACCATCGTAGACGCCGCACGGGCGCGACAGCCGCTCAGTACTTTCCCTAGGCCGCAGGTGCGCTGCGTCGGTACACATTCGCACCACACCCCGCATGCCACATCCCTCCAAACTCCCGTCCACATCCGGCCCGTCGGCGCAAACGCGCACGGCCGGTTTGTTTTTCGCCACGCCCGAGCAGCGTGTGGCGCTGGCGCGCGAGATGTTTTTTGACGAAGGCCAGCGCCCCTCGGGGCTGGTCCCGGAGCTGGTGATCCAGTCGTGGATGCGCTGCACCGTGGCCAACCGCCGCCCCTGCGAGCCGGTCCACCTGGAGCCGGTGACCAAGGCGCGCATCGCGAGTGCGCTGGCACGCAACCGCCTGCTGTTGCAAGCCGCCAGCCACGATCTCCAGCAGCTCGATGCCGCACTGGCCGGCACGCCGTGCAAGGCCCTGCTCACCGGCCCTGACGGCGTGCTGATCCAGGCCACGCCCACCGCGCGCGGCGAAGGCCGGCTCATGCCGCACGTGACGCGCGTGGGCCTCAACCTCGACGAGCACCACATGGGCACCACCGCGCCCAGCGTGGTGACCCGCACCGGCGAGGCCTGCGTGGTGCGGGGCGCCGAGCACTTCTTCACCGGCGTCTCGGTCATGCAGTGCGCGGCTGCGCCCATCCGCAATGCGCGCGGCGATCTGGCCGGTGTGCTGGATCTCTCCATCGAAGGCGAGGCCTTCCGCTTCGACGCCGCTGCCATGGTGCGGCTCTACGCCACCGCGATTGAAAACCGCCTGTTTGAAGCGCAGTCGGCGGCGCTGCTGTTGCTGCGCTTTCAGTCGAGCCCGGCGCTGCTGCACACCCCACTGGAAGGCCTGGCGGCGGTGGACGGCCAGGGCCGCGTGGCCTGGCTCAACCAGACCGGCGCCAGCCTGCTCGGCACCGAGCGCGTGCCCGCCCGGCCCACCGATGCCGAGGCCCTGTTCGGCCTCGGTCTGGAAGACCTGCTGGCGCTCTCCCACCGGGGGCAGGCCCAGCCTCGACAGTGCCCCAACGGCCTCACCCTGTGGATCCAGGCGCGCACGGACAACCCGCGGGCGGGCGCCATCGAAGCGCCGCCCGCGCCCTTGCCCGAAACCGAGCTGCCCACGGCCACCGGCACACTCGCCATCCCGACCCTGGACCACGCCAACCGCGCGCTGATCGAAGCCACGCTGGCCGCCTGCGACGGCAACGTCTCGCGCGCGGCGCGCCAGCTGGGCGTGTCGCGCGGCCTGCTGTACCGCCGCCTGGGCGAGTGGCGCGGCGGCCACTGAAACTGTTCCACGTCAGAACACTTGTCCGGGTGGGAAAACCCGAAGTGGTGAGCATTGGAAAAACGGTTGACGATGCACAGGCTCACCCACGGTGACAAACGACTTCCGACCACAACACTGGAGACAACGACATGAACCTGAAACGCCAGATCATGAGCGGTTTGATGATGGCCTCCCTCATGGGCGGTGTGCAGGCGCAAAGCCTCGCCGATCTGCAGAAGGACAACCTCACACCCGGCGACGTGCTGACCTACGGCATGGGCTACAACAACCAGCGTTACAGCCCCCTCAAGCAGATCAACACCAGCAACGCCGCCAAGCTGACCCCCACCTGGGCCTACAGCCTGAACAACCCGCAGAGCCAGGAGTCGCAGCCCATCGTGCACGACGGGGTGATGTACATCACCACGCACAACGCCACCGTGGCGCTCAATCCGCTCACCGGCCGGCAGATCTGGAAGCAGGAGATCGAATTGCCGCAGGACGTCTTCAAGATGGCCTGCTGCGGCATCCTGAACCGTGGCGCCGCGATCTTCGACGGCAAGCTCTACCGCAGCACGCTGGACGCCCACGTGATCGCACTCGACCTCAAGACCGGCAAGCAGCTCTGGAAGAGCAAGGCCGCCGACTACCTCGATGGTCAGGCCATGACGAGCGCCCCGCTGATCGCCAACGGTGTGGTGCTGACCGGCATTGCCGGTGGCGAGTACGGCACGCGCGGCTTCATCGACGCCTGGGACCCGGCCACGGGCAAGAAACTCTGGCGCTTCTTCACCACCGCTGCCCCCGGCGAAAAGGGTGGTGACACCTGGCCCGGCGACACCCACCTCAAGGGCGGTGCACCCACCTGGCTGACGGGTGCCTACGATCCCGAGCTCGACCTCGTGTACTGGGGCACCGGCAACGGCGGCCCATGGAATCCCAACGCCCGCCTGGGCGACAACCTGTACATCAACACCGTGCTGGCCATCCGGCCCAAAACCGGTGAGCTGGCCTGGCATTACCAGTTCTCGCCCAACGATCCCTACGACTACGACGCCACCGAAGTCGGCATGCTGGTGGACATGAAGATCGGCGGCAAAGACCGCAAGGTGCTCACCCAGGCCAACCGCAACGGCTTCTTCTACGTGCTCGACCGGGCCACCGGCGAACTGCTCGCCGCCAACCCCTACGTCAAGGTCAACTGGGCCGACCGCATCGACCTCAAGACCGGCCGCCCGGTGCTCTCGGAGATCGACAAGAAGGCGCGCGCCGGTGAAGACGTCGAGATCTTTCCTTCCGTGCTCGGCGGGAAGAACTGGACCCCGATGTCGTGGAACCCGGCCACAGGTCTGGCCTACGCCAACACCCTCAACATCAGCTGGCCCTATCAGCTGGCCAAGCCCGAATACAAAAAGGGCGAGTGGTACCTGGGTGTGAACTTCCGCGGCGTGAACATGCCCAAGGACCAGCCACATGGTTACCTGAGCGCCATCGACCCCATGACCGGCAAGAGCAAGTGGCAGATGGCCTGGCCGGGCCAGCCGAGCATGGCCGGCACGCTGTCCACCGCCGGCAACCTGGTGTTCACCGGCGCGGCCACGGGTGAGTTCATGGCGGTGGACGCGCGCAACGGCAAGAAGCTGTGGGAGTTCCAGACCGGCTCCGGCATCATCGGCCTGCCCGTGACCTGGGAACACAAAGGCAAGCAGTACGTGAGCGTGGTCTCGGGCGCCGGTGGCGTGTGGGCACTGCTGGGTGACGAGCGCATGTCGCAAACCCCTGGCGGCGGATCGCTCTGGACCTTCTCACTCAACTGAAGATGCGACAACCGCTGATGTGGTTGTGCGGCGCGGCCCTGATCGGGGCCGCGCACGCACAGACCAACCCACCGCCAACCTTCGACCTGGCGGCCATTGAAAAAGGCCGCGAGCAATACCAGCGTACCTGCGCGCAATGCCACGGGCGCAACATGGTGACCTCCGGCACCACCGTCTACGACCTGCGCCGTTTC
Organism: Hydrogenophaga sp.; assembly: GCF_030158645.1. Lineage (GTDB taxonomy): Bacteria > Pseudomonadota > Gammaproteobacteria > Burkholderiales > Burkholderiaceae_C > Hydrogenophaga. The sequence continues at coordinate 23,780 of NZ_JAOASO010000162.1, read as the reverse complement.
CCGCAGGACCAGCCCGACCGCTTCGTGCAATCGGTGGTCAACGGCAAGGGCAACATGCCCTCGTTCAAGGACGCGCTGGACATGCAGGCGGTGCAAGTGCTCTGGGCCTACGTGGGCTCACGTGGCGGCAAGGAACCCTGAGATGAACCGCTACCTGTCCGGTCTTTTGCTGTGCCTGGCAGCGACCACAGCTCACGCCGCCGAGCCACTGACCGTGTGCATGAGCGAAGACAACGCGCCGCTCTCCTACCGCACCAAAGGCCAGGTGGCCGGCTTTGACGTGCTGCTGGCGCGGGCGATTGCCAGCGACCTCGGACGCGAGCTGCGCGTGGTGCCGTTCGAATCCGAGGTGGAGAAAGAGACGATGCTGACCCACGAGGTCAACGCCCTGCTCTCGGCCGGCATCTGCGATCTGGTGAGCGGCTTCCCGCTGCTGGCCAGCGACCTCGGCGCCCCCACGCGCGAGCGCTTCAAGACGCCCGATTACCCCGGGGCCAAACGACAGCGTGACCGACCCTTCGTGCCGCTGGGCACGCTGGTGGCCAGCCGCCCTTACCAGGGCACGGCACTGTCCATCGTGCAACGCCCCGGGCAAGCCCCTGTGCGCACCCTCGCCGACCTGCGCGGGCGCAAGGTGGGCGCGGTCGCCGGCACGCTCGAAGGCACCTTGATTTCCATGTACCGGGGCGGTTACCTGCACACCAGCATGGTGTCAATGGGGCAGCGCGAAGACGCCTGGGCTGCGCTCGACACCGGTCGTGTGGACGCCATGCTCATGACCAGCACCGCCGTGGACGCCCGACGTCTGCTGCAACCCGCCAGCCCGGTGCAGCTCACCGACTTCCAGCGCTCGCTGGGCATCAACCTCGGCTTCGTGGCGCTGCAGGGCCAGACCGCACTGCTCGACGCCACCAACCGCGTGATCACGCGCAGCCAGACCAGCGGCGATCTTCAGCGCTGGGCCACCGAGGCCGGCTTGCGGCTGCTGCCCCCCGCCCAGCCCGACGTGACCAGCACACTGTCGTTGCCGGCCTTGATGGCCGACTGACAACGCCACAAGTTCGCGCATCCCCCACCTGTGGTGGGTGGTGACACGCGTGCGTGATAGTTTTGGCACTCCGCATCAGCGCCGTGCCACCACATGAACCTCCAACGCTTTCTCGATGCTCAAGCCCCGGTGTACGACCAGGCACTGAACGAGCTCAAGGCGGGCCAGAAACAAAGCCACTGGATCTGGTTCGTGTTCCCGCAGCACCGCGGCCTGGGCTGCAGCCAGCGGGCCCAGTTCTTCGGTCTCGAATGCCTGGACGAAGCGCGGGCCTTCCAGAAACACCCCGTGCTCGGTCCGCGCCTGCGCGAGTGCACCACCGCCGTGTTGCGCCACACCCAGAAATCGGCCAGCCAGATCCTGGGCGCACCCGACGACCTGAAGTTTTTCTCGTGCATGACGCTGTTCAGCGAAGCCGCACCCGAAGAGCTGGTGTTCCGCCTCGCGCTGCAAGCGTTTTTCAACGGCGCCAAAGACCCGGAGACCTTGCGACTCTGCGGCCTCACCTCGCGCCAACCGCTGACCACGCGCACCGCCACCAGCGGCCACCAGCACAGCCTGTCCGCGGTGTCTGCGCTGCACATGCGCTGAGGTGACGCGGGCACTCGCCCGCCAGCGCTATGGCTTTCATTGCCAAAATTGCGTTGATCCATAAGGGTGCAAACACTACAGTGACCCCTCACCCATCGCCCCAACCAGGAGATCAACATGTCCGAAGCCCAATGCCCCTTCTCTGGCGGCGCTCCCAAAAATGCCATCGCCGGCACGGCGACCAACGCCACCTGGTGGCCCAACCAGCTCAATGTGAAGCTGCTCACCCAGAATTCCCCGCTGGCCGATCCGATGGACGAAGCGTTTGACTACGCCGAAGCCTTCAAGAGCCTCGATCTCGACGCCGTCGTCAAGGACCTGCATGCCCTGATGACCGACTCGCAAGACTGGTGGCCGGCCGACTACGGCCACTACGGTCCCTTCTTCATCCGGATGGCCTGGCACAGCGCCGGCACCTACCGCATCGCCGACGGGCGCGGTGGCGCTGGCGCCGGCATGCAGCGGTTTGCACCGCTCAACAGCTGGCCCGACAACGGCAACCTGGACAAGGCGCGCCGCCTGCTGTGGCCGATCAAGCAGAAGTACGGCAGCAAGCTCTCGTGGGCCGACCTCATGGTCCTCGCGGGCAACGTGGCCCTGGACTCCATGGGTCTCAAGACCTTCGGATTCGCCGGTGGCCGCGCCGACGTGTGGGAACCCGAAGAGGTGTACTGGGGTCCCGAGTCCGAGTGGATGGGCGACAAGCGCTACACCGGCGACCGCGTGCTCGAACAACCGCTGGGTGCCGTGCAGATGGGCCTGATCTACGTGAACCCCGAAGGCCCCAACGGCAACCCGGACCCGCTGGGCTCGGCGCGCGACGTGCGCGAGACCTTCGCCCGCATGGCGATGAACGACGAAGAAACCGTGGCGCTCACCGCCGGCGGCCACACCTTCGGCAAATCCCACGGCGCGGCCGATCCCGGCAAGTACGTGGGCGCCGAGCCCGAAGGCGCCGGCATTGAAGAGCAGGGTCTGGGCTGGAAGAACAGCTTTGGCAGCGGCAAGGGGGCCCACGCCATCACCAGCGGCATCGAAGGCCCGTGGACCCCGACGCCCACCACCTGGGACAACAGCTATTTCGAAACCCTGTTCGGCAACGAGTGGGAGCTGACCAAAAGCCCCGCCGGCGCGCACCAGTGGCGGGCGAAGAATCCCGACGCGGCCACTGCACCCGACGCACACGACCCGACCAAGCGCCAGGCCACCACCATGACCACGGCCGACATGGCCATGCGCATGGACCCCGTCTATGAAAAGATCTCGCGCGATTTCATGGCCAACCCGCAAAAGCTGGCGGACGCGTTTGCACGCGCCTGGTTCAAGCTCACGCACCGCGACATGGGCCCGCGCGCCCGCTACCTCGGCCCGCTGGTGCCCCAGGAAGAGCTGATCTGGCAAGACCCGGTGCCCGCCGTTGACCACCCGCTGGTCAACGAACAGGACGTGGCGGCGCTGAAGGCCCAACTGCTGGCCTCGGGTCTGTCGATCCCGCAACTGGTGTCCACCGCATGGGCCTCGGCGTCCACCTTCCGTGGCTCCGACAAGCGCGGCGGTGCCAACGGCGCGCGCATCCGCCTGGCGCCACAGAAAGACTGGGACGTCAACCAGCCGGCCGAGCTGGCGAAGGTGATCGCCAGACTGGAGTCGGTGCAGCAGGCGTTCAACGCGGCGCAAACCGGCGGCAAGAAAATCTCGCTGGCCGACCTGATCGTGCTCGGCGGCTGCGCAGCGGTCGAGGCCGCTGCGAACAAGGCGGGCCACCACGTGACCGTGCCCTTCACCCCCGGCCGCACCGACGCCACCCAGGCCCAGACCGACGTGGACTCCTTCGCACCGCTGGAGCCGGTGGTGGACGGTTTCCGCAACTACGTGCGCCAGGGCTTTGAGTCGTCGGCTGCCGAGCGCCTGCTCGACAAGGCCAACCTGCTCACGTTGACCGCACCCGAGATGACCGTGCTGGTGGGTGGCCTGCGTGCGCTGAACGCCAACGTGGGGCAAGCGGCCCACGGCGTGTTCACCCAGCGGCCGGAGACGCTGACCAACGACTTCTTTGTCAACCTGCTCGACATGGGCACCACCTGGCAGAAGTCGGCCAGCGCCGCAGGCGTGCTGGAAGGCCGCGACCGCGCCACCGGCCAGGCCAAGGGCACGGCGACGGTGGTGGACCTGGTCTTCGGGTCGAACTCGCAGCTGCGGGCCCTGGCCGAGGTCTACGCGAGCGCCGACGCGCAGCCGAAGTTCGTTCGCGACTTCGTGGCGGCCTGGAACAAGGTCATGAACCTGGACCGTTTCGATCTGGCGTGATCCCGTGAAACCCGATGGAAAGGGGCCGAAAGGCCCCTTTTTTTTCGTCGGCAGACCGCGGTCAGCGTGTTCCGCCGGGCAAGACCTGCAGCAGGATGGCCGACCAGATCACGCGCTGATCTGCGTCGCTCAACAGCCCGGTGCCCTGGCTGCTCAGAAACCACCCGATGTGCTGGTCGAAGCGGCGGTGGCTTTTGTCGTTCGGGCTGTACACATAGAGTGGCCACTCCCGATCCACCTCACAACCGGTGAGGATGGTCAAGGTGCGGTGGGGCAGGATGTCCAGCGGCTCCAGGTGCACCAGCGTCAGCTCACTGACCAGGGCATCGTCTTCGATGACGAGCCGCGTGCAATCCAGGCCGGTCGGTCCATCGGCTTGTGCGGCTGCGCTCGTGGGGTGCGGCGCCACCGAGAGGATGCGCCCCACCACCACACGGACCGGAAACTCGCCGCGTTCGGTCCGGGCCAGCCGGATCATCGGCGCGGTGCCGGGCGGTGTGTCGAAACGGCGGGGTTCAATGTCATGGGGCGCTCGCAGGCTTGTGTTTGTCACACAAGGTAACCCACATCGCCCCGATCTCCCCCGGTTGAAGGAGGCTTTGGGCAATGGATCACACAAGTCGCGTGCGGTGCGCCTCAGGCGGTGGCAATTTCCTGCAAGCCCAGCTTCTCCACCATCGCCTTGCGCAGCACGAACTTCTGGATCTTGCCGGTGATGGTCATGGGAAAAGCGTCCACGAACTCGATGTAGCGCGGCACCTTGTAATGCGCCATCTGCCCCTGTGCGAACGCCTGCAATTCCTCGGCCGTGGCGCTTTGCCCGGGCTTGAGCACCACGCAGGCGCACAGCGCCTCGCCATAGCGCGCATCGGGCACACCCACCACCTGCACGTCCTGCACCTTCGGGTGCCGGTAATAGAACTCCTCGATCTCGCGCGGGTAGACGTTCTCGCCGCCGCGGATCACCATGTCCTTCAAGCGCCCGACGATGTTCACATAGCCCTCGTCGTCCATGGTGGCGAGGTCGCCGGTGTGCATCCAGCCTTCCGCGTCGATGGCTTCCCGCGTCTTGTCGCGGTCGGCCCAGTAGCCCTGCATCACCGAATAGCCGCGCGTGCAGAGTTCACCCACCACGCCACGCGCCACGCGCTGGCCGTCGGTGTCCACGATCTGCACCTCCAGGTGGGGCTGCACGCGGCCCACGGTGGACACGCGGCGCTCCAGCGGGTCGTCCACCGCGCTTTGGGTGGACACGGGTGAGGTTTCGGTCATGCCGTAGGCGATGGTCACTTCGCGCATGTGCATGGTGGTGGCCACGCGCTTCATCACTTCAATGGGGCACGGCGAGCCGGCCATGATGCCGGTGCGCAGGCTGCCCAGGTCGGTGCTGGCGAACTGCGGGTGGTCCAGCACCGCGATGAACATGGTGGGCACGCCGTAGAGCGAGGTGCAGCGCTCGGCCTGCACCGTCTGCAACACGGCGGCCGGGTCGAACGCCTCCGAGGGATACACCATGGTGCAACCGTGGGTGAGGCAGGCCAGGTTGCCCATCACCATGCCGAAGCAGTGGTAGAGCGGCACCGGGATGCACAGCCGGTCATCGGGCTTGAGGCGGATTGCCTCGCCCACGAAGTAACCGTTGTTCAGGATGTTGCGGTGCGTGAGCGTGGCGCCTTTGGGAAAGCCGGTGGTGCCCGAGGTGAACTGGATGTTGATCGGGTCGGTGGGTGACAGCGTGGGGCCGATGTTGGCCAGCTGGCTCAGGTGTTCGGGGCCGGCCCACACCGGCACGTCGTTGAAGTTGAGCATGCCCGGCGTGTGGTCGTCGCCCAGGCGCAGCACCCAGCGCAGGTGCGGCAGCTGCTCGGCCACCAGCTCACCGGGCGAGCTGCTGTCGAGCTCGGGCGCGAGGCTGCGCAGGATGTCGATGCAGTTGCTGGACTTGAGCGCGGGCGCCATCACCAGCGCGGTGCAGGCCACCTTGTTGAGTGCGTACGCGAGTTCGCTGGCCCGGTAGGCCGGGTTGATGTTGACCAGGATGAGTCCGGCGCGCGCCGTGGCGAACTGCATCAGCGTCCACTCGGCGCAGTTGGGCGCCCAGATGCCCACGCGCTCGCCGGGCTGCAGACCCAGCGCCAGCAGACCGGCGGCCAGCGCGTCGGTGCGGTGCAGCAGTTCGCTCCAGGTCCAGCGCACGCCCTGGTGCGGCACCACCAGCGCCTCGCGCTCGCCGAACCATTCGGCGGTCTGCACCAGCGCCTGGCCAATGGTGAGTTCGAGCAGGGCGGGCGCATCGGCGCCCCGGGCATGGGCCGGCTGTGGCGGGGTGGCGGGCGGCATGGCTGTCTCCTGGTGAGGGTGGATGGCCGCACGATCATGGCCTGCCGGCGCAGCACCCACACGCCCGGACTTTCCCTGACGCGGGGTTGTTCCGTTTCGTCACACCGCGCGGGCGGCGCTCACACCGTGCTGCCATGCGCGATGAGGTCGGCCGCCGCTTCGAACGCCAGCGCATCGAGCAGCTGCGCCAGCCGCAGCACCGTGTCGGCACCGAGGCGCCGGGCCAGGGCGGTCCGGTGCCCGGCAAAGAACGCCAACGCGTCCAGATCCTGACCGAGCAGCATCTGGTGAAACACGCCCAACGCGCCGTCATCCAGGGCGGGCACCTCAGAGTTCGCCAGACCATCGACCGGCGTCGCCACGGGCGCGCGCAGCCCCCGCGTGGCGTCGTCGAGTTCGGCCAGCGCCTCGCGCAGCGGTGGCCACAGCAAGCGCACCGAGCTCTCGGGGGCCTGGGCGCGCAGCAGTTCTTCAAGACCCCGCGCCACGGTGCTCAAGCGCTGCGCCTCGATCAGACCGGCAACGCCCCGAAGCTTGTGCATGCGAGCGGCCAGCGAGACCCGGGCGGCCGCGTCCAGGTGGGTGGGCGCAGGCTCGTGCTGCAGCGCCCCGAACTCCTCCAGCATGCGGCGCAAGGCGCTCAGGAAGAGCGCCTCGTCACCGCCCATGCGCTCCAGCGCAACGCGGTGGTCGAGGCAGGTCACACCAGCCCACGGTCCCGGGCGGGGCTCTTCAACCAGCGGCGCGCGCGCCGGCGATGCCGGGTCGTCGAGTCCCACCAGCCCGGTGCCGCGCGCACGCCCGATCTGCTCGCGCAACACGCGCTGCAGGCGCTGGGGATCGAGCTGCTTGTCCAGGTAGTCGTTCATGCCGGCCGCCATCGCCTGCTCGCGGTCCTCGGCCTGCGTTCCGGCGCTCAGTGCGATCACCGGCAGGGCCGCCAGCGCCAGCTCGCGGCGGATGCGCCGCGTGGTCTCGAGCCCGTCCATGCCCGGCATCTGCACATCCATCAGCACAGCGTCGAAGCGCTCGGGCCAGCGCCGCAGGTCCGCCAGCGCCTGTGCGCCCGACTCGGCCGCGCTGGTTTGTGCACCCAGTCGTTCCAGCTGGTGGCGCGTCACGGCCAGCTGGATGTCGCTGTCGTCCACCACCAGGATGTGCAGGTCGCTCAGGGTCTGCTGCGGGGTCGCCAGCGCGGCCCTGGGTTCGGGCGAGGTGTCGCGCAGTGCCGCCAACAGCGCCTCCAGACCGCTGGTGCCGAAGTCCATCAGCGGCTTCAGCGCGTCCTCGACATGCGACGCCTGGCGCGCCGCGGCCAGCGCCTTCTCGGCCCGGAAACTGTGCTCCACCAGTGGGGACATGCCCAGCGTGCCGGCCAGCCCTTTGAGTGTGTGGGCCACGCGCGCCCCGGACTGGAAATCACCCGCAGCCACACTGGTCTGGAGCTCGGTCATTTGACGGGGCAGATCGTCGATGAAGCGCTCCAGAAAACGGGCGTAGGCCTTGGGGCTGCCACCCAGCCGGCCCAGCGCGAGCTGCAGCTCCACGCCCTGCCCGGCGGCCAGCGCCAGCGCGGCCGCGGGCACCGGCACCGCAGGCGGCACCGACTGTTCACCGGGTCTGGCGGAAGGCAGGTCGGCGCTGTGCGCCACGTGCTGGCGGATGGTGCGCAGCAGCTGGGCCAGATCGAACGGCTTGCCCACGTGGTCGTTCATGCCCGCTTGCAGACAGGCCTCCCGGTCGCTGGCCATGGCGTTGGCGGTCATGGCGATCACGGGCAGTGTGCGCAAGCCCAGCTCGTCGCGGATGCACCGTGTGGCGGTGTGACCGTCCATCACCGGCATCTGCACGTCCATGAGCACCAGCTCGAACGCCGTGCTGTCGGCCGCCAGCAGATCGACCGCGATGCGGCCGTTGCCCGCCACGGTGATGCGGGCGCCCTCGCCGGCCAGCAACTCGCAGGCCACCTGCTGGTTGGTTTCGTTGTCTTCGACCAGCAGAATGCGCATGTCCTGCAACACCCCTTGGTGAGGCGCCGAGACCACCGGCACAGCGACACCGTCCCGCTCGGCGCGCGCCGTCTGCAAGGCGTCCACCAGCATCGAGCCGGTGACGGGCTTGATCAAATAGCCGTCGAGCAGGCTCTTTTCGCTGAAGTTCTTGCTCTCCATGAGTTCGCGGCCGTGGGCGGTGACCATGATCAGCAGGTCCATGGCGTCGCGCAGCGGCGCCACCCGCAGGCGGCGCGCCGATTCCCAACCGTCCAGGCCGGGCATGTGCCAGTCCATGAAGACCGCGTCAAAGCGCTGGCCCTGCTCACGGGCCCGGCTCAGGCATTCGATGGCGGCCTCACCGCTGTCGACAGCCTGAACCCGCCAGCCGTTGGCGCGCGCCATGCTGGCCAGCGTGTCGCGGGCCAGGTCGTTGTCGTCGACGATCAGGACCTGAAGTGGCGGCTCGACCGCTGCGGGCAGCGCATCGGCCACCGCGTGCCTGGGCACGCCCAGCACGACGGAAAAACTGAACTGCGTCCCTCGACCCAACTGACTTTCCAGCCGCAGCTCGCCCCCCATCAGCGCCACCAGGCGCTGGCAGATCACCAGCCCCAGACCGGTGCCGCCAAAGCGGCGCGTGGTGGAGGCCTCGGCTTGCGTGAAGCCTTCGAAAATGCGGGCCTGGTTTTCGGGTGCGATGCCGATGCCGGTGTCGCGCACCGCCACATCGAGCACCAGCTGACCGCTGCCGCTGCGGCGACCGCGCAACGCAATCACGACCTCACCGAAATGGGTGAACTTGATCGCGTTGCCCGCCAGGTTCACCAGGATCTGGCGCAGGCGCAGGGCGTCGCCAAACAGCACCGGCGGCACGGCGGGATCGATGTCGAACAGCACCTCGATCTCTTTGTCACCCACGCTGGCCGAAAGCACCACCGCGAGTTCCCGCATGAGCTGGTCAACGCCGAACGGGTGGGGGTCGAGCACCAGTTTGCCGGCTTCCACCTTGGAGAAATCGAGGATGTCGTTGAGCAGGCCGAGCAGGGAGCGGGCCGCGCTCTCGGTCTTGTTGGCGTAGTCGAGCTGGCGCGGGGTCAGCGGTGTGCGCTGCAGCAGCGAGAGCATGCCCAGGATGGCGTTCATCGGGGTGCGGATCTCGTGGCTCATGTTGGCCAGGAACTGGCTCTTGGAGCGCGAGGCGGCCTCAGCCGCTTCGGTCGCACGCACCACGTCGGTGATGTCGATGCGAAAGCTCACCACATGCCCGTCGGGCAGGGCGCGCTCCACCACGCGCAACGTGCGACCGCCGGGAATGCGCCGCTCCCACTCGCCACCCAGCCGGTGGTCGCGCACCCGCTCGGCGACCCACGCTTCGCGCCGCCCTTGCGCCGCCTGCGGTTCATGCAGGGCGAGGTTGGCGCGCACGATGTCTTCGAACAAGGCGCCGGGCTTGAGCAGCCCGGCGATCTCGTGGTAGAGCTCGCGGTACCGGTCGTTGCAGAACACCAGCCGGTCCGCCGGATCGAAGATGACCAGCCCGGCCCCGGTGACTTCCAGCGCGCTGGACATCATCTCGTGGGCGCGGCGCGCCTCGGCCTGGGCCTGCAGCCGCGCGGAGATGTCCACATAGGTGGTCACGAAGCCCCCCTTGTCCATCTGGCCGCGGCGCAGCTCGATCACGTCGCCATTCGGCATCGTGCGCTCGAACTGCTGTTTGCGCCCCGCCGTCACCGCCGCGTGGATGAGATCGCGCACCTGCTGCTCGGGGTCGCCGGGCCCAAAGTCACCCCGCTGCGCATTGAAGCGCACCATGTCCTCGAAGCGGGTCACACCGGGCTGACACAGGTGTGGCGGCAGGCCAAAGACACGGCCAAATTCGGTGTTCGCCAATTGCAGCAAGCCGTCGGCGTCGATCACGCTGAGCGCGCAAGGCAGGCTTTCAATCACGTTGGTGAGCAACTCGTTGGTGCGCTCCATGGCATCCGCCAGCTGCTTGCGGGCGGTGATGTCCTGCATGGCGCCCACCAGGCCGTGCGCCACGCCATCGCGCACATCGCGCTCGCCCACGGCGCGCACCCAGATCGCGCGGCCCTGGGCCGTGATCAGCGGCAGCTCCAGATCGAAGGCTTCGCCCGTCTTCCAGCACCGCCTGAAAGCTTCCTCCACCAGGTGACGTGCATCGGCGTCAAAGTAGGACATGGCCTCCTCCATCGAAGGCCGGTGGCCCGGCTCCCGTTCGTGGATGCGGCAGGTCTGATCGGTCCAGCGAATCTCCATGGTGCTCATGCTCATGGCCCACCCGCCCACGCCACCGATGCGTCCGGTGCGGTCCAGGAAGGCCTGGCTGGACTGCAGCGCCTCGGCGCTGTGGCGGCGTTCGGTGATGTCGTTCTCGATCGCCATGAAACCCAGAAACTCACCCGTCTCGGATTTGAGTTGCTGGATCTCCAGCTCGATCCAGTACTCGCGTCCGCCCTTGCCCCGGTTGAGCAACTCCCCGAGGAAGGGCTCACCCGCGTTGAGCGCCGCGCGCAGGCGCGTGAGTTCGCGCTCGTCCGTTCCTTCAAACTGCAGGAACTTGCCCGGACGCTGGCCCACCACCTCGCTCATGCTGTAGCCGGTGACCCGCTCAAAACCCTCGTTGACCCAGGTGATGCGGCGCTGCGTGTCGGTGATCACCACCGCGTTGGACGTGCGCTGCGCCATCACCGCCAGGCGCTGCAGGTCGATCGTCATGGACCGGGCCAGCGCCTCGGCCTTGAGCCGCGCGCGCACCGACTGGGTCGACATCCACGCCACCGCGAGCGTCAGCAGGATGCCCAGCAGCAGCAGGGCAAACGCGGGCAACAGCCGGACCGACTGCTCGAACGCCGTGGTGCTGCTCGTGTGCAGGGTGAAGTACTGGCCGTAGACCTCGAATCGCAGCTGCTGGTTGAACGCCGCGGGTGCGGCGAACCGGGGCTCGGTGGTCGCGGTCAGACCACGTCCGCCCGCGATGGTGTGGACCCCGGCGATCCAGTTCTCGAGACGGGGCTCGTTCTGTCCGGCGAACAGCTCGAACGTGACCATGTCTTCGGCCGCACCGGTGACGCCGGCCAGCACGTCGCGAACGATCAGCGGTGCGTATAGCACACCGAGCAGCCGCGCCTGCCGCTCCGACGGTGTGGCCGGCAACACGCCCCCGGCGTAGACCGGGGCGAACATGAGGAAACCGGGTGAGGTCTGACCGTCGCGCTCCAGCGGCACGGCCGGGCTCAGCGTGGTCTCGCCGCTGGCGATGGCGTGCTCGATGGCGCCCCGGGAGCGGGGGTCGCTGCCCATGTCGGCGCCCATCGACTTCGGGCTGAGCGCCTCGGGTTCGATGTAGCGAACGATGTACGACACGTCCCCCTGCAGTTCGCCAAACCGCCGCAGGACCAAGCCGGGGGAATCGCTGGCGCGCACGCGAGCGAGGTAGCTGTCCAGGTCGGTGCGCGGCACCCGGTCCACCCAACCAAAACCCCGGTTGCCGGGGAACTCGCGCTGCAGGTCCATCGAACCCACAAAGGCCTTGAACTCCTGCCGGTCCACCTGCTCGCTGGCGGCGTAGGCCCCACGCGCGCCCTTGAGACCGAACACCGACGCCGACAGTCGCTGCGCCACCTCGGTGGTGATCTGTTCGCTGCGGCGCGAGAAATCGGCCTGGGCGTCGGCCTGCGCCCGGCGCGCCAGCGACCAGGCCGCCAGGGCACTCACCACCAGGCCCAGACACACGATGGCCACCGTCAGACCGAAGCTGGCAAGTGTCCTCTGGCGAACGGGCGGGTCTGGGTTCATGGGGTGCTGGCGCGGTTGGGGCAAGACGCTCCAGTGTCTTGCCACGGCCCACAGCCAAGCCCCGGAAAAGCGGCTGCACGATCGCCCAGTTGCACCGATCACCCGTCCAATGCGCCGATTTGCGGGCGGTGTGTGCCGCTTTTCCGGCTTTGCCCGGGCGGGCAAAGGCGCAACATCAGGCTTCAACCAACGGGAAATGCTGTGAACCCATCAACCCCCAACGCCCCGCCCGAGCGACGCCGGGTGCTGATCGTGGACGACGATCCGACCATGGTGCACGTCCTGGCGCGCACGCTGATGGACTGCGCACAGCTGTATTTCTCGGTGCGCGGTGAAGACGCGCTGAAAAAGCTCCATGCGCACCGGCCCGATCTGATGCTGATCGACGTCGACATGCCCGACCTCAGCGGTTACGAGGTCGTCAAGCGCATGCTGGACCACCCGGACACGCGGGGCACGCAGGTGATCATGGTGACCTCACACACCGAAGACAGCTACCGCCGCCAGGCTTTGGAGCTGGGCGTGGTGGACTTCTTCCTCAAGCCGATCAACCGCCAGGACATCCGCGACCGGGTCGACCAGCTCTTGAGCGAGGAGATGGAAAGCATCGAGCTGAGCTTTTCGCCGCACGGAGACTTCACGAGCAAAACCGAATCCGCCCGGCCACGCACCAGCGACGTCTGGCAAGGACACGAAACCGAATTTGCACCGACGCAGATCTTCGGAGACTTTGCGGATGCGCCACCTCCACCGCCCAAGACGCCGCCTGCCCCACCCACGGTGCAGCGTGCGCCGCAGCCGGTGCCGGTGGCGGCGGCTCCGCTGACCGAACCAGCGGCCGACGCGAGCGCCGACGACATCACCTCGGAGTTGTTCGAACGCATGTCGGCCATCCTCGAGCAGACGGAATCGATCCGCCACACCGAACAGAATTCCCTGTCACCGGCGGTGTCCCAACGCATCTCGCGCATCGAAGAGGAGTGCGCCGAGGTGATCCAGCTGCTGGTGACCCTGAGCGACAGGGAAAACGCCCCGGTCTGAACCCGTCCTCAGGGCGCCACGCGCGCCAGGAAATGGGCCAGGGCCTTGATGTCGTTGTCCGACACGCCGTAGAGCGAGGCCGCCATGATGGTGTCGCGACCCGTGGCCTGGTTGTTCTTGAACTGCAGCATCGAATACAGCAGGTAATCCTCGCGCTGGGCGGCCAGGCGGGGCATCTGTTCGCGTCCGCGGTAATCGGGCAGGTGGCAGATGCCGCAGCGCATGCCTTCGGCCAGCGCCTTGCCTTGCGCCATGAGCGCAGGGTCGCCCGGTGGCGGCGCGTTGCGCGCCGGCAGCTTGGCAAAGTGCACCGCCATGGCGGTGATGTCCGCGTCGCTCACGCCATCGAGCAAGCCCTTCATGGCCGGTATCTCACGCAGCCCCTCGCGGATGATCACGAGCTGGTTTTCAACGAACACCTTGGGCTGCCCGGCGAGCGACGGGATGTTGGGCAACTGGGAGTTGCCGTCCGCCCCGTGGCAGGCCGCGCAGGCCATCAGCCGCGCCGAGATGTCTTGCGCCCACACCGGCGAGCCGACCCAGAAAACCAGCCCGAGGAGCGTTGCCGAGGCGCCCCGCGCAAGCGACATCTTCACCATGGCTTACTTCGCGTACGAGACGCGGTAGATCGCACCGAGCTGCTCGTCGGACACCAGCATCGAGCCGTCCTTCATCTGCAGCATGTAGGCGGGACGGCCCCAGAACGACTGGTCGGCTTCGTTCATGAAACCGGTCATGAAGGGCACGACCTGGCTGTTCTTGCCATCGGCGCTGGCCTTGACCATCACGATGTCGTAGCCGATCTTCTTGGTGCGGTTCCACGAACCCTTGCGCGCGTTGAACAGGACGCCCTTGTACTCGGGTGGGAACATGTTGCCGGTGTAGAAGGTCACGCCCATGCTGGCGGCGTGCGGGCCCATCAGCGCCACGGGTTGTTCGACACCGGCGCAGGCGTTGTCCTTCTTCACATCGGGGTCGGGCAGGTTGCCCTGGTGGCACGAAGGGAAGCCGAAGTTCAGGCCCACCTTGTGCATGCGGTTGACGGTGTCGTTGGGCGTGTCGTCGCCCATCCAGTCGCGGCCGTGGTTGCTGAACCAGAGTTCCTTGGTGGCGGGGTGCCAGTCAAACCCCACGGTGTTGCGCACACCGGTGGCCACCACTTCCATGCCCGAGCCGTCAGGGTTGTAGCGGCGGATCTGCGCGTACTCGGGCGTGGGCAGCGCGCAGATGTTGCACGGCGCACCGAAGGGCACGTAGAGTTTGCCGTCCGGACCGAAGGCGATGTACTTCCAGTTGTGGTGCTGTTCGGTCGGGAGCTTGAAGGCCTCGGTCATGTCCACCGGTGCCACGGCCGGGTTCTTCTCGATGCCGTCGAATCGCAGCACCTTGTTGATGGCCATCACGTACAGCGCGCCGTCCTTGAATGCCACACCCGCGGGCTGCACCAGCTTGTCCACCACGGTGCGCACGGTGCGCTCGGATCCGTTGTTGCTCACCTCGTAGACACGGCCCAGACCGCGCGTGCCCACATAGATCTTGCCCTCGTCACCCAGGGCCATGGCACGGCCGCCCGGCAATCCGGTGGCCCAGATCTCGGCCTTGAAGCCGGGTGGCAACTTGATCTTGTCGATCGGGATGTCGGCCGCTGCGGTGGCGGTGTTCTTGCCGGCGAGCGGGGCCAGCGTGGAGGTGGCCATGCTCTCGGGCATGCCCTGTTTCCAGGCGGGTGCAGGGGGTGCGGCGGGCGCGGCGGTCTGCGCCAGCGCGGCGCTGGTGCCCAGGGCCATGCCCATGGCGAGGGCCACCGAGCTCATGCGGTGAAAAGCTTTCATGTCTTGTCTCCTGAAGTTTTTTTGAGGGGGCACGGGTATCGCGAGAGACGGCAGGCACGTGCTGCGTCCGGCGCCCATTCTGCGCGATCGTGAGCATGGTAACGGTCACGCAGCGGACTGTGAAGCGGCTTCGATGCTGCACTGCGGCTACAGTGCGACGAGCCCTTTCAACCCCCCGCAGGACCCACCATGACGGACACCGCCCGCTTCGATCTCTACGCCTTCTGGCGCACCTCGGCCACCTACCGCGTGCGCGTGGCGTTCAACCTCAAGGGCGTGACGCCCCACGAGATCAACGTCAACCTGGAAGCGGGCGAACAACGCAGCGAGGCCTACCTCCGGCTCAACCCGATGGGTGCGATTCCCGCGCTGATCGACCACGCGCCCGGGCAGCCGCACACCCCCATCACGCAGTCGCTGGCCATCCTCGAATTCATCGAGGAGACCCATCCCACACCCGCCTTGCTGCCGGCCGATGCACACGGACGCGCCCGCGTGCGCTCGCTCGCAGCCCTGCTCGCGGCCGACACCCATCCGCTCATCACACCACGGGTGAAGAAGTACCTCACCAGCGTGGGTGGCTTTGACGAAGCGGCCTGGCGCGCCTGGCAGATCCAGTGGTTCGGCACCGGCCTGCAGGCGCTGGAGCAGCGCCTGGCCAGCGAGCCCGAGACCGGCACCTTCTGCCACGGCCACACGCCCACCTTCGCCGACATCTGCCTGGCCAGCCTCGTGGTCATGACGCGCATCTTCAAGATCGAGGTGCCCGACATTCCCCACGTGCAACGCATCATGGCGACCTGCGAACAGCTCGACGCTTTCGCGCGCGCAGCGCCCGCGCTGCAAGCCGGCGCCCCGCAGGCCTGAACGCTCCCAAGCCCTTGTGACAGCAAAGACGGGACCGTCTGATTAAGATTTCACCGCTTGTTCACAAAAAACGGAGACACCATGTTCGACACCGCGATCGCAGGCAGCCTGCCCAAACCCGCCTGGCTGGCCGAAACCGAAAAACTCTGGCCGCAGTGGAAGACACAGGGCCCCGAGCTGCAGCAGGCCAAGGCCGACGCCACGCTGCTGTGGATCAAGGCGCAGGAGGACGCGGGCCTGGACGTGATCGGTGACGGCGAGCAGGCGCGCCAGCATTTCGTGCACGGCTTTGTGGAGCAGGTCGAGGGCATCGACTTCGAACACAAGGTGACCATGGGCATCCGCAACAACCGCTACGACGCGCAGGTGCCGCAGGTGGTGGCGCCCTTGCGCCTCAAAGGCCGCGTGCACGCGTTTGAAGCGCAGCTCGCGCGCAAGCACACGAAGAAAAAACTCAAGTTCACCCTGCCCGGTCCCATGACCATCGTGGACACCGTGGCCGACCGCTACTACGGCGACAAGGTGAAGATGGCCATGGCCTTTGCCGAGCTGCTCAACCAGGAAGCGCTGGCGCTGCAGGCCGATGGTGTGGACATCATCCAGTTCGACGAACCGGCCTTCAACGTCTACATGAAAGAAGCCGCCGAGTGGGGCGTGGCCGCACTCGAAGTGGCCGCGCGCGGCCTGACCTGCACCACCGCTGTCCACATCTGCTACGGCTACGGCATCAAGGCCAACGTGGACTGGAAGCAGACGCTGGGCGAAGAGTGGCGCCAGTACGAGCAGGTGTTCCCGGCACTCGCCAAAAGCAGCATCCAGCAGGTGAGCCTGGAGTGTTTCCACTCGCACGTGCCGCCCGAGCTGATGCAACTGCTCGAAGGCAAGGACGTGATGGTGGGTGTGATCGATGTGGCCAGCGACGTGATCGAAACGCCCGAGCAGGTGGCCGACACCATCGGCCTCGCGCTCAAGTACGTGCCCAAACAGCACCTGATCGCCTGCACCAACTGCGGTCTCGCGCCCATGAGCCGCGAAGTGGCCATGGCCAAGCTCGAAGCGCTCGCACAGGGCGCCGCGCTGGCGCGCCAACGCTACGGAGCCTGAGATGCGCGCGCCCCTGCCTGCGGCCGAGCTGGCCGACCTGGGCCTGTGCCCCGAGCGCATGCGCCACCTGGTGAGCGTGTTCCAGTCCGATGTGGACGGTGGCCGCCTGCCCGGCGCGGTGCTGGTGCTGGCGCGGCACGGCCGCATCGCCCTCATGGAATCCATCGGCAAGCTCGACCCGGCGCACGACGCTCCCATGAAGCGCGACGCGGTGTTCCGCATCTACTCGATGACCAAGCCGATCGTCTCGGTGGCGGTGATGATGCTGATCGAACAGGGCCGCCTCAAACTGGCCGATCCGGTGCACCTGCACCTGAGCGAGTTTGCAAACCAGCAACTGCTGGTGCAGACACCGGGTGGCGTGACGCAGCGCGCCGTGCAGCGCGCCGCCACGGTGCAGGACCTGCTGCGCCACACCGCCGGACTCACCTACGAGTTCCTCGGCGACTCGCCGGTGCAGCAGATGTACCGACAGGCCAACATCGGTTCGCGCGCCCGCAGCAACGCCGATTTCAGCCAGGCACTTGCGGCCCTGCCGCTGATGTTCGAGCCTGGCAGCGTGTGGGCCTACAGCCGCGCCACCGATGTGCTGGGCCGGCTGGTTGAAGCGGTCACGGGCCAGACGCTGGCCGAACACCTCGAAAAGACCATCCTCGGGCCGCTGGGCATGAAAGACACCGCGTTTGCGGTGCCTGCGGCCGATCACGCCCGCATCGCCGAGCCCTTTGCACACGACCCCGACGGCGGCATTCCGATGCGCCTGATCGACCCGCGCGAGGCGCCCGCGCTGCACAGCGGCGGCGGCGGACTCATGTCCACCGGTGCCGACTACGCGCGCTTCCTGCAGTTCATGCTCAACAAGGGCGAGCTCGGCGGGGTGCGGCTGCTCGGCCCCCGCACGGTGGACTTCATGACGGCGGATCACCTGGGGCCCATTCCCGGCAACGACCCATCGTTGTTGCCGCCCGGTCACGGTTTTGGTCTGGGCTTTGCGGTGCGCACGGCTGCCGGGCTGGCGCCCATGCCGGGCTCGGTGGGCACCTACCACTGGAGCGGCATCGGCGGCACCAGCTTCTTCGTCGATCCGGCCGAACACCTCTTCGGCATCTTTCTGGCGCAGGCGCCGAACCAGCGGGAGCATTACCGCGCGCTGTTCCGAACCCTGGCGTATGCGGCGCTGGTGGATTGAGTGAGGGCGCGGCTGTGAACGTTCGAAGCACGGTGGAACTGCGCGACCTCGCACTGGACACCCGCATCGGCACCTACGGCCCGGGTGACACCGTGCCCGATCGGCACTTGCTCGATCTCACCTTGTGGATCGACCCCTCGCTGGTGCTGATCGAACGGGACGGCATGGACCATGTCTTTGACTACGACCCCCTGGTGGCCGAGCTGGAGCGGCTGGCGCGCGACGGGTTCTACGAGACGCAAGAGCGGCTCATGACGCGGATGGTGCAGGCCTGCGCCGCCTGCCCGCAGGTCGAGGCGGTGGAGATGGCGCTGAGAAAGCTGCCGATCCGCGCAGGCTCGGGCTCGCTGGGCCTGCGTCTGTGGGTCGACAGCGCCACCCTCATCCGCATGCGCGCAGCACCGGGCTGAGGCCGCGCCTGCACGCGCTTGCCGGGCCTCAGGGCTTGGACGCTGCGGCCGGCGGCTGCCAGCGGAAGAACACCGGATACACCTTCTCCACCACTGGACCGTGGAAGTCCCAGGCCAGGCACTGGCCCAGGTGCCCCGGTGGGCTGCCATCGGCGGGGGCAGCGAACGAATCCGAGCGCGTCTGGAACGCGGCGGTGGCGAGATTGAACAGCAGCTCGCGCAAATGCGTGCAACCCTGGATGCCGCCGAGGTGGCGCTGGATGGTGTGGCGCCAGCCCTTGCCGAGCACCTCGCCCACCAGGCGCTGCATGGGCGCCATGGCCTCGGGACAGGGGCCGTGCGGGTGCGCATCCATGGCCACCGCGATCTCGCGGATCACCATGGTGTTGTCCACCGTGACGCGCAGGTGCATGTGGTGCACGGGCTCACCGGCTGCCCACCGGCGTTCGCCCTGGATCTCGAAGTCGTGTGGCTTGCTGTCGTGCAATGTGCCCTCGATGTCCCACAGGCCATCGGCACGGTGAAAGCCGCGGTACTCGACGCGGCGGGTGTGCATGGGGGTGCGGGGCTGGGGTGCGGGCAGGGGCAAGACGGTTTCTCCAACGGGGCGATTCAATGCGCTGATTTTCGGGCATGCGGGGCGGTGGCACACTGGGCCCTCCATCGCCCCGGAGACACGCCATGTCACACCACCACGACCACAGCCATCCCCACGAACACACCCCCGCCTGGAAGCACGACGGCGTGCGCGTGGTGCCGGGCAACCAGCTCGACGGCAACGTGCCCTCGACCCCGGGCATGGACCGCAAGGCCGCGATCAACTTCGCGCGCGTGGGCGCGCAGAAGCTCTGGGCCGGCACGGTGACCATCCACCCCGATGCCAAGACCGGCGCCCACCACCACGGACCACTGGAGAGCGTGATTTACGTGGTGAAGGGCCGTGCGCGCATGCGCTGGGGCGATCACCTCGAATTCACCGCCGAAGCCGGCCCGGGTGATTTCATCTACGTGCCCCCCTTCGTGCCACACCAGGAGATCAACGCCAGCGCCACCGAGGTGCTGGAGTGCGTGCTGTGCCGCAGCGACGGCCAGGCGGTGGCGGTCAACCTGGACATTGCGCCGGTGGAGAAGCCCGAGCAGGTGCTGTGGGTCGATCCCACGCACCCCACCGGCGCGGTCTGAGCCTCAGCCCCTGACGGCGGCTTCAAGCGCCAGCGAGGCGCTCAGCGCCTTCGCATCTCGCCAGCGCGGCCCGATCACCGTCACACCCACCGGCATGCCCTGACCGCCCACGCCCGTGGGCACGTGCACGCAAGGCACACCGAGCAGGCTCCACATGCGGCTGAAGATCGGGTTGCCGGTGGCGTCCAGCCCCTGCGGTGCTTCGCCGGTGGCGCTCGGCGCGATCAACACGTCCACCTGTTGCAGCAGGTTCTCGATCTCGCCGCGGGCGTGGATGGCGAGTGCGTGGGCCTCGGCCAACCGGCCGCCGCTCACGGCAGCGCCGCTGGCCAGCACCTCGGCAAACGCCGGGCTGAACAGACTGGCGTGGCTGTTGCGCTCGGGCGCAAACGCGGCCCAGGCCTCGAACCCCATGATGTCCATCTGCGCCTGCGCCAGCCCCGCCCAGGCACCGGGCACCACCGCCTCGACCACGCGGGCACCCAGCTTGTCGAAGTGGCGCGCAGCCAGCTGCAACGCGCGGCGTGCGTCGTCCGAGGCGAGATCCCAATGCGGCGTGTGGCAGATTCCGACGCGCCAGCCCTTGACGGGACCCGTGGCCAGCTCCATGCGCGAGAGCGTGCTCACGAAGAACGCAGCGTCGTCCACGGTGCGGGCGAACACGCCGGCGGTGTCCAGCGTGGGCGAGAGCGACTTGATGCCCGCCATGGGCAGCAGGCCGAAGGTGGGCTTGTAGCCGACCACGCCGCAGTACGCTGCGGGTCGGACAATGGAAGCGGCGGTCTGCGTGCCGAAGGCCAGCGGCACCATGCCGCAGGCCACCGCCGCCGCCGAGCCGCTGGACGATCCCCCCGGCGTGCGCGGCGACTCCGCAGTGGCGCGCGGATTGCGGGTGACACCCGGCTTGAAGGTGGCGAACTCGGTGGTCACGGTCTTGCCCATGACCACGCCGCCGGCCTCGCGCAAGCTGGCCACCACGGCCGCGTCCACCGCAGGGCGGTGACCGGCATAGATCGGCGAGCCGTAGGTGGTGGGCATGTCGGCGGTGTCGATCAAGTCCTTCACCGCCACCGGCACGCCGGCCAGCGGGCCTTGTGCGCCGGCCCCATCCAGTGCCTTCGCCTGGGCCATGACCTGCTCGGCATCGAAGTGCTGCCAGGCGAGGATGGCGGGGTCCAGCGCCTGCGTGCGCTCCACCAGGGCGCGCGCCACCGCTTCGGCGGTGAGTTCGCGCCGCGCCACCCGGGCGGCGATGTCGCGCGCGGACCAGTCTTCGATTTTCTGCATGCTGATGCCTTCATCCAGTGGGCCGAACAGCCGGCCCGTCCAACCCGTATTTTGCGGGGCAGCCGGCACCGGGCAAGCCACTGAAGCGACACCTGCAACGGGGTTGGGGTTCGCGGAGAAAGCGCCGGCCGCTACCATGCGCGCATGAACTACGAACAAGTCCTTCTCGAACAGTCCGAAGCCTTTGCCCTGCAACTGGGCGAGCGCATCGAACGCATGCCCGAGCGCAGCGACAGCCACCGCGCGCTGGCCACCACCTTTGCCTGCGAGCTGTGCATCGAGCACGCCTATGCGCTGCGCATCCTGTTTGCCACTGGCGCACAGAACGCGGCCTGCGCGATGCTGCAGGTGCAGTACGACGCGATGGTGCGCGCGGCCTGGTACGCCTACGCCGCCGCCGATGGCGAATTCGACGCCATGCTCGATGTGAACGGTGCGCTCAAGTTGCCCACCACCGGGCGCATGGTGCACGACCTGAAGGAGCGCCTCGCGAACGAACCGGGCCTGGCCGGTCTGGTCCAGCCGCTGCTGGCGATCAACGACGCGTACAGCGAAGCGCTGGATGACTTCGATCAGGGCGGCATCAACCCCTTGCTGCGCACCGGCACCGGTTTTCCGACGGACCTGTTCGACACGGTGGTGCGCAGCTCCAACGGCATCATGTACCAGGCCTTCCGCCTGCTGGCACGCCAGGGCCCCCCGAGCGACTTCATCCAGAGCATCGACGGCGCGCTCGCGGGCTTCGAAGACGCGCTGCCCATGGTCTGCTTCGCGGACCCCGCCCACACCGCCTGAAGGACGTTGGGGGGAATTCCGGCGCTTTTCAGCGCTTCAGTTCGGGCGCCAATGGCCGACAAACAAGGGGTCTGCCTTGAGAGGCAACCGCCTGGCCCTGCTTGTCAGATCAAACGGTTGCAAGTCACACAACCTTTTGTGCCCGAACATCCATGAATGCCTTCTTTGCCCCCGCCTCCGCCCTGATGGCCCGCCTGCGACTGGGCCCGAAATTTTTGCTCGCCGGTGTGCCCACGCTGCTGCTGTTGCTGGTCCTGGGCCTGGCCGCCGCGCAGTACCTCAACGCACGGGTGAGCGCGATCGAGTCCAAACGTGTCGCCGTGGCACTGATGGCCGACCTGGTCGAGTGGAACAAGGTGCTGATCGAGAGCCGGCGCGTCACCATCACCGGCACACCGGGCGACCCGGCGGCCCTGGAGGGCTTCAAGAAGCAGGCCGCCGCGGTGGATCGGCAGCTCGCCAAGATCGACCAGCAGGTCAAGGACGCCCTGCCCTTCTTCGACATGACGAAGGAGTTCGCAGGTCTGC
Source organism: Hydrogenophaga sp. (assembly GCF_030158645.1). Taxonomy (GTDB): domain Bacteria; phylum Pseudomonadota; class Gammaproteobacteria; order Burkholderiales; family Burkholderiaceae_C; genus Hydrogenophaga. The sequence goes on along the minus strand of NZ_JAOASO010000162.1, from coordinate 1,449 downwards.
AGAACGGCTGGAAGGAGCTGCAGGCCAAGATCAACGTGCTGCCCGCCGACGCCGAGTTCCCGCAGAAAGCCTTCTCGGCCCACGCGCCGGAATACGGTCGGCTCTACGCTTTCATGCGCGACATGGGCAACAAGTCCGGTCTGGCGCAGGACCCCGACGCCGACATCTTCTACCTCGGCTACCCGCTGGCGAACAACACACCATCCACCGCCGGCATCGCGGTGCGCATCGCGGCCTACGCCACCATGAACGTGAACCGTGGTGCAGTCTCGCCCAAGGACAAGGTGTTCTATGAAGTGACCGACGCACGGCTGAACGACACCTTCGGCTCGGTTGAAACCTTGTTGGGCCAGTCGATGCTGGCCAACCCGGTGGTGGAGAAAGCCTTGAGCGCACGGTTCGACGCGCTCAAGGCCAGCTCCAAGGAACTGCTGGGCTTCATCCGCAAAAACTTCACCGGCGTGGAGGCGGTGACCGTGTCGCAGCAGGACGTTTTCACCGCATCGGGTCCGACCATCGATGCCGCCTGGGCCCTGGTGGAGCAGAACCGCGTGGTGCTCGACGAGCTGCTGGTCGAGCGCGGCAGCAGTGCGGCACTCAACCGCAACCTCCTGCTGATCGTGCTCACGCTGGGTGTGCTCGTCTCGGTGTACCTGTATGTGGGCATCTACCTCAGCATGGCCGCCAGCATGAAGCACGCCTCACGCGCTGCGCAGGCCATTGCCGCCGGCCACCTGGGCACCGTGCAGACCGCCAGCAGCCGCGACGAATTCGCCGATCTCGTGGCCGACCTGCGCAAGGCCGACCAGTCGCTCGCCCGCGTGATCGCTGGTGTGAAAGACTCGTCGGAATCGATCGCCACCGCGTCCAGCGAGATCGCCACCGGCACGCAAGACCTGAGCACCCGCACCGAGCAAACGGCCAGCAGTCTGCAGCAGACCGCGGCCTCCATGGAACAGCTCACCAGCAATGTGTCGCAGAGCTCGGGTGCGGCCAGCTCGGCTCAGCAGCTCTCATCGAGTGCGGCCGACGTGGCGCGCCGTGGCGGCTCGGTGGTGGCCGAGGTGGTCAAGACGATGGGCTCCATCAACGACAGCAGCAAGAAGATCGCCGACATCATCGGCGTGATCGACGGCATCGCATTCCAGACCAACATCCTCGCGCTCAATGCCGCGGTGGAGGCCGCACGTGCGGGTGAACAGGGCCGCGGCTTTGCGGTGGTGGCCAGCGAAGTGCGCAACCTGGCGCAGCGCTCCGCCGCTGCCGCCAAGGAAATCAAGACCCTGATCGACACCAGCGTGGAGAAGGTGGAGGCCGGTGCGCGCCTGGTGGGGGACGCCGGCACCACCATGACGGAGATCGTCGACTCGGTGGGCCGCGTCAACCGCGTGATTGGCGACATCACCGCATCGGCCAGCGAGCAGAGTCAGGGCATCGGCGAGGTCAACA
>NZ_JAOASO010000161.1 GCF_030158645.1 Hydrogenophaga sp. | reverse complement strand
GGGGGCTGATCCGGCTTGGGGCGGCCCGGCGCCGGATCGGCTTTCCTTTTTGAGATGCTAGGAGATCAACACCATGTGCGAATTTTTCGTCAAGGCCGACCCGATCCAGTACGAACAGCGTTCGCGCACGGTGCGCATGCACGGTGTGCTCACCAGCATCCGGCTGGAGAACATGGTGTGGGACCTGTTGGCCGAGATGGCCGAGGACGAGGGCTGCACGACCAACGCGCTGATCGCGCAGTTCCATGACGAAATCCTGGCGCACCGGGGTGAGGTGCCCAACTTCGCGTCGTTCCTGCGCGTGACCTGCATGCGCTACATGCGCCGGCGCATGATGGCGCTGGAGAAGCAGCAGGGCGACGCGGGACTGCGCGCTCAGCCGCTGCCGGTGGCCGCCACGGATGCCCTCACCACGCCGCTGCAAGGCACCGGCACCGATGGGCGCGGTGCGCGGCGCCCGACGTTCTCGCCGGTGGTCTCGCCGATCCGCGCCCGTTGAATTTTTGTTTTTTCCAAGGACCTTTTGATGAGCTTCACCACCGAAAACCAACCCGGCGTCTGCGCCCAGCCCAGCGATGCCACGCGTGGTTTCGTGTTCAACCACAGCATGCTGCGCGTGAAGGACCCGGCCGTGGCGCTGGACTTCTACACCCGCGTCATGGGCATGCGCCTGCTGCGCAAGCTCGATTTCCCCGAGATGTCGTTCTCGCTGTACTTCCTGGCGCGCCCGGAGGACGGTGCAGCGCCGGCCGATGTGGGTGATCGCACCAGCTGGACCTTCAGCCAGCGCGGCGTGCTCGAACTCACCCACAACTGGGGCACCGAGGGCCAGGCCGATTTCAGGTACCACGACGGCAACGCCCAGCCGCAGGGCTTTGGTCACATCTGTTTTTCGGTGCCCGACCTGGCCGCGGCGGTGGCCTGGTTCGACGAGAACCAGGTGCCTTATGTGAAGCGGCCCGACCAGGGCAAGATGAAAAACGTGGCCTTCATCAAGGACCCCGACGGTTACTGGATCGAGATCGTGCAGCCCGATTTGTTGGCCGGTCTGGGCAGTTGATCAGACCCCAGGCGAGGGAATGCGTTCGCCGCGCATGCGCCGCCACAACCAGTCCAGTGCAGGGCCGATCTCGGGGCGCTGACCGTTGAGCGTTGGGCGGTGCCCACCCTGGGCTCGGGCGGTCTCGGTGCCCAGATCGAAGTGGAAGGTGTAGCGGGGCTCCTGGCCCATGCGAAGGTCGGTCACGAACAGGCGCCCGCCCGTTTCCGACACGCTGTAGAAGCCGTGCGTGAACGCCGCGATGCGCGCCACCGAGGGCTCGTCGGCGTGGCGCTCCAGCAGGCCGGCGCCGCGCTCGTGGCGCGTCCAGGTGATGCGCTGGTCGTCGTCCATCAGCGAGTAGTGGCCTTCCAGGTAGTGCGTGGGCGTGGTGGCCACCAGCCGCCACAACACCGTGTTGAACGGCGAGGGCGTGACCAGCAGGCCGGAGGCGTTGATGCCCTCTTGTTGCAGTGAGGCGCGCGCCACCTGCGTGGCGTGCTGCTGCACACCGACACCCCAGGCGAGGTAGAGCGTGCTCAGTGCCAGCCCCGCCACGTTCCAGCTCAAACCTCGCGGGTTTTTCAGCCGCAGTGCAGCGACCACACCCACGATCAGTGGCACGGTGTAGAGCGGGTCGATGATGAAGATGCTGCCCACACCGAACGGGTGGTCGGTGAAGGGCTGCAGCAGCTGCGTGCCGTAGACCGTCATGGTGTCGAGCAGCGGGTGGGTGATGAGCACCAGCCACAGCGCCAGCCACCAACGCTTGAACAGGGCCGCTTCGCCGTGGATGCGCGAGACGATCCAGGCCATCACCGGCGCGGCCAGCGTGAGCAGGAAGAGCGCATGGCTTTCGGCGCGGTGGCGCGTCATGTTGAGGATGGCGTCGCCGTGGTCGATGAAGGCGTCCAGGTCGGGCAGGGTGCCGCCGATGGCGCCCCACAGCGCGGCTTTCCACACCGCGGTGCGTCGGCCCATCACAGCCACGCCGACGGCGGAGCCCAGGGCAATTTGAGAGAGTGAATCCATGGGCGCGAGCTTAAGCGCGGGGGCAGAGTCCCGTGGCCTGCGCGGGCTTTTCAGGGCCGGGTTCTAGGCCTGCACAACGATGGGGAAGTTGGCCTTGATGCCGTCGCGACCGGCCGCGAATGGCACGGTGAGTGCCGCGCGGTTCTCGGCATCGAGCCGCCGCCACAGAAAGTCGCGGTCGTTGCCCGGATCACCCGCCACATACAGCTGCGTGGTCAGCAACTCCCTGCGGTCCAGCTTCACCTTCACATGGATGTGCGGCGTGCGCCCGCCGTAGGGCACCGGGCGGATGGTGCGGAAGCGGTATCGGCCGTCGCGCCCCACGCTCACCTTGCCGAAGCCCTGGAACGCCGGGTCGGCGCGTCCGCCGTCGCCGGGGTGGTGGTAGTGGCCCGCGTGGTCGCACTGCCAGATCTCGACCACCGCACCCGACACCGGCACACCCGCCCGATCGACCACCGTGCCTTCCACCCAGGCGGGCTGGCCCTGGCCGTCGTTCACCTGGCCGTTCTTGAGCAGGTCGGCGTCGCTGTCGGCCGGCAGGGCCACCGGGTAGAACGGGCCTTCGGTCTGGCTGGGCGTGGGGCGCAGGTTCTTCGCCTGTGCGATGGCCGACGGCAACCAGGCGGGGGCGGCCAGGGCGGCGGCGCTGGCGATCAACAGATGGCGGCGGTTGGGCGTTGGATTCATGGCGTTGGCGTGGCTGGGGACTGCAGGTCCAGCGCGACGTACCGCGTTTCATGGTCGCCGGGATCGCTGGGGTTGGTCGACGCTTGGAAGCCCAAGGCCTTCGCAAGTTCCAGCATGCCGCGGTTGATGCGCAGCACGGTCCCGAAGATGCGCTGCGTGCCGCGCGCGCGCAGGTGCTCGATCAGTTTGCTCATGAGCTTGTGGCCCAGGCCGCTGCCCTTGAGGTCGGAGCGCACGATCACGCCGAACTCGGCGCCGATGTTGTCGGGGTCCACCGCCGCGCGCACCACGCCCAGGGTTTCCTCCACGCCGTCAGGCCCCAGGCGCGTGGCGATGAACGCCATCTCGCGCGCGTAGTCGATCTGCGTGAGCCGGGCGAGCTCGCTGTGTTCGATGTGGCGGCGGCTGTAGAACACGCGCAGGCGGATGTCTTCCGGGTCGAGCCGCTCCAGGAACGCACGGTGCTGGGCCTCGTCCTCCGGGCGGATCGGGCGCAGCGTGATGGGCTGGCCCTGCCAGTTCCACATCTCCACCAGGTCTTGCGGATAGGGCTGGATGGCGAAGTGGTGGGCGCCAGCGGGACGTTTGGCCGAGACACGCACCCGCGCATCCAGCGCCACCGCGCCTTCGTGGTTCGCCAGCAGGGGGTTGATGTCGAGCTCGGCGAGTTCGGGCACGTCGGCCAGCAGCTGCGACACGCTCACCAGCACCTGCGCGATGGCGTCCAGGTCGGCGGCGGGTTCGTCGCGGTAGCCGCGCAGCAGTTTCGCCACGCGGGTGCGCGCGATCTGGGCGAGTGCCAGGGTGGTGTTCAGCGGTGGCAGCGCCAGCGCGGTGTCGGCCAGCACCTCCACCGCCACACCGCCCTGGCCGAACAGGATGGTGGGGCCGAACACCGGGTCCACGCTGGCGCCGACGATGAGTTCGTGCGCGTGCTGCTTGCGCACCATGGTTTGCACGGTGAAGCCTTCCACCTTGGCGTCCGGCCGCTGCTCGCGCACGCGCGCCAGCATGGTGGCGCAGGCCTCGCCCACCTCGGCCGCGCTGCCCAGGTTCAGGCGCACGCCGCCCACGTCGGACTTGTGCGAGATGTCGAACGACAGGATCTTGAGCGCCACCGGGTAGCCCAGCGCGTCGGCGGCCGCCTGCGCTTCTTGCGCGTCGGGTCCGACGACACGCGTGGCCACCACCGGCAGTCCGGCGGCTTCCAGCAGGTCCTTGGCCTCGGGCTCGGTGAGCAGCTCGCGCCCGCTGGCGAGAACCCCGGACACGATGGCGCGGATGCGCGGCAGGTCGACCGCGTGCACCGCGCTGCGGGCCGGTGGTGTCTGGAGCAGCTCGGTCTGGTGTTCCCGGTAGGTTCGCAGCAACGAGAAGGCGCGCACCGCGTCTTCGGGCGTGTTGAAGTCGGGCACACCCGCAGTGCGAAACAGCGCGCGCGCCTGCGCCACCGCGCCGTCGCCCAGCCAGCAGCCCAGCACACGCTTTGGCGCGGCGCTGGCCAGCGGCAGCAGGGCTTGCGCAATCTCCAGGCTGGGCACGATGGCGGTGGGCGCGTGGATGAAGAGCACCGCGCTCCCGGTGTCGTGCGCCAGCGCTTCCAGCGCCTGCACATAGCGCGTGGCCGGCGCGTCGCCGATGATGTCCACCGGGTTGGCGTGCGACCAGTTGGCGGGCAGCACCGCATCGAGCCGCGCTTTGATTTCGTCGTCGAGCGCGGCCAGCGGCACGGCCTCGGAAGCGGCGGCGTCGGCCGCCATCACGCCGGCGCCCCCGCCGTTGGTGAGCACGATCAGCTGGTCGGCGCGGTTGCCGTGGAAGCGCGAGAGCGTTTCAGCGGCGAGAAACAGGTCCTGCAAGGTGCACACGCGCAGCATGCCGGCGCGCGCGATGGCCGCGTCGAACACCGCGTCCGACCCGGCGAGCGCGCCGGTGTGCGATGCGGCGGCCTGTTGCCCGGCGGCCGAGCGCCCGGCCTTGACCACGATCACCGGCTTGTTGCGCGCCGCGGCGCGCGCGGCCGACATGAATTTGCGCGGCGCTTCGATGCTTTCGATGTAGAGCAGGATGGCGCGGGTTTTCGGGTCGCTGCCGAGGAAGTCGAGCATGTCGCCGAAGTCGACATCGGCGCGTTCGCCCAGCGAGACGAAGTGCGAGAAGCCGATGCCGCGCGAGCCCGCCCAGTCGAGCATGGCCGTGACCAGCGCGCCCGATTGCGACACGAAAGCCAGCTCACCCGGCAGCGCGCCGGTGTGCGCAAAGCTGGCATTGAGCCCCAGGTGCGGCACCAGCATGCCGATGCAGTTGGGACCGAGGATGCGCAGGGTGTGCACGCGTGCAGCATCCAGCATGGCCTGCTTCTGCGCGGCGCTGAGACCGGCGGTGAGCACGATGGCCGCGCGGGTGCCGCGCGCACCGAGTTCGGTGATCAGCTGCACGACGCTGGCCGCCGGTGTGCACAACACCGCCAGTTCGGGGGCGGCGGGCAGGTCGGCCACCGAGGCGAAGGCCTTCACGCCACCCAGCTCGGCGTGTTGGGGGTTGACCGCGTAGAGCAGCCCCTTGAAGTCCCCGTTGTTCAGGTTGCGCCACACGGTGCCGCCCACGCTGGCGGGCCGCATCGAGGCCCCGATCACCGCCACGGAGGCGGGCGAGAAAAGGGCGTCGAGGTGGCGGATGCTCATGGGGTGGGGGTGGGGCGGTTGGGTTCGGCGGGGTCCAGGGGTTCGATGCTGGTGCCGCTGGTGCGGTTCGACGCCATCCAGGCCAGCAACGAAGAGCGCATGGCCTCTTCCACCGACATGTCGATGGGGGTGATCCAGCTGCGCGGCACGAACACCGTGTAGCCGCCGATCATGTAGCCCATGGGCAGGTACACGGCCACCTGGTCCAGCTCGGCCAGCGCGGGGGGCAGACCCTGCATGTTCTGGCGCGTGACCAGCCCCACGATGGACAGATCGTTGCCCGGCATGCGCAAGACCACCACGGCCTGCTGCTGCGTTTCCTTGTGGGGCGAAAAATAGTCCGCAAAACTCTTGAGCGAGGAGTAGATGCTCTTGACCACCGGCAGGTTGGTGAAGGGCAGTTCGATCCACGAGAGCCAGCGCGCCACGTTGGGCTGCGAGATCAGGAAACCCAGCCCGAGGATGAGGCCCGCGCCCAGCACGATGCCCAGGCCGGGCAGGTAGAAGTCGCCGATGAAGGGCCGGATCAACCACATGGCGATCGACTCGATCCAGGCCACGGTGAGGTAAAGCACGTAGACCGTGAGGGCGAGCGGCAGGAAGGTGATGAGGCCGCGGAAGAAGTACTGGTAAATCGGTTTCATGGGGGCCTTGGATGGACCTCGCGCGGGTGGTGCGCACGAGCAAGGGGCAGCATAGCAGTCAGCCTTGCCGTGCCGTGTGACGACCGTCGGTGCGCCGGCCCACCTTGCAGCCGGGGACAATGGCCCCATGTAAGCGACGTTTGGCCCAACCACTGATGGGGGCTGGATCGGTGCACAGCCTGCCCGCGGAACCAACACAGGCCCTTGGGGCTCAGTCATCCATGAACGGTTTATTCGACTTCTTTGCGCGCCTGGTGCGCGGCATCCTCAAACTCGCACTCGGCGTCGCCGCGCTGGTGTTTGTGCTCAGCCTGTTGCTGGCCACGCTGGTGGTGGTGCTGGGCATGTCGCTGTGGGCACTGATCACCGGCCGAAAACCCGCGCCTTTCGTGGTGTTCAACCGCTTTCGCCAGACTTCGCAGCGTTACACGCAGGGCGTGTGGCCGGGCCGGGGCCCAGCCCAGCCGATGGGCGATGTCGTGGATGTGCAGGCGCACGAGGTGCGCGATGCGCCCCCTCCGCGCGCCGGGCAGGACCCGATGGCGCGCGTGATCCGCTGAATTCAGTCGTCTGAATCGCCAGCGCCCTGGCGGCGCGCCAGCGCAGCGTTGTAGAGCGCGTTGCGCGGCTGGCCGGTGATCTCCGCGCACAGCTTCACCGCGGTTTTCAGCGGCAGCTCTTTCAACAGCACGTCCAGCGTGCGCAAGGCGGCCGCGTCCACACTGCCCTCGGCCTCCACGGCGGCGGGCTGCGGGTGCACCAGCAGCACAAATTCGCCGCGCGTGCGGTTGGCGTTGGCCTGCAGCCAGGTGCTGAAGTCCTGCGCCTTCAGGTGCGCCACTTCCTCGAACTGTTTGGTGAGTTCACGGCCCACGGTCAGCATGCGCTCGCCCAGCAACCCGAGGTCCTTGGCCAGTGCTTCGATGCGGTGCGGCGCTTCGAGCAGCACGCAGCCCCGCGCGTCCGCGCCGATCAGCTGCACCTCGCGTTGCCGCTCCGCTGCCTTGCTGGCCAGAAACCCCGCGAACACGAAACGCCCGTCCCAACCCCCCATGCCCGCCACCGTGCCCGACACGCTGAGCAGGGCGGTGATGCTGCTGGCGCCGGGGACCGGCACGCAGCGCAGGCCCGCCGCGTTCGCCGCCGCCACCAGGCGCGCACCCGGGTCGCTGACGCCGGGCGTGCCCGCATCGCTCACATAGGCCACGCGCTGGCCGGCCTGCAGGCGCTGCACCACGGTCTGCGCGGCCTCGGCTTCGTTGTGCTCGTGCAGGGCCAGCAGCGGCTTGTGAAGACCGTAGCCCTGCAGCAGCGCGGCGGTGTGGCGCGTGTCCTCGCAGGCCACGGTGTCCACGAGCGAGAGCACCTGCAGCGCGCGCAGGCCGATGTCGGCGAGGTTGCCGATGGGGGTGGCGACCATGTAGAGCGCGCCCTGCGGATAATGCTGGTGCGCCGCCGCGTCGCGCGCGGCCGCCAACAGGGATGGAGAGCTTGCAGACAATGTGGAGTTCCAGAAAACAGGGGGCGCCGGTGGCGACTCCAAAACAGGGGACGCGGGTGGCGCCTGTGCCCACCACCAAGGCCCGGGGCGATGCGGCCGAAGACGCTGCGCTGCTGCACCTGCAGCGCCAGGGCTTGAAGCTGGTTCAACGCAATTTCAAGACGCCCGGACGTGGCGGTGGAGAGATCGATTTGATTATGCGTGAGCCCGATGGCACGCTGGTCTTCATCGAGGTGCGCCAGCGCGCCAGCCAGCGCCAGGGCGGCGCCGGTGCCAGCATCACTCCGCTCAAGCAACGCCGCATCGTGTTCGCTGCGCGGCACTTTTTGTTGCGGCTCGGCTCTGAACCCGCATGCCGTTTCGATGTGGTGCTGATCGACGGCAGCAGCGGGCAGATCGACTGGCTGCGCGCAGCGTTCGACGCGTCCTGAGCAATTTGATACAGACCCCACCGCTATGATCGCCCCATGCTTCTGCAACGCATCCAGCAACAGTTCATCGACAGTGCCGACCTGAAGTACCAGTGTGCACAGTCACTGGCGCCCGCCGTGGAGGCGGCCACCAACGCGGTGCTCGCCAGCGTCACCGGTGGCGGCAAGGTGCTCTCGTGCGGCAACGGCGCATCGGCGGCTGCGGCCCAGCACTTTGCTGCCAGCTTTGTCGGCCGTTACGACCGTGAGCGTCCCGAACTCGCGGCGTTCTCGCTCTCGGCCGACGCGGCCGTGCTCACCGGCATCGCCAACGACTTCGACGTGCGCTCGGTGTACGCCCGCCAGGTGCGCGCGCTCGGCCAGGCCGGCGACGTGTTGCTGGCGCTCACCACGTCGGGCAACTCGCCCAACGTGCTCGCCGCGGTGGAGGCCGCGCACGAGCGCGACATGACGGTGGTGGCGCTCACGGGCGCACGCGGTGGGCAGCTCTCGCTGTTGCTGCGCGACACCGATGTGCACATTTGCGTGCCGCACGATCTGGCGGCCCGGATTCTGGAGGTGCACCACCTGGTGTTGCACTGCATTTGCGACGGCGTGGACGCCCAGCTGCTGGGCTTGCCCGACGTCTTCACCCACGAACAGGAAAATCCCCCATGAGTTTCAAACCCCTTGCCCTTCGCAGCCGTCTCGCCGCTGGCGTGCTCGTTGCCGTCACCTTGACCGTGGGCCTGTCGGCCTGCGCTCCCCTGATCGTGGGTGGCGCCATGGGCGGTGCCCTGGTGGCGGTGGACCGCCGCACCTCGGGCGCCCAGCTGGACGACCAGGGCATCGAGCTGCGCGCCACCAACCGCCTGCGCGACCAGATGGGCAACCGCGCCCGCGCTGCGGTGACCAGCTACAACCGCCGGGTCCTGCTTACCGGCGAGGTGGCCAGCGTGGCCGACAAGGAGCTGGCGGGCAAGATCGTGTCCGGGGTGGACAACGTGGCCGAGATCGTCAACGAGTTGTCGGTGACCAACAGCCCCTCGCTCACGGAACGCGCGGCCGACACGCTGATCACCGGACGCTTGAAAGCCTCGCTGGTGGACGCGAAAGACCTGTCGGCGAACGCCTTCAAGGTCGTGACCGAACGCAGCACCGTGTATTTGATGGGCCGTGTGACCCAGCGCGAGGCCGACCGAGCCACCGACATTGCGCGCAACACCTCGGGTGTTCAGCGCGTCGTGCGCTCGTTCGAGATCCTCACCGAGGAAGAACTGGCCCGCATGCTGCCCAAGCCGGCGGCCAACGAAGCCAAGTGACAGAACAGCAGCGCTTCGGCGCTGCTGTTCATTCAAGCGCTCATTTCAGGCGCTTGATCAGGCTGGAGGTGTCCAGGCGGTGACCGCCCATGGCCTGCACATCGGCGTAGAACTGGTCCACCAGCGCGGTGACCGGCAGGCGGGCACCGTTGCGCTTGGCCTCGTCGAGCACCAGGCCCAGGTCCTTGCGCATCCAGTCCACGGCGAAACCGAAGTCGAACTTGTCGGCCACCATGGTCTTGCCCCGGTTGTCGAGCTGCCAGCTTTGTGCCGCGCCCTTGCCGATCACGTCCAGCACCTGGTTCATGTCCAGCCCGGCCTTCTGGCCGAAGGCAATGGCTTCCGACAAACCCTGCACCAGCCCGGCAATGCAGATCTGGTTCACCATCTTGGTGAGCTGGCCGGCACCGGCCTCGCCCAGCAGCGTGAAGGCGCGCGAGAACGCCATGGCCGTTGGCTTCACCGCGTCGAAAGCCGCCGCGTCACCGCCACACATCACGGTCAGCAAGCCGTTGACCGCACCGGCCTGACCGCCCGAGACAGGCGCGTCCACGAACGACAGGCCCAGGGTCTTGGCGGCTTGGTAAAACTCGCGCGCCACATCGGCCGACGCCGTGGTGTGGTCCACAAAGATCGCCCCGGCGGCCATGCCGGCGAACGCACCATCGGCACCCAGGGTGATGGAGCGCAGGTCGTCGTCGTTGCCCACACACGCAAACACGATGTCGGCACCCACAGCCGCTTCGCGCGGCGTGGGCTGGTGCGCACCACCAAACTCGGCCACCCAGGCCGCGGCCTTGGCACTCGACCGGTTGTAGACCGTCACCGAATGCCCGGCGCGCGCGAGGTGCCCCGCCATGGGATAGCCCATCACACCGAGGCCGATGAAGGCGACTTTGCGGGCAGGGGTGGATTCGTAAGTGCGTTCAGCAATGTTGCTCATGAGGTGGTCTCTTTGGTTTTTTCAAGAATGCCGCGGAACTGGCTTTGCCAGGCCGCAGGCATTGTCCCCTGAGGGGGTGACGCGCCGAAGGCGCGGCGCGGGGGTGGGTCAATCCCCGCGCGGAGCGGGGGGTCACACGATCGTGAGGTGCTCGGTGCCCGCCGCCAGGTCGAGAGTTTTGGCCCGCTGGCTGTTGAGCTTGATCTGCAGGCGCAGATCGTTGAGCGAGTCGGCGTTGCGCAGCGCGTCTTCAAACGTGATGAGGTTGGCCTCGAAGGCGTTGAAGAGCGCCTGATCGAAGGTCTGCATGCCCATCTGGTTGCTCTTCTTCATGATTTCCTTGATCTCGGCCACATCGCCTTTGAAGATCAAATCGGAGATCAGCGGTGAGTTGAGCATGATCTCCACCGCGGCATGGCGACCTTTGTTGTCCTGTCGCGGAATCAGGCGCTGCGACACCAGGGCGCGCAGGTTGAGCGAGAGGTCCATCAGCAGCTGGGCGCGTCGCTCTTCCGGGAAGAAGTTGATGATGCGGTCCAGCGCCTGGTTGGCGCTGTTGGCGTGCAAGGTGGCCAGGCACAGGTGACCCGTTTCGCTGAACTGGATGGCGTGTTCCATCGTCTCGCGGTCACGGATCTCGCCCATCAGGATCACATCCGGCGCCTGGCGCAACGTGTTCTTCAGTGCAGCCTCCCAGCTGTCGGTGTCCAGGCCCACTTCGCGCTGCGTGACCACGCAATTTTTGTGGGGGTGCACGAATTCCACCGGGTCTTCGATCGTGATGATGTGGCCGTGCGTGTTTTCGTTGCGCCAGTCGACCATGGCCGCCAGCGACGTGGACTTGCCCGACCCGGTGGCGCCCACCAGGATGCACAGGCCGCGTTTGGACAACGACACGTCTTTCAGCACCTGCGGCAGGCCGAGCTTATCGATGGTGGGCAGCACGGCGGGGATGGTCCGCATGACCATGCCGACCTTGCCTTGTTGAATGAACGCGCTCACGCGAAAACGGCCGATGGCGGGTGGCGAGATCGCGAAGTTGCACTCCTTGGTGCGCTCGAACTCGGCGGCCTGCTTGTCGTTCATGATGGCGCGCGCCAGCGCCAGCGTGTGGGACGCGTTCAACGGCTGCGGTGACACCTTGACCACCGAGCCGTCCACCTTGATGGCCGGCGGAAAGTCGGCGGTGAGGAAAAGGTCGCTGCCGCTGCGGCTGAGCATCAGGCGCAGCAGGTCGTTGACGAATTTCGATGCCTGGTCGCGTTCCATGTGTCCTGCCTTCTGGTGCTCAGCCCGGGAAATTCTCGGGAATCTTGGCTTTGCCGCGTGCCTCGGCCGGGCTGATCACGTTGCGCTTGACCAGCTCCGAGAGGTTCTGGTCGAGCGTCTGCATGCCCACGTTGCTGCCGGTCTGGATGGCGGAATACATCTGCGCCACCTTGGCCTCGCGGATCAGGTTGCGGATCGCGCTGGTGCCCAGCATGATTTCGTGCGCGGCCACGCGGCCCGAACCATCTTTGGTCTTGCACAAAGTTTGGGAAATCACCGCCACCAGCGATTCGGACAACATGGCTCGCACCATGTCTTTCTCTTCGGCCGGGAACACGTCGATGATGCGGTCGATGGTCTTGGCGGCGCTCGAGGTGTGCAGCGTGCCGAACACCAGGTGGCCGGTTTCCGCGGCCGTCATGGCCAGGCGAATGGTCTCCAGGTCGCGCATCTCGCCCACCAGGATCGCGTCCGGGTCTTCGCGCAGGGCCGAGCGCAGGGCGTTGGAGAAGCTCAAGGTGTGCGGTCCCACTTCGCGCTGGTTCACCAGGCACTTCTTGGATTCGTGCACAAACTCCACCGGGTCTTCCACGGTGAGGATGTGGCCGTACTCGGTTTCGTTGAGGTGGTTGACCATGCCGGCCAGCGTGGTGGACTTGCCCGAGCCGGTCGGGCCGGTCACCAGCACCAGACCGCGTGGGCGCAAGGCCAGGTCGCCAAAGATCTTGGGCGCGTTGAGCTGCTCCAGCGTGAGGATCTTGCTCGGGATGGTCCGGAACACGGCACCCGCGCCGCGGTTGTGGTTGAAGGCATTGACGCGGAAGCGGGCCAGGCCTTCGATCTCGAACGAAAAGTCGCACTCCAGGAACTCTTCGTACTGCTTGCGCTGGCTGTCGTTCATGATGTCGTACACCATGCCGTGGACCTGCTTGTGGTCCAGTGGTTCGACGTTGATGCGTCGAACGTCACCATGCACCCGTATCATGGGTGGGAGACCGGCCGAGAGGTGAAGATCGGATGCTTTGTTCTTGACGCTGAAGGCAAGCAATTGGGTGATATCCATCCCGAGGTCCCGTGCGGTGTTGAGGTATGACGACTGATTATGACGACCATTGAAGGCAATCTCAAAGGGGTTCGAGAGCGTTTGAAGCAGGCCTGTGCACGCACGGGACGCGATGCGAACGCCGTGAGCTTGCTCGCGGTTTCCAAGACCTTCGACGCCGACGCCGTCTGTCTGGCACTCGATGCCGGTCAGCATGCTTTTGGCGAAAACTATGTGCAGGAAGGCGCGGAAAAGATCGAGGCCCTGCGCAGCCTCAGACCCGATGCTGCACTGCAATGGCATTGCATCGGACCGTTGCAAAGCAACAAAACCCGGCCGGTGGCCGAGGCTTTTGATTGGGTTCAGTCGGTCGACCGGCTCAAGATCGCGCAGCGCTTGAGCGAGCAGCGCCCTGCGGACTTGCCGCCGCTGCAGATCTGCCTGCAGGTCAATGTGGACGGCGGCGCGAACAAATCGGGGGTGGCGCCCGAGGCCCTGGCCGATCTGGCCTCGGTGGTGGTCCTTCTGCCGCGTTTGAAGCTGCGCGGGCTCATGTGCATTCCCGAACCATCACCCGACTTTGACACCCAGCGTGAACTGTTTCTGCGCGCCAAAGCCTTGTTCGACCAGCTCAATGCGCGGGGGATGGAACTCGACACCCTGTCCATGGGCATGAGCGACGACCTGGAAGCGGCCGTGGCCGCCGGCTCGACCATGGTGCGGGTGGGGCGGGGTGTGTTCGGCAGCCGGCCGACCAAGCTCACTTCATCGGTTTGACCGAGCCGCAGCTCGCCGACAGCCACTTGCCCTGTCCGTCGAGCGTGGTGTTCACCGGCTTGCCCTGGTGCGTGCTCTTCATCAGCATCTTCATGGTGTAGGCGGTGTCGCCGCTGAAGGTGTAGGTGCCCTCGCCCGAGGAAGCCGGGTTCTTGCACACGAAGTTCATCTTCAGGGCATTGGCGCTGCGCGAGGTGATCGTGGTGGTGCAGTCGCCCTCGGTTTGCACCGGCATGTCTTGTTTGGCGGCCATCTCGGGCGTGATGCAGACCTTCATGGCCATGCCGCCACCGGCACCCGCCGTGGGCATGGTCATGCCCTGTTTGGCCATCATGTCCTGCATCATCTTTTTCTCGGCCGCCGACATGCCCGCCATCTGCTGCTGCATCTGCGCCATGGCCTTGTCCATCTCGGGATTGCCACCCATCTTCTGGTTGATTTCCCACAAGCCGGGCTTGGTGCTCTGGGCGTGCACGGTGGCGCAGACAACGAATGCGCCGATCAGCAGGGTGAAGGTGCGTGACATGCTGGCTCCTGAAGGTGGTGCGCCCATTGTGCAAACGCGCCCGCGGCTGTCAACGCCCGTGTCAACGCATCACAAAGGCAGCTGCGAACTGTTCTTCACCTCTTCCATCACCGCGTAGGTGCGCGTCTCGCGCACGCCGGGCAGCTGCCAGAGCACGCTGCCGGCGAATTCGCGGTAGGCCGCCATGTCGGCCATGCGGGTCTTGAGCAAATAGTCGAAGCCACCGGCGACCATGTGGCATTCCATGATTTCGTCGCGCACCTGCACCGCTGCCTTGAATTCGTTGAACACGTTGGGCGTGGTGCGGTCGAGCAGCACTTCCACGAACACCATCATCCCGCGCCCGAGCTTCAGCGGGTTCAGCCGGGCCTCGTAGCCGAGGATGAAACCATCGCGCTGCAGGCGCTGGGTGCGCGCCAGCACGGCGGTGGGTGAGAGCGCCACCGCCTCGGCGAGCTTGAGGTTGGTGATGCGGCCGTCGGATTGCAAGAGCTTGAGGATCTTGAGGTCGATGCGGTCGGGCTCGGTGGTGTGGGGGTCCATGGCCGTCAATTATCCAGTTGATGACACGTTTTTGGTGAAAAGTTCGGCATTCATGCCGCGAACATACGCAGATCCACAAACCCATGCCCGCTCTGGAGTTCTGCATGCCGCGCACCACCGACCGCCTTCCCTTTCCCTACCGCCCCGAAGCCGGCGTGCTGGCGCAGCGCCTGAGTGCGCTGCAGGGCGCGCTGGACTGGGCTGCTGCCGCCACCCAGGCCGCGCCCTGGGTTCGCGCGGTGCGCGAGAACCCGCCACCGTTCTGGGCCATGGAAAGTTTGCTCAAGGAGTACCCGATTTCCAGTGCGGAAGGTCTGGCGCTGATGCGCCTGGCCGAGGCGCTGCTGCGCGTGCCCGATGCCGAGACGGCGATCGCGCTCACGGCGGACCAGCTCGGGCGCGCCGACTTTGATGGCGCAGCGGACTCCACGCTCGCCCGGCTGTCGTCGACGGCGATTGCGATGTCCAAACACTTCCTGCCGCAGGCGGGCAACGAGCCGGGCCTGATGGCCAAGCTCGGTGCGAAGACGGTGGTGGCCGCCACGCTGCGCGCGGTGCAGTTGCTGGGCCGCCAGTTCGTGCTGGGGCAAACCATCGAAGAGGGCATGAAGGAGGCGGCGTCGGCGCGCAAGCGCCAGGCCAACCTGGGTTTCAGCTTCGACATGCTGGGCGAGGGCGCGCGCACCGACGCCGACGCGCTGCGGTATCTCGCGAGTTACCAGAACGCGATCGCGGCCATCGCCCGAACGGCCGACCCGAAACGTCTGCCGAGCCACAACGACGGCATCTCCATCAAGTTCAGTGCACTGCACCCGCGCTACGAAGATGCGCAACACGAACGCGTGATGCGCGAGCTCGTGCCCCGCGTGTGGACCTTGTGCGAAGGCGCGGCTGCCGCCAACCTGAACCTGACCATCGACGCGGAAGAGGTCGACCGCCTCGAACTCTCGCTCGACGTGTTCGAGGCGTTGGCCAAGGCCGTGGCGCAACATTGTCCGCAGTGGCAGGGTTTGGGTCTCGCGCTGCAGGCCTACCAGACACGCGCGGTCGAACTCATCGAACACGTGGCGGCACTGGGCCGGCAATACCGGCTCAAGTTCATGTGCCGCTTGGTCAAGGGCGCGTACTGGGACGCCGAGATCAAGCGCGCGCAAGAGCAGGGCCTGCCCGCCTATCCGGTGTTCACCCAGAAGCCGCACACCGATGTGAGTTACCTCGCGTGTGCGCAGGCCTTGTTCGGTGCATCCGATGCCATCTACCCGCAGTTCGCCACGCACAACGCCGGCACCATTGCCGCCATCCTGCAAATGGCAACGAGGCACGGCGCTCCGTTCGAATTGCAACGCCTGCACGGCATGGGCGAGGGCATCTACCGCGAGGTGTTGAAGAACCCGGCCGTGTCGTGCCGCGTGTATGCGCCCGTGGGCGCGCACCGCGACTTGCTGGCCTACCTGGTGCGCCGACTGCTGGAGAACGGTGCCAACTCGTCGTTTGTGCACCAGCTCGCCGACGAATCGGTGGGCATGGACGAGTTGCTGATTTCGCCGCTGGAGCAGTCGAAACCAGGCATCTTGACCGCCTCGCTGCCATTGCCGCCGGCGCTTTACGGGCCGAAGCGCCCCAACAGCCTGGGGCTTGACCTGGCCGTGGCCGCGCACCGCGAGCCGCTGCTGGCCGCACACGCTGCGCTGGTGGTGCCTACCGTGCCCGAGGCCACGGGCGCAGCGGCACAGGCAGCGGTGGGCAAGGCCGTGCAGGCCTTCGCCGGCTGGAACCACACCCCCGTGGCCGAGCGCGCTGCCACGCTGCGCCGTGCGGCCGATGCCATGCAGCAGCAACTGCCGCGCCTGTGCGCCTTGTTGGTGAAAGAGGCCCACAAGGGCTGGAACGACGCGGTGTCCGAGGTGCGCGAAGCGATCGACTTCCTGCGCTTCTACGCGAACGATGCCGAGCGCGTGATGGCGCCGCAGACGCTGCCCGGCCCCACCGGCGAAAGCAACACGCTGCGCATGGAAGGCCGTGGCGCCTGGGTCTGCATCAGCCCGTGGAACTTCCCGCTGGCCATCTTCGCCGGCCAGGTGGCCGCCGCGCTGGCCACCGGCAACACCGTGCTGGCCAAGCCGGCCGAGCAGACGCCCGCCATCGCGCTCGAAGCGGTGAAGCTGTTGCACGCCGCCGGTGTGCCCGCCGGTGCCCTGCAACTGCTGCACGGCCCCGGCGAAACGGTGGGCGCCGCGCTGGTGGCCCAACCCGGCATTGCCGGTGTGGTGTTCACCGGCTCCACCCAAGTGGCCAAGATCATCCAGCGCGCGCTGGCCGCCAAAGACGGGCCGATCATCCCGTTGATTGCAGAGACCGGCGGCATCAACGCCATGCTGGTGGACAGCACGGCACTGCCCGAACAGGTGGCCGACGCGGTGGTGCAGAGCGCGTTCCGCAGCGCCGGCCAGCGCTGCTCGGCGCTGCGCCTGCTGTGCGTGCACGAAGCGATTGCCGACGGCGTGATCGAGATGATCGAAGGCGCTGCGAAGGAGCTGGTGGCGGGCGACCCGTCCGATCTGGCCACGGACCTCGGCCCGGTGATCGACGCCGAGGCGTTTGAAGGCATCACCCGCCACGTGCAGCGCCTGCACACCGACGCCAGGCCCTTGTTGGGCAGCCTCCGTGCCACACCCGCCATGCCTCATGTGATCGCACCCCAGATGTTTGAAGTGACCGCGATCGGCGAGGTGACGCAGGAGATCTTTGGCCCGGTGCTGCAGGTGGTGCGCTGGAGCGGCGACCCCATGGCCGTGGTGCAGCAGATCAACGCGCTGGGCTACGGCCTCACGTTGGGTATTCAAACGCGCATCGACAGCCGCGCGCAGGCGTTGGCCGCTGCGGCACGCGTGGGCAACGTCTACGTGAACCGCAACATGATCGGCGCCGTGGTGGGCGTGCAGCCCTTCGGTGGCGAAGGCCTGAGCGGCACCGGCCCCAAAGCCGGTGGCCCCAACTACCTGCTGCGCTTCTGCGCCGAGCAGACCCTCACCATCAACACCACCGCCGCCGGCGGCAACGTGGCGTTGTTCACCGGTTGAGCGTCAGCCCATGACCACCATGCCCGACGTGGGGTTCTCCAACATCGCGTCCAGCTCCTCGATGGGCAACGGCTTCGAAAACAGGTGGCCCTGGAACTGGTCGCAGCCCTGGTAAGCCAGGAAGTCGCGCTGCTCCTGCGTCTCCACGCCCTCGGCGACCACTTGCAGGCTCAGGCTCTGCGCCAGCGCGATGATGGCGCGCGAGATCGCGGCGTCGTTCGGGTCGGTCAGCACGTCGGCCACAAAACCTTTGTCGATCTTGAGCTGGTCCAGCGGCAGGCGCTTGAGCACCGAGAGTGACGAGTAGCCCACGCCGAAGTCGTCGAGCGAGAGCGTGACACCCAGTGCCTTGAGCATGCCCATCTTGTCGATGGTGATCTCCATGCGGTCGGCCAGCAGGCTTTCGGTGAGTTCGAGCTTGAGGCGGTGCGGGCGGATGCCGGTGCGCTTGATCGCGGCCATCACCATGTCCACAAAGTCGGGGTGGCGGAACTGGCGCACGCTGACGTTGACGGCGATGCTCAGGCTGGCGGTCTGCGGGCGGTGCGCCCAGATCGCGAGCTGCTCGCACGCGGTCTCCAGCACCCACTGCCCCAGCGGCAGGATCAGGCCCGTGTCTTCGGCCACCGGAATGAACTCAGCCGGCCACGTCATGCCGCGCACCGGGTGGTTCCAGCGCACCAGCGCTTCCACGCCGGTCACCACACCGACCCGGTCCACCTGCGGCTGGTAGTGCAGGATGAACTGCTGCTCGCGCAGCCCGATGCGCAGATCGGAGCTCACCGCCGCGTTGATGCTGACCGTGGCCTGCATGTCGGGATCGAAGAAGCACAGCGTGTTGCGCCCCATCGATTTGGCCTGGTACATGGCCAGGTCCGCTTGCTTGAGCAGTTCACCGACGTCGTTCTGGTCGCCGTTGAACGAGGCCACGCCGATGCTGGGCGTGGCGAAGTGCTGGTGCCCGTTGAGCTGGAAAGGCTCGCGCAAGGTCTTGAGGACTTTTTCGCCCAGCGCGCGCGCCTTGTAGACCGCCGCTTCGGCGTCGGTGCTCAGGTCATCCACCATCACCACGAATTCGTCGCCGCCCAGGCGCGCCACCATGTCGCTCTTGCGCACGCTTTGCGTCAGGCGCGAGGCCACTTTCTGCAGCAGCTGGTCGCCCATGTGGTGGCCCAGCGTGTCGTTCAGGATCTTGAAGTTGTCCAGGTCGATGAACATCAGCGCGCCGAACTGTCCGGTGCGCGCACTGGCTGCCAGCGCCTGCTGCAGCCGGTCCAGCAGGAGCTGGCGGTTGGGCAGGTCGGTCAGCGCGTCGTAGAAGGCCAGGTGTCGGATCATGTCCTCGGCCGTCTTGCGCTGCGTGATGTCGCGACCCACGGCCACCCAGTGCGTCACCTCTTCCGCGGTGGCTTGCACCGTCACCACTTCCAGCTCCACCCAGAACAGTGCGCCGTTCTTGCGCCGCACCATCAGTTCGCTGCGGGCCTGCTGGTTGTGCTGAAGGCTGGCCACCAGGGAGTTCAGGTGGGTCATGGCCGGGTCCAGCTCCAGCAGGATGCGGGGGGTCTGCCCGATGACCTCGGCGCGCGTGTAGCCGGTTTGCTGCTGGAACGCGTCGTTCACGAACACGATGCGTGGCTCCTGGCTGCCGGCGCCGGTTTCGGCAATCGCCACGATGTCGTTGAGCCTCGAGACGCTGGTCTCCAGCAGCATCAGCTGCTCCTGCGAGCGGCGCCGCTCCGTCACATCCCGGAAGTACACCGCCAGGCCCTCGGCGAAAGGATAGGCACGCACCTCCATCCACTTGCCCAGCGTGGGGAAAAAATCTTCCAGTTCCACCCGGCGGTTGGTGTGGAGCGACCGGGTGAGCTTGTCTTTGAGCCGCTCGGCCAGCCCGCCGCTGAAGTCGTGCCAGACCTCCTGTCCCAGCAGGTCGGCGGTGGTCTTCTGCAGCAGGCGTTCGCTCTCCTGGTTGAGGTAGGTGAAGCAGCACTGGCGGTCCAGCGTGACAAACGCCTCTGTGATGCTGGCCAGCGTGGTGGTCAGGCGCATCGCCAGGCGCAGGGTGTCCTGCTGGGCCTGCTTCTGTGCCGAGATGTCCTGGATCGCACCCTGGATGCGGACGATTTCGCCGTCGTTGCCGCGCACGGCGGAACTCACGGTGCGCACCCACTTGGGCGCACCGCCCTCCACCATGATCTGCAGCTCTTCGTCGAAACCTTCACCGCTGCGTGCGCAGCGTTCCAGCCGTTGGCGGATGCCGCTGCGCCACTCCGGGTTGTAACGCTGCACCATGCTGTCCAGCGAGGTGACCTGGCTGTGGTCGGTCAGGCCCAGGATGGTGGCGAACTCATCGGAATGCACCAGCTCGCCGCTGCCCACCTGCAAGGACCAACTGCCCGCGCCCGCCGTGTGTTCGGTGAGGTTCAGCCGACTCTCGCTCTCGCGCAGGATCTGCACGTTGTGCAGCTCAATCTGCTCACAGCGCTGTGTCAACGCCACCGTGTCCAGCGCATGGGCTGCCAGCGCCACCAGCGCCGGGTTGCTGGTGTCGCAGGGGTGCGCCGGATCGCCGTTGACCAGCAGGAAAGCCGAACGGGCGCCGCCCTTGACCGCGATCAGTGGCCACCAGTGCAGGTTGCGCAGCACCATCGGCGCTGCCCATGCCTCCAGTTGCGGCCATGCCGGGTGACCGGCCAGCTCGCCCAGGTGGCTCTCCTGAGCACCGTCCGGTAACAGGGTGGCGAGAACCTGCGGCGCGCCCACGATGGCCGCCGTGTGCAGCCCGTGGGAGCCGAGCACCCGGGGGGGCCACTGTGTGGTGTCGAAAAACACCGAGGCCGACACCCCGGCGTGTTGGGCCGCCCAGCCCGCCAGCCGATCAAATCCGCCGCGCTGTGCAAACTCGCCCGGATCGTTGACCGCCATCGCCCGGGCGGAGTGGTCGGAGGCGGCTGTGGGTGCTGGGGAAGCGGATCGCATGGGGGACTTCCGGTGGTGGGATGGCCTGAGAATACCGAAGAGGTGTCACACGCAGGGCACATGGATGTGCTCACATCACGGGCGGGATGTGATCTAGCGCACAAGACGCCGTGCTGCTGGGCCAAGTTGTAACAAAACTGTTAGTTGCCGCAGCATCTGGGCTACCATTCACTCCTGCCGCTGCCTGGGGTATCGGCACGAATACAACCGCAACGACAGAAACATCGGGAGTCGATTGTGAGCACACTTGCAGAACTCAGACAGCACAGCGATGTGCCGAGCTTGAAATCCGCGCTGCA
Source organism: Hydrogenophaga sp. (assembly GCF_030158645.1). Lineage (GTDB taxonomy): Bacteria > Pseudomonadota > Gammaproteobacteria > Burkholderiales > Burkholderiaceae_C > Hydrogenophaga. The sequence continues at coordinate 4,081 of NZ_JAOASO010000161.1, read as the reverse complement.
CCAACTGTGCAGCGAGTTCGGTCGCATCACCCGCCTGGACATCCTGACCGCCATGCACGAAGGCACCAAGCAGGCCATCTGCTTCCTGCGCATGGAGCGTCCCGAGCAGGAGCAGCAGCTCATGAAAAGCCTGGGCGTCGGCCGTTTCGGTGGCGAGGTGGTGTTCGTCCTCAACCTCAACACGCCGGCCACGGCCAACGATTTCGGTCCTTCTTCGCAGTGGGCCGATTCCGACATCTATTGATCGCCCGCTCGCTTCCCCATCACAGGCCCTTTAAGGGCCTGTTTGCATGGTGCGCCCGATGCCGGATGTGCCGGCTCAGATCAGATCGCCGAAACCGGTGTTGCGCACGGTGGCGTTGACGGTCTGCGGCGCGGTCTGGTTGATGTTGATCCAGAACTCGCACACGTGCTTCATGGCACTGAGGAACTGCGAAAACTCGGTGGGTTTGGCGATGTAGGCGTTGGTGCCGGCGTCGTAGGCGCGCAGCAGGTCGCTGGGTTCGGTGGACGAGGTGAGCACCACCACCGGGATGTTGTGCAGCAAGTCGCTGCCCTTGATCTCTTTGAGCACACCGATGCCGTCGAGCAAGGGCATCTTGAGATCGAGCAGGACCAGCACGGGGTTGCTGCCAGAGCGGTTGGTGAAGCCGTTGCGCCGGTGCAGGTAGTCCAGCGCCTGCATGCCGTCGGACACGTGTGTGACGCGCCCGTCCAGACCGTGGCGCGAGAGCGCCAGTTTCGTCAGTTCGGCGTCGTCGGGATTGTCTTCAACCAGGAGAATCGCGTCGGCGTTTTTGCTCATGATTCCAGGGGGGCAGGCATCGAATCCAGGTTGGCATCCGAAAAACCAGGGCCCTCAAAAGGTAAGGAGAAATAAAAGACGCTGCCGACACCGAGTTCGCTTTCGGCCCAGATGCTGCCGCTGTGCCGCTCGATGATGCGCCGCGTGAGCGCCAGCCCGATGCCCGTTCCCTCGAACTCCGAGGCCCGGTGCAAGCGCTGGAACACGCCAAACAGCTTCTGCGCGTATTTTGTGTCGAAACCCACACCGTTGTCACGGACAAAGAAGGTGTAGCCCACCACAGGGTCGATGGTCCAGCCCACCTCGATGCGCGAGCGCTCTCGCGGCCGGCTGTATTTGTAGGCATTGCCCAACAGGTTGGCCCACACCTCGCGCAGCAACAAGGCGTCGCCCTGCACCACCGGCAGGTCGGGAGCGACCACCCAGTCGACGATGCGACCTTCGGTGTCGTGTCCGATCTGGGCGACCACCGCCTCGACCAGCAGCTGGAAATCCACCGGCGTCACGTTGACCGCTGCCCTTCCCAGGCGCGAGAAGGCCAGCAGGCCGTCGATGAGCTGGCTCATGTGGCGGGCCGAGTTGCCGATGGTGTGGAGGTATCGCGCGCTCACTTCGTCGCACTGACCGCCCATGTGCTCTTCCAGCAGGCTCACAAAACTGGAGATGTGGCGCAGCGGCGATCTCAGGTCGTGCGACACCGAATACGAGAAGGACTCCAGGTCCTTGTTGGCCGCCAGCAACTGCTCGGTGCGCTCCACCACGCGGTTTTCCAACTCGTCGTTGATGTTGCGCATCAGGTCGTCGAGCCGTTTGGCGTCGGTCATGTCGCGGTTGATCTTGGCAAAACCGCGCAGCTCGCCGAGGTCGTCGCGCAAGGCGATCAGCACCGAATGCGACCAGTACTGCGTGCCGTCCTTGCGCGTGTGCCAGTTGTGCAGCTCGTGCTGGCCCCGGGACGCCGCCAGGCGCAGCATCTGGTCGGCCCTGACCTTGCCGTGCTCCGGGTTGGCCGGGTCGAACAAGACGCCGTAGTGCCGTCCCAGCATCTGCGTGGGCGAGTAGCCGTCCATTCGCTGGGCGCTGTCGGTCCAGTCGGTGACGCGGCCGTCGGCGTCCATGAAAAAGATGCAGTAGTCGCGCAGGTTGTCCACCATCAGACGGAAACGCTGCTCGGCCTCCAGCAGCTCGGCCGATCGCTCGCGGATGCGCTGCTCCAACTCTTCGTTGAGGTTGCTCACCCGCTCTTCAACCAGCTTGCTGGCCGTGATGTCGATGATCTGGACAAACAGCCCCCGCACCTTGCCGTCCTGCACATCCGGCAAGTAGCGGCCGCTGATGTAGATGTGCTTGCCATCGACCGTGGGCCGCCACGCCGTGAAGATTTGCTCGTGCCCCGCCAGCGTGGCTTCCATGCGCGGCTTGGTGTCGGCCCAGATGTCGGGAGGCAAGCAGTCCTTGATGTGCTGGCCCACGATGCGCTTGGGGTCCATGCCGTACACGCGCAGGTGCTCCGCGTTCGCAAAGCGGAAGCGCAAGCCGTCATCGAGGTAGGCGATCAGGCCGGGGACGTGGTCGGTGATGGTCTGCAGGAAACGCTGGTTGTCGCGCAGCGAGATTTCGGCGGCCTTGCGGCGCGTGATGTCCACCACCGTGGTGTTGCTGCGCAGGAAATGACCATCCTTGTCGCGCACTGCCGAGGAGGACAGCAGCGCATGAAAGGTGGATCCATCGCGCCGGCGCATCTGGTACTCCACCCCTTCCAGTGCGTCGTCGTGCAGGATCTTGCGCATGCGGGCTTCGAGCAGCGGAACATCCGCCGCCGGAATCACGTCGCGAAAGCCCATCTTGCCCACCACCTCGTCGCGGCGGTAGCCCAGCCAACCCAGTTCGGTGTCGTTGATCGATACAAAGGTGCCAGCGGTGTTGAGTGAGTGGTAACCGCAAGGCGCCTGGTTGTAGAGGGCCTGGGCCTGGCTCAGGGCCTCGTTGAGCTGGGCGTTGGCGCGGCTGACCTTGTCTTCCGAGGCTTTGCGCTCGGTGATGTCGAGCATCTGGATGAACAGGCCGGCAACCTCGCCGTTGTGGCGGTAGGGCGTGTAGTCGATGTTGGCGTAGAACACGGTGCCGTCGGGGAACACCCGTTCGCCCTCGAAGCGTTGTGCCTCGCCGGCCAGCGCGCGCTCGAGGCGCGGCCGTGCCTCCTCGAAATCCTGGTTGCGCGCAATCAGGCTCACGTGCCGGCCCACCAGCGCGTCCGGTGAGCTGTCGAGCCAGCGCGCATAGCTGGCATTGGCGAATCGGCAGATCAGGTCGCGATCGAAGAACGCCAGCTGCACCGGCACATTGCTGGCCACGGTCTGCAGGAAATTGCGCTGCGCCGCCAGAGCCATTTCGGCGGCCTTGCGCTCGGTGATGTCCACCAGCGTGTTGTTGGTGCGCAAAAAACGGCCCTGATCGTCCAGCACCGCGGTGGTGTTGAGCAGGCCGATGAAGCCGGTGCCGTCGCACCGCACCATGCCGATTTCCGCGGCCTCCAGCGTCTCGCCGCGCAACAGGCGCTGCAGGCGTTGCACCACCTCGTCGAGGTAGGCGGGTTGCACGTGGTCACGAAAGTGTTTGATGCCCACCACCTCGCTGCGGCTCTGGTAGCCCAGCCAGTCGAGCTCGGTCTGGTTGATCAGCACGTAGGTGCCGGAGGCGTCCACCGAGTGGTAGCCACAGGGTGCCTGGTTGTAGGCGATCTGGGCTTCGCGCAACGCCAAATGAATGCGGTCCTTGGCCTCGGCCAGTTCTTCGGTGCGCTGCTGCACGGCACGCTCCAACTCGGTGTTGAAGCGCTGGATGCTCTCCTGCTGCAGGTGCTGTTCGGTGATGTCGCGCGAAACCGCGAGCAACATCACGGGCTTGCCATGCGCGTCGCAGATCGGCGTCAACATGGTGTCCCACCACTTGGGCGTGCCTTTGAACGTGGGCCCGTAAGCCACGAACCGCGAACTCTCGCCCCGGCTGGCCGAAGCGATCGCCTCCATGGCGAGCTGAACGCCGTCATCGGGCCACCATTCGGTCCACGACCCCATGCGCACCTGCTCGAAGTCGTCCACCTCCACCAGACGGCAACCTTGCGCCGTCATCTGCACCACGCGCCCTTCCAGGTCCAGCACCTTGGTGCAATCAGGACTTCTGGCAATGATCTGGCGGTTGAGCTCGTCCTTGATGCGCGACTCGGCTTCGAGCACCCGCATCGGCGTGATGTCCTGGATGAAGCCGAGCTGGCTG
>NZ_JAOASO010000160.1 GCF_030158645.1 Hydrogenophaga sp. | reverse complement strand
CCAGGCCGCGCAGATGGTGCAGGCCGTGGCGGTGTTCAAGCTCGCGCGCGCCTGAGCCCGAGGGCGGGCAAACCGGCGGACGCGGGCGGAGTAGACCTGCAAGCCGCGGTGGGCATCCATACCCACTACAGTTCAGGCCCTGACCCCCAGGACGCCAGGAGAGCCCATGCCCCGCCCCACACTCGACGAAGCCGCCATCCACCCCGCCATCCGGCACACGGTGGCCAACCTCCACGCCGACCTGTTGCGCCAGGCCCAGGCCGACGTGGCCAGCAACGCGGTGATGGTGTTCGGCATGTCGGGCAACCCCTTTGTCGGCAAGGCCCGCAAGGCACTCGATGCGGCCGGTGTGCCCCACGGTTACCTGGAGATCGGCAGCTACTTTTCGCAATGGCGCCGGCGCAATGCGCTCAAGATGTGGACCGGTTGGCCCACCTTGCCCATGGTGTTCGTGCGCGGCACGCTCGTGGGCGGTGCCGAGGATGTGGTCCGGCTCATCGAAACGGGCGAGCTGAAACGGCTGCTCGACACATGAAGCCGATGGCCGAAGTCTGGCGCTGTGATGCGGGTGGCGCCTCGGTGGCGGTGCTCAACATCCCCGGCTCGCTGGAGCGTCACCGCAGCTTCGACGTGGACGTGACGCTGGTGGTGCGGGTGCCGCAGCCGCTGGCGGGCGCCTGGCACGCCTTGACCGTGGAGCTCGATGGCCAGCAGAAATGGGCCCGACGCATCGCCAGCAACAGCCCCGGCCAGACCGACGGGCTGGACTACCACTGCCGCATTGAACTGCCCACCGGGCGGGCGCTGCGGGTGCGCGCGGTGGCGGCTTCCGCCGGCTCGGTGGTGCGCCAGCTGGTGGTGGAAGCGCGGGAAGAGCTGCCGGGCAGCTGAAGCGCGGCAGTGGGCGCTGTGCGCACAAATCCGGGCGCCGTGTGTGCGCTGCAGCAAAGACCTTGCACCCAACGCAGGACTCTGTCGAACGGTCTTGGTGCGACACACCGAGTGACCTTATGCTCGCGCCTTTGATAAAGCTTCGACCGGAAAATTCCTTATGCGTCAACGCGCTGCAGGGAATTTGATGGCGCACTTTCACCGGTGTGCCTTCCTGCGTCGGGAACGGTCATGAACCCTTTTTGCAGGTTTTGAACATGAACAATTCGTCGTGCGCGCCGCGCCGGGGTCTCCCGCTGGCGTTGTGGTCTCTTCTTCTGGTGGCCACGGCGTGGCTGAGCGCTTGCGGTGGCCCGGCCGACGCCCAGGGCGGCCCGCCCCAGGCGCCGCCGGTGAGCGTGGCGCCCGCGGTGGCCCGCACCGTCTCCGACAGTGAAACCTTCAGCGGCCGGCTCGAAGCCGCCGAGTACGTGGAACTGCGCCCCCGCGTGGGCGGTGTGGTGGACAAGGTCCACTTCGCCGACGGCGCGCTGGTCACCAAAGGCCAGTTGCTCTTCACCATCGATCCGCGCCCCTTTGAAGCCGAAGTGGCCCGGGCCGAATCGCAGCTCGCCGCGGCCCGCTCGCGCGCCGAGCTGGCCACCACCGAGGTGGCCCGTGCGCAGAAGCTGCTCGACGCCAAAGCCGTCTCGCGGCAGGAGTTCGACCAGCTCTCGTCGAGCTCGCGCACCACCGACGCCGACATCAAGGCCGCGCAAGCCGCCTTGCGCGTGGCGCAGCTCAACCTGTCGTACACCGCCGTGCGCGCGCCGATCGCCGGGCGCGCCTCACGGGCCAGCATCACGGCCGGCAACCTGGTCAACGAACAGGTGGTGCTCACATCCATCGCCGGTGTGTCGCGCGTGCACGCCTACTTCGATGGCAGCGAGCAGACCTTCCTGCGCATCCGCGCGGCCAACGAGAAAACGCCCGCCGTGCGCATGGGCCTGGCCAACGAAGACGGCTTTCCCCACCAGGGCACGCTCGACTTTGTGGACAACCGCCTCAACCCCCAGACCGGCGCCATCCGCCTGCGCGCCAGCTTCGACAACAGCAAGGGCCAGTTCGTGCCCGGGCTGGCCGCGCGCCTGACCATGGCGACCAGCGCGCCCTATGAGGCGGTGTTGGTGCCCGAGCGCGCCATCGGCACCGACCAGAGCAAGAAGTTCGTGGTGGTGGTGGGGGCCGACGGCCAGCCGCAGTTTCGCGGTGTGCAGCTCGGCGCCTTGCAGGGCGGCATGCGCGTGGTGGGTGGTGGCCAGCTCAAGGCCGGCGAGAACGTGGTGGTGGACGGCTTGCAGCGCATCATCCCGGGCGTGCCGGTGGCGCCGCAGGTGCTGAAGGTGGACGCGCAGGGCATGCCGATACCCGCCACACCCGCGCCCGCCCCGCAGGCCCCTGCGCCCGCGAACTGAGCGGAGCGCCACCATGGACATCTCCCGCTTCTTCATCGACCGGCCGCGCTTTGCCGCCGTGTTGTCGATCTTCATCTTCCTCGTCGGCACGCTGGCCATCTTCCAGTTGCCGCTGTCGGAGTACCCCGAGGTCGCGCCGCCGCAAATCGTGGTGCGCGCGCAGTTTCCCGGCGCCAACCCGCGCGTGATCAGCGAGACCGTGGCCACGCCACTGGAAGAGCAGATCAACGGCATCGAGAACCTGCTGTACTTTGACTCGCAAGCCACCGCCGACGGCGCCATGACGCTCACCGTCACGTTCAAGATCGGCACCAGCCCCGAGGCCGCGGAGACGGCGGTGCAGAACCGCATCAACCGCGCGCTGCCGCGCCTGCCCGAGATCGTGCGGCAGATCGGCGTGACCACCGAGAAAAGCAGCCCCAACCTGACCATGGTGGTTCACCTGGTCAGCCCGGACAACAGCCGCGACGCGCTGTACCTGCGCAACTACGGCCAGCTCAACGTGCGCGACGACCTGCTGCGCATCCCGGGCATGGGCTCGGTGCAGCTCTTCGGCGCAGGCGACTACGCCATGCGCGTCTGGCTCGACCCCTCCAAGCTCGCTGCGCGCGGCCTCACCACCGCCGAAGTGGTGGCCGCCATCCGCGAACAAAACGCGCAGGTGGCTGCTGGCACCGTGGGCGCGCCGCCCGCGCCCACCGGCACCGAGTTCCAGCTCGCGGTGAACACACAAGGTCGGCTCACCACCGAGGAGCAGTTCGCCGACATCATCGTGCGCGCCGAGCCCGCCACCGGCGGCATGATCCGCATCCGCGACATCGGCCGCGTGGAGCTCTCGGCCGGCAGCTACGCGTTGCGCAGCCTGCTCAACAACAAGGAAGCCGCGGCCATCGCGGTGTTCCAGGCACCGGGCTCGAATGCGCTGGCCTTGTCCAACAACGTGCGCGACACCATGGAAAGGCTGAAGGCGAACTTTCCGCCCGGCATGAGCTACAGCATCGTGTACGACCCCACGCGTTTCGTGCAGACCTCCATCGAAAAGGTGGTGGTCACGCTGCTGGAAGCCATTGCGCTCGTGGTGCTGGTGGTGATCGTGTTCCTGCAGACCTGGCGCGCGTCCATCATCCCGCTGCTGGCCGTGCCGGTGTCCATCGTCGGCACCTTCGCGTTCCTCTTGCTGCTGGGGTACTCCATCAACACGCTCACGCTCTTTGGCCTAGTGCTGGCCATCGGCATCGTGGTGGACGACGCCATCGTGGTGGTGGAAAACGTCGAGCGCAACATCGAGGGCGGTCTGAGCCCGCACGCCGCCACGGTGAAGGCGATGCAGGAGGTCTCGGGCCCCATCATCGCCATCGCGCTGGTGCTGTGCGCGGTGTTCGTCCCGCTGGCGTTCGTGCCCGGCCTCACCGGTCAGTTCTACAAGCAGTTCGCCGTGACCATCGCCATCAGCACGGTGATCTCGGCCTTCAACTCGCTCACGCTCAGCCCCGCGCTCTCGGCGTTGCTGCTGCGCCCGCACGACGCGCCCAAGGATCGTTTGACGCGTGGCATGGACAAGGTGCTCGGCGGCTTCTTTGCCTGGTTCAATCGCGTGTTCCACCGCGCCAGCGAAGGCTACGGCCAGCGCGTGGGCGGCATGGTGCGCCGCAAATCGGCCGCGCTCATCGTCTACGCCGTCTTGCTCGGTGTCATGGCGGTGCTGTTTGCCCGCATCCCCGCCGGCTTCGTGCCCGCGCCCGACAAGCAGTACCTCATCGGCATTGCGCAGCTGCCCGCCGGTGCGTCGATCGACCGCACCGACGCCGTGATCCGCGAGATGAGCGACATCGCGCTCAAGGTGCCGGGCATCGTGGACTCGGTGGCCTTTCCCGGTCTCTCCATTGCCGGCTTTTCGGCCGCGCCCAACGAAGGCATCGTGTTCTTTGGCCTCGCGCCGTTTGAAGAACGCACCACGCCCGACCTGAGCAAGGGCGCGATCCTCGGGCAGGTGAACGGTGCGATCCAGCAGATCCAGGGCGCGCGCATGTTCGTCGTGCCGCCGCCCGCGGTGGACGGTCTGGGCAACGCCGGTGGCTTCAAGTTGCAGGTGCAGGACCGCGGCGGCCTCGGTGAGCAGGCGCTGTATGGCGCGGTGTGGGGCACCCTGGGGCAGGTCTACGGCAACCCCCAGTCGAGCATCGGCACGCCGTTCTCGGGCTACGACATCAACGTGCCGCAGCTCTACGCGAACGTGGACCGCACGCGCGCCAAGCAGATGGGCATCAACCTGGCCGACATCTACGACACCATGCAGGTGAACCTGGGCTCGCTCTACGTGAACGACTTCACCCAGTTCGGCAAGACCTACCAGGTGGTGGTGCAGGCGGACGCGCCGTTCCGCAACAACGCCGAAGCCATCACCAACCTCAAGACGCGCAACGCCGCCGGCGAGATGGTGCCGCTGGGCGCGCTCATGACGGTGGAGCCCACCTTTGGCCCCACCCGCGTGACGCGCTACAACGGCTTCCCCTCGGCCGACATCAACGGCGCCGCCAACCCGGGCTTCTCGTCGAGCCAGGCCGAGGGCGAAATCGAAGCTCTGCTCAAGAAAACGCTGCCGCGCGGCATGAGCTACGAGTGGACCGAGCTGAGCTACCAGGACCGCCTGACGCGCGACATCACCCTGCCGGGCACGCAGACCCAGGTGCCCATCCTCGCGGCGGTGCTGGCCATTTCGGTGCTGCTGGTCATCCTGGTGCTGGCCGCGCAGTACGAGAGCTGGAGCCTGCCCATGGTGATCGTGCTCATCGTGCCGATGGGCATCTTGTCGGCGCTGTTCGG
>NZ_JAOASO010000159.1 GCF_030158645.1 Hydrogenophaga sp. | reverse complement strand
CGCCGGGGTAGTCGGGGCCGGGCAGGATGGCGAAGAGCTCGTCGTCGGTGAGCTTCGGGCTCTTGATGAGGGCCACGCAGGCGTCGGCCACTTCGCGCAGGTTGTGGCTGGGGATCTCGGTGGCCAGGCCCACCGCAATGCCCGAGGCACCGTTGAGCAGGTTGAACGGCAGGCGCGCGGGCAGCTGCTTGGGCTCCACCGTGGAGCCGTCGTAGTTGGGCACAAAGTCCACCGTGCCTTCGTCGATCTCGTCGAGCAGCAGCGTGGTGATCTTGGCCAGCCGCGCTTCGGTGTAGCGCATGGCCGCCGCGCCGTCGCCGTCGCGCGAACCGAAGTTGCCCTGGCCGTCGATCAGCGGGTAGCGCTGCGCGAAGTCCTGCGCCATGCGCACGAGTGCGTCGTAGGCTGCCTGGTCGCCGTGCGGGTGGAAACGGCCGAGCACATCACCGACCACGCGCGCACTTTTCACCGGGCGCGCGGCCGTGTTGTTGTTGGGCCCGCTGAAACCGAGACCCATGCGGTCCATGCTGTACAGAATGCGCCGCTGCACCGGCTTCTGGCCGTCGCACACGTCGGGCAGCGCGCGGCCTTTGACGACGGAGAGCGCGTACTCGAGGTAGGCGCGCTGCGCGTAGTTCGCGAGGTTCAGGCCGTCGTCCGGCTCGGACAAAGGCAATTCGGGATTCAGGATGTCGGACATGCGTCGGTTCTAAAAGGGTCAGATGTCCACGTCGACCGAGTCGCCGTGCAGTTCCATGAGCTCGCGGCGCGAAGCGGCTTCGCCTTTGCCCATGAGCTTGGTGATGAGGGCCTCGGTGTCCGCGAAGTTGATGGCGCCCAGCACCACCGGCATGAGGCGGCGCGTGTCGGGGTTGAGCGTGGTGTCCCACAGCTGCTCGGCGTTCATCTCGCCCAGTCCCTTGAAGCGGCTGATCTGGCACTTCTCGGGCGGCACGCCGTCCTTGGCGCATTTGTCGAGGATGGCGTGCAGTTCACCGTCGTCCAGCGCGTACTGTTTGGCCGCGGGCTTCTTGCCGCGCGCGGGAATGTCGACGCGGAACAGCGGCGGACGCGCCACGAACACGTGGCCGGCCTCGATGAGTTTGGGGAAATGGCGGAAAAACAGCGTGAGCAGCAGCACCTGGATGTGCGATCCGTCGACGTCGGCATCGGACAGGATGCAGACCTTGCCGTAGCGCAGGCCGCTCATGTCGGGCGTGTCGTTCGGGCCGTGCGGATCGACACCGATGGCCACCGAGATGTCGTGGATCTCGTTGTTGGCAAACAGGCGGTCGCGCTCGACCTCCCAGGTGTTGAGCACCTTGCCGCGCAGCGGCAGCACGGCCTGGCATTCCTTGTCGCGGCCCATCTTGGCGCTGCCGCCGGCCGAGTCGCCCTCGACCAGAAACACCTCGTTGTGCGCCAGGTCCTTGCTCTCACAATCGGTGAGCTTGCCCGGCAACACCGCCACGCCCGAGCCCTTGCGCTTCTCGACCTTCTGGCCCGCCTTCTGGCGGAACTGCGCGGCCTTGATGGCGAGTTCGGCCAGCTTCTTGCCGTAGTCCACATGCTGGTTGAGCCAGAGCTCCAGCGCGGGGCGCACGAAGCTGCCGACCAGACGCACCGCGTCGCGCGAGTTCAGGCGTTCCTTGATCTGGCCCTGGAACTGCGGGTCGAGCACCTTGGCGGAGAGCACATACGAGGCGCGGGCAAACACGTCTTCGGGCAGCAGCTTCACGCCCTTGGGCAGCAGCGCGTGCAACTCGATGAAGCCTTTGACCGCCTGGAACAGGCCGTCGCGCAAACCGCTTTCGTGCGTGCCGCCCGCGCTGGTGGGGATCAGGTTCACATAGCTCTCGCGCACCGGCTGGCCGTCTTCGGTGAAGGCCACGCACCAGGCCGCGCCCTCGCCTTCGGCAAAGCTGTCGTGCCCGCTGTCGGCAAAGCCTTCGCCTTCGAACAGTGGAATCACCGGTTCGCCGTTGAGCGTTTGTTGCAAATAGTCGCGCAGGCCACCCTTGTAAAGCCAGGTCTGCACATCCTTGGTCTTTTCGTTGACCAGCGTCACCGTCACGCCGGGCATCAGCACCGCCTTGCTGCGCAGCAGGTGGGTGAGTTCGGCCATCGGCAACACGGCGGATTCGAAGTATTTGGGGTCGGGCCAGGCGCGCACGGTGGTGCCCTGCTTGCGGTCGCCCTCGCCCTTCGGCGTGATGACCAGGGCTTCGATCACGTCACCGGCGGAAAACGCGAGCTTGGCCACCTGGCCTTCGCGGTAGCTCGTCACCTCCAACCGGGTGGAGAGCGCGTTGGTCACGCTCACGCCCACGCCGTGCAGGCCGCCCGAGAAGCTGTAGGCGCCGCCCTTGCCCTTGTCGAACTTGCCGCCCGCGTGCAGCCGGGTGAACACCAGTTCAACCACGGGGGCCTTTTCTTCGGGATGCAGGCCGAACGGGATGCCGCGGCCGTCGTCTTCCACGCTCACCGAGCTGTCGGCGTGCAGCGTGACCTTGATTTTTTTGCCGTGCCCGGCCAGGGCCTCGTCGGCCGCGTTGTCGAGCACTTCCTGGATGATGTGCAGCGGGTTGTCGGTGCGGGTGTACATGCCCGGCCGCTGCTTGACCGGCTCCAGTCCCTTGAGGACGCGGATGGAGCCTTCGGAATACACGGGGGGAGTTTGGGTTGCCATGGGGGCGGATTGTAAGCACCGGAGCTCCCAAAGACTGTATGAAGATACAGATATCCACTCCTCAAGCCCCTGTGATGCCCCCGCAGCATCAATCGACGCATGCGATATCAACACCCCAGCCCGGCGGCGACAGGTCAAGGTCGGGCTTCTTCGCTACAGTCGCCCGATGTCTTCCGTCCCTCCCACCCACGCCCCGCTCTCGACCTTGCAGGTCCTGGCCTGCGGCGCCCTCATCGTCACGCTCTCCATGGGCATCCGCCACGGCTTTGGCCTGTGGCTGCAGCCCATCACCCAGGCCCAAGGCTGGACCCGCGAGAACTTCGCCTTCGCGCTGGCGATTCAAAACCTGTCCTGGGGCCTGTTCGGCATCTTCGCCGGCATGGCCGCCGACCGCTTTGGCGCGTTTCGCGTGCTGATCGGTGGCGCACTGCTCTACGGCCTGGGCCTCACCGGCATGGCCTTGACCACCACGCCCATGACCTTTGCGCTCACCGCTGGCGTGCTGATCGGTGCCGCGCAGGCCGGCACCACCTACGCCGTGATTTACGGCGTGATCGGGCGGCAGATTTCGGCCGAGAAACGTTCCTGGGCCATGGGTGTGGCCGCAGCGGCGGGCTCGTTTGGCCAGTTCCTCATGGTGCCGGTGGAAGGCTGGCTGATCAGCAGCTTCGGCTGGCAAGAGGCGCTGCTGTTCCTGAGCGCCGCCGTGCTGCTGATCGTGCCGCTGGCCTGGGGGCTGCGCGAGCCAGGCTTTGCGAGCGGCAGCGCGCCGGCGCGCGAGCAGACCATCCTGCAAGCGCTGCGCGAGGCCTTTCGCTACCGCAGCTTCCAGTTGCTCATGGCCGGCTATTTTGTGTGTGGCTTCCAGGTGGTGTTCATCGGCGTGCACATGCCGAGTTACTTGAAAGACAACGGCCTGTCGCCGCAGGTGGCGAGCTACGCGCTGGCGCTCATCGGCCTGTTCAACGTGTTCGGCACCTACGCGGCCGGCGCGCTCGGCCAGCGCATGGCCAAGCGGCACATCCTGTCGTTCATCTATTTCGCGCGGGCGGTGGTCATTGCCATCTTCCTGATCGTGCCGCTCTCGCCCATGAGCGTGTATGTGTTTGCCAGCGTCATGGGCCTGCTGTGGCTCTCCACCATCCCACCCACCAACGCGGTGGTGGCCCAGATCTTTGGCGTGGCGCACATGTCCATGCTGGGCGGCTTCGTGTTCTTCAGCCACCAGATCGGCAGCTTCATGGGCGTGTGGCTGGGCGGCGTGCTGTACGACCGCACCGGCAGCTACGACATCGTCTGGTACATCTCGATCGCACTCGGGGTCTTCGCGGGTCTGATCAACCTGCCGGTGCGCGAGACCCCCATCGTGCGCACGCCACAGCGCGTGGGAGCCACCGCGTGAATCTGGACCCCCACGCTCCGCCGCTGCGCGGGTCGCTGCCCCCCAAGGGGGCTGAGCCGCCTTCGGGCGGCCGTGCGGCGGCTCGCCTCTGGCAGCGCGCCCTGGTCTGGACCGGCGTGGTCGCGGTTCTGCTGGGCACATTTGCGCTCTACAACCAGCCCGGCTTTCTCGTGAATCTGGCCGATCAGCTCTGGAGCTGCTTCTGATGCACGGCACCGAAGCACCATCGGCCTGGGTTCAACGCTGGTCTCACCTGACCCCCCACGCTGGATCGGTGCTCGACGTCGCCTGCGGCCACGGCCGCCACCTGAAGTGGTTCGCGCAGCGAGGCCACCCGGTCACCGGTGTGGACCGCTCGCCCGAGGCCATCGAATCGGTCAAACCCTTCGGCCGCGCCGTGCTGGCCGACATTGAAAACGGTCCCTGGCCCCTCGATGGCGAGACCTTCGACGCGGTGATCGTGACCAACTACCTCTGGCGCGCACTGCTGCCGGTGATCACGCGCAGCGTGGCGCCCGGCGGCGTGTTGATCTACGAAACCTTTGCCATCGGCAACGAGAGCGTGGGCAAACCCTCGCGGCCCGACTTCCTGCTGCAGCGCGGCGAACTTTTGCTCGCCTGCGAGGGTCTGCAGGTGGTGGCGTATGAAAACGGCTTTTGCGAGCGGCCCGAGCGCTTCGTGCAGCGCATCGCGGCGGTGCGAAAACACCCGGGAACACCCGACTCGCCGCCCCGGTATCCGCTGGATGCCACTGGGTAGAATGCACGATTCGCGCGAGATGCCGCGCCCTGCGGGGCGCCACTGCCAACGCGCACCCATTTGAGCCTGCAGCAATGAACACCATCACCGGCAGCATCGTGGCCCTGGCCACCCCCCTGCATGAAGACGGCAGCGTGGACTACCCCACCCTGCGCAAACTCATCGACTGGCACATCACCGAAGGCACGGACTGCATCGGCGTGGTCGGCACCACCGGCGAGTCGCCCACCGTCACGGTCGAAGAGCACTGCGAAATCATCCGCGTCTCGGTCGAACAGGCCAAGACACACGGCGACAAGCGCGTGCCCATCATGGCCGGCTGCGGCGCCAACTCCACCCGCGAAGCCATTGAACTCGCTCGCTTCGCGCAAAGCGTGGGCGCCGACTGCCAGCTTCAGGTCGTGCCCTACTACAACAAGCCCACGCAAGAAGGCCAGTACCAGCATTTCAAGGCGATTGCCGAAGCCGTGGGCGACCTGCCCACCGTGCTGTACAACGTGCCCGGCCGCACCGTGGCCGACATGCACCACGAGACCGTGATTCGCCTGGCCCAGGTGCCCGGCATCGTCGGCATCAAGGAAGCCACCGGCAACATCGAACGCGCACAGTGGCTCATCCGCGAAGCGCCCAAGGGGTTCGCCATTTACTCGGGCGACGACCCCACCGCCGTGGCGCTCATGCTGTGCGGCGGCCAGGGCAATGTGAGCGTCACCGCCAACATCGCCCCGCGCCTGATGCACGAACTCTGCGTGGCCGCCATCGCCGGCGACGTCAAACGCGCCATGGACATCCAGTTCCGCCTGATGCCGGTGCACAAGCAGCTGTTCTGCGAGGCCAACCCGATTCCGTTGAAATGGGCCATGGCCCGCATGGGCCTGTGCCGTGAGACCATGCGTCTTCCGCTCACCCCCATGTCGCGCCATCTGGTGCCCCAGGTCGAAGGCGCGCTGCAACAAAGCGGCCTGATCTGACTCCAACCCACTTCTGTCCACCCCACACACCCGGTCTCCACCGAGCTCCCCCATGTCCACTCCCGCTCTGAATCAGACCTCCCGCCTCACGACCTGGGCCGGCGCTGCCGCGTGGTCCCGCCTGGGCCTGGTGGCCGCTGCAGCCCTCATCGCCTCAGGCTGCTCCATGCTCCAGGAAGACAAGATCGATTACAAAAGCGCTCAGCGCGGCAGCACGCTGGACGTGCCACCCGACCTGACCCAACTCAGCCGCGACACGCGCTACAACGTGCCTGGCACCACCGTCACCGCCAGCGGCTACCAGGCCGCCCAGCCCACCCAGGCCACTTCCGCCACCACCGCGGTGAACAAGGTGGGTGACGTGCGGATCGAGCGCGCGGGCAACCAGCGCTGGCTGGTGATAGACCGCCCGGCCGACAAGCTCTGGAGCCCCGTGCGGGACTTCTGGCAAGAGAACGGCTTCCTGCTCGACATCGACCAGGAAGCACTGGGCATCATGGAAACCGACTGGGCCGAGAACCGCGCCAAACTGCCGCAAGATTTCATCCGCTCCACCATCGGCAAGGTCTTCGAGAACCTCTACTCCACTGGCGAACGCGATCGTTTCCGCACCCGCCTGGAGCGCACCGCCAACGGCGGCACCGAGGTTTACATCAGCCACCGCGGCATGGTCGAGGTGTACTCGTCCAAGGACAAGGACCAGACCGTCTGGCAGCCGCGCCCGGCCGACGTCGAACTCGAAACCGAGTTTCTGCGCCGCCTGATGGTCAAGCTCGGTGTGACCGAAGCCCAGGCCCAGGCCGTGACCGCCACCGCGCCGGTGCAGGCCGCCGCCAAGGTGGTCACGGTGAACAACGCGCCGGTGGTGCAGTTCGAGGACAACTTTGACCGCGCATGGCGTCGGGTGGGTCTCTCGCTGGATCGCACTGGCTTCACGGTGGAAGACCGGGACCGCAGCAAAGGCATCTATTTCGTCCGCTACGTGGAACCCGTGACCAACGCCACCGAACCGGGCTTCTTCAGCAAGCTGTTCGGCGGCTCCAAGAAAGAGGCGTCCACCGAGCGCTACCAGGTGGTGGTGCGCAGCGCTGGCACCGCGACCACCGTTTCCGTGCTGGGCGCACAGGGCCAGGCTGACGCGTCGGCCAATGCCCGGCGCATCACGCAACTGCTGGCCGACGATCTGAAATAAGCGCACACCGCGCCCCGACCGCAAGGCCGCCTCCGGGCGGCCTGTTTCATGGCGGGTTCACAACCCGAGGTGGCTCGCGGGAAACGACGGTGTGCTGCGGAGCCAGCACTCGTTCACACGCTCCTGCAAAGCCACGCGCCGCTCGGCATCTTCGCTGGCCACCAGCGTGTTGCGCAGCGGGTCCAGCCGCTCCAGCGTCCACACCGGTGAGCCGATCGCGCTGGGCAGCTCAGCGCCTGCGGCGCCCACGCAGGCGTGCGCCTCCACCAGGTGCGACCAGGTCACGCGCCACTGCACAAACCGCGGGTGCAACAGGCGCAACTGGTCGTAGTGGCGCGCCAGCATCTTGAGCGTTCGTCCGCGGCGCGCCCATCGGTTGAGGGCATCGACCACGGCGCGCTCGCCCAGCGGCCAGTCGGCAAAGTCGGGGTCGCTCAGGGTGATGTGGCTCCAGCCCTGGTCCGCGGCCACCTCGAACGCCAGGCGCACGGTGTCGGCAAACACCTGTCTTCCTTGCAGGCGGCCTGTGGGCAGGGCGGGCCGCGCGGTGTCGGCGGGATCGGGTTCCGTCATGGCGAACTCCTGGTGGGGGGATCAGCAAGCCCGGGATGGCTTCACACGCAGTGCAGCCACCCGGCCTCGAACCAGTCCTGCAGCAAGGCCTGTGCACCTTCGCTGGCGCGTTGCACCTGCCGCGCATCCAGGCCACGCTCATCGGCCAGGCGCTGCATCAGGCGCGCGTCGGCACCACCCGCGCGAAAGCTCTCGCCGTTGATGAACACGTGGCGCGGGTCGTACATCATGCGGGTGCGGCGGTCCAGGCGCACGGCGCCCGCCACCCAGTCGCCCTGTGCCTCGTCAAAAAAGACGCGCGGCTTGGGCTCGGTCATCACCTCACCCAGCGCGCAGGCGAGCGATTGCCGTTCGGCCAGCAGGCGCTGCAAGGCATCCACCGCGAACGCTTCCAGCCCATCGGGCATGGCACCCGGATGGGCGGTGGCGGGCTGGTTCGGGTCGCGGTACAGCGTTTCATCGTCCAGTTCGTCGGCCATGCGCTGGAGCAATTCACCCGCCAGTCCGCCGCGCTGCGGTGCGCGAAATCCGATCGAATACGTCATGCAGTCGCCGCCCACTGCATCACCGTCGTGCGCCCAACGCGGCGGCAGGTAAAGCATGTCGCCCGCTTCGAGCACGTGCTCTTCCTCCGGCTCGAAGTTCTTCAGGATCTTCAGCGGCACGTCGGGCTGCAGCGTCAGGTCTTTCTGGCGGCCGATGCGCCAGCGGCGCTGACCACTGGCCTGCAACAGGAACACGTCGTAGCTGTCGAAGTGAGGCCCGACACCCCCGCCTTCGCTGGCCCAGGACATCATCAGGTCGTCCAGCCGCGCATCGGGCACAAAACGAAACCGCCTCAGCAATTCGTGCACCGCGTCGTCATGCTGATCCACGCCCTGCACCAGCAGCGTCCAGCCCGACTGTTTGAAGGGTGGCAACGCACTGCGCTTGAACGGCCCCGACTTGAGTGCCCACCCCTGGGGCTTGCGCACGATCAGGCGCGACTCGACGGCTTCCTGGCCAGCCAGATCGAACAACGCCGAGCGGCTCAGGATCGGTTGGAAGTCGGGAATGGCCTGGCGGATCAGCAGGGGGTTTTTCTGCCAGTGGCGTCGCATGAACTGCGCCGGTGACAGGCCGCCCAGCAGACTCAAAGGGACTTGCGTGGCGGCGGCCGTGGCCTTTGGCCCAGAGGTTTCGGGTTTGAACATGGGACAATTGTCGGATGAAAATCACCCAACAATGCGTCGTGGCGCTGACCTGGACCCTGAAGGACACGCTGGGCGAAGTGCTCGACGTGCTCGAAGAACCCGTGGAGTTTCTGGTGGGCGGCAGCGACCTGCTGGCCAAGATCGAAGAGGGTCTGCTCAACCACTCGGTGGGCGACACGATCGAGCTGCACCTGGAGCCTGTGGACGGCTTCGGCGACTACGACGACACACTGCTCTTCCTGGAGCCGCGCCACCTGTTTCCCGACGAGCTCGAAGAAGGCATGGGTTTCGAAGGCCTGCCACCCGGTTGCAACCCCGCCGCACCGCGCGATCGCCTGTACTTCGTGAGCGACATTTATCCCGAACACGTGGTGCTCGACGGCAACCACCCGCTGGCGGGCATCGCGTTGCGCATCGCGATGAAGGTGCACACGGTGCGCGAAGCGACCGAGGCCGAGGTGGGCAAGGGCTCGATGGGCACCGGCTTCTTCCGCATGCAGGTGGACGAACCCGACGAACTGCAAGGTCCCGGCATCACGCCGCCGGGCCCACACACGCTGCATTGAAGCCAGCCCGGTCAGCTGCGGCCGGTTGAGCCGTAGCCCCCCGCACCGCGCTCGCTCGCGGATCCGAAGTCGTCCACCACGTTGAACTGTGCCTGCACCACGGGCACGATCACCATTTGTGCGATGCGCTCCATGGGTTCGATGGTGAAGGGCACGCCGCTGCGGTTCCAGGCGCTCACCATGAGCTGGCCCTGGTAGTCGCTGTCGATGAGTCCGACCAGGTTGCCCAGCACGATGCCGTGCTTGTGGCCCAAGCCTGAACGGGGCAGGATCATGGCGGCAAAGCCTGGGTCGGCGAGGTGGATGGCCAACCCCGTGGGCACCAATTGCCAGGCGTTCGGCGCCAGGGTCAACGGCGCGTCCAGGCAGGCCCGCAAATCCAGCCCCGCGCTGCCACCGGTGGCGTAGGCGGGGAGCTGATCCGCCATGCGCGGATCCAGCACTTTCACATCGATGCGCATTCAGCAAACTCCTGTCTGGCGGCTCATTGGGGTTTCTTCATCGATTCTTCGAGCGCCTTGCCGGGATCGACCTCGGGCTCGGGCGGGGGTGGCTCCAGGCCGGGCGGCGTGGCGGGCGCCCCTGCCTCGGCCGCGGGCTCGGTGCCCTCCGGCTCGGGCATCTCGGGCGTTTCTTCCATGTCGGGCATGTTGCGCAGCATGTCGGTCACGGCGGCATCGTCCACCACCACCTTGGCACCCAGGCTGCCCGTGACCAGCGTGGGGTAGGCGATGACCACCACGACCATGATCAGCTGCAACACAATGAAGGCGATCGAGCCTTTGTAGATTTGGGCGGTGGTCACAGCCGGAATGCGCTGCTTGGTCACGTGATCGGTGTAATCGCTGCGCGCGGCCACACTGCGCAAGTAAAAGAGTGCGAAGCCGAACGGCGGCGTGAGAAACGAGGTCTGCAGGTTCATGGCCAGGATCACACCGAACCAGATCAGGTCGATGCCCAGCTTGTCGGCCACGGGCGCCAGCAGCGGGATCACGATGAAGGCGATCTCGAAGAAGTCAATGAACATGCCCAGCACGAACACCAGCAGGTTCACCACGAGCAGGAAGCCCATCTGACCGCCCGGCATCTTGTCGAACAGGTGCTCCACCCAGATGTGGCCATCGGCCGCGTTGAAGGTGAAGCTGAAAACCGTGGAGCCGATCAGGATGAACAGCACGAAGATGGCCAGCTTGGTGGTGCTCTCCAATGCTTGTTTCAGCAGGTCGAAGGTCAGGCTGCGGCGCGCGCCGGCCATGACCATGGCGCCCAGTGCACCCATGGCGCCGCCTTCGGTCGGCGTGGCGATGCCCAGGAAGATCGTGCCCAGCACCAGGAAGATCAGCACCAGCGGCGGGATCAGCACAAAAGTGACTTGCTCCGCCAGACGGGACAGCAGCCCCAGGCGGAACAGGCGGTTCAGCAAGGCCAATGTCAACGCCAGGATCGATCCCACCGTGATCGACATGATGACCACCTCGTCGCCCGCCGGGCTCGTCTGGCGCTCGATCAGCGGGTTGATGATGGACTCGTGCAACTGCGACCACACCACACTGACCGCCGCGCACAACAACAGCAGCACCAACAATGAGCGGTGACCGCTGGAGCCATCGGGCTCGTTGTAGATGCGCGCCTCGGCCGGCAGCGCCGGCACCCAGCCCGGCTTGACGATGGCCACGCCGGCGATGAAGAGCAGGTACAGCCCCACCAGCAACAGACCGGGGACCAGGGCACCGGCGTACATGTCGCCCACCGAACGACCCAACTGGTCGGCCAGCACGATCAGCACCAGCGAGGGCGGGATGGCCTGCGCCAGCGTGCCCGACGCGGTGATGGTGCCGGTGGCAATCGTGCGGTTGTAGCCATAGCGCAGCATGATGGGCAGCGAGATCAGGCCCATGGAGATCACGGCGGCCGCGACCACGCCGGTGGTGGCCGCCAGCAGCGCGCCCACCAGGATCACCGCCACGGCCAGGCCGCCGCGCACCGGGCCGAACACCTGCGCCACGGTGGACAGCAGGTCTTCGGCCATGCGGCTTCGCTCCAGGATGATGCCCATGAGCGTGAAGAAGGGGATGGCCAGCAGCGTGTCGTTCTGCATGATGCCGAACACCCGAAGCGGCAAGGCCTGGAACAGGTTGGACGGGAACAGCCCGGCTTCCATGCCGATGAAACCGAAGAACAGGCCGGTGGCGGCCAGCGCAAAGGCGACGGGAAAACCGGACAGCAGGAAGACCAGCAGTCCCCCGAACATCAGCGGGACAAAGTTGGCAGCGATGAAAGCGGTCATGATCAGTTGGCTCCCTTGAGGCGCTTGTCGGCTTCTTCGAGCAGTTGCTGGGCCAGCAGCTCTTCATCGCTGGGGCCCGCCAGGGCCAGCACGTCGGGGCCGTTGCCGGTGAGGAACGCCAAGCGCTTGATGAGTTCGCTCACGCCTTGCAGGAACAGCACCGCAAAACCCAGCGGGATCAGGCCGTACACCGGCCAGCGGATCAGCCCACCCGCGTTGGACGACATCTCGCCCGTGTTCCAGGCGCGTTCGAAAAGGGGCCAGCCCAGCGTGGCCATCATGTAGCACAGGGGAAACAGGAACACCAGGATGCCGAACACGTCGACCCAGTTGCGCCCGCGCGGGCTGAACTTGGACGAGATGAAATCGATGCGCACATGCGCGTTGCGCAAGAAGGCGTAACCGCTGCCCAGCATGAAGACCGCGGCGAACAGGTACCACTGGATCTCCAGCAGCGCGTTGGAGCTGCTGTCGAAGAGCTTGCGCACGATGGCGTTGCCCGCGCTGATCAGGGTGGTGGCCAGGATGAACCACATGACCAGCTTGCCGATCAGATCGCTCATGGCGTCGATCAGCCGGGATATTTTCAACAGGAATGGCATGGAGTTTCCCCTGAGGGAGTGAACGCAAAAAGAGTCGCAGAGTCTACCGAACCGGCAGGTGCGACCAGCTTGCAACGCCGACGATCCACGCACCGTCAAGGCTGCGCCGCACGATTCGAGCAAAAAACCCCGCCAAGGCGGGGCTTCGGGCTCGGATCGCGATGCCGCTTACAGCTTGGCGGCTTGCATGTAACGGTCAAACTGCGCTTCGGTGAAGCGGAACCACAGGTTCTGTTCCTTGCGGAACGCCGAGTAGTCGTTGTAGATCTTTTTCCATTTCGGATTCTTCCCGCTGATGTCCGCGTAAAGCTCCATGGAGTTCTTGAACGCGGCGTCCAGCACCGGCTTGGGGAAAGCCAGCACCCGGGTGCCAGCGGCCACCAGCTGCTTGAGAGCGGTGGGGTTCAGGGCGTCGTAGCGGGCCTGCATGGTGGTGTGGGCGATGGCCGCAGCGCACTCCACGATGGCCTTGTTCTCGGGTGAGAGCGCGTTGTAGGCCTTGTTGTTGACGTACAGCGAGAGCTGTGGACCACCCTCCCACCAGCCGGGGTAGTAGTAATTCTTGGCCACCTTGTTGAAGCCGAGCTTCTGGTCGTCGTACGGGCCGACCCACTCGGTGGCGTCGATGGTGCCTTTCTCCAGCGCCTGGTAGATCTCGCCAGCGGGAATGTTCTGCGGCACACCACCCATGGTGCTGAACACCTTGCCGGCAAAGCCGCCGATGCGCATCTTCAGGCCGTTGATGTCGGCCAGCGTCTTGATGTCCTTGCGGTACCAGCCGCCCATTTGGGCACCGGTGTTGCCCATGGGGAAGTTGACAATGTTGTAGTCCGTGTAGAACTCGCGGAACAGCTTCATGCCGTTGCCTTCGTACATCCAGGCCGTCATCTGGCGGCTGTTGAGGCCGAAAGGAATCGCGCAGTCCAGCGCGAAGGTGTCGTCCTTGCCGAAGAAATAATAGGGCGCGGTGTGGGCACACTCCACGGTCCCCTCCTGCACACCATCGACCACACCGAAAGCGGGCATGAGCTCGCCACCGGGATGCACGGAGATCGAAAACTTGCCGCCCGACATTTCGCCCACCTTCTTGGCGAACACGTCGGCCGCACCATAAATGGTGTCGAGCGCCTTGGGGAAGCTGGAGGCCAGCCGCCAGCGGATGGCGGCCTGAGCGTGCACCGCGGGGGCGGCACCAGCTGCCAGCACACCGGCCACGCCGGCGTGCTTGATCATTGAACGACGATCCATTTGATTGACTCCATGGTTGATGGGAAACATCCGGCCCGACAAGTGAGGTGAGGGCCTTGTCAAGTCCATGGAAATTGTAGGAACGCCCCCTCGGCAAAGCCCCGGGGTTTTCCCTCGCACGACGGCCTTCGTCCGAGGCCGTGATCAGAAACCGCCGGAGCCGCTCAGCCCACGACCTTCAAACCGGGTGCGGCGTGCAGCAGCGATTCGAAGCGGGCGCGGATGGACGCTTCGATGCCGACGGCATCGAGGCCCAGCGCGGCGAGCAGCTTGCCGGGATCGCCGTGCTCCGAGAACTCGTCGGGCAAGCCCAGCGCGAGCACCGGCACGTTGATGCCTTCGGACTGCAAGGCCTCCATCACCGCGCTGCCCGCGCCGCCGGGCAGGCAGCCCTCCTCCACCGTGACCAGCGCCTCGTGCGAAGCGGCCAGTTCGCGCAGCAGCTCCACGTCCAATGGCTTGGCCCAGCGCATGTTGGCCACGCTGGCGCCCAACTTTTCAGCGGCGGCCAGCGCGGGGTGCAGCAACGTGCCGAACGCCAGGATGGCAATGCCTTTGCCCCGACGACGCACTTCTCCCTTGCCGAAGGGCAGGCCGTCCAGGCTGACAGGGATCGTCGCGCCCACACCGGCACCGCGCGGGTAGCGCACCGCCACCGGCTGGTTTTGCGCATGCGCGGTCGACAACAACTGGCGACACTCGGCCTCGTCCGCAGGACAGGCAATCGCCATGTTGGGAATGCAGCGCAGGTAGGCGATGTCGTAAGCACCCGCGTGGGTGGCGCCATCGGCCCCCACCAGGCCCGCACGGTCCAGCGCAAACACCATGGGCAGGTTTTGCAACGCCACGTCGTGGATGAGCTGGTCGTAGCCGCGCTGCAGGAAGGTCGAGTAGATCGCGACCACAGGCTTGAGGCCTTCGCAAGCCAGTCCGGCGGCAAAGGTCACGGCGTGTTGCTCGGCGATGCCGACGTCGAAATAGCGCTTGGGAAAACGGCGCTCGAACTCGACCATGCCCGAGCCTTCGCGCATGGCGGGCGTGATGCCCACCAGTCGCTCGTCGGCCGCGGCCATGTCGCACAGCCACTGACCAAACACCTGGGTGAAGGTGGTCTTGGGCGCTGCGGTCGACTTGACGATGCCCACCGCCGGGTCAAACGTGCCCGGGCCGTGGTACGCGATCGGGTCGTTCTCGGCGAGCTTGTAGCCCTGGCCTTTTTTCGTCACCACGTGCAGAAACTGCGGCCCGCTGTCGGTTTCCAGCAGGTGGCGGATGTTTTCCAGCGTGGGGATGAGCGAATTCAGATCGTGCCCGTCAATGGGGCCGATGTAGTTGAAACCGAATTTCTCGAACAGCGTGGCCGGCACCACCATGCCCTTGGCTTGCTCTTCCAGGCGCTTGGCGAGTTCAAACAAGGGCGGCGCGCCCTTGAGGACCTGCTTGCCGACGTTTTTCGCAGCCGAGTAAAACTGCCCGCTCATGAGCTGGGCGAGGTAGCGGTTGAGCGCGCCCACGGGTGGCGAGATCGACATGTCGTTGTCGTTGAGCACCACGAGCAGACGGCCCTCGGCGACCCCGGCGTTGTTGAGTGCTTCGAACGCCATGCCGGCGGTCATGGCCCCATCGCCAATGATGGCCACGGCGTTGCGCTGCTCACCCTTGATCTTGGCGCCCATGGCCATGCCGAGCGCGGCGGAGATGCTGGTGGACGAGTGCGCGGTGCCGAAGGTGTCGAACTCGCTTTCCGAGCGGCGTGGGAAACCGCTGATACCGCCCAGCTGGCGCAGCGTGCTCATGCGGTCGCGCCGGCCGGTCAGGATCTTGTGCGGATAGGTCTGGTGACCCACGTCCCAGACCAGGCGATCCTCGGGGGTGTTGAACACATAGTGCAGCGCCAGCGTGAGCTCCACGGTGCCGAGGTTGGAGCTCAGATGGCCACCGGTTCGCGCCACGCTTTGCAAGAGGTAGTTGCGCAGCTCGTCTGCCAATGGCAACAACTGCGCGCGGCTCAAGCGACGCACGTCGGCCGGAGACTCGATGGAAGACAGCAGGGAACTCATGGGCAAGGATGCTCGGGTCATGAATGATTGAACAGGGCCATTGGGCCTCAGGAGGCGCGACGACCCACCCAGTCGGCCAGGGCGTGCAGGGTGCCGGGCTGTTGAATGCCGCTGTGCCGCAAGGCCTCGTGAGCCTGCTCGAGCACGCGATCGGCGTAGGCCTGAGCGGCCGCCAGCCCCATCAGGGACACAAAGGTGGGCTTGTCGGCGGCGGCATCTTTGCCAGCCGTCTTTCCCAGCGTAGCCGAATCGGCGGTCACGTCAAGGATGTCGTCCACCACCTGGAAGGCCAGACCCACGCAGGCGCCGTATTCGGCCAGGCGCGCTTCGGTGCCGGCCGACACACGCGCCGTGGCCGCGCCCATCATCACGCTGGCCTGCAGCAAGGCGCCGGTCTTGTGCCGGTGCATCGTCTCCAGCGCGGGCTGGTCCAGGGCCACCCCCACGCTGGCCAGATCGATCGCCTGGCCCCCGGCCATGCCACCCGAGCCGGCCGCCAGCGCCAGCAGGCGACACAGCCGCGCCGACATGGCGGGCTCCACGCTGCCGTCGTCGGGCACCAGCAACTCGAATGCGAGCGCTTGCAGCGCATCGCCCGCCAGCAGGGCCTGCGCTTCACCAAACTGCACATGCACCGTGGGTTTGCCACGGCGCAGCACGTCGTTGTCCATGCAGGGCATGTCGTCGTGCACCAGCGAATAAGCGTGGATCAGTTCAACCGCGCACGCTGCACGCAGCGCAGCGCTGGCGTGGCCGCCCACAGCCTCACACGTGGCCAGCGTCAGCAAGGGGCGCAGACGCTTGCCACCGTCGAGCACGGCGTAACGCATGGCATCGCCGAGGCCGGCAGGCGCCTGGGCGGGCACCCACTGGGAGAGCGCACGCTCGACCGCGGCCTGCTGTGCTTCGCGCCAACCGGCAAAGGTGGAGGTGGGTTGAGAGACCATGGTCTGAGTCATGGTTGGTCCCAGGGTTTGAGCTCGCCGCCCTCCAGCACCTTGATCTGGTTTTCCACCGCTTCGAGGCGGGCGCGGCAGAAGGCGAGCAACTCGGCGCCACGCTGGTAGCGCGTGAGCAGCTGGTCCAGCGGCAACTGACCAGCGTCGAGCTGGGACACGAGTTGTTCGAGCTCTTCGAGCGCGGCCTCATAGCTGGCGGCGATGGGCTGTGCGTCGGCGGCTGAAGGGGAAGTCTTGGGAGTGCGGGGCACGGCAGGGATGGGTTCGTTCACGTGGTTCATTCTAAAGTGGGCACGCTTTTGCAGACCGGCGCTCGCCGGTGGGTACTGCCCCGGGGGGTAGAATTCGCCCCTTTTTCATCACTGACGGGCCTCAACCGCCCGGAGGGACGCACCACTCCACCCATCCCGCGCGAATTCGTCTCACGAGCACAGCGCTTACCCTGCCCCTTCATAGGGGGAGTCTCTAGGTCAGGACCACGATGTCTGATTTAAGTCTTCAACTGCAGCAGGCCGCAAGCCAACTTCAGGTTTCCAGTTACTTCGACGAGGCGCTGTTCCAGCGCGAAAAGGAAGTCCTCTTCCAGCGCGGGCCCCGGTATGTGGGGCACCAACTCGCCGTCCCCAACGTGGGGGACTACCACGCCCTGCCGCAAGAAGCCGGCGGGCGCGCCTTGGTGCGCACCGCCAGCGGTGTGGAGCTCGTCTCCAACGTCTGCCGCCATCGCCAGGCCATCATCCTCAAAGACCGGGGCAACCTGCAGGAAACCCGCAGCGGCAGCGCGGGCGGCAACATCGTCTGCCCCCTGCACCGCTGGACCTACAGCGGTGTTCAAGGTGGCAAGGCGGGCCAGTTGCTGGGCGCCCCCCATTTCGAACGCGACCCGTGTCTCGACCTCAACAACTATCCGCTGCGCGAGTGGAACGGCCTGCTGTTTGAAGACAACGGCCGCGACGTGGCCGCCGACCTGGCGAACATGGGCCCGCGCGCCGCGCTCGACTTCGAAGGCATGGTGCTCGACCATGTGGAACTGCACGAGTGCAACTACAACTGGAAGACCTTCATCGAGGTCTACCTGGAGGACTACCACGTGGCACCCTTCCACCCCGGCCTGGGTGGCTTCGTCACCTGCGAAGACCTGCGCTGGGAGTTCAAACCCGAGTACTCGGTGCAAACCGTGGGCCCGGCCAACCTGCTCGGCAAAGCCGGCAGCCCGGTGTACCAGCGCTGGCACGAACAGCTCATGCAGTACCGCCAGGGGAAGATGCCCGAGCACGGCGCGATCTGGCTGACCTACTACCCCCACATCATGGTGGAGTGGTACCCGCACGTGCTCACGGTCTCCACCCTGCACCCGGTGAGCGTGGACAAAACCATCAACATGGTGGAGTTCTACTACCCCGAAGAGATCGCTGCCTTCGAGCGCGAGTTCGTCGAAGCCCAGCGCGCCGCCTACATGGAGACCTGCCTGGAAGACGACGAGATCGCCGAGCGCATGGACGCCGGGCGCAAGGCGCTGCTGGCGCGAGGCGACAACGAGGTCGGCCCTTATCAAAGCCCGATGGAAGACGGCATGCAGCACTTCCACGAGTGGTATGCACGGAAGATGACCTTGACCACACCGCCTGGAGCCTGATACGTGCAGGCTCTCTGGATGGTCTTGGCGTCGTTGTTTTTTGCCACCATGGGCGTGTGCATCAAGTTTGCATCGACCCACTTCAACAGCTTCGAGATCGTCTTCTACCGTGGTCTGGTGGGCGTGGTGTTTCTGGTTGGACTCACCCGTGTGCAAGGCGTCGCGCTCGGCACCAGCCTGCCCATGATGCATCTGTGGCGCAGCGTGGTGGGCGTGACCGCACTCACGTCCTGGTTCTACGCCATCGCGGTGCTGCCGCTGGCCACGGCCATGACATTGAATTACATGAGCAGTGTGTGGATCGCGGCCTTTCTGCTCGGGGGTGCGCTGCTGGTGCAGGGACGCAACGCACCGATTCGGCAGCAGTCGCCACTGTTCCTGGCGGTGCTGGCAGGCTTCGGTGGCGTGGCCATGATGCTGCGGCCCACGCTGGGTGAGGGGCAGGCGGTCGGTGCACTGGTCGGTCTGATGTCCGGCATCTTTTCGGCCTTTGCCTACCTCCAGGTGGCGGCACTGGCCCGCGCCGGTGAACCCGAAGGGCGCACGGTGTTTTATTTCTCCGTGGGCGCGGTGATCGCCGGTGCGCTGGGCATGGCGTTCGCGGGTGCGAGCGAATGGCACTGGCCCAGCGCGCTCTGGCTGCTGCCGATCGGACTGCTCGCGGTGTTCGGACAACTCTGCATGACACGCGCCTATTCCAGCGGTGCCACCATGGTGGTGGCCAACCTGCAGTACTCGGGCATCGTCTTTGCGGCGCTTTACAGCCTCACCATTTTTGGCGACCAGTTGCCCCTGGTGGGCTGGCTGGGCATGGGTCTGATCATCGTCAGCGGCATCACCGCCACGGCGTTGCGTGCCCGTGCCGTGCCCAACGCGCCCGCCGAGGAACACTGACGCCCCGGGAACCTGAAGCACAATGCGCGCATGTTCACCACCCTGATCTCTGCCCGCGAGTTGCAACAATGCCTGTCGGAAGGCGCTGCGCCGCTCATTTTCGATTGCAGCTTCGACCTCATGAAGCCCGACGCAGGCGAGGCACAGTTCGCAGAAGAACACATCCCGGGTTCGGTTCACGTGCACCTGGACCGCCACCTCAGCGACAAAACCGGCGACGACCGCGCCAGCGGTGGCCGTCACCCCCTGCCTTCGCGCGAAACGTTCGCGAAGCGCATGGCCGCTCTCGGCCTGTCCGACGGCATGCAGGTGGTGGTGCTGGACCGTCAGGGGGCCAATTACTGTGGTCGCCTGTGGTGGATGCTCAAGTGGTGCGGCCATGAAGCGGTGGCCGTGCTGGACGGCGGGCTGGCGACATGGAAGGCCGCGGGCGGTGCCGTGGTCAGCGGGCCAGCGCCCGCGCCCGAACCCGGTCATTTCACCCTCCAACCCGCCGCCGCCTCGACCGTTTCCACCCGCAGCCTCCAGGACTCACTCGGGCGCCCCACGCAGACCCTGATCGACGCGCGGGCAGGGGCCCGCTTCCGGGGTGAAATGGAGCCGCTCGACCCGGTGGCTGGCCATATTCCGGGGGCCTTGAACCGCCCGTTTGCCGAGAACCTGGGCCCCGATGGCCGATTCAAACCGGCGTCCCAGCTGCGCGCCGAGTTTGAACACCTGCTCGCCGGGCGCGCCCCGGCCAGCGTGGTGCACCACTGCGGCAGCGGGGTGAGCGCCATCCCCAACCTGCTCGCCATGGAGATTGCGGGCCTGGGGCGCACCGCGCTCTACCCAGGCAGCTGGAGCGAGTGGTGCAACACGCCCGGCGCACCCTGCGCTGCCAGCTGACGACGACCCGGTTCCGGCACCTTCCGTTTCCATCACCATGCAGCCGTACGACGACGCAGCCCTCGACATCCTGGGCGACCAGGACCGCACCGCCGCGCTGACCCTGCTGTCGCTCGTGATCGGCATCGCAGGACTGGTGGTGCTGGTGCTGGAACTCATGCTCGCCTCTCCGGGTCAGCACGAGGGCTGGGTCGCCGGTGGGCTCACAGTCGTGGCCTGGCTGAGCTATGGACTCTCGCGCACCGGCCACACGCGCTACGTGGCGCACGCCATCGTGGCCGCCGTGCTCGGCGCGGCCATCTTCTCCGCCGTCACCTACGGCTCGGTGCGCACCGCCGTGGGCTTTCTCTTCATGGGCGCGGTGGTGGGTGCCGGCATCTTTCTGGGGCGCAAGGCACTGGTCATGACCACGGTGGCCAGCATCGGCTCGCTGGGCATGCTGACCTGGGCAGAAGCCAACGGACTGCTGACCGCCAGACCCGACTTCAGCGTCAGCTTGCGCGTGTGGATCACGCACTCGGCGACCGTCCTGGTGTGCGCACTCATGGTCCACCACAGCCGGGTGAGGACCAACCGGGCCATCCGGCTCAAGACGCAGGAGTTCGAGCGCCGCAAGGCCACCGAACAGGAGCGGGACCGCAGTCTGGAGCGATTTGCGCGCATCTTCCGCACCAGCCCAAGCCCCATGCTGGCCCAGTCGGCACGCACCGGTTCCATCCTCGATGTGAATCCCGCGTTCGAGCGCAGCTACGGCTATGCGCGCGAACAGGTTCTCGGTCGCCAGGAACACTTTCTGTGGGCCGATCCGGCCCAGCGCGAAACCTACCTGCAGCGGCTGTACGCCGAACGACACGTCGATCAGTTTTCGGTCCAGGGTCGTCGCAGCGACGGCACGGTGTTCGAGGCGCTCATCTCCAGCGAGATGGGCACCGACCGTGAGGACAAGCTGATCATCACCACCGTGACCGACGTGAGCGCGCAAGCCGAGGCCATGGACCGGCTGCGGCGCTCGGAAGAACGCTTCGCCAAGGCCTTCAACTTCAGCCCGCTGAACCTCACCATCACCCGCCTGAGCGACGGTAGCTTTCTGGAGATCAACCAGGCCCAGGACCGCGTGCAGGGCATGCTCCCGGACGAGCTGATGGGCAAGACTTCGGTCGAGGTCGGTGCCTGGCTCTCGTCCGCCGATCGTGAGCAGTTCGTGGCCCAACTGCTGCGCGACGGCCGGATCAACAGCTTCGACACGCTCATGCGCCACAAGGACGGCAGCCTCGTGGACACCCGGCTGTGGGCCGAGCTGATCGAAATCGATGGCGAGGCCTGCATCCTCTCGTGCACCGTCAACATCGCGGCCGAGAAGCGGCGCGAGTCGCTGCTGCTCAACGTGGCGCGGGGCGTGGCGGCCGAAACCGGCGAGGCTTTCTTCACGGCCCTCACGCGCCACCTGTCCGAAGCCATCGAGTGCGACATGGTGGTCATCGGGGAATGCAGGGACACGCAGGAAATGGACGTGCTGTCGATCTGGAAAGATGCCCGACCCCTGCCCATCTTCAGCTTCGAGACGGTCAACACGCCGTGTGCAGAAACGCTGAAACAGAAAGACGTGTTCGTCTGCGCTCAGGGCCTGCCGCAGGGTTTTCCCAACGCCCGGGGCATCAACCGCGAAGGTTTCCAGTCCTATCTCGGCCAGGCGCTGCGCGATGCCGACGGCACGCCCATCGGCATCCTGTTTGCGATGTGGCGCAAGCCCCTCGAGCTGCGCGAAGACATGCAGGCGCTGGTCTCGATTTTTGCCAGCCGCGCCAACGCCGAGCTGGTGCGCCTGCACCGCGATCGCGAGATTCAGCGCCTGACAGAAACACTGGAACAACGCGTGCGCGAGCGCACCGCCGACCTCCAAAAACTCAACGCCGAACTCGACTCCTTTGCCTACACGGTGTCGCACGACCTGAAGTCCCCGCTGCGCTCCATTGACGGCTTCACCCGCCTGATGGAGGAACAGATGGGGGAGCGCCTGAGTGCCGAAGAGCGGGACATGTTTGACCGGGTGTTGTCGTCCACCGCCCGCATGGGCTCGCTGATTTCCGCCCTGCTGGCGCTGGCGCGCGTGAGCCAGGCGCCGCTGGAGCGCCAGCGGGTGGACCTGAGCGCCCTGGCCAGCAGCATCCTCAACGAGCGGCTGGTTGAACACGCACAACGAACGGTGCGCCGCCATGTCGCCGAGGGGCTGACCGCACAGTGCGACCCACAACTGGCGCGCATTGCGCTGGAAAACCTGCTGGGCAACGCCCTCAAGTACACCCGTGACCAGCCCGAGGCCGTGATCGAGTTCGGCTGCGTCGTGGCCGAGGGCACCGGCCAACCCCGGTTTTTTGTGCGCGACAACGGCGTGGGTTTCAACATGGCCTACGCCGCCAAGCTGTTCAAACCTTTCCAGCGCCTGCACATGGCCAGCGAGTTTGAAGGCACCGGCATCGGTCTGGCCACCGTGCGCCGCATCATCGAGCGCCACGGGGGCGACATCACCGCCACCGCCGCGCCCGGCGAAGGCGCCACTTTCAGTTTTTCGCTCGGTGAAGCACCGTCCGCGTGAGGTTCAGTGGGCCAGGCTGCTCACGAGTGTGACCAGCGCGATGCCCGCCAGCAACCAGGCCACCTGGGACACCGTGTCCCGAAAGCCCAGCTGTTTCTGCAACTGCGGAATCAGGTCGGCCAGCGCCACATAAACAAAGCTGCTGGACGCGGCCACCAGGAAGAACGGCAGGTAGTCCTGCAGCTGCGTCACCAGGAAATAGCCCACCACGCCACCGAGCGCGGTGACGGTGCCGGCGAGCGACACCTTGACCAGCGCAGCCCGCGAGGTGCCCGAGGTGTGGCGCAACACCACGAGGTCGCCGATGTGGTGCGGCACCTCGTGCGCCAGCACCGCCAGTGAGGTGATCACGCCCAGGCGCATGTCGGCCAGAAAGGCGGAGGCGATCAGGATGCCGTCGCCAAACGCGTGCACGCTGTCACCGGCCAGCACGGCCCAGCCGCCCGAGCGCGGGCCATGGTCGTGGTGCGCGCGGCTGTGTCCATGGTGGTGGGCGTGGCCGCCATGGCCGGTTTCCTGCGCCGGCCCATGGTTGTGCTCGTGCCCGTGGTGCCACAGCTCGGCCTTGTCGAGCAGGAAGAAAAACACCAGCCCGCCCAGCAACATGGCAAACAGCTCGTGGGCGCCGGCCTCGCTCTCGAAGGCCTCGGGCAGCAGGTGCATGAAGGCCGTGGCCATGAGCGCGCCGGCGGCCATGCTGAGCATGTGCTGGGTGAAGCGCGCCAACATGGCAAAGGCCATCAGCGCGGCCAGCCACACACTGCCCACGCCCGCTGCCACGGTGCCCATCAGGATCGCCAACAAGGTCATGTTGTTCTTTTCAGTTCATCCACAAAAAAGGCCGCTGGTCAGCGGCCTTGGCTCCCCGGGACGTGGCGGCTCAGGCCACACCGTGCTGCTGGAACCACGCCAGGGCACGGTTCCAGCCGTTTTCGGCCGGCTCCTTCAGGAAGCTGGGTCGGTAGTCGGCGTGGAAGGCGTGCGGTGCGCCGGGGTAGACCACGAAGGTCGACGCTTTGGCAGCCGGACTGCCCACCGCCAAAGCAGCCTTCATCTTATCAACCGTGTCAAGCGGGATGCCGGTGTCGGCCCCGCCGTAGAGGCCCAGCACCGGGCCCTTGAGCTGCGCGGCCACGTCGACCGGGTGCTTGGGGCTCAGGGGCGTGACATCGCCCACCAGGCGGCCGTACCAGGCCACGCCGGCCTTCACCGCCGGGTTGTGGGCCGCATACAGCCAGGTCTGGCGTCCGCCCCAGCAAAAGCCGGTCACGCCCAGCTTCGTGGCATCGCCTCCATTGGCCGCCGCCCACTTCACCGTGGCATCCAGATCGGCCATCACCTGCGCGTCGGGCACCTTGGACACCACCTCGGCGATCAACTTGGCCAACTCGCCATAACTCTGGGCATCGCCCTGGCGCACAAACAACTCCGGAGCAATGGCCATGTAGCCCGCCCGGGCAAAACGGCGCGCGGTGTCGGCGATGTACTCGTGCACCCCGAAAATCTCCGACAACACCAGCACCACCGGCAGGCCGGTCTTGCCGGCGGGTGCAGCGCGGTAGGCGGGCATCTTGTAGCCGTTGACGTCGATCATCACCTCGCCCACCGTGAGGCCCTCGGACGGGGTGCGGATGGCGGTCTGCGCCATCAGCGGGGCGGCAGCCGCCGCGTAGCCCACACCGAGCGCGGCCTTGAGCGCGGTGCGGCGGGTGGTGCCGTGTTCGTTCGACTGGCCGGGCAGCAAGGCGCCGAGATCCTGGGCATGTTGCTCGTTGAGCATGGTGTGTCTCCTGTTGAAGGTCGAGGCTTTGCAGTCTGCCATGCGCCCTAAAGTCGCGTGGCGGCGTCGAACATGTCCAGCAGCTCATGCTCCCACGCACCGTCCTGGTCGACCGCGGTGTGCACGAGCACGGTGCGGCTGGACAGGTCGATCAGCACGCGCTGGCCGTGGTGGCCGTGCATGGCCGGTCGCGAACCGTCGGGACGCGCGTGCCAGAACAAGGCCTTGTAACCCTGGGTCAGGCGGACCCGCCCGTGGCGCACCGGGGCGTCCGCCTCGCTCCACGAGGTGCATTCGTTGATCCACGCTTCGCTGACGATGGCGCGGCCGTCGGGGCCACGCCCGCGTTGGGCCACCAGCTGACCCAGCCGAGCCCAGTCGCGCAACCGCGCGGCGAAACCGATGCTGTTGAACTCGGCGCCGCGCGCATCGGTGAACCAGGTGGCTGATGCCTCGGCACCCAGGGGTTGCCACAGCGCCTGCTCGGCGAACGTCGACAGCGATCCCCCGGTGGCGCGGCGAATCACCATGCCCAGCGTCAGCGCGCACAGTTCGTTGTAGTTGAAGCGCGTGCCGGCGGGTTCGCTACGCCGGTTCCAGCCCGCCACCGTGCGCGCGATGTCCGGGTCACGCCCCAACAACGCACCGGGGTACAGCACGGCGTTGTCGCGCGCGTGCACCACGTCGGCGCCGCTGCACATGTTGGACAAATGGCGCAGCGAAGTCTCGCCGTGCAGGGTGCCGGCGAGTTCGGGCACGTAGCGCGCCGCCAGGTCGTCGAACGAGGCCATGAGCCCCCGGTCCAGGCAGATGCCCAGCAACAGCGAGGTGACGCTCTTGGCCATGGACCAGCTCTGCAGGCGCATGGCCGGCTGGCGCTCGAAACGGTAACGCTCGAACAGGATCTGGTGGTCCCGCGCGATCAACAGGCCGGTGACAGGCCACTGCTCGAGATAGGCATCCGGCGATGTTTGGGACAGCCCGGAGCGGTAGCGGAAATCGTTCACCGGCGCGTCGCTCCAAGCCGCTGACCGGTCGCGGGCGTGGATGACGTGGTGACGGATGTTGCGCTCGTGACCGCCCGAGTAGTTGCCCACACGGAACTCGGGCAAGCGCTCGAAACTCGATCGGCTCTCGGGGTAGCCACGCCGCGCACCCCACTTGTCGTCGGTCTGCGCCCAAGCGGGCCAGCCCGCCACCGCGAGGCCGGCCGACAGAACCGCGCGCCGCGAGAGCCTCATCTCAATGGGCCTGGTCCCAGTTCGGACCCACACCCACTTCAGCCAGCAGAGGCACCTTGAGTTCGGCCACGCCCGCCATCAGGCGAGGGATCTCGGCCTTGAGCCAGTCCACCTCGGCCTCGGGCACTTCGAACACCAGTTCGTCGTGCACCTGCATGACCATCTTGGTGCCGCGCTGCTGTTCGTCCAGCGCCTTCTGCACCGCCACCATGCTGAGCTTGATGAGGTCGGCCGCCGTGCCCTGCATGGGCGCGTTGACCGCCTGGCGCTCCAGCGCCGACAGCTTCGCGCCTTTGGCGTTCTGGATGTCGGGCAGCACCAGGCGACGACCGAACACGGTTTCCACGAAGCCCTGGACCTTGGCCTGTTCGCGCGTGTCGTCCATGTACCGCTTCACACCCGCGAAGCGCTCGAAGTAGCGCGTGATGTAGTTCTTGGCCGCCGTGTTGTCGATGGCCAGGGCCTTGGCCAGACCGAAGGCGCTCATGCCGTAGATCAGGCCGAAGTTGATCACCTTGGCGTAGCGGCGCTGCTCGCTGCTCACCTGGGCCGCGTCCACACCAAACACCTCGGCGGCGGTGGCGCGGTGCACGTCGATGCCCTCGTGGAAGGCGCGCAACAGCGCTTCGTCGCCGCTGATGTGGGCCATGATGCGCAACTCGATCTGCGAGTAGTCGGCACTGGCGATCACGTGCCCGGCGGGCGCCACGAAGGCCTCGCGCACACGCCGGCCTTCGGGCGTGCGGATGGGGATGTTCTGGAGATTGGGGTCGTTGCTGGACAGGCGCCCGGTCACGGCCACGGCCTGCGCGTAGTGCGTGTGCACGCGCCCAGTCCCGGGGTGGGCCAGCTGCGCGAGCTTGTCGGTGTAGGTGCCCTTGAGCTTGGAGAGGCCCCGGTGCTCCAGGATCTTGGCCGGCAGCGGGTAGTCTTCGGCCAGCTTTTCCAGCACTTCCTCGTCGGTGCTGCGCGCACCGGTGGCGGTCTTCTTGATCACCGGCAGGCCCAGCTTGTCAAAAAAGATCTCGCCCAGTTGTTTGGGGCTGCTCAGGTTGAACGGCTGACCGGCGATCTCGTAAGCCTCCTGCTCCAGCGCGTGGATGCGCGAACCGAGTTCGTGGCTTTGTTTGGCGAGGGTGGGCGCGTCGATCAAGACACCGTTGCGCTCGATGCGGTAGAGCGCTTCGCTGCTGGCGATCTCGAGCTCGTAGATGAACTTCAGCCCTTTACCAGGCTGGCTGTTGGCCTGCAGTTGGGGCCACAGCACGCGGTGCACATCCAGCGTCTGGTCGCTGTCTTCGCACGAATACTCGGCCGCCTTGGCCACGTCAACCTGCGCAAACGGGATCTGGTGCGCCCCTTTGCCGCACAGGTCTTCGTAGTTGATGCCCTGGCGGCCCAGGTGGCGCAAGGCCAGGCTGGCCAGGCCGTGCGGCTTGTGCACTTCCAGCACATAGCTCTGCAGCATGGTGTCGTGCACATAACCCTGCACCTCGATGCCGTGGTTGGCGAACACGTGGCGGTCGTACTTCACGTGCTGGCCGAGCTTGGCGTGTTTCGGGTCTTCCAGCCAGGGTTTGAGCCTGGCGAGCACCTCGTCGAACGGCAGCTGTTCGGGCGCATCGGGCCCGCTGTGTCGCAGGGGGATGTAAGCCGCTTCGCCCGGCGTCACGCTGAAGCTGATGCCCACGATCTCGGCGCGCATCTCGTCGAGCGAGGTGGTTTCGGTGTCCAGCGCCACCAGGTCGGCCGCCTGCAAACGCTGCAGCCAGTCGTCGAACATCGCCCAGGTCAGGATGGTGTCGTACTGCAGGTTGGTGGTGCGCTGCGCGCTGCCGCTGAGGTCGGGCTCGTCGAACAGCCCCGGTGCGTCGTTGCGGGCCTTGCCTTGGGCGGGAGCCGGGTGCTGCTCGATCCGCTCAGGCGGCACATCGAGCTGCATCAGCGTCTTCACCAGACCCTTGAACCCATACTTTTCGCCGAACGCCCTGAGTGCTTCGGAATCCTGTCCTCCGATCGAAATGGCCTCCAGCGAGGGCAAGCCTTCCATGTGGTCGCTCAGGTCGCAATCGGTCTTGATGGTGAGCAGTTCACGCCCTTTGGGCAGCCAGTCGAGTGCGTTGCGCAGGTTTTCACCCGCCACGCCTTTGATTTCACCCGCGCGCGCCACCAGCGCCTCCAGCGAGCCGTATTCCTGCAGCCACTTCACCGCCGTCTTCGGGCCCACCTTGGGCACGCCGGGCACGTTGTCCACCTGGTCGCCCACCAGGGTCTGGTAGTCCAGCATCAGGCTGGGCGGCACACCGAATTCCGACGTCACGCCGGCGATGTCGCGCCGCCGGTCGTTCATGGTGTCGATCACCGTGATGTGCTCGTTGACCAGCTGGCTCAGGTCCTTGTCGCCGCTGGAGATGATGCAGTTGATTCCCTGCTGGGAAGCCACATGGGCGAGCGTGCCGATCACGTCGTCGGCCTCCACGCCGGGCACGTCCAGCACCTTCCAGCCCAGCAGCTTGACCACCTCGTGGATGGGTCCGATCTGCGCACGCAGGTCGTCGGGCATGGGCGAGCGGTTGGCCTTGTAGTCCGGGTACAGCGCATCCCGGAAGGTCGGTCCCTTGGCGTCGAACACGCAGGCGGCGTAGTCGGCCCGCACGTCCTTGCGCAGCTTCTGCATCATGTTGATCATGATGCGGATGGCGCCCGTTTTGAGCTCGGTGCCATCGGGGAGGGTCGTGCTCATGGCTTCGCCACCTGCGAAGAACGCACGGTAAAGGTAGCTGGAGCCGTCGACCAGCAAGAGGGTGGGGGTGGGAGATGAAGCGTCGGACATGGGCGCATTGTCGGGGAGATCGGCCCCCGCCCGCGGGTCTGGCCGATGGCCCCGGCTGCGCCTTGCGGCCCCCGCCTGCCTACAATGCGGCATGAACGCCCACACTCCACGCCTGCTGCCCGCCCTCGCCCTGTTGACGGGCATCCTCCTGGCCCCGGCCGCCTGGAGCCAGACGCCCCCGGTGGAGCAGGGCCCGCAGCCGATCTCGCCGCGCGACCGGATCGAGCGGATCACCAACGAAGATGCCCTCACCCGCATCGACGAGGTGCGCGTGGGCGGTGAGACCAAAAGCATCGAGGTGCAACCCAAAAACGGCGCGCCGGCCTACCAGATCAACCCCGACACGAACGGCGCGGCCAGCAGCGAAACGGGTGGCAAACGCACCGGCAACGCCGGTCGCAGCAGCTGGCGCATCCTGAATTTCTGATCCTTGGTTTCATGGCCGTTTACACCGAAGTCGCGTTTGCGCAAGCCGCTGCCCTGCTGCACACCCTGAATCTGGGCGACCTCACCGAGCTGCGGGGCATCCAGGGTGGCATTGAGAACACCAACTATTTCGTCACCAGCGAGCGCGACGGCGCCACGCTGGAGCATGTGCTCACCGTGTTCGAGCGGCTGGGCTTCGAGCAGTTGCCGTTCTACCTGCACCTCATGAAGCACCTGGCCGGCAAAGGCATTCCGGTGCCCGACCCGGCCGCCACCCCCAGCGGCGAGATCCTGCACACGCTGCACGGCAAACCCGCCGCCGTGGTGGACAAGCTGCGCGGCAAAAGCGAACTGGCCCCCGGCGTGGCGCACTGTGAAGCGGTGGGCGCCATGCTCGCGCGCATGCACCTGGCCGGGCGCGACTTCGCCATGAGCCAGCCCAACCTGCGCGGCCTGCCCTGGTGGAACGAGACCGTGCCGGTGGTGCTGCCCTTTTTGAACGCGCCGCAGGCCGACCTGATCCGCACCGAACTGGCCTACCAGAACCACGTGGCGGCCAGCCCGGCCTACACCGCACTCCCCCGCGGCCCGATCCACGCCGACCTGTTCCGCGACAACGTGATGTTCGAGGCTGGCGAACTCACCGGTTTCTTCGACTTTTACTTCGCCGGCTGCGACACCTTCCTGTTCGACATCGCGGTCTGCCTCAACGACTGGTGCGTGCACCACCGCCAGGACGCCACCGACGGCAGCCACGATGCCGCCCGCGCCCGGGCCTTCCTCGCGGCCTACCAGGCGGTGCGACCCTTGAGCGCGGCCGAACGCAGTTTGCTGCCGGCCCTGCTGCGCGCTGGCGCCTTGCGCTTCTGGATTTCCCGCCTCTGGGACCTGCACCTGCCGCGCGAAGCCGCCATGCTTCAGCCCCACGACCCCACCCATTTTGAGCGCGTGCTGCGCGACCGCGTCAGCCACGCTGGCGACTTGTCGGCCCAGCTGCTGGATGCCGCGGCGCCCGCCACGGCGCTTCAACCACAGACCGCATGAAACTCCACCTCGTTCCCGCCCGAGTCGGCCTGCAGTGGGTCAAGCTGGGCGTGAAGACCTTCTTCCGCCAGCCACTGGCCATGTCCGGCCTGTTCTTCATGTTCATGGCCACCGTTTCGGTGCTCTCGCTCATTCCCCTGCTCGGCACCCTGATCTCGATGGTGCTGGTGCCGGTGGCCACGCTGGGCCTCATGGCCGCCACGCGCGAAGCCACACAAGGGCGGTTTCCGATGCCGTCCACGCTGATTTCGGGCTTGCGCGGCAAGCCGGTACAGACCCGCAACATGCTGGTGCTGGGCGCCATGTACGCCGCCGGCCTGCTGCTGGTGCTCGGCGTGGCCACGCTGTTTGCCGGCGACGCGCCCGCGGTCGATCCGAATGCGGGCGAGGTGTCGGCCGAGCTGGTGCGTGCTTCGCTGGCCAACCAGGGGTTGCTCGCCGGTCTGGTGGTCTACCTGCCGGTGGTCATGGCCTTCTGGCATGCACCGGCCCTGGTGCACTGGCACGGCGTGAGTCCGGGCAAGAGCCTGTTCTTCAGCTTCATGGCCTGCTGGGGCAACAAGGGCGCCATGCTGTTCTATGCCTTGGGCTGGGTGGGCGTGTTCATGTTGGTGGGCTTGTTCCTGAGCCTGCTCGGCGCGCTGCTGGGTGGCGCCCAGGCGCTCAACATCGTTTTGTACCCGGCTGTCCTGTTCATGGCCTCGATGTTTCACACCTCGATATATTTCACTTTCGTTGACAGTTTTGAGTTGACCGAGCGACCAACGCCCACCACCAACGGAGAAGAAGCATGACCCAACACACCCTGAAAGGCCGTCAAGAGGGCGAAATCACGTGGTTCCAGCGCCGCGACACCCTCAAGGCTGCGGCCGCCTGGGTGGGCATGGGCGGGCTGCCGGCTGCCATGGCGCAGCAGCGCAGCAATGTGGTGGACATGGTGGGCGATGTGCTGCTCAACGGTCAGCGCATGTCACCGCAGCAGACCATCCAGACGGGTGACGAGATCGCCACCGGCCCGGCATCCAGGCTGACCTTCGTGCTGGGCAATGCCGCCCTGCACGTGCGGCAAAATTCCCGCCTCACGGTGGAACGCGGCATCACGCTGCACACCGTGAGCTTGCTGCGTTTGCTCACAGGCGCCGTGGGCAGCGCCTTTGGTCGAGGCCCCAGCCGCACCATCGTGACGCCCACCCTGACCGCCGGCATCCGCGGTACCGGCACCTACACCGAAGTGTTCCCCGAACAGGGTAACCGCAGCTACTTCTGCAACTGCTACGGCGCGGTGGACATGCAGGCCGGCGGCAACCGGGCGCAGTCGGTCTCCAGCTACCACCAGTCGTTCTGGGGAGAGGCCGAACCCAAGGCTGGCCGATTCCTCACGCCAGCACCGGCGCTGAACCACACCGACGAAGAGATCGAGTTTCTCGCCCGCCTGATCAACCAGCGCACCGCCTGGCAGATGGCGGGACGCACCGGCGTGAAAGACGGGCGCGGCTACATGGAGACGCGCCCGCCCGAAGCGCACCCGGCCGCGGTGCGCTGAAAAGCGGGGGTTCAGCCCCGGCTCAGAGCTTGGCGCCCGGGCTGGTGTGGGATTCGTTGCGGACCGCCTCCAGCAACTGCTCCAGACCGTCCAGCCACTCGCGGATGGCGTCGGCCGTGGGTTGCAGGTCGAAATAGGCCACGCATTCCCCCTGGCGACAATCCACCTTCATGCCGCGCTTTTTCGCGATCGCGGTGACCACCGCGTTGTCGGCGTAGAAGTTCCATTCGATGCGCTTGTGGCCCTGCGCAACCAGCCGTGGGTACAGCCAGTTCGCCATGCGCTGGCTCATGCCGCCTCGCACCTCGGGCAGCGCACTCGATGCGGTCTCCACGGCATCGTTCGCCAACGTGGCCTTGCCATAGCTGCCCAGCATCAGCAGCCGTTGGTGGGATGCGTCCCAGAGGCCGAACACGGTGTTCATCTGCAGCAGCCTGCGGGCGATCTTCTCGGCGTGATCGGCGTCTCTGACGGGAACTCCAAAACGCAGTCGCTGGTCGGCTTCGCCGAGCGTCCGGATGTGAACGACGATGGCCGGTACGTCGTCGGGCGTGAGGTCCACAAAGGTGGCGGCGCTTTGCGCAGCCGCTTGAGCGGTGGTTTGAGGCATGGTGTTTCTCCTTGCAAAATGGGCGGTGGTTCCTGAGCGGCCCTTCAGAGCTTGGCTGGCGGCTTGAGGAACTGGGCGATGGTGTTCTTGAACGCGAGGATGCTGTTGGGGCTGGCGGTGTTGAGCCCGGCGGCATGCGTGTAGGCAGGAGGCATGCGCACGACCCTGGCATCGAAGCCGATCGAGGCGGCCATGCCCATGGTGCTGTCGACCGATGCGATGTCCAGCAGGTCGTCGGCTTCGGTGGCAATCATCAGGATCCGCGTCGTGGCCAACATGTCGTGTGCTGCGTCTGTCATGTCATCAACGCCCTGCATGTGGCGGATGAAAGGCTCCGACTTCTGCAAAGCCGTTTGAGGCTTGTAAGACAGCACCGACCGAAGCTGCCACAGCAGCACGTTGTGGTCGGTCTTTGCACACAAACTGGTCAGGGACTGCTTGTACGCCTTCACCCTCGGGTC
This sequence comes from Hydrogenophaga sp., assembly GCF_030158645.1. Classification (GTDB taxonomy): domain Bacteria; phylum Pseudomonadota; class Gammaproteobacteria; order Burkholderiales; family Burkholderiaceae_C; genus Hydrogenophaga. Next base: position 69,130 of record NZ_JAOASO010000159.1, on the reverse strand, counting down.
GCTGGTGTTGAGCGAGGCCAGCACCGTGTCGATGGTCTTGGCGTCGTTGGCATCCAGCGCGTGGTGAGCCACCGCCATGTCGGCCCACCCCATGTCATTCAGGTCGTAGAGCAGGCTGTGATTCACCGGGAATTGCACCCGGTACCAGAAGTCGGACAGCACTTCCACCAGCGCCTTTTTCGGCTGTTTTTCTTTGGGCAGCGCGCCGTAGTCACCCGCGTGCCAGTCGGGATCCTGTTCCAGCTTCTGAACCCACTGGCTGGCGAGCACGAAGGTCTTCGGGTGCAACACCATCCCACCGGGCACGACCAACACCATGTTGGACACGTAGCTGGGCTCGTGCGCCATGAAATGCCAGGCCTGCAGCGAGCCCATGGACGCGCCCATCAACACGTCCACATGGCCCACGCCCAGTTGTTTGAGCGCCATTCGCTGAATCTGCGAGACGTCTGCGAGGCTGAAATTGGGGAAGGCGCCGCCGTAGGGTTTCTTGGTGGCGGGGTTGATGACGCCTGGGTGAAAACTGTCGTTGATCAAGGGCTCGAAACTGATGACACGGTAGGTGTCCGTGTTGATCACGGTGTCGGGACCAATGAGCGCGTCCCAGTACCCGGGTGCCACGCGTTTGTTGTCCTTGACGGCCTTGTGACCGGCTGCGTGGGCGCTGCCGAGGAAGAACGGCAGGATGGCGACCACGGGCTTGTCGTGACCGTCTTTGGTCTTGGCGGTGCCGTATTCCTCGTAGGTGATGGGCAGTTTGGCGAACTGGCCTTTGTCATCGTTGCAGGGGGCACTTTCCAGCACGATGGTCTGGGGTTTGACAATTTGGTCGTACATGAGATGTCCTTTGTTGGCGGTTTGAGAACGCCTCTGAACCGACCCGGGATCGGCGAGGCAAGATCACCTTAGTTCTCAAAATGCGCGCGCGAACACCCCTGCGCTGCCGGGCGCAGGTCGGCGGGGCGAGGCTGTGCACGCGATGGACGAAGCCACCAAAAGCAAAAACCCCAAGGCCTGTCGGGGCCTTGGGGTTGGAGGGAGTGGCGCCTGGGCTCAGCGCAGGATGAGCCCGTTGTTGCTGGTCAAAGACCGATCACGCCGCCGTCGTTCTTGGTGATCATGAGCGTGGCCGAACGCGGACGGGCCGTCGCGCCGCCGGGGCCGTAAGCCGCCACACCGCCACCGTTGCCTGGCCAGTTGCTCTCGAACGCCGAAGCCAGCGAAGCCGTGTTCTCGCCAGGGTGCTGGATGTTGATGAACAGCACCTTGCCGTCGGCCGTTTCTGTGAGGCCGGTGATTTCTGCCCCCTTGGGTGCCACCAGGAAACGCTTGAAGGTGGCGTCCGTCATCTTGCGGCCCGCGTAGGTGGTCACGGTGCGGTCGATGGCGGCGGCATCTGCCTGACCGTCAGCGCGCACCTGGATGTCCACCGCGCCACCGTCACCTTGTCGCCCGGGCACCGCGGCCAGCAGCATCGCGTTCGTCTGGTCGGTGAAGGTGTTGTCGTCGGTCTGGATCCAGAGGATGCCGCTCTTTTTGGAGAACCAGCACCCATCGGGCTTGGACAGGTCATTGAACCCGCTCAGGCCGGATAGGTTGACGTTGCGCTGGTAGTAATCGTTGGTGGTCAGGTCGTCGGGGGCGGCCTGGGCGCCAAAAAGGAAGATGTCCCAGCGGAAGGTGGTGGCAGCGGCGTCGTCACCGTCTTCCCGGATGCGCACGATGTGGCCGTTGACGTTGCCGCGCTGGATGGTCGCGTTGTCGGTGCGCGTGTCGCGCCATGCGCGCGGGTTGGCCGCGTCCACCGGCGGGTTGGGAATGTTGTTGCCCGACAAGCCCGAGTTTCCACGGTCCGGGTTCTCGGTCATGGTGATGTAGATCTCACCGTTGGTGGGGTTGACGGCGGTCCACTCCGGGCGGTCCATGCGCGTGGCACCGGCGGCGCCCGCCGCCAGGCGGGTGTTCACACAGATGTCGGCCAGGTCCTCAAAGGTGTACCCGTTGGGGTTGTACGTGGTCACCGGCAAGCCGGCAGCCACGTCGGGGTTGCTCAGGTCGAGCTTGGCCCAGGTACCGGTGCCGTCCGCATTGAAGCGGGCTGCGTAGATGGTGCCTTGGTCGAGGTACTTGGTGCCCGCCGCCATGCCGCCGGTGTTGGCGTCGGCCGGGTCCCAGTTGGCGCTGGTCACGAACTTGTAGACGTATTCACCGCGCGAATCGCAGCCGATGTAGAACGCCAGCGGCCGGCCCTGTTTGGGAATGCTGCCCCAGGCGCCCTCGTTGGCACGGCGGCCCAAGGCCGTGCGCTTGCGCGGCGTGGCCAGCGGGTTGTAGGGATCGATTTCGACGATGTAACCGAACGTGTTGGCCTCGTTGCGGAAGTCACCCGTGCCATCGGTTGGCTGGGCGGTGTTGACCGTGATGTCCCAGCGGCTGAACTCGGTGCTGTTGGCATCGGCGGGTACCACACTGGTCCAGCGGTTGTTGCCGCCGTTGCCAGGACGGATACCGTTGCGCAGCATCGCGGTGTTTTCCTTGGGGGTGCGGTTGGCATCGTCACCCGTGGCGCGACGGAAATAACCGGCCCAGTTTTCTTCCGCCGTCAGGTAGGTGCCCCAGGGCGTGTAGCCATGGCCGCAGTTGTTGATGGTGCCGCGCGTGGCTGTGCCACCGGGCGAAAACTTGGTCTTCACGTACTTGGTGCCACGCACAGGACCGCTGATTTCGACCATGGTGTTGGCGGTGATGCGGCGGTTGAAGTTGCTCGCCTTGTTCACAGTGAAGGCGCCGGTGGTGCGAGACACCTCGATGACGGAGACACCGTGGGATTCGATCTCCTTGCGCGCTTCCACCTCGGGGCGCGGACCGGTGGAGCGGTTCGTCTGGCCATTGGGGTGCATGAACAAAACGGTGCCCGAGATGTTCTCGTGGTTGATGCACATGATCCCGCGGTTTGAACTGGTGGGATCGGGACCGGTGCGGGCGGCATTGAGGCCGAAGAAGTGCATGCCATCGTGATGGTCGCCCGCGCGGCTGCCAAAGTCGATGTCGGTGCCGTCGTTGGCGTACGGGGTGGCGGTGTTGTCGATGGGATCGCCGGTCGCATAGATCACGGTGGCGGTGTAACCGGCGGCAATCTGCACCGCGTCGGACTTGTTCTTGGCCACGGCACTGAAGCCCAGCTGCACTTCGGGGGTCGGGCTGACCGGGTTGGTGACCGGGTTGGTGACAGGCGCTTCATCGCCACCGCCGCAAGCGGTCAGGGCGGCCGTTCCCAGACCGGCCATGGCCATGGCGCTCACGCCGCCGCGCATGAAGTGACGGCGGCTCAGCCGCGCTGCCACCAGGTCGTTGAGGTGGGGGGTCTGGACGAAGTTGTTTTCAAGATCGTCGGGATCGGTTTGGGTTTCGTGGGCAACGTGGGTGGTGGGCAATTTCATGGGAGGTCCTGAGGGCGGTCCGTCGGAGATGCGACCCGCCTGACAGTAAGAACCTCTTGTGACAACCGCGTTAAACACCCAGGGGTACTTCACGCCGGGCAGCGCCACGACACCGCACGACCATCCCCAAGGGGTTTTTCATCTCCCTGTCACGCTGGTCAGCGCGGGAATCCTCAGGTGATCGGCGTGAGTTTGGCCACACTGAGCGCCAACCACTTCGTGCCATGGCGGCTGAAGTTCACCTGCGCGCGGGCGTCATCGCCCGCGCCTTCGATGGAGAGCACCTTGCCCTCGCCGAACTTGTTGTGAAACACGGCCATGCCGGCCCGGATGTCGGTGCCCCGATCGGGTTCAGGCGCTTTCTGGCCCAGGCCTTTCGGGTCGCCCTTGTCGTGGAAGCCCGGTGACCACGAAGGCTGCAGCGCTGGCGGTGCACCGAAGCTGCGCCGTCCGTTCTGCCACTGGCCACCACCGCCGCCCGCCCCGCCCGGCGCGCCCCACGCCGGCTGCTGTGGCGTGAGCCACTTCAGGCAGGCCTCGGGCAGCTCGTCAAAAAAGCGGCTCTTCATGTTGTAGCGCGTCTGGCCGTGCAGCATGCGCGTTTGCGAGTGGCTCAGGTACAGGCGCTTGCGGGCGCGTGTGATCGCCACGTACATCAGGCGGCGCTCTTCTTCGAGCCCGTCGCGGTCGCTCATCGAGTTCTCGTGCGGGAACAGGCCTTCTTCCATGCCGGTGATGAAGACCACGTCGAATTCGAGCCCCTTGGCGGCGTGCACCGTCATGAGCTGCACCGCGTCCTGCCCGGCTTGTGCCTGGTTGTCGCCCGACTCCAGCGCCGCATGGGTGAGGAAGGCCGCGAGCGGGCTCATGGTCTCGCCGGTGTCGGCGTCGGGCGCGGGGAGGCCCTCACCCCCGCCCTCTCCCAGAGGGAGAGGGGGCAATTCACTCCCTCTCCCTCTGGGAGAGGGTTGGGGTGAGGGCTCTTCCGGGTTGAACCCCTGGCTCACCGGGCTCTGCGTCAACGCTGCCCCATCCGCCGTGCGCGCCACGGCATCACGGCCAAAGCCTTCGATGCCCACAAAACTCTTGGCCGCGCTCACCAGTTCCTCCAGGTTCTCCACCCGGTCCTGCCCTTCGCGCTCGGCGCGGTAGTGCTCCACCAGGCCGCTGTGGTCGAGCACCAGCTCGATGATCTCGGCCAGCGTCATGCCCTCGGAGCGTTCGCGCAGCACGTCGAGCTTGGCCACGAACCCGCCGATGGCCACGCCGGCGCGCCCGGTCACCGCGCTCACCGCGTCGTGCAGCGAACAGCCCGAGGTGCGCGCCACGTCCTGCAGCTGTTCGATGCTGCGCGCGCCGATGCCGCGCGGCGGGAAGTTCACCACGCGCAGGAAGCTGGTGTCGTCGTTGGCGTTTTCCAGCAGGCGCAGATACGCCAGCGCGTGCTTGATCTCGGCGCGCTCGAAGAAGCGCAGGCCGCCGTACACGCGGTAGGGCATGGCGGCGTTGAAGAGCGCGGTTTCCACCACACGGCTTTGCGCGTTGCTGCGGTAGAGCACGGCCATCTCCACCTTGGGCACGTCTTCGCGCGCGAGCTGCTTCATCTCGTCGACCATCCACTGCGCCTCGGCGAAGTCGCTGGTTGCCTCGTGCACGCGCACCGGTTCGCCCGCGCCGGCGTCGGTGCGCAGGTTTTTGCCCAGGCGGTTGGTGTTGTGGCTGATCAGCTCGTTGGCCGAGTCGAGGATGTTGCTGCAGCTGCGGTAGTTCTGCTCCAGCTTGATCTGGTGGCGCACCTTGAATTCGCGCACGAAGTCGGCCATGTTGCCCACGCGCGCGCCGCGAAACGCGTAGATGCTCTGGTCGTCGTCGCCCACGGCAAACACCGCGTTGCCCGAACCCGGCAGGCCCTCGAGTGGCGGCGCGCTGAACATCTTGATCCAGGCGTACTGCAGGCGGTTGGTGTCCTGGAACTCGTCGATCAGGATGTGGCGGAAGCGCCGCTGGTAGTGCTCGCGCACCGGGTCGTTGTCGCGCAGCACTTCATACGAACGCAGCATGAGCTCGCCAAAGTCCACCACGCCCTCGCGCTGGCACTGCTCTTCGTACAGCGCGTACAGCTCCACCTTCTTGCGCGTCTCTTCGTCGCGCGCCACCACGTCGCGCGGGCGCTGGCCGTCTTCCTTGCAGCCGCTGATGAAGTACTGGATCTGCTTGGGCGGGTAACGCTCGTCGTCCACGTTGAACTGTTTGCACAGGCGCTTCACGGCCGAGAGCTGGTCCTGTGTGTCCAGGATCTGGAAGGTGGCGGGCAAGGCCGCGAGCTTGTGGTGCGCGCGCAGGAAGCGGTTGCACAGGCCGTGGAAGGTGCCGATCCACATGCCGCGCACGTTCACCGGCAGCATGGCGGACAGGCGCGTCATCATTTCCTTGGCGGCCTTGTTGGTGAAGGTCACCGCCAGCACACCGCCGGGCGTCACCTGCCCGGTCTGCAGCAGCCAGGCGATGCGCGTGGTCAGCACCCGCGTCTTGCCCGAGCCCGCCCCGGCCAGGATGAGCGCGTGCTCGGCCGGCAGCATGACGGCAGCGCCTTGTTCGGCATTGAGACCCGCGAGCAGCGGGGACGGGGCGACGGATTCTTCAAACAGCATGGCTTGATTGTAGGAAGCGCCCTGTGCTGCGCGCTGTATACGGTCATCCGTATGGCCCCCATATGGCGGGCGAGGCGTCGAAACCCGCCTCACGCCGACCAAGGCGCCTAGAATCAATCACCGGGCCCAAGATTCTTGCGCCCGGTTTTTTGTGCCCGATGCACAAAGCCGGCCAAGCCAAGCGCTCTCCCTGTTCAACAACAGTTTTCTGGAGCCTGGTTCACATGGAAATTTTTGATTACGACAACGTCCTGCTGCTGCCGCGCAAGTGCCGCGTGGAGAGCCGTTCGGAATGCGACGCGGGCGTGGAGCTCGGTGGGCGCAAGTTCCGTCTGCCGGTGGTGCCGGCCAACATGAAGACGGTGGTGGACGAGTCCATCTGCGTCTGGCTGGCCCAACACGGTTACTTCTACGTGATGCACCGCTTCGACCTGGACAACCTGAAGTTTGTGCGCGACATGCGCGCGCACGATGTGTATGCCTCGATCTCGCTGGGCGTGAAGGCGCCCGACTACGCCACGGTGGACCAGCTGGTGGCCGAGGGCCTGGCGCCGGAGTACATCACCATCGACATCGCGCACGGCCACGCCGACAGCGTGAAGAACATGATCGGCTACCTGAAAGAGAAACTGCCCTCGTCCTTCATCATCGCGGGCAACGTGGCCACGCCCGAAGCGGTGATCGACCTGGAAACCTGGGGCGCGGACGCGACCAAGGTGGGTGTGGGACCGGGCAAGGTCTGCATCACCAAGCTCAAGACGGGTTTTGGCACCGGTGGCTGGCAGCTCAGCGCGCTCAAGTGGTGCGCCCGCGTGGCCACCAAACCCATCATTGCCGACGGCGGCATCCGCAGCCATGGCGACATTGCCAAGAGCGTGCGCTTCGGCGCCAGCATGGTGATGATCGGCTCGCTCTTCGCGGGCCACGAGGAGTCACCGGGCCAGACGGTGGAAGTGGACGGTGTGCTCTACAAGGAGTACTACGGCTCGGCGAGCGACTTCAACAAGGGCGAGTACAAGCACGTGGAAGGCAAGCGCATCCTGGAGCCCATCAAGGGCAAGCTGGCCGACACGCTGGTGGAGATGGAGCAGGACGTGCAGAGCTCGATCAGCTACTCGGGCGGCACGAAACTGATGGACGTGCGCAAGGTGAACTACGTGATCCTGGGTGGGGACAATGCGGGCGAGCACCTGCTGATGTAGGGGGTTTGGAAACTGCCCTGACGAGCGACCGGCCTGGCCGGAGAAAACGCAACGTCAAACGGAGAGCAGTTCCCGCGCCATCCCGTGCAACCGGTGTTTCGGCTGAACCAAGGCCTCAACAATGCTGAAGTGGTTGAGCCCCGGCAACGCCTCGCACACCGGCACCACCTCCGACCCCCAGGCCTGCTGGATGATGCGGTTCTGGCGCTGGAACTCGCTGCTCTCATCCGCTCCAGCAGCAACAAACAACTGCCCGCGACCTTCGCGCAGCAAAGGCGCAGGCAAACGCACCGGGCTGGCCTTCTTCACCTGCGAAGGTGTCAGGTTCAACGACGGCTGAACGAACGGTGTGAGGCGCACCGGCTCCAGGTCGTAAAGGCCCGAGATCGACAGCGCGTTCTTCACCAACGACTCGGGCAGATCGCCACCCACACGCGTCCATTCGCAGGCCAGCATCATCGTGGCCAGGTGCCCGCCCGCCGAATGGCCCACCACCGAAATGCGGTGCGGATCACCGCCGTGCGCAGCGATGTGGCGGAAGGTCCAGGCCAGCGCGTGCACCATCTGCATCACGATGTCGGGAATGGTGACCGCCGGGCACAGTGCGTAGTTGGGCATCACCACGCAAGCGCCGTGCTTCGTGAACGCGGGCGCAATGAACGAGTGGTCGGATTTGTCCAGGCTGCGCCAGTAGCCGCCGTGGATGAACACCATCACCGGCGCCAGCGGCGTGCCCGGCTTGCGTGGCGCGGGAAAGATGTCCAGCGTCTCGCCGGGGCCATGGCCATAGCTCACGTCCAGCAACGGTCGGCTGCCCTGTCGCACCTGCTCGGAAGTCCGGGCCCAGCGCTCGAAGTGGGCCGCATGCTCGGGCACCAGCTCGCGGTTGTTGTACTCGCGGTTCAGCCACGCGGGGTCGGTCGAAGGTGTTTTTTCCATGGTCGCGCATTGTGTCACGGAGGGTCGTTTTCAGCGTGTCCTGACCGGCTCATGAAACGTCGCCGTTCTGACGCCACAATGCCCATCCGGCGTTCCTTGCCGGCCCAGCCACTCCCGCCAACCCATCCTCAGACCCTCTCTTGAACACCAACTCCGCCCCCACCACGTCCGCCCTCCAGATCGCCGTGCTCGGCATTGGCCTGATGGGTTTCCCCATGGCCCGGCGCCTGTGCGAAGCCGGCTGCACGGTCAGTGTGTGGAACCGCTCGCGCAGCAAGGCCGAGCGACTGACCCCCTTCGGCGCGCGCGTGGCCGACACACCCGCCGGCGCCGTGTCCGGGGCCGACATCGTGATCACCCTGCTGGAAAACGGCGACATCGTGGAAGACGTGCTGTTCAACCAGCACACGGTGGACCACCTGCGCCCGGGCAGCGTGGTGGTGGACATGTCGTCCATCCTGCCGCGCCAGGCGCGCGACCATGCCAGCCGCCTGGAGGCCGCCGGCCTGCACCACCTGGACGCACCGGTCTCGGGCGGAACGGTGGGCGCCGAGGCCGGCACACTGGCCATCATGGCGGGCGGCGAGGCTGCCGACTTCGAGCGCCTGCGTCCGGTGTTCGAGCTGCTGGGACGCCCGGTGCATGTCGGTCCGCACGGCGCAGGGCAGCTGGCCAAACTGGCCAACCAGATGATCGTGGGCATCACCATCGGCGCCGTGGCGGAGGCCCTGCTGCTGTGCGAGAAGGGCGGAGCCGACATGGGCAAGGTCAAGCAGGCCATCACCGGCGGCTTTGCGGACAGCCGCATCCTGCAGGTGCACGGCCAGCGCATGGTGGAGCGCGACTTCACCAAGCGCGCAGCGGTGGCGGTGCAACTCAAGGACATGCGCAACGCGCTGACCACCGCGGCGGAAGTCGGCTTCGATGCGCCGATCACCGGTTTGTTCGAGCAGCTCTACGCCCAGTCGGTCGAGCACGGGCTGGCCGACCTGGACCACTCGGCGCTGTTTGTCGAGCTGGCCCGGCGCAACGGCATGGGTTGAGCGACTCAGGCCGCTGCGTCGAGCGTGAATTCGGCCACCGTGCCCACGCCGATCTGGCTGCGCAAGCGCACCTCACCCCCGTGGTGGCGCACGATGCGCTGAACCATGCTCAGGCCAATGCCGCTGCCCTCGAACTGCGACGCCGCGTGCATGCGCCGAAACGGTTGGAACAGCGCGCGGGCGTGCGCCATGTCGAAGCCGGCGCCGTTGTCGGCCACGCGGTACCAGGTGCGTCCCGCTTCCTGAAAACTGTCCACCCGGATGCGTGACACCGGCACGCGGGCCGAGTATTTCCACGCGTTGTGCAGCAGGTTCTGCCACACCTGGGCCACCAGATCGGCGTCACCCATCGCCGGGGGCAGCGGGTCGAACCGGATTTCGATCGAACGCGCGGTCTCTCCGCTTCGCACCAGGGTCCAGGTGTCTTCGGACAGGGCACGCATGTCGATGCTGCGGCGCTTGAGCGGGTGTTGGTCGATCTGGGCCAGGTTGGTCAAGGCTTCGATCATGGCGTTCATGCGCCGCGTGGCTTTGTCCACCTGCTCGCTGTATTCCAGCGCCTCATCGGTGTGCCCGAGTTGCAGGCGCTCGCGCATCAGGCCCATGAAGCCCTGGATCGCCAGCAGGGGCGCCCGCAAGTCGTGCGCCACGGCGCGGGTGAACTCGCGCAGGCGGTCTTCGCCGTGATCGGTGGGTGGCAACGTCTCGGGGGCGTCCCGGCGGGCCTGGGCGAATTCTTCGTGCAGGGACTGGTAGCCCTGGCGAAACACCGGGTCCTGCGCCAGTCGCTCGGTCACGTCGCGCACGATGCACAGCACGATGGTGTGATCACCCACGCGCAGTTTGTCGGCACTCACCAGACACGCGCGCTGCTGGCCATCGGCGCGGGTCACGCTCACCGGCAGTGCGTCCAGCAAGCCGTTCAGATCGATGGCGCGTGCCATGCGCTTGAGTGTGTCCATGCCGATGTGATGCGCCAGATCGCGCAACGGGCGGCCCACCACCCGGTCTTCTGCCACGCCCAACAGCGCGGCGACCGCCGGGTTGGCGTCCTGCACCAGACCGCTGTGGTGGTCCACCACCAGCATGGGCTCGGGGTTGCGCTGGAAGGTGCGCTCCAGCAAATCTTCTGAGCGGCGCAGCGAGCGCTCGGCGGCCTCGCGCCGCGTGCGCTCATGCGATACCGCCCGTCCGCGATGGCGCAGCCCGAGTCCCGCCAGCACCAGCAGGGACGTGCCGCCCAGCGCGACCAGCCAGGTCCATGTCCGCTGCTGATCCAGATCGCGGGCCATGGCCTGCTGCTCGGCGGTGGCGGGTTCGTCGTTGAGCCAGCGCTCGCGCAGCGCGGGCAGCGTGCCGTTGCTCTCCAGACGGTCCAGCGCGACCTGCAGCCGCTGGCGCAGCGCGTCGTTGTCGCGCACCACCGCCAGCGAATAGGACTGCAGACGCAGGTCCCCCAGCGCACGCACCAGTCCGCTGACCTCACCGCTGGCCATCAAGGGATCGGCGTAGGCACGCGGCAGCAAGGCCATGTCGGCAAAACCGAGCTGGACGGACTGCAGGGCAGACAGCGCATCGGGCGTGCGCACATAGGGTCCGCTGATGCCTGAGAGCCACTTGCCCAGGCTCTCCCGCATGGGTTCGTGGTCCAGCACGGCGATGCGCGAGCCTTGGAGGTCTTGCAGCGCCCGCGGAGCGGCTTGGCCGACCGGCAGGTACACCGCAAACGCGGGCGCAGCATGGCCCTTGAGAAAGTGCGCGTAAGCACGCCGCTCGGTGGTCTGCACCATGGCGATCACGTCCACCCGCCCGGCCTTGAAGGCCTCCACCGTGGAAGGCCAGCTTTGCAGCTGGATGGTGACCTCCAGGCCGAGTTCACGGCCGAGGGCCCGCATCAGGTCGATCTGGAAGCCTTCGGGCTCGCCGCTGGCGCCGAGCGATTCAAACGGGGCAAACGCCGCGTCGCCGCCGTAGCGCAGCACGGTCTGCGCCTGTGTGCCGGAGCAGACCACGACACCCCACGCCAGGGCGAGCGCGCACAACGAGCGCCCGGCAGGGCCACGGAGCCCGGGGTTCTCTTCCGTTCGGATACGTGTCTGTCGTGTGAGTCGCGGCATGCTGGGTGCACAAGGTGGGTGTCCCGTCCCCGGCGGACGGCACCTTGGCCGACAGTGCCACAAAACAGCGCGCAAGAGGTGTCCACTGCGCAGCAGGCCCCGACGGCTGTCGGATACCCCCCACACCGCCAGGGCGGCGCCCGCGGTCAAGCCTTCAGCGCAAAGCCCGCAATCTGCTTGTAATTGTCCGAAATGGCGCGCAGCTCGTCCTGGCTGATGAGATCGTCGATGTTGTCGAACGGCTTGCCGCCGCTGAGTTCGTCGGCCTTCATGATGATGAAGTCCGGCGGCAGGGTGCGGTTGGTCTCCACCACGCGGGCGGTGGCGGGCAGACGTGCGGCCTGGTAGCGCTGCAGGGCAGCGCGCAGGTCACCGCCGGCGGCATGCGCGGTGGCGATCTCGTCGGCCAGCGTGCGGGCATCGATCAGCGCCTGGGCCGAGCCGTTGGAGCCGCGGGGATACATCGGGTGGGCGGCGTCGCCCATGAGCGTGACGCGCTCGAAGCTCCAGCGCGGCAGCGGGTCCTTGTCGACCATGGGGTATTCGAACACGTGCTCGGCCGAGGTGATGAGCGCCGGCACGTCGAGCCAGTCGAAGCGCCAGTCGGCGAAGGTCGGCAAGAAATCTTCGGGGCGACCCGGGCGGTTCCAGTCGTTCATGCGGGCTTCGCTGTCGCGGATCTCGGCCACCCAGTTGATGAGCTGGTTGCCCTGCCCGTCCACGTTGTCCACGATGGGGTAGATCACCATCTTGCCGGTGTCGATGGAGCCGATCCGGATGTAGCTCTTGCCGCCCAGGATCGGCTTGTGCACGGTGGTGCCGCGCCAGGTGTTGATGCCGCCGTAGCAGACGCTGTCCTGCGGGTAGAAATGCTTGCGGATCGCGGAATTCACGCCGTCGCAGGCCACCACCCACGGTGCACGCACCGGCGCCACCGGGCCTTGTGCGTTGTCGGCAAACGAGAGCGTGACGCCATCGGCGTCCTGCGCCAGCCCGGTGCAGCGGTGGCCGGTGTGCACGTGCTCGGAACCCAGGCGCTCCAGCGCAGCCTCAAAGAGGATGCGGTGCAGCTTGCCGCGGTGAATGCCCAACTCGGGCAGTTCGTAGCCCGCGTGACGCCCACGCGCCTCGCCGTACACGCGCTGGCCGAAGCGGTTGAAGAACACACTCTCGCGGTTCTCGATCCCCACGGCCTCCAGCTGCGCCAGCAGACCCAGCGCGGTGAGTTCCTGCACGCCGTGCGGCAGCAGCGTGATGCCCACGCCGAGCTCCTTGACGTCGGGCACGCTCTCGTACACGTCGCAGGCCATGCCCCGCTGGTGGAGGGCCAACGCAAACGCCAAACCGGCGATTCCGCCGCCCACAATGGCCATCGTCATGTCAGTTGCTCCGGAGCGCAGCGGGGGTGTTTCATGTCATTCAGCCTTGATGTTCTGGGTCTTGATCAGCCGGGCCCAGCGCTCCGCGTCCTTCTCCACCAACTGGCCGAACGCCTCGGGCGTGCCGGTGCTCGGGTCCATGCCCTGGCCGGAGAACGCCTTCTTCACGTCTTCGCTGGCCAGGATGCTGTTGATCTCGCGGTTGAGCGTGGCGACCATGGCCGGCGCCATGCCCTTGGGCGCGAACACGCCGTACCACATGTCCACGTTCACGTCGGCCGTGCGCGACTCGGTCAGCGTGGGCACCTCGGGCAGCAGGGCGTGGCGCTTGTCGCTGCCGATGGCCAGCGCCACCAGCCGCCCGCTGCGGATCTGCGGCAGCGCGACGTGGATCGGCAGGAACATCGCATCCACCTGGCCACCGATCATGTCGGTGAGCGCGGGGCCGGTGCCTCGGTACGGGATGTGCGTGATGAAACTCTTGCTGGCGTTCTTGAAGAGCTCCATCGACAAATGGTGCGGCGTGCCCACGCCGGGTGAGGCGTAGTTGAGCTGGCCCGGCGCGCGGCGCGCAGCATCCACCAGGTCGCCGGCGGTCTTGAACCCCGTCTTGGGGTGGGTGACCAGCATCAGCTGGCCCCAGCTGGTCAGCCCCACCGGGGTGAGATCGCGCAGCGGGTCGAACGGCGCCTGCGGGTACAGGCTGCGGTTCATCACCAGGGTGTTCACACTCACCAGCAAGGTGTTGCCATCGGGCGCGGCGCGCACCACGGCCTCGGTCCCGATGTTGCCGGAGGCGCCAGCCCGGTTGTCCACCACCACCGGGCGTTTCAGGCGCTCCGACAGCTTGGGACCGATGGTGCGGGCGATCAGGTCGATGCCGGTGCCCGGGGTGAAGGGCACGATCAGGCGCAGCGGCACATCGGACGTCTGGGCCTGGGCCAGACCGGTGCCGGCGAACAGTGCCAGAGCCAGGAGGCTGCGCCAGGCTCGGCCGGTGAGGGTGTACAAGCGTGTCATCGGATGTCTCCTATCGTTAGCATGCGAACCATTTTGAAACGGCAGGCGGGAGGCTGCCATTCGTAGAATCCCGAACCATGACCTTGAAAGACTTGTACCAGCGCCCGGGCTTCCTGTTGCGCCGCACCCACCAGATCTCGGCGGCGGTGTTCGAGAACGCTTGCGCCAGTGTGGGTCTCACCCCGGCCCAGTACGGCGTGCTCACCGTCTTGTCCAGCGAACCCGGCCTGGACCAGACCCGGTTGGCGCGCGCACTCGCCTTTGACAAGGTCACCGTCATGCGGGTGTGCAAAGGCCTCGAAGAACGCGGACTGATCGAGCGGCGCATGGCCGAGCACAGCCGACGCCAGATGGCGGTGGTGCTCACCCCGAGCGGCCAGAAACTGTTGCAGCAGGCGCGCGGACCGGCCGAGCAGGCCTACCAGCGGCTGCTCTCGCCTTTGTCGATGACGCAGCGCCACCAGCTGATCGAGATCCTCGAAGCGCTCACCCAGGGTCTGGCCGACGACGCCCGGGCACCTTTTGTGCCCCTGTTGCCGGTGGACACGGACGACACCGTGGCCAGGCCGGCGGCCTCCCCCAAAGTCCGCGCAACCCGCACCAACACGGGGCGGACCAAGGCGGCACCACGCCGCTGAAAGGGCGCACAGCTTCTGCTTTTGGTGCAGCAGGGGCGTTCAAGCGGCATGCAGAGCGCCGACCAGCCTGGCACGCTTTCTGCTGACCACCATTCCGCAAGAAGAGCGATCCAGGGTCCGCCCGACCATCTGCTCAGCACTCAGGTGCACTAGGGTTCCGACCGCGAGGCGATGCGCCGCGCGGTGTCTGGTCCGAGAGTGTGCCGGCCTCATCGCAGGCTCCACGGAGGGACAAAAGCCCGGGAGAACGATCACGTGATCGCTTCTTCCTGCACGTCCTTACAACCCATGGAGCCCCTGATGAAAACCTCTGCCCCCACCCTGTCCAGCCGGCGCAACCACTTCTTCAAGCCGGCCCTGGGCCTGGCCCTCTCGCTGGCCGCCTTTTCCTCGTTCGCCCAGGCGCCCACCCAGATGAAGATCGCCACCGTGGTGTGGATCGGCTACGGCCCGTTCTACGTGGCCGAGGCGCTGGACCTCTACAAGAAATACAACCTCAAGGTCTCGCTGCAGGTCTTCAACGACCCGGCGCTGATCCCGGCGGCCATCGCCTCGGGCGCGGTGGACGGCGGCATGCTGACCTATGACCAGGTGGTCGGGCAAGTCGCCGCCGGCCGCAACATGAAGGTGGTCATGCCCATCGACTACTCCAACGGTGGCGACGCCATCGTGGCCGACAGCAGCATCACCAAGGTGGCCGATTTCAAAGGCAAGAAGATCGGCTACAACCCGCTCTCGCCCAGCGATTTCCTGCTCTCTTATGCCCTCAAGACCGCCGGCATGACCGAGAAGGACATCACCCCGGTGAGCATGACGCCCGAAGCCGTGCCGGCCGCCATGGCCTCCGGCCAGCTGCCCATCGGCGTGACCTACGAGCCCAGCCTCTCGCAGATCCTGGGCCAGGGCGGCGGCAAGAAGTTCAAGGTGGTGTTCTCCTCCAAGAACGCGCCGGGCCTGATCGCCGATGTGCTGGTGTTCGACGACAAGGTGATCAAGGCCAAGCCGGCGCAGATCACCGGCGTGATGCAGGCGTATCTGGACGGTCTGGCCTACATGAAGGCCAAGCCCGCGGAAGCGCACAAGATCATCGGCAAGTTCATGGGCGTGTCCGCCGCCGAGGTGAAGGAGCAGCTCACCGGCGTCTACAACATCCCCGTGGCCGAGATGCCCAAGGCCTTCACCAAGGCCAAGGAAACCACCTCGTATTACGCCAGCGGCGAAATCATTGGCGAGCTGCTCAAGGCCAAGGGCCAGATCACCACGATCCCGCCGATCGAAGCCACCTTCGACGCCAGCCTGGTCAAGGGCCTGAAGTAAGACCCAGTTGGCTTCACCGGTGCCCGCTCGGGCATCGGTGCGGTGACGACAGCGTTCCCCCCATTGAAGGCACTCCCATGAAACCGGTTTTCCGTTACGAGGACGGCGTGTGGCCCAACGTCGCCGCCATCAGCTTCACCGTGCTGGGCTGGCCGGTGGGCATTGCCCTGCTGGGGCAGGCGAGCTGGCTGCTGAACGCCCTGGGCGTGTTGCTGGTCGCACAAACGCTGGTGTGGTCGGCCTACTTCATCCACGAGTTCGCGCACAACGCCATCTTTCGCACGCCGCAGGCCAACGAGCGCTGGGGCACGCTGATGAGCTGGATCAACGGCAGCTGCTACGCCAGCTTTGCCGACATGCGCCGCAAGCACATGCGCCACCACGTGGAGCGTGCCGACGTGATCACCTTCGATGCGCAGTCCTTCCTGCGCGCCCACCCGGTGGTGCGCCGCGTGGTACTAGCCCTGGAGTGGGCCCACTTCCCGGCGGTGGAATTCGTCATGCGCGGCTACGTGATCGCCCTGCCCTTCCTGAGCGAACAGAAAAAAGACGCCCGCGTGCGCGTGGTCGCCACCGCGCTGGTGCGCATCACGGCGCTCGCCTTGCTGGGCTGGTGGTCGCTCAAGGCGCTCGCCCTGTACTTCGTGGCGTTCCTGGTCTTCATCACGGTGCTGCGCTTTGCCGACTGCTTCCAGCACACCTACGACGCTTACCCCATCCTCGACGACACGCCGATCCCGAAAGACAAGCTGCGCGACCGCGCCTACGAACAGGCCAACACCTACAGCGACGTGGTGAGCCTGGACGCGAAGTGGTTCAACCTGATCTGGCTCAACTTCGGTTTCCACAACGCCCACCACGAGCGCCCCACCGCGCCCTGGTACCGCCTGCCCGCCTTCCACCGCGAGCTGTACGCCGACAGCTACCCGCAGGTGATCACGGTGGGTGAACTGCTCAAGAGCTTTCACATCAACCGCGTCAAGCGGGTGCTCGCGAGCAACTACGGGGTGGTGCAACCACCCGGCACACCGGGCCGCGCAGACGGTTTCCTCGGCGCTGTCGGCGTGTCCTTCCTCACCGCCGTTTGACATGCCTGCCGACCACGGCCTGCAGGGCAAGACCGTGCTCATCACCGGCGCGGCCGGGGGTATCGGCCAGGCGCTGGCGCGGGCCTTTGCGGCGCAGGGCGTGCGGCTGATGCTGCTGGACCGCGTCGATTCAGGCAACACCCTGGAACTGATCCGCCAAGACCAAACCTCCGTTCAAGCCGAGCCCATCTCTGCTCGGGCTGATTCCACCTCCGGTTGGGCTGAGTCCACTTCCGTTCGGGCTGAGCTTGTCGAAGCCTTCTGCATCACGTGCGACCTCAGCGACCCCCAACAGGTCGCAGCCGTTGCCGCGCACTTGCGCGAACACTGGGGCACGCTCGACGTGCTGGTCAACAACGCCGGCACCGAGTACCCCACACCGCTGGACGACACCGCACCCGAATCCATGACCCGCTGGGCCGGCCTGCTCGACAACAACGTCACCTCCATGGTGCGGCTCACGCAGGCGCTGCTGCCCCTGTTGCCGCGTGGCGCCAGCGTCATCAACCAGAGCTCCATCTGGGGCCGCATCGGCGTGGCGGGCTTTTCAGCCTACGCCGCGAGCAAACACGCGGTGGTGGGGCTCACGCGTTCGCTCGCGCTGGAACTCGGCCCACGCGGCATCCGCGTGAACGCCGTGTGCCCCGGCTGGGTGCGCACCGACGCCGCGCTGCGCTCGCTCACGGCCATGGCGCAAGCCCAGGGTCGCAGCGAGGCCGAGGTGGAACGCGAGATCCTGTCGAAGCAGGCCGTGCCCGAGATGCTCACGCCCGAAGATCTCGCCGGTGTGTTTTTGTTCCTCGCCAGCGAAGCGGCGCGACCGCTCACGGGCCAGTGTCTGGTGACCAGCCACGGCGAGGTGATGGCATGAGCGCCGCGCCGGGCCGCTCCCAAGCAAGCTCGCACCGCAGCCCGCAGAGCGAAGGTACCCCATGAGCGTGCAGCTGTCGCTCGTAGGCCAGACCGCGCTGGTCACCGGAGCGGCCACCGGCATAGGACGTGCCATCGCGCTGAAGTTCGCGCAAGCGGGCGCACGCGTGGTCGTCAACCACTTGAACCAGCCGCAGGAGGCCGCCACCCTGGTGCAGACCATCAAGCACGCGGGCGGGCAGGCCGTGGCCATCAGCGCCGACGTGAGCGACGGCGAGGCCGTGCAGCGCCTGGTGACAGAAGCCCTGCACACCGTGGGCGACATCCACATCCTCGTCAACAACGCCGGCATCATCCAGGAGAAGCCGTTCCTGGACACCACCGAGGCCGACTGGGACCGCATGCTGGCCACCGACCTGAAGTCGGTGTTTCTGATGTCGCGCGCGGTGCTGCCCGGCATGGTGGCGCGCAGCGGTGGCGTCATCGTCAACCTCGCGTCCGACCTCGGCATTCTCGGCCGCGAGAACTACGCGCCCTACTGCGCGGCCAAGGCCGGCGTGATCGGGCTCACCAAATCGCTGGCGCGCGAGTTCGCGCCGCACGGCATCCGCGTCAACGCCATTGCGCCCGGGCCGGTGAACACCGCCATGGTCTCGCTGGACAGCATGAGCCCCGAGTGGATGGAAAAGGAACTCGCCATTCCGCAACACCGCGTGGCCGAGCCCGACGAGATCGCGGCCACCGCGCTGTTCCTCGCCTCCGACCTGTCGCGCTTTTACTGCGGCCAGGTGCTGGGGCCCAACGGTGGCTCGGTCATGCCCTGATTGCCGTCGATGTCCCTGCTCTCTCACCCTTCCAACCGCCTCGCCACCGGCGTGCTGCTGTTCTCGGCGTCGCTCTGGGGCCTGTCGTGGATGCCGCTCAAGTGGTTCATCGCGCAGGGCCTCACCGGCCCCATGGTGTCGCTGCTGTCGTATGGCGTGGTGGGCCTGTTCACCTGTGTCTTCATCTGGCGCCAGCGCGCCGCCTGGCGCGCGCAGTGGGGCCTGCTGCTGGCGCTGGCCGTGGTGGGTGGCTGGGCCAACACCTCGTTTGTCAACGCGCTGATGCTGGGCGACGTGGTGCGGGTGATGTTCCTGTTCTACCTCTCGCCGGTGTGGTCGGTGCTGGGCGGCTGGCTGTTTTTGAAAGAACGCATTCCGCCGCTGCGCTGGGCCGCGGTGGTGATGGCTCTCGTCGGGCTGTGGCTCTTCCTGGGCGGCACGGGCGGCGTGGACCTGGCCTTCACCTTCGTGGACTTCCTCGCACTCTCCGCCGGCTTCTGCTTCGCGGCCAACAACGTGATCGCGCGCGCTGCCCAACAGGTGCCGATGGTCAGCAAGACCTTCGCGGTGTTTGCCGGCTGCGGCGTCATTTCGTTGGTGGCCACCACCGCGCTGGGTCACAGCGTGCCAACGGCCATGGGCCTGGGCGTGTGGATCGCGGTGCTGGCTTACGGCTTCGTGTGGCTGCTGCTGGCCACCGCCACCTGGCAGTTCGGCGTGACCCACATCGAGAGCAGCAAGGCCGGCGTGATTTTGCTGGCCGAGCTGGTGGTGGCGGTGTTGACCGCCGTGTGGTTCGGCGACGAATCCATGACCGCCCTGGAGTGGGCCGGTGGTGCGCTGATCACCCTCGCCGCTTTTGTTGAGGCCATCGACGCCTCACCCACACCCCAACCCCAAGGAACCTGAATGAACACCACCGTGTGGATGAACGAACTCTCGTGGGTGGACTACCAGTCGCGCGTGCAGCGCGACCAACCGCCTGTGCTGCTGCCGGTGGGTGCGCTCGAACAGCACGGCCCGCACCTGCCGCTGGGCACCGACGGCCTGCTGTCGAGTGCCGTGGCGGCCGACACCGCTGCGCTGGTGGGTGGGCTGGTGGCGCCCACGCTCTCTTACGGCTACAAGTCGCAACCCAAGTGCGGCGGTGGCCAGCACTTTTGCGGCACCACGAGTGTGGACGCCGCCACGCTGGTGGGCCAGGTGCGCGACGCAGTGCGTGAATTTGCGCGCCACGGTCTGCACAAACTGGTGGTCGTGAACGGCCACTACGAGAACCAGTGGTTCCTGATCGAGGGCATCGACCTTGGCCTGCGCGACGCCAAGGCCGCCGACCCGGCGAACCCTCTGCAGGTGATGCGCCTCGAATACTGGGACTTCATGACGCCCGAGACCCTGGGCGATGTGTTCCCCGACGGCTTCCCCGGCTTCGCGCTGGAGCACGCGGCCGTGCTGGAGACCTCGATGATGCTGCACTACCACCCGCATCTGGTGCGCATGGACCTGCTGCCCGACGACGGCCCGGCCGACTTCCCGCCCTACGACATGTACCCGCCGCGCACCGACTGGGTGCCGGCCTCGGGCGTGCTCTCGTCGGCCAAAGGGTCGGACGCCATCAAGGGCAAGTTGCTGGCTGATGAGGTGGCGCGCCGCATGGCCGAGGCCATCACCACCGGCTTCACCCGATCGAACAGCGTCTGAGCATGGACACCGCGCCCGACCCCAGCCGCACCGCCCTGGTCGTGATCGACCTGCAGCGCGATTTCTGCAGCCCCGGTGGCTACGCCCACCAGGCCGGCATCGACATCGCGCCCATGCAGGCGGTGGTGGCCAACGCCGTGCGGCTGCTGAAGGCCGCGCGTGCGGCCGGCCTGCTGGTGGTGCACACGCGCGAAGGCCACCTGAGCGACCTGAGCGACTGCCCCGCCACCAAGCTGCAGCGCAGCGTGGACGCGGGCGCGCCCATCGGCAGCCTGGGGCCATTGGGGCGCTTGCTGGTGCGCGGCGAGCAGGGCCACGACTTCGTGGACGCGGTGCGCCCCCTGAGCGGCGAAGAGGTGATCGACAAGCCGGGCTACGGTGCCTTCCACCGCACGCGGCTGGCGCAGGTGCTCGCGGCACGCGGCATCGAGCAGCTCATCGTCTGCGGCGTGACCACCGAGGTGTGTGTGCACTCCACGCTGCGCGAAGCGGTGGACCGGGGCTTTGCCTGCACCACCGTGACCGACGCCACCGCCGCCAGCAACCCCGCGCTGCAGGCCGCCGCCCTGGCCATGATCGGCGTGGAGGGCGGCATCTTCGGGCGCGTGCGCAGCACCGACGAGGTGGTGGCCTCGCTGCAAGGCCTGCACGCGGCTGAACCCGATCGGGTCAACACCTGGGTGCAGGCCTTCACCGGCGCCTGAACCCAAGGATTCACCATGACACAAGCCCTGCGCATCTGGCCGCTGCTCACCGCGACCCACCGCTACGACAAGACCATCTCCACCTTCAACCGGGGCCATGGCCAGACCATCGAGGCGCCCATCCTGGCCTACCTGATCGAAACGAAGCACGGCCGCATCCTCTACGACGTGGGCTGCGACCACGCCAAGATCCACACGCCCGCGCTGCGGGAACGCCACTACAACCCCGCCACCTTCGAGATGGGCGCGCCCGACATGCGCGAAGAGCACCGCATTCCCCAACACCTCGCGCGCCTGGGGCTGGGCGCGAAGGACGTGGACGTGATCTTCATCGGCCACCTGCACTTTGACCACGCGGGTGGGCTGAAGGAACTCAAACGCTGCGGCTGCGGTGCCGAGATCCACCTGCAGCGCGACGAGTGGAACGCCGCCTGCAGCGGCCTGGACGGTGCGGTGTTTGAAGACGACCTGCTGGACGACGAAGGCCGGGCGTTCCAGTTTTGCCTGAAGCACGGCGAATACAGCGTGTTGCCGGGCGTGCACGCCGTGGCCACACCCGGCCACACCGCTGGCCACATGTCGATGCTGATCGAACTGCCCACCGGCGCCCCGGTGCTGCTGGCGGGTGATGCGGCCGACCTGCAGGAAAACATCGACGACGAGGTGGCACCGGGCACCCTGTGGCAAGGCCGCGAGCAACAGGCCGTTGAGAGCATCCGCAAGCTCAAGGCGCTGGCCCGGGACACCGGCGCGCATCTCTGGCCCAACCACGACATGGTCTTCTACCGAGGCCTGCCCCAGTCCACCGGTTTGGACCGAACGCCTCTCCGTTCGGGCTGAGCTTGTCGAAGCCCATCCACACACCCATGAGCGCCACCGCCCCCATCCCCGACCGCTACCACGGCGTGTGGCAACGCACCCTGCTCGAAACCCCCGACGGCCGAGACACCACCACCTGGGTGCGCTGGCTGCAAACCGGCCTGTGGCACGGCGACCTTCGCGTGCCCGCCGAGGCCGACCGCCACACGGCGGCGGGCCGCGCGATGCAGCAAGGCTTTGGCGGCACCACGCTGATCACGCAGCCCGACGCCAGCGCTCCCGAGGTCTGCACCTGGCAGCGCGCCATCGACCTGCAGCCGCCGCGCAGCACACCCGATGCTGGCCACATGGTGTTCGAGACCCGCGACCGCGTGATCGAAACCGGCATTCATGGCCGCTACCTCGAAGTGTGGGAACGCCTGCCCGGCTCCACGGGTACACGCATCGCGCTGGCCGCCGTTGACGCCACTGGCGAAACCACCGCAGAGCGCCTGCTGGTGAGCGGCCGTTACCTGATGCACCTGCGCCCGCGCAGCGCCGCCTGGCCCGCAGACACCGCACCCGATGACACCCTGGCCGACGTGGTGGCGCGCCACCCGCAGCAGACCGACGCCTGGCTCGACTTCGTCATCGCTTTCGGTGTGCTCGAAGCAGGTGTGTGGAACATCGAACGCGCCACGTTGCCGGCGCTGGAAGGCGGCGCGCTGGCCTGCACGATGCAACGCCTGAGCCTCTCAGATGCCATCGTGGGTTGCGAAGGTCTGCCGCCGAACTGGCGTGTGCTGGAGTGGCACGCACCCGACTGAAGCGCGTCCACGCACCGCGCCCGTGCAACGGGCGGCGCATGCACCGCCTTGTCAGCGGGTGGGTCGGGCTCGCCTCCACAAGCGGCTTTGAACTCACGGGGACCACTCCTGCATGGGCATGCAACTTGCGCTGCAGAGGATGCGTTCAACACCTCCGGCCCAAATCAACTCCATCAACCTCCAGGAGCTTCACCATGCCATCCAACTTCACGTTCACCCGCCGCAGCGTGCTCGCTGCCGCGCTGCTGCCGATTGCTTTGTGGGCCGGCACTGCACACGCCGCCAACCTCGACGAGATCAAGAAGCGCGGCTACATGACCGTGGTCACCGAAGACGACTTCCGCCCGTTTGAGTTCGTGAAAGACGGCAAGCCCACCGGCTTCAACAACGAGATGGTCGATGCGCTGCGCAAGTACGCACCCTTCGAGATCCGCCAGGAGATCCTGCCCTGGCCCGGCATCCTCGCAGGCGTGGCGACCGGCAAGTACGACATCGCCATCACCGCGGTCCTCATGACCAAGGAGCGCACGCAATCGCTGGACTTCACCAGCCCCATTGCCGACGCCACGCACTACTACGTCAAGCGCAAGGACGACAGCAGCATCAAAAGCATCAAGGACCTCAACGGCAAGACCGTGGGTGTGCAGACCGGCAGCGCCTTCCTGAGCCGCCTGCCTGAGCTGCAGGCCATGCTGGCCAAGGAAGGCGGCAAGCTCGGCAAGGTTGTCGAGTATTCGTCGTACCCCGAGGCCTACCAGGACCTCGCGCTCAAGCGCACCGACTTCGTGGTCAACACGGTCATCAACCTCAAGGCGCTGGTGGCCGAGCGGCCCAACGTGTTCGAACTCGGCCAGCCGGTTTCGGGGAATTCGTACCCGGCCTGGGCGGTGAAGAAGGGCAACACCGACCTCCTGAAATTCATGAACGAATTCATCGCCGCGCAGAAGGCCAACGGCGTCATGCCGGCGCTGCAGAAGAAGTGGTTCGGCGAAGCGTTCACGCTGCCGGTGAGCTACACGCCCGAGCAGTGACACCGTTCAGCGCATGAGCCATGCCGATGTCCTGTCGATCTTCAGCGGTGCGCTGACCACGCTGCTGCTGTCCATTGCGGGCATCGCGCTGGGCCTGCCCTTGGGCCTGGGCCTGGCGCTGGCGCGCTGGGCCAAGGTGCCGCTGCTCAACCAAGTGGTGGCGGTGTACGTGAGCCTGCTGCGCGCCACGCCGCTCATCACGCTGGTGCTGCTGATCTTTTTTGCCCTGCCCACGGCGGGCATCTCGGTCGGCCCGGTCACCGCCGGGCTGATCGCGCTCGTGCTCAACACCGCCGCGTTCAACTGCGAGGTCTGGCGCGCCGCGCTGCTCGATCTGCCGAAAGACCAGATCGAAGCGGCGCAATCGGTGGGCATGGGCCAGGCGCTGCGCTTTCGCCGCATCGTGCTGCCGCAGGTGTGGCGCACCGCCTTGCCCGGCCTCATCAACGAAATGTCGCAACTGGTGAAGCTCACCCCCGTGCTCGCGGTGGTGGGCGTGGTCGACATCACGCGCGCTGCCGTGCGCATCGGCGCACAAACCTACGAACCCCTGCCACCGTTTCTGGTGGCGCTGGCCATCTACATCCCCATCGTCTATGCGCTGGTGAGCGTGCAGCGCTGGGTGGAGCGGCGCACGACGCTGCGCGAGGCCGCCGCATGATGAATGACTTCGCCACCGTGTGGTCGGAACGCGGGCTGCTGCTCTCGGGCCTGGGCAACACCGTGCTGCTGTCGGTGCTCGCGGGCCTCGCAGCGCTGGTGCTCGGCGCCCTGCTCTCCACGCTGCTGATGTCGCCGCGCCAGCTGCTCAGCCTGCCGGCCAAGGGGCTGGTCGACCTGGCGCGCTGCACGCCGTTTCTGCTGTTCGCCTACATCGTCTACTACGGCCTGCCGTCAATGGGCCTGCAGTTCGACGCGTGGAGTGCGGGCCTGTTCGCGCTCACCGCGTACCACGCGGCCTACATGGCCGAAATCCTGCGGGCCGCTTGGGCCACGCAACCGCGCGCACCCATCGAAGCCGGCGTGGCCTTCGGCTACAGCGGCCTGGGTCTGTTCCGGCGCATCGTGCTGCCGCCGCTGGCGCTGTCCAGCGCGCCGGTGCTGGGCAACCAGCTGATCCAGATCATCAAGGACAGCGCCTTCCTCACCATCATCACCTTGCCCGAACTCACGCACGCGGTGAACTCCATCCAGTCGCGCCACTTCATCCCGTTCGCCGCCTTCCTCACCGCAGTGATCCTCTACTGGGCGCTGTGCCTGGTGGTGGAAGCCGGCGTGGCCGCCGTGGGCCGCCTGGCCGACGCGCGGCGCTGATCCAACACCCGCCCTCAACATGCCCCAACTCATTCCGCTACTCAGCGTGCAGTCGCTCAGCAAGAGCTTTGGCAGCCTGCGCGTGCTCGACGATATCTCGTTCACCGTCGCACGCGGCGAAACGGTGTGCCTGCTCGGCCCATCGGGCTCGGGCAAGTCCACGCTGCTGCGCTGCATCAACTGGCTGGAGCGCCCCGACAGCGGCCGCATCCTCATCGACAGCCAGCCCATCGGCGTCACCAGCGGCGGCGTGGTCATGAACGACCAGCAGCTCGCGCAGGTGCGCACCCGCATCGGCATGGTGTTCCAGCAGTTCGCGCTGTGGCCCCACCTCACCGTGCTGCAGAACGTGATGGAGGCGCCGGTGCACGTGCAACGCCGGCCGAAAGACGCCGTGCGCGCCGAGGCCGAGGCGCTGCTCCAGCGCGTGGGGCTGTTCGACAAACGCGACGTTTTCCCGGCGCGCCTCTCGGGCGGACAGAAGCAGCGCGTGGGCATTGCACGCGCGCTGGCCATGAAGCCCGCGCTGATGCTGTTCGATGAGCCCACCAGCGCGCTCGACCCCGAGCTGGTGGGCGAGGTGCTGGCGGTGATGCGCGACCTCTCATCCGAGGGCATGACCATGCTGGTGGTCACGCACGAAATGGCCTTCGCCCGCGAAGCCGCCCACCGCGTGGTCTTCATGGACCACGGCGTGGTGGTGGAGACGGGCACGCCCGAGGCGTTCTTCGAGGCGCCGAGCACCGAGCGGGGGCGTCAGTTCTTGCAGCGGTTCTCGGAGGGGCGCGCGGTCTCAGCGGGCTGAGGTTGGACTGACGGCGTCACGCTGATACCGCCTTCAGTCTGCCCCAAGCCGGTCATGGCAGGAAGCCACGCTCGAACGGAGGCAGCGCCTTCTGATCCGGACTCCTGCGCATCCGACGGACCGTGTCATCGTTGACCACTTGACCAGCTCCCGGCCGTTCAAGTTTTCCACAGGTCAGCACTTCGCTCGCACATCGAGCGAAGTGCCGACCCGTTCAGTTACCGCGGTACGTCGAGAATCCGAATGGGCTGAGCAGCAGCGGAATATGGTAGTGCGGCACCGTGCCGTCAACCGCAAAGATCACCGGCACCTCCGGGAAGAACGACGCCGTCTTGTGCTGTGCAAACCAGTCACCGGTTTTGAAGGTCACGCGGTAGTTCCCCTTCTGCAGCGTCATGTCCTGCGGATACAGCGCTGTGATCCGCCCCTGCTCGTTGGTCGTGCCGCTGTTCAGAACCGTCCATTGGTCGCCGTTCTGCTTCTCCAGCAGAACCTTGACGCCCGGCGAGGGCAATCCACTCTCCAGGTTCAGGACGTGGACGCTCAGCGGGTTCCCGGCCGCCGACGCGATGGCAGAGGCACCACAAAGCGCAATACCGGCGACGAGTGATTTCAGTTGGGTCATGTCGAGATTTCCTTTTCAGTTTGAGACTTGGTTTTCAGGGGAGGGGGACAGTACTTGAGCAATCGCTTTGAGCGCGCAGCCCTCGTCATGGGAGGCGCCCCCGGCACCTCCAACGCCAATCGCACCAATGACCTCTTTCCCCGAGAACAGCGGCACGCCGCCACCGATCAGAAGCAGTGATTCAACCGTGTTGAGGTTCTGGGCATCTGGATTGGCTCGGGCATTGGCGGCAAGCTGACGAGTCGGCGTCTTGGTTGACAGTGCCGTGTAGGCCTTTCGCTGAGCGGCTTGCGTGTTGTGCGGACCCACGCTGTCGTCGCGCTGCACAGCCAACAAGTTGCCGCCGCGGTCCACGACCACCACCACGGCAGAGCGCCCATCTGCGTGACAGGCGGCCAGCGTGGCGCCGATCAGCTCATTGGCCAGGGCGAGCGAGACGTTTTCCTGCTTGAGCAACGGGGGGGGTGTGGCCGCCGCGGCCGATGATGCTGCGACTGTCCACATCGCCAGACAAGTCAGCGCCTGCGCCGCGGATCGAATTGAAGCTTGCATGTGTTCTCCTTGGGGTTTCCATCGTGCTTCGTGTAGCGAAGGACTCGATGATGAGGTTCTGCTGGAAACAAAACGATGGCGAACACATGACAAAGTCGTCATGTGAACTCACCCACTTTGCGTATACGCTCGGGCGCAGGAGAAGATCGATGCGGATACTGGTTGTTGAGGACGAGCCCAAAGCGGCTGACTATTTACGCAAAGGATTGGGCGAATCTGGGTACCTGGTCGAGGTTGCGCACAATGGTTTGGACGGTCAATTCCTCTCTCAGGAAAGCGATTTCGATCTCATCATCCTGGACGTCATGCTCCCTGGGCTGGACGGCTGGCAGCTGCTCAGATCCATCCGCCGAAAGAGCGCGGTTCCAGTGCTGTTCCTGACCGCGCGCGATTCCGTGGATGACCGCGTCAAGGGCCTGGAACTCGGCGCCGATGACTACCTGGTCAAGCCTTTTTCTTATGCCGAGTTGCTGGCGCGCGTGCGCACACTGCTGCGCCGGGGACCGCCACGCGAGGTCGAGCTGTTCCGGGTGGCAGACCTTCAGCTTGAGGTGCTGAGCCGTCGCGTGACTCGCGGTGGTGACCGAATAACGCTGACCAACCAGGAGTTTTCGCTGCTGCACTTGCTGCTCGCTCGTGAAGGTGAAGTGCTCTCCCGACCGCAGATCGCTTCACACGTGTGGCAGATGAACTTCGACAGCGACACCAATGTGGTCGACGTGGCCATACGCCGCCTGCGCGCCAAGATTGACGATCCCTACGCGCCCAAATTGATCCATACGGTTCGAGGAATGGGCTACAAGCTGGAAGTGGCCGAATGAAGATGTGGCCGCAAACGCTGAGCCTGCGCTTGGCGCTGATGTTTGCCTGGGTCAGCGTGGTGTTGCTGGGCGCTCTGGGCGTGTTTCTCTATCAGTCGTTGGCGCGTGAGATCACCTGGCGCGACGACGTGGCGTTGATGGGGCGAATTGAACACATGCGTGCCCTGATCGGAGACAGCCAGAGCGTCGAAGCGCTGCAACAGCGTCCGCAGCTCTACGCCAACATGCTGGGCAACCAGGAGAGCCTGCTCTGGGTGCTGGACAGCACAGGCAACGCCTTGATTGAGATCAACCCGATGCAACTGCCGATACCTCGCTTGCCTCGAGGCCAGGGCGTACAGCTCAGAAATGGAGATGGCGCTGAAGCATCGCGGTTGGCTTGGCTGCATGTCAGCCAGGATGGGCGGGAGCTGACCTTGGTGGCCGGCAAGCTGCTGACCCAACGCGATCAGATGCTCTCGGCGTATCAGCTCAAACTCTGGCTTTCGCTGGCTGGGGGCGCGTGTTTGTCCTTCTTGCTGGGCTGGGCAGTGAGCTTCCGTGGTCTTCGTCCTGTGCGTGAACTGGCGGCTCGTGTTGCATCCATCGACGCGGCACATCTTCACCTGCGGCTGAAAGGCTCCGGACAGGTTGGCGAGTTGCGTCAGCTGGGTGATGCGCTGGACCTCATGCTGACACGCCTTGAGGACGGATTTGGCCAGTTGTCCCGTTTCTCGGAAGACCTGGCGCACGAGATGCGAACACCCCTGAACAATCTCATGGGTCAAGGACAACTCGCGCTTCAGAAAGATCGGGCGGTAGAGGACTATCAGGCGCTGTTGGCCTCCAACCAAGAGGACTACGAGCGGCTGGCGCGAATGATCTCCAACATGTTGTTCCTGGCCAGCGCCGATCAGGTCAACGCATCCATTCGGCGAGAGAACATCGGGCTTCACAACACGGTAGCGCAGCTGTGTGAGTACTTCGAGGGGACGGCTGAAGAGCGCGGTATGTTGCTGGTCAACGAGGTCAGCGGAAACTTGTTGGCCGATCCCGAGTTGCTTCGCCGAGCTCTTGCGAACTTGCTGGCCAACGCCTTGCGTTATGGCGATGCCGAAAGTGCCATCAGCATTTCAAGTCAACGGCTGACTGGATACGTCAACGTCACGGTGAGCAATCAGGGCTCGCCGATAGGCCCCGAGCACTTGCCACGCCTCTTTGATCGTTTTTACCGCTGTGACTCGTCGCGCGCCGAGCCCGGCGACTCAGGGGGCTTGGGATTGGCCATCGTTCGCTCCATCATGTTGCTGCACGGTGGCGAGGTGTCGGTTCAAAGCGACGCAGACAGCACCCGGTTTGTTCTGAGTTTTCCGATGCCAACTTAGCATGGCAAACGGACAGGGTTCTCGCTCGCGTGCTCTCAGTGAAGGACTTTCTCAAGTTCGAAGATCGCTCCAGATCACGACGGATGCCACGAAGCCACGCGCGGGCGGCGTGCAGCGCTGGCTCGAATGGCTGCTGCACAAAGGAGCACCGTTTTGGCGCCACAACCTCGCTCGCCTGTGGCGCCAAGGATTCCATGATGCGTCCTATAATTTGCACCATGGCCTCCCACCCAACCATCTCTGCCTTCACAGCAGCGCGCTTGCCCTTCGCGGTCAGCCGCGCTGTGGCCGGTCGCAGGCTGATGGGCTCGGCGGGACTGCGCCAGCCGGCCGCACATTCCTAAGCCCGGCGATACCCCTACCTCCTTTTTGCGCAATCCAACCATCGCCGGGCCCCAAGCCAGCGCGATAGCGGGCGCTGCCTTTCTCAGGCAGGTCTGCACCTGTTGGAGTGCCACATGCACAAGAACCCTGTGGGTGAGCGGCTGCTCACCGAGATTGACCACGCACGCCTGAACAAGCTGCACTGCGCGCAACTTCCGCGCGAACTGATCGACACGCTCGATTCCCTGGACCTCGTTCCCTCGCGCGAGATCCCACCCGACGTCGTCACCATGTACTCGCAGGTGATCGTCGAAGACCTCGACTCCCACCAGCGGCAAAAGCTCACGTTGTGCTACCCCGCTGACGCCGAGCCACACCTGGGCTTCATCTCTGTGCTTTCCCCTGTGGGAGCCAGCCTGCTCGGGCAGCGCGTGGGTGCCACTGCCCGCTGGCGCACGCCCAATGGGGATGCCTGCGCGGCGGAAATTGTCTCGCTGCTGTTTCAGCCCGAAGCCAGCGGCGACTACACCACCTAGCCGCCTCCATGCCATCGATCACGTCCCCCAGCGATTGCGCTGCGGGGTTGGCCCCCGTTCGTCCAGGAATTCCCATGCACTTTGACTCCATCCTTGCCGTCTCTGATTTCTCGGCCCTCTCTGCCCACGCTCTGGAACGCGCAGCCCTGCTGGCGCGACAGCACCAGATCCCGTTGCGTCTGATCCACCTCGACGAGGGGTCGAACATCCACCCCCCGGATCCGATCTCGCGCCTGGGACAGCGGGCACGCCAACTGGCCAGGCGCCACGAGATATCGGTGCTTGCGATCGAACGCTCAGCGCCGCTCGAAGCGGTGCTGGCAGAGGCGGGAGCTTCCACCCTGCTGGTGATGTCCCCGCTGCTGCAACGCAGCTGGAAAAGGTTTCATCGCGGCACGACGCTGGACCAAGCCGTGCACGGCAGCTTGGGTCCGCTGCTGGTGGTCAAGCAGGAGCCCCGGCAGGCTTACAAGGATGCGCTCGTGGCCGTTGACCTGTCACCACGAACCGAGCCACTGATCGACTTTGCCACCCGGTTCTCAAGGCCCACGGCGCTGAAACTGTTTCACGCCATCGACACGATCGAAGAAAGCAAGCTGCGGTCGGTTCAGACGTCGGAAGAAGCCATACAGGCCAATCGGCTCAACTCGCGCCAGCACGCCAGGGACCGGCTGGCGCAGGTGATCGGCGCAGTTGACCTTGCATCAGCTGGCTCGAAAGACCCGCCGCTGGCCTTTGAAGTCGGCAATGGCGATCCGGCCTACACAACCGCGTTGCACCAGCTGTCCTCGCAGGCCGAGCTGGTCGTGGTGGGGAAGCGCCAAAGCTCGCCACTGGCACGGTTTTTCACCGGCAGCGTGGCCCAACGCCTGGCGAAGTGGGCCGCAGGCGACGTGTTGATCGCTCCGCTGGATCGTCTGAACGTGGCCACGGCCGCAGACCGGGTGTGAGAACGACATGGACCTCACCAAAGACTTCATCAAGACCAAGCGGCCTTGCGCCGATGGTTTCCGCTGGTTCCTGCGGCACCACCACGAAGGGAGCAACTACCAGGACCTGCTGGACGCCCTGGTGCAGGCAGGTCGCGTCAGCGACGCCTGCTGGCTGTTGGACCAGTTCGGCCCCACCAATGAGACCTTGATCCTGGATCACCTCTTTGCCGACACCATCGTCTTCGCAGGCTCCTTGCGGGTGCGCGGCAACATCGACGTGGATTCGGTGGTGCGGGTGGGTCGGCGCATCGATGTGGGTGGCAGCATCGTGGTCGGTGAATCGCTGGTGTCGGGCGACGACATCCGCTGCGAAGGGATTGTTCGAATCAACGGTCGATTGGAATCGGGCGGGCGTCTCAAGGCTGGCTGGGGCATCGAAGCCAACGGTGGCATCACCGCCAAGGCAGCCCTGCAAGCTGCGTGGAATGTTCAATGCGCAGGCCACCTGCGCCTGGGTGGTCAGGCATCGGTGGGGCAGGACATCTCGGTGCGGGGCTCCATCACCTGCTCGAAGAGTCTCGTGTGTGGTGGCAGTCTGGTTTCAACCGACAGTGTCCACGCCGTCGAAGGCATCTCGGTTGGCCTGAACATCCAGTGCGGCATGCACCTGGAGGCAGGTTGGGGCATCAAGGCGGGCGGTGCTGTTGAGGCGCGCGGTGCGATCCGCGCCGGTGAAAGCCTGGGCACGTTCAGGACCATCCGTGCAGGGGTTGGCTACGGCGTTTTTGCCGGTCTGAATGTTCAGATGGAGGCTTGGGAGGCGAGCGCCCGCGTGTGCGCCAGCCAGAAGCCCGACAGCTTGATGAGCGGTTGGTGGGCGGGAGCGCGCGATGTTTGAACCATGGATGTGTGCCCTGCTGGCACTGCCCTTGATCACCCCTCGACCAGCCGCTCTCGGCAAGCGACCGGCTACGCACCGAGGTGCGCGGACTGGTGAGCAGCGGCACACCGTGGAACTGCGCGTCGACGTGCAGTGGAGCGCGGCATCCGTTGACGATGAGTTGAAGTCGCTGCACGCGCGCCTTGAGCGCACGGGCCTGCTCAAAGGCGGCACCAGCACCATCTCGACCCAACTTCCAGGCCTGGTTCTTCGCCACCGCGAAGCCGATGGAGAGCACTACATCTACGTGGAGGACGTGGATCGGGGATGTCTGGCCGGCTACACGGTCTTCAACCGCCTGATCGAAGTCAATCGCTCGCTGGATCGATTGGTCCGGGCACCGCATTCCAAATATGCGGTGGGGTATCAGCGCAGAGGCATTGCCACCGCGGTGTATGAGTGGGCGCTTTCCCAGGGGTTCTGGCTGGTCAGCGGCGCCCGCCAATCTCACAGCGCCCATGCGCTGTGGGCGTCCCTCGCAAGACGTCATCGACTGGAATACGTCGAGCTTCGAAACAAGGAGCTTCACTGGTTGGCATCGCCAGTGGATCCGAAGACGCGCGACCGACTGCAGACCCGCATGGTGTTGTTGGGGAAAGGGTGGGAGACCAAGGTTGAAACGTTGGCTCGATCACCCCTTGATGTGACCGCAGACCGGAGGGCGGCCGGCTTGCTGCCCTCCCGAGCGGAAGGCTCACCCATCTGACCCATTCCTTTTTCATGCAATGCGGTCTGCGAACAAGCGCCTGCACCGTTTTAAATCAGAACACGATGAAATACGCATCTGCCCACCAGTTCCTCGAACACGTCATCCATCGCAACCCGGGTCAAGCCGAATTCCACCAGGCCGTCTCGGAGGTGATGGAGAGCCTTTGGCCCTTCATCCAGAAACACCCCAAATACGCCGAACAGGGTCTGCTGGACCGGCTCGTGGAGCCCGAGCGCGTGGTGATGTTCCGCATCTCGTGGGTCAACGACCATGGCGATGTGCAGGTCAACCGCGGCTACCGCATCCAGCACAGCTCGGCCATCGGACCGTACAAGGGCGGCATGCGTTTTCATCCCTCGGTCAACCTCTCGATCCTGAAGTTCCTCGCCTTCGAGCAGACCTTCAAGAACGCATTGACGACCCTGCCCATGGGCGGCGGCAAAGGGGGCTCTGATTTCGACCCCAAGGGCAAGAGCCCGGGCGAGGTGATGCGCTTTTGCCAGGCCCTTGTGAGTGAACTGTTCCGCCATGTCGGCGCCGACACCGACGTGCCGGCGGGCGACATTGGCGTGGGTGGCCGCGAAGTCGGTTTCATGGCCGGCATGATGAAAAAGCTCAGCAACCGATCCGACTGCGTGTTCACCGGCAAGGGCTTGTCGTTTGGCGGTTCGCTGGGGCGACCCGAGGCCACTGGCTACGGCACGGTGTACTTCGCGCAGGAAATGCTCAAGCACAAAGGCCGCAGTTTTGACGGTCTGCGCGTGAGCGTGTCGGGCTCGGGCAATGTCGCCCAATACGCGGTGGAAAAAGCCATGGCGTTGGGCGCGAAGGTCGTCACCGTGTCCGACTCGAGCGGCACGGTGATCGACGAGGACGGCTTCACAACAGCGAAGCTGGCCGAGCTGATGGAGGTCAAGAACCACCTCTACGGCCGCGTGAGCGAATACGCCACACGCACGGGGAGCCGGTTTGAACCCGGCGCGCGTCCTTGGGCGGTGCCGGTGGATCTGGCACTTCCTTGCGCAACACAGAACGAAATCGATGCGACCGATGCCGAAACGCTCATCAGGAACGGCGTCATTTGCGTGGCGGAGGGCGCCAACATGCCGACCACCATGGAGGCGGTGCGTCGTTTCGAGGAAGCGGGCGTCCTCTACGCGCCCGGCAAGGCCAGCAACGCTGGCGGTGTCGCCACCTCGGGGCTTGAGATGAGCCAGAACGCGATGCGCCTCTCATGGCCGCGCGCCGAAGTCGATGACCGTCTGCACGCCATCATGGTGGGCATCCACGAAGCTTGTCTCGTGCACGGACACCGGCCGGACCGCCGGGTCAGCTATGTGGACGGCGCAAACATAGCGGGCTTTGTCAAAGTCGCTGACGCCATGCTGGCTCAAGGTGTGATCTAGAGCGCACGTGGGTTGCAATTGGCCTGGAATGCGCACCCCTGCTGAAACGAAAGTGCATGGGGACAAGTCGGCGCGCTCGCAGCAGCTGCGCATGGCGGGTGCAATGCCCCACTGCACAACACGCAGCAGTGCACCAAGAGCGGCTGTACCGCTGAAGCCAGTCGTCTTGCAGCGGTTTTCGGAGGGGCGCGCCGCTGTGGCGAACTCAGGCTACCTGCTTCAGCCGTAGGTGTTGGACAGCGTGCCCAGCCCTTCGATGACCACCTCGACCGTGCTGCCCGCTTTCATGGGGAGCACACCCAGCGAGGTGCCGCACAGGATCACATCGCCGGGCTCCAGCGTCATGTCGTGTGAGATGCGCGAGACCAGTTCGGCCGGGCTGAAGAACATGTCGGACAGCGCGTAGTTCTGGCGTTCACGGCCCCCGACCAGCGTGCGCAGGTGCGCGCTGGAGGGATCGAAGTCCGTGTCGATGAAGGGGCCGATGGCGCCAAACCCGTCGAAGCTTTTGGCCCGTGTCCACTGGGGAAATGTGGGGTCTCGCTGCAGCAGTTCGAGGGCGGTGACATCGTTGGCACAGCAGTAACCCAGGATGTGCGACGGCGCGTCATCAACGGACACGGCGCGGGTTTTTTGACCGATCACCACCGCCAGCTCACCTTCATAGACCACCCGACCGTCGTATGTCCCCGGCACAGGAATCGGCTGCAGATGCCCGATGACGCTGGCGGGTGATTTCAAAAAGTACAGCGGCTCGGAGGGCTGCGCCCAGCCGTTCTTTTCAGCAGCGGCGCGAAAGTTGTTCCAAAGACCGACGACTTTGCCGGGCACGCACGGCGCCAGCCATGCCATCTCGGCCAGCGGCAGGGTCTCGCCGCTGGCCGAGGGGGAGGCGAACATGTCGCCGGTGTGCAGGTGCACACGGTCGCCCTCCAAGGTGCCGAAACCAACCCTGCCTTGGTGCTCGAAACGAAGCCATTTCATAGATCACTCCTGGGTGAACCTGGCCCGCCCCGCCGGCGCGCCGAAGCGCCGATCTTGCACGACGCACCCGCAGCAACGCAGCGAGAGCCCACGAAAAGTCCAGTTCACCACATCAGGGAAAGCCCGAGGTTCGGGCATTTTTTCCGATGCCATACTTTTTGGAGAACAGTGGGTCGCCCTTGGGCTACGAGGGCAAATTTTTGTCCGACATCCTTCGGACCGGCCACTTTCATCTGTGCCACCTGCGCGGTTCGCACCCCATCCACACCGAGGATTTCCATGACGCCCACTTTGAAAGATTTGCTTGCGGCCGGCGCTGACGCGTCTCCAGCTTTGTCAGCCCCGGGTCGCCAGCCGATCAGCCATGGCGAACTGCGGGCGCTGATCCAGCGCACGCTCGCCACCCTGAATGGGCTGGGCATCGGACGCAACGACCGCGTGGCCATCGTGCTCAACAACGGCCCCGAGATGGCGGCCTGCTACATGGCCTGCGCCAGTGGCGTGACCAGCGCGCCACTCAACCCGGCCTACCGCGCCGACGAATTCGAGTTCTACCTGTCCGATCTGAACGCCAAGGCGCTGATCGTCGAGCAGGGCAGCGCGTCGCCGGCCATCGAGGTGGCCGTCAAGCTCGGCGTTCGCCTGATCGACCTGGTGGTGCCGGAGGGCGCGCCCGCCGGCGCTTTCACGCTGGTGGCGCGCGATGCGCGGGTCGAAACGCCCGCTTCACATCCCGGTTTTGCCGAGCCCGACGATGTGTCCATGGTGTTGCACACCTCGGGCACCACCTCGCGGCCCAAGATCGTGCCGCTGTCCCAGCGCAACCTCGCGGCCTCGGCCACCCACATCCGCAACACCTTGCAGTTCACCGCCGCCGACTGCGGGCTGAACATCATGCCGCTGTTCCACATCCACGGGCTGATCGCCGGCGTGCTGGCGCCGCTGGCGGCGGGCTCGCAGGTGTACTGCACGCCTGGCTTCAATGCGCTGAAGTTTTTCGGCTGGATGGACGAAGCGCACCCCACCTGGTACACGGCCGTGCCGACCATGCACCAGGCCATCGTTTCGCGCGCCTCGAAGAATGCAGACATCATTGCCCGGCACCCGCTGCGCTTCTTGCGTTCGTCGTCGTCGTCGATGCCGCCCCAGGTGATCAAGGAGCTGGAAGCCGTTTTCCATGCACCCCTGATCGAGAGTTACGGCATGACCGAAGCCACCCACCAGATGGCCAGCAACCCCTTGCCGCCGGCCTTGCGCAAGCCGGGCACGGTGGGCAAGGCGGCGGGTCCCGAGGTGGCCATCATGGCCGAGGACGGCACCTTGCTGCCACGCGGCACCGGGCTGGAGAACACGGGCGAGATCGTGATCCGCGGCCCCAACGTGACCGCGGGCTACGAGAACAACCCCAAGGCCAACGCCGAAGGTTTTCTCAACGGCTGGTTCCGCACCGGCGACCAGGGGGTGATGGACGAGGACGGCTACATCAGCATCACCGGCCGCTTGAAGGAAATCATCAACCGGGGTGGCGAGAAGGTCAGCCCGCGCGAGGTCGATGAAATTCTCATGGACCACCCGGGTGTGGCACAGGTGGTCTGCTTCGGCATGCCGCATGCCAAGCTGGGCGAGGAGGTGGCGGCGGTGGTCGTGCTGCGCGAGGGCCAGCAGGCCACGGAACGCGAGTTGCAGACCTTCGTCGGCGCACGGGCAGCGGACTACAAGGTGCCCAAAAAGATCCTCTTCATGGACGAGATTCCCAAGGGCGCCACGGGCAAGCTGCAGCGCATCGGGCTGGCGCAGAAACTCGGGTTGGGTTGAGGTCGGCCGTGCACTGATTAAGCTTTTACTTAATCATAGGTACAGCAAATATCAATTTACTAAAGTCTGCGGATTTTTGAGACTCCAAGGTGCTGGCCAAGCAAGTGCCGCCCAGCCCACCACACCGAGGAGCCTCCATGAACACCATCCCGTCTCGCGTCAGATTGCACCCCTGGGCTTTCCTGGCAGCCTCGCTGGCTGGCCTGGCCACCGCAGCACCGGCCTCGGCCGCGTGGGAGCCGACCAAACCGGTCGAATTTGTGGTGCCTGCCGGCACGGGCGGTGGCGCCGACCAGATGGCGCGCTTCATCCAGGGCGTGGTGGCCAAAAACAACCTGATGAAGCAACCGATCATCGTCGTCAACAAGTCGGGCGGCGCCGGTGCCGAGGGCTTTCTCGACGTGAAAGGCGACAAGGGCAACCCGCACAAGATCGTCATCACCTTGTCCAACCTGTTCACCACGCCGCTGGCCACCGGCGTGCCGTTCAACTGGCGCGACCTGACACCGGTGCAGATGCTGGCGCTGGACCAGTTCGTGCTCTGGGTCAACGCGGACTCGCCACACAAGACGGCCAAGGATTACTTTGATGCCGTCAAGGCAGCACCGCCCAACAGCATGAAGATGGGCGGCACCGGCTCCAAGCAGGAAGACCAGATCATCACCGCGATGATCGAAAAAGCCGCTGGCAAAAAGATCACCTACATCCCGTTCAAGGGGGGTGGTGACGTGGCCGTGCAGCTGGTGGGCAACCACATCAACTCGACGGTCAACAACCCGATTGAGGCGGAGTCGCACTGGCGCGCGGGCAAGCTGCGCGCCCTGTGCGTGTTCGACAAGGCGCCCATGCCTTACAGAACCAAACTGACCACCACCCAGGCCTGGGCCGACGTGCCCACGTGCGCCAGCGCTGGCCTGCCGGTTGACTACGTCATGCTGCGCGGCATCTTCATGCCGCCGGGCGCCACACCCGACCAGGTCGCCTTCTACAACGAGCTGTTCAAGAAGGTGCGGGCGTTGCCCGAGTGGAAAGACTTCATGGACAAGGGCGCCTTCAACACCACCGCATTGAGTGGCGCCGAGTTCGTGGACTGGCTCGGCAAAAACGAGCAGATGCACCGCGTGTTGATGAAGGACGCCGGCTTCCTAGCCCAGTGATCCCATCGGACGGATGTCCACCGCAGGCGCCGGACCGGCGTCTGCGTTCTTGTCGTCGACAGCAGACGATTCCACGTGTTTGAAGAACAGTGCGCCGCCTCGTGCCGTGCGCGGGAGACGGATCATGAGTGTCGAACCGAGCGAGTCCAGCGCATCAGGCGCAGACGGGTCCCCAGGCAGTCTGGGCATGCGCTGGCCCGAGTTGTTGATGGCGGCGTTCATGCTGGCGGTGTCGCTGCTGGTCATCATCGACAGCCGGCGGGTCGGCACCGACTGGGGCGATGACGGCCCCAAGTCGGGGTACTTCCCTTTCTACATCGGCCTCATGCTGGCCATGGCGAGCGGCTGGATCCTGGTGAGCCAGTTGCGCCGCTGGAGCCGGGACACCGAGGTCTTTGCCGAACACGAGCAACTGCGCCTGGTGATGGCCGTGTTCGTTCCGATGGTGCTGTACGTGGTGCTGATCTTCGGCATCGGCATCTACTTTTCCTCGGCGGTGCTGATCGGTTATTTCATGCTGCGTCATGGCCGCTACCGCTACGCCATCACCTTGCCGGTGGCCATCGGCGTTCCGCTCTTCTTCTACGTGGTTTTCGAGCGCTGGTTCCTTGTGATGCTGCCCAAGGGCCCCATCGAAACTTTGCTTGGTTTGTGAGGCAGCATCAACATGGAAGAACTCTCCAATCTCGCCAGCGGCTTTTCGGTCGCGTTGACCTTGCCCAACCTGGGCTACATGCTGATCGGCATCACCCTGGGCATCCTGATCGGTGTGCTCCCCGGACTGGGCGGTGCGAACGGCATCGCGATCCTGCTGCCGCTGACCTTCAGCATGAACCCGACCTCGGCGATCATCATGCTCAGCTGCATTTATTGGGGTGCGCTGTTTGGCGGGGCCATCACATCGATCCTGTTCAACATCCCGGGTGAGCCCTGGTCGGTGGCGACCACCTTCGACGGTTTCCCGATGGCCCAGAAGCAACGCGCTGCGCAGGCGCTGACGGCGGCCTTCACGAGCTCTTTCGTCGGCGCGATCTTTGCCGTCGCGTTGATCACGTTCCTCGCGCCGCTGCTGGCCAAATTCGCCTTGAAGTTCGGGCCTGCCGAGTTCTTTGCGGTGCAACTGCTCACCTTCTGCAGTTTCATCGGCATGAGCAAGGAGCCTCCCGCCAAGACGATCGTGTCGATGATGCTGGGCTTCGCGTTGGCAGCGGTGGGCATGGACATGGTCACGGGCCAGCTGCGCATGACCTACGACATGCCCGAGCTGCTCAAGGGCTTCAACTTCCTGATCGCGGTGATCGGCCTGTTCGGCATCGGTGAAATCCTGCTGACCATGGAAGAAGGTTTGTCGTTCAAGGGCAAGACGGCGAAGATCAGTCCGAAGGTGGTGTGGGAGACCTGGGGCGAGATCTTCAAACACTGGAAAACCTTCCTGCGCTCGACCGCCATCGGCTGCTGGATGGGCATCACGCCCGGTGGCGCCACGCCGGCTTCGTTCATGAGTTACGGCATGGCGCGCCGCCTCTCCAAAGACCCGGAAAGCTTTGGCAAGGGCAACATCGAGGGCGTGATCGCGCCGGAAACCGCCGCGCATGCCGCCGGCACGGCGGCGCTGCTGCCGATGCTCACGCTGGGCATTCCGGGCTCGCCCACCGCTGCCGTGCTGTTGGGCGGTCTGCTGATCTGGGGACTGCAGCCCGGACCGATGCTCTTCGTCGAGCAGAAAGATTTTGTGTGGGGACTGATCGCCAGCATGTACCTGGGCAACATCGTCGGCCTGATCGTCGTGCTCACGACCGTGCCCTGGTGGGCCGCCATCTTGCGCGTTCCCTTCTCGGTGATCGCCCCGGTGATCATCGTGATCTGTGCGATCGGCGCCTACACCGTCAACAATTCGATGTTCGACGTGGTGATGATGATGGTTTTCGGCGTGATGGGTTACCTGTTCAAGAAACTAAGATATCCCCTCGCGCCCTTGGTCCTGGCACTCGTGCTGGGCGACATGGCCGAGACCAGTTTCCGCCAATCGATGTTGCTCAGCCAGGGGAGCATGGCGATCTTCTGGTCCAACCCGCTGGTGGGTTCGCTGACCTTCGTGGCCATCGCTTTGCTGGTCTGGCCTTTGTGGGGCGCTGCCAAAAATCTGGCGCGCGCCAGCGAGGCCAGGGCTGAAGCCGCCTGAGTTCGATTGCACAGACTTGAATAGGGGAGTTGCTGGATGAAATTTGCCGTGGTCGGCGCCGGTGCTATCGGCGGTTATCTGGGCGCCAAGCTGGCGCGAGCGGGCGAAGACGTGACCTTCATCGCGCGCAATCGCAACCTCGAGGCGATCCGCGCCAACGGCTTCAAGCTGATCCTGGAAGACGGCAGCGAGGAGCACGCCCCCACCGCCAAGGCGGTGCAACACATGGCCGAGGCCGGGCCCCAAGACGTGGTTCTGCTCACCGTGAAGGCCCACCAGGTCGGTGATCTACTGCCCGACCTGCGCGAGCTGTTCGGCCCTCACACCATGGTCGTCACCATGATCAACGGCATACCGTGGTGGTACTTCCACAAGTTGCCCGGCGCTCACGAGGGGATGGGCCTGGAAAGTGTCGATCCGGGCGGTCGGTTGGCCGCGGCCATCGAGCCCGAACGCATCATCGGCAGTGTGGTTTACCCGGCCGCGGAGCTGGTGGAGCCGGGTGTGGTGAGGTTGATCGAGGGCAACCGGTTCACCCTGGGCGAACTCGACGGCTCGCGCAGCGAACGCATCGCCGGGCTGTCCGAGGTGATGATGCGCGCGGGCTTCAAGGCGCCGGTGTCCAAGGACATCCGCAGCGAGCTCTGGGTCAAGTTGTGGGGCAACCTCAGCTTCAACCCCATCAGCGCATTGACCCATGCCACGCTGGAAGACATCTGCCGCTTTCCACCCACCCGGGCGCTCGCTTCCCGCATGATGACCGAGGCCCAGTCGGTGGCCGAGGCCCTGGGCGTGCGCTTCAAGATCTCGCTGGAGCAACGCATCGCCGGCGCCGAAGGCGTGGGTGCACACAAGACCTCGATGCTGCAGGACGTTGAGCACGGCCGCGCACTGGAACTGGAAGCGCTGGTCGGCTCGGTGGTCGAGCTCGGCCGCATCACCGGCACACCGACGCCCACCATCGAAGCGATGTACGCCGCCACCAGCCTGCTGGGCCGGACGCTCGCATCACAGCAGGGGCATCTGCGGGTCGAAGCCCCTGTCCAGAAATGAACCGTTCGGCGCAATTGTCTTGACGGGCAACTTCACGCCGAGCTGCTCAGCGCGTCACGCGCGCGATTGACGCGCCGATCCCTTCTCGCGCGGTGGTTGTGCTGCCAGGGTCCAGGTTGACGCGCCGTGGCGTGTCGAAGTTGGCGATGTAGGCGTTGTCGCCCACGAACGCCAGCGCCGCGGGGAATTCAAGCGGACCGGCGGCGCCATTGCGCGCCACCTCGGTCAACCCGCCTGCGGGGCTGATGCGCACCAGGGCGTTGAGTTCGTTGACCGCCACCCAGAGCTGGCCTCGCGCGTCGAAGGCCAAGCCATCGGCCCCCTCCAGCGCCGGGTTCTGAACCCACAGCACCGGTCGCTGCGCTCGGCCCTCGACATCCAAAGCGATGCGCCATATCGCGCCGCGCGCCGAGTCGGCGACGTGCAACACGCCCGAGGAGTCGAAGGCCAGGCCATTGGCCACGATGGGTTGCTGGGTCCGTCCGTCCGGCAGGGTGCGCGTGAAGCGCTCGAGCGTCGCCACGGTCTCCACCGCACCACCGTTCGGACCGACCCGGAAGATGTTGCCGCTGGCCCCGCCGCTGATGTAAAGACGGCCCTGGCGGTCAAAGTCGATGCCGTTGGCGCCGGGCGCGCCGGTGGCGAAGGTCTGGGCCACACCGGGACGGGTCGGATCGAGCTCGGCCGCGCGCAGCCGCACGATCTCGCCGAAGGCGGAGGCGACGATCAGCAGATCACCCTGCGCGTTGAACGCCATGCCCGAGGGATTGGGTTTCGTGGTTTGACCGTTGACCGACCGCGCGGCCAGGCTGCCGACGACCACCGGGCGTGGGTTCTTCGGATCGATGCGCATCACGTTGCCGGACACCCGGTCGGCCACATGGAGCAGGCCGGCGCTGTTGGCGGCAATGCTCTCGACGATCACGGTTCGCTCAACGCTGGCGGGGTCGAGGTCCACCAGGATCGATGGGGTGGTTGACGTCGGAACCAGGTTGGCGCAGCCGGCCAGCGCGAAAACGAAGGCGGTGCTCAGTGCAATCTTCAAGGGGGTCTCCTGGCCACCGCGGTGGCACGTCGTTGCAGGTGGGAGCCGTGGTCGACGGCCGACAGGCCTGATCACGGAAGCGATGCGACATCGTATGGGCGGTGCTTCTTTCGTGGAGCACGCCGCGGCGATGGCCCCGGGCGCGCGTCAGGCTTGCCGATCGGCTCGGTGATGGTGCCTGCCGCTGCTGGCGCGTGCGCTCACGCGGGGCCGATCGCGCACCCGGCGCCGGTGAACAACGCGCTCGACGCGTTCGCATAGACTCACGGTTGCTCCGGGGTGCACCGATCTGAGAAGGTCGGGCGCTGAGACGGCCTTCCCGCCGAACCCGTGAACTTGATCCGGTTAGTACCGGCGAAAGAAGAGCGCATGCCCCACGCGGCATGTGGGTGAGGCCCTCACGCCGTTCACACGGCGCCGGTGGCTCACCCGCCGTCGCGGTCCCTGGGGCGGTCCTCCGGAGCATTCACTGCCCATCCACCGGAACCGGAGACCGCCACCATGAACGCACCCGATCACGCCCCCGCCTCGACGCTGGCCCTCAGCCGCGAACCCTTCCCCGCTTCCCGCAAGCTCCACGTGCACGGCGAGCTGCCCGGCGTGCGCGTGCCCATGCGCGAGATCGCGCTCACCAATGGCGAGCGCGTGGTGGTGTACGACACCTCGGGCCCGTACTCGGAGCCCTCGGCCGCCATCGACGTGACGCGTGGGCTGCCCGATGTGCGTGGCGCGTGGATCGAAGCGCGCGGCGACACCGAAACCTATGCAGGCCGCACCCGCCAGGCGCTGGACGATGGCGTGAAAAACGAAGCCCGCCAGAACGACACGACCATCGAACGCATCGAAGCCTTGCGCGCGCAAGCCGCTGGCCTGCAGCGCACACCGCGCCGTGCCCGCAGCGGTATGAACGTGACGCAGATGCACCACGCACGCCGCGGCATCGTCACACCCGAAATGGAATACGTGGCTGTGCGCGAAAACGGCCAACGGGAATGGATGGCCGAGTACCTGGGTGACGCAGCGCGCGAAACCCGCTTGCGCGGCAACCCCATGGGCGCACGCATTCCAGACCGCATCACGCCCGAGTTCGTGCGCGACGAGGTGGCGCGCGGACGCGCCATCATTCCGGCCAACATCAACCACCCCGAGGTCGAGCCGATGGCGATCGGTCGCAACTTCCTGGTGAAGGTCAACGCCAACATCGGCAACTCGGCGGTCACCTCCAGCATCGAGGAGGAGGTGGACAAACTGGTGTGGGCGATCCGCTGGGGTGCGGACAACGTGATGGACCTCTCCACCGGCCGCAACATCCACACCACGCGCGACTGGATCGTGCGCAACTCGCCGGTGCCCATCGGCACGGTGCCGATCTACCAGGCGCTGGAGAAGGTGGGCGGCGTGGCCGAGGACCTGACCTGGGCGATCTACCGCGACACGCTGA
This sequence comes from Hydrogenophaga sp., assembly GCF_030158645.1. Classification (GTDB taxonomy): domain Bacteria; phylum Pseudomonadota; class Gammaproteobacteria; order Burkholderiales; family Burkholderiaceae_C; genus Hydrogenophaga. The sequence goes on along the minus strand of NZ_JAOASO010000159.1, from coordinate 25,536 downwards.
TCGAGCAGGCCGAACAGGGCGTGGACTACTTCACCATCCACGCCGGCGTGCGCCTGGCGTACATCCACCTCACCGCCAACCGGCGCACCGGCATCGTTTCGCGCGGCGGCTCCATCATGGCCAAGTGGTGCATCACGCACCACCGCGAGAGTTTTCTCTACGAGAACTTTGAGGAAATCTGCGAGATCATGAAGGCGTACGACGTGAGCTTCTCGCTCGGCGACGGCCTGCGCCCGGGCAGTGCGGCGGATGCGAACGACGAGGCGCAGTTCGCCGAACTCAAGACGCTGGGCGAGCTCACGCAGACCGCCTGGAAACACGACGTGCAGACCATGATCGAAGGTCCCGGCCACGTGCCCATGCACATGATCCAGGCCAACATGGACGAGCAGCTCAAGCACTGCCACGAGGCGCCGTTCTACACGCTGGGCCCGCTGACCATCGACATCGCGCCCGGCTACGACCACATCGCCTCGGCCATCGGCGCGGCCATGATCGGCTGGATGGGCACGGCCATGCTGTGCTACGTGACACCCAAGGAACACCTGGGCCTGCCCGACCGCAACGACGTGAAGCAGGGCCTGATCGCCTACAAGATCGCCGCCCACGCGGCCGACATCGCGAAAGGCCACCCCGGCGCCCGTGCACGCGACGACGCCATGAGCAAGGCGCGCTTCGAGTTCCGCTGGCACGACCAGTTCAACCTGGGCCTGGACCCGGACACCGCGCGCGAATTCCACGACGAGACCCTGCCCAAGGACAGCAGCAAGGAGGCGCACTTCTGCAGCATGTGCGGGCCGAAGTTCTGCTCGATGAAGATCACGCAGGACGTGCGCGACTACGCACAGCAGAAGGGATTGAGCGAGGCCGATGCCCTGGCAGACGGCATGGCTGCGAAGTCGGCCGAATTCAAGGCCGCGGGCGGCGCGTTTTACGTCCCGGTGCAGGCCTTGAACCGCAAGACCTGACGCTCGCTGATCAGGTCGGTGGTGGAGCTTCGGGCTCGACCCTGGCCAGCGCTTCACGTTTGCCCAGGGCGAGCAATTGCAGGATCTTGGGCACACGGGAAGCGCGTGGTGTCGCGCCGCCCGACTCCCATTTCCAGATCGACAGGGACGACACCCCCAGCAACTTGGCCATCTGCTCCTGAGTGAGGCCCAGTCGGGCGCGCTGGGCTTTCAACCGCTCTGCGGAGAACACCACCTTGCGACCCGGCTTGCCGCGTGCAGGCGCCATGCCCGGCGCACTGGCTGCGGCCGTGGCCACCCGCCCTGATTCCAGCTGCGACCTGCCCAGCTTGATCACCTGGCTCTGCAGGGCCTTGAGCTGCTTTTTCAGGGCAGCGATCTCGGCGCGCTGGGTCAGGGCGGTCTTGCGCATGGCACCCAGCTCGTCGCGCAGTTCCTTGCGCGCCACGCGGGCGATCTCTTTTTTGAGGGAATCGGCAAAGGTGGTCATGGATGTACATGGTACGGTATCGAACATAGCGGCGACCGGGGCTCGCGGTTCCGCTCCTCCAGTAGCATCGACCGCATGTCCACCCCAACCGACCTTGAACGCCTGAGCCCCACAACGGTGACCGCGATCGCCCAGGCGCACACCGCACCCGCCCCCTGCCCCACGTGCCGGCCCTACGCCAGCCCGGGTTGGGAGTCGTTCCCCGCATCAAAGGACGGCGCTGCTCTGCAACCGCTGGGTGCACTCTGGCTGCCGGGCGACGACGAGCCGACGCTGGAAGAACACCGCCCGACCGGCGTGGATGCCTGGTCGGCCGAGGCACCCATTTCGCTCGCCCACCACCCGTACAACCGCTGCGAGGTGTGGGCCTGCAAGGCCTGCGGATTCCCGTTCCTGCGCTACACCGAATACGGTGGCTATTACATCGACAAGCGCATCCGCGAGTTGCGCGGCCGGCTGCTCGTGAGCGTCTGAACATCGAGCACACACTAGGGTTAGCGATCTGATCAAGCCGTGGTGTGCATGCTTACCATGAGACAAGCAACAACCCGATGGAGACACAAGCATGCTGAAAAAACTGGTGGTGGGCGCCCTCGTGTCCACGGTGGTCGCAACCTCGGCCTCGGTGGCCGTGGCGCAGGAATGGCCGTCGGCCAAACCGATCCGCGTGATCGCGGTCTTTCCGCCGGGCGGCTCGGTCGACCAGGTCGCGCGCATCCTGGGTGAGGCGCTGCGGGTGCAGCTGAACCAGTCGGTGATCGTGGAGAACATCGGTGGTGCGTCGGGCGTGATCGGCACGGCGGCGGTGGCCAAGGCCGCGCCCGATGGCTACACCATCGGCGTGGTGTTCGACACCCACGCGGTGAACCCGGCACTCAAGCCCGGCATTGCGTTTGACACCATGAAGGACCTGGAGCACATCACGCTCATCGGCACCGCACCCATGGTGCTGGCGGCCACCAAAGGTTCGCCCATCAAGAGTTTTGCCCAGCTCGTGACCGAGGCCAAGGCCAAGAAAAGCAACAGCTACGGCACCATCGGCACCGGCAGCCTGGGGCATCTGGCGATTGCGCAGATGGCCAAGAACGCCGGCTTTGACTGGACCCACGTGCCCTACAAGGGTGGCGGCCCGCTCATGAACGACGCGGTTGGCGGGCACGTGCCGCTGGCGGTGGGATCGCTGTTCCTGATCAAGCCGCACGCCGACTCGGGCAACGTGACCCCGTTGGCGGTGAGCACGAGCAAACGCGCCAAGGACATGCCCAACGTGCCGACCATCGCCGAAAGCGGCTTCCCCGGTTTCGATGCACCTGCCTGGTGGGGCGTGATCGGCCCGGCCAAGCTGCCACCGGCCATCACCAGCCGCATCCACGCCGCTGTGGCCGCCGCACTGAAAAGCCCGGACGTGGCCAAAAAGCTCGACGAACAAGGCATCGATGTGGTGGGCGGCGGCCCCGAAGTGTTCAAACCCTTCGTGGAAAAGCAGATGACCACCTGGTCGGCCTTCATCAAGGCCAACAACATCACGGAGTGAACCCGGGTCGCGCCATGAGGCGCGATCACGTTCATCCCACGCGAAAAAGATCCCTGCGGGCTGCCGCCGTGATGGTGGCCACGGCGGGGTTGGAAATGCGGCGTTCGATCGATATCGCGTAAAACTCTTCCACGAGATTCGTCGCTGTTCCCAGCGCAGCCACCTGGTACTGGGCTTCAATTTCCTGCGCCAGCACGGTCGGTCCGGCAAACACGCCACAGCCCTGCCGTCCGAAGGCCTTGGTCAGGGCGCCGTCGTCGAACTCGGCGACCACGCGCGGGGCCAGGCCCGTGTTTCTGAACCAGGCGTCCAGTCGCGGGCGCAAGGCGGTGCCCTCGGAGGGCATCAGGAAGGGCAAGGCTTCCAGGCAATGCGGGAAACGGGCGCGGGCCTTGCGCACGGTGAGCCCTTCGCGGCCCAGCAAGGCGGGCGCCGCAAAAAAACTCACATCCGTCGAGCCCAGCAGGTGGGTGTAAGCCTTGACGCTCAGGCCTTGCGGCATGGGCACATCCGAGATCACGAGATCGAGCCGGTGCACGGCGAGTTCGGCCAGCAACGCGGTCAGCTTGCCCTCCTGGCACACCAGGCGCCCCACGGGATGCGTCAACGCAGGCTCCAGCACATGGCAGGCGATGGACTTGTGTACCGAGTCCACGATGCCGACCCGCAAACTGCCGTGGGCGTCGGCCGGCTGGTCGGTTCTCAAGGCGTCGGTGAGGGCAGAGCCCAACGTGAAGATTTCGTCGGCGAATCTTTGCACCATCCTGCCGGTGTCGGTGGGTTCCACACCCCGTCCCACCCGGCGCAGCAAAGGCTTTCCGATCCGGTCTTCCAGCAGCTTGATCTGCCCGCTGAGGGTCTGCGGTGTCAAGTGCAGCTCGGCACTGGCGCGCGCGATGCTGCCCGTGCGAAGGACGGTCCAGAAGTAATGGAGGTGCTTGTAGTTCATGGCAACAACGCGGTTTATTCGATGAATGAATGGTCAAAAGCGAATTTATCTCGAATCGTCGAGGACCTAAAGTGTCTTTGGGACACAAGCACGGCTTCCGCCGACCCCATCCAAGGAGATTCAGATGCACATCGAAATCCGACCTTCCAGCACGGGCATGACGCGAGCCCGAAGCCGCGAGCTGGCACTGCGCCTGAAAGCGGCGTTCGCACGCATGACCCACCTCATTTCGCGCGTGGTCGTGCGGGTGGACGACGCAACGCGCAACGGCTCGACCACGAGAGAGTGCACCGTGGAAATTCACCTGCCCAATGGCGAGGTGACCGTGATCAACGAACGCCAACGCAAGTTGGGCGCGCTGGTGCGGCGGGCCACCGAGCGCGCATGGAAGGCGGCCAGCCATGCGGTGGGTCTGCCGCCAAAGGGGCCGCGGCCGGGAGTGCCCGCCGAGTCCCGGAAAGTGGGGCTCGCATGATCGCAGCAGTCCTGGCGACCATCGCCGCGGGATGCCTTTGGGGAGCCTGGGGTTCTTGGCGCGACCACAACGCAGCACGAGACGTGGGAGCACTCGCGGTTGTGGGCTGCACGCTGGGGATCTCCGCGCTGGTGGCACTCTGACCCAAATCCCAAGCTCTCTTGGACAGCTGGATGAGCGCGGCGAAGGTCCCGTTTCGCGCCGCCGCCCCGCTCAGCCTCCGTGCTGCGGCTGGAGCAGTGGCACGCGGTTGATGGCCATGGCGGCCGCCGCCGTACGGGTTTCCACGCCGAGCTTGGCGTAGATGCGTTCCAGGTGCTTCTTCACCGTGGCGGGGCTGGCGCCGATGATGTCGCCGATGTCGCGGTTGATCTTGCCTTTGACCACCCAGTACAAGACCTCGGCCTCGCGCGCAGTGAGGCCGAAGGCGCCGGCCACGCTGGAGAGCACGCTGGCGTCCGAGGTTTCCTGCATCACGATGAGCCAATCGCCGCCGGCATCCACCTCGCCGTCTTCGTCGCCCACGCGCTGGTGCAGCCTGAAGGTGAGCCGGCGCGGGCCGTTTTCCAGCGTCAGGCGGGGCGGCTCGCGCTGTTCGCTGGCCCCGACCAAGTCCACCAGGTGGCGCCGCAACCACTGCAGGACCGCCGGTGGGGTGGTGGGCGATTCGGTGCCGCAGTAGTTGCGCAGCAGGTCACGCGCCAGCGGCGTTTGCCACATCAGGCGGCCGTCGCTCTCGCGCACGGTGATGGTGGCGTAGCCGAACGCATCGAGTGCGTTGCGCGCCTGGCTGCGCTCCACCGCGCCCTGGCGCACGTGGCGCGCGGTGCGCAGGTGCACCCCCATGCGCGCCATCACCTCGCGCGGCTTGATGGGTTTGGTCACGTAGTCGGCACCGCCGGCGTCGAGCGCGGCCACCAGGTGTTCGGTCTCGGTCAGGCCGGTCATGAAGATGATGGGAATGTGCGCGGTGGCGGGCTGCGCTTTCAGGCGACGCGCCACCTCGAAGCCGTCGATGCCGGGCATCACCGCGTCGAGCAGCACCACGTCGGGCAGAGCCTGCGTGGCGCGGCGGATGGCGCTTTCGCCGTCGAGCGCCACGAGCACGGTATACCCAGCATCGTCCAGCGCATCGTGCAGCGGCGCCACGTTGTCGGGCACGTCGTCCACGATCAGCACGATGAGCTGGTCGCCCTGTTGCCGCATGAATTCAGACATGGCGCTGCAGCAGCTGCTGTTCGATGGCGTCAAAGCGGAATTCGCGCGCGAGCGTGCGCAGTTGCTGGGCAAATGCCGCTTGCTCGGGGTGGTCTTGCACCCACTCGTCGAGCCACTGCACGATGCCCTTGTAGTAGCCCAGGCGCACGAGTTCGAGCAGGGGTTCGAAGTCGCGACCGCTGGTGACTGCGTGCGTCGGCCGGGCTGCGGCGGCAGGTGCCGCAACGGTGGCTGGCTCGGTCGCCGGCCATTCGATCCACACCAATTGCAGCCGCTGGCCGAGCCAGCCGAGCAAATCGTCGCGGCGCACCGGTTTCACAAAGAAGTCTTGTGGCCGGTGACCAAGATCGTTGTCGAGGCCCTTGTCGAACGCGTTGGCCGACACGATGGCCAGCGGCACCGTGCCCCAGCCGCTGGCGCGCAGCCGGCGCATGGTTTCCCAGCCGTCGATGCCGGGCATGGCCAGGTCCATGAACACGGCGTCGGGCGCGCCCGCGTCGCCGGGGTGCAACCCTTCGAGCAGGGCCAGCGCATCGAGCCCGCTGGTGGCGAGCATCACCTCGAAGCCCAGCGGCGCCAGCCAGCGCTGGATGAGTTCGCGGTCGGCCTCTTCGTTGTCCACCACCAGCACGCGTTTGCGCGCGCCTTCGTAGCCGATGTGGCCGGGCAGGGCCAGTGGGCGCGGCAGCACCGCGCCGTGCACCTCGGGCAAAAACAGGCGCACGGTGAACACCGAGCCTTCGCCGGGTGCGCTGCGCACGGTCATCTCGCCACCCATGAGGTCGGTGAGCATCTTGGCAATGGTCAGGCCCAGGCCGGTGCCGGTGGAGGGCCCGGGCGCCGTTTCGTTCTGCCCGCGTGCGAAAGGTTCAAACACACGCTCCAGGTCTTGCGCGCGCATGCCGGGGCCGGTGTCGTGCACCTCGAACTGCGCCATCTCGCGCGCATGCGTGACGCGCAGCCGCACCTGGCCAACCTGCGTGAACTTCACCGCGTTGCCCAGCAGGTTGATGAGGATCTGGCGCAGGCGTTTTTCGTCGGCGCGCACCGTGTCGGGCAGGCGGCTGCCGGCTTCGAACACAAAGCGCAGGCCCTTGGCGCTGGCCTGCAACTCGAACATGCCGGCCACCTCCTGCATGGCGCCGGCAAAGGCCATGGGCCGCACATCGAGTGCGAGCTTGCCGGACTCGATGCGCGCGATGTCCAGCGTGCCTTCGATCAACGACAGCAGGTGCTCGCCGCCCCGGTTGATCACGCGGATGGCCTGCGCGCGGTGCGGCGCCATGCCGGTGTCTTCCTGCAGCAGCTGCGCGTAGCCCAGGATGCTGTTGAGCGGCGTTCTCAGCTCATGGCTGATGGTGCTGATGTAGCGGGTCTTGGCCTGGTTGGCGTGCTCAGCCGCCAGGCGTGCCTGCTGCAGGGCTTCGTCGGTGAGGCGGTGCGACTCGATCTCCTGCAGGAGCAAGCGTGTCTGCCGGTTCGACTCTTCCTGCGCCACCTCGCGGCTCTTGTGCGCCAGCACCAGCCACCAGGCCACCGTGGCCGTGATGAGCAGCAGCACGGCGTACACGCGCACAAATCCGGAACGCAGCGCGGCGTCGAGCAAGCCGGCATTGGCCGACAAGCCCATGCGGGACGCCAGCGCCTGCACCTCCTGCCGGTACAACAACCCGAGCACCGCCGCCAGCACCGGCGCCATCACCAGCATGAGCAGCAGGTAGTGCGCCAGGCCCGCCTCCAGATAGGGCCAGATGGAGCGCGGCAACACACGCCGCAGCGCGCCCATCCATTGCTCGGAGAGCTTGGCGTGCGGTTTGCACAGGTCGCCGCAGCGCGCGTCCAGCGTGCAACACAGCGAACAGATGTGGCCTTGGTACGCGGGGCAGTGCGACATGTCGGGCGCTTCGTATTCACGCTCACAGATGACGCAGGTGTGCAATGTGGCACTGCCTGCGGCACCTTCGGGACCGGCGGCTCTGGCGATGTAATACCGCCCCTGCGTGCCCCACGCAATCAAGGGCGCCGTCACAAACGCCGTGACCATCGCAATCACCGCCGAAAACGCCTCGGCTGTGGGCCCCATCAAACCCATGTGGGCGGTGATCGACAGCACCGAGGCCAGCACCATGGCGCCCACCCCCACGGGGTTGATGTCGTACAGGTACGCCCGCTTGAACTCGATGCCCTTGGGGCTCCAGCCCAGCGGCTTGTTGATCACCAGGTCGGCCACCACCGCCATGATCCAGGCGATCGCGATGTTGGAGTACACGCCGAGCACCTGGCCCAGCGCCTGGAACACGTTCATCTCCATCAGCATGAAGGCGATGAAGGTGTTGAACACCACCCACACCACGCGCCCGGGGTGGCTGTGGGTGATGCGCGAGAAGAAGTTGCTCCAGGCCAGCGAGCCGGCGTAGGCGTTGGTCACGTTGATCTTGAGCTGCGAGACCACCACAAACAAGGCCGTGGCGGCCACCGCCCAGCCGTAGTCGGGAAAGACAAATTCGTAGGCCGCCAGGTACATCTGGTTGGGGTCCACCGCGCGCTCGGGGGGCACCATGTGGCTGATGGCCAGATACGCCAGCACCGCGCCGCCCAGCATCTTCACCACGCCCAGCACCACCCAGCCCGGCCCCCCGGCCAGCACGCCCGCCCACCAGCGCAGCCCTTTGCCCGGCTCCTTGGCGGGCATGAAGCGCAAGTAGTCCGCCTGCTCGCCCATCTGCGTGATGAGCGCGATGCCCACCGTCAGCGCCGCACCAAACAAGTGCCAATCAAACAGCGTGCCCGCACCGGACTCGCCCCCATAACGCACCACGTTGGTGAAAGTTTCGGGCGCCATGACCAGCACCGCCCCAAAAGGCACCACCATCATCACCAGCCACAGCGGCTGGGTCCAGACCTGGAAGCGGCTGATCACCGACACCCCGTGCGTGACCAGCGGGATGACCACCACCGCGCAGATGAGGTAGCCCCAGGCGGGCGGGATGTCGAGCGCGAGCTCCAGCGCATAGGCCATCACCGCCGCTTCGAGCGCGAAAAAGATGAAGGTGAAGGTGGCGTAGATCAGCGAGGTGATGGTGGAGCCGATGTAGCCGAAGCCCGCGCCGCGCGTGAGCAGGTCCATGTCGACCCCGTAGCGCGCGGCGTACACGCTGATGGGCAGGCCCGCGAAAAAGATGATCAACCCGGTGCAGAGGATGGCCAGCGCGGCGTTCACAAACCCGTACTGCACCAACAAGGTGGCGCCCACGGCCTCCAGGATGAGGAAGGAGGCCGCGCCGAACGCGGTGTTGGCCACGCGCCATTCGCTCCACTTGCGAAAGCGCTGCGGCGTGTAGCGCAGCGCGTAGTCTTCCATCGTCTCGCTGCCGACCCAGCTGTTGTAGTCGCGGCGCACGCGGGTGATGCGCTGGGGTGCGTCCAGCCCGGGCTCCTGCCCTGCGGTGGGCGCGGCAGCGGTTCTGATGGGGACGATGGGGATGGTTGTCACACGGCATTTCTGCAGCTTTCGTGCCACGCTGCCGGTTGAGCCCACCCAGGGCACGGGAATTGCTGACCAGACCACCCAGGCACCACCGAGAACGCACGCACCACCATGGAACTGACGCCCCGAGAAAAAGACAAGCTGCTGATCTTCACCGCAGCCTTGCTGGCCGAACGGCGACAGGCGCGCGGCCTCAAGCTCAACTACCCCGAGGCCGTGGCATTGATCACCGCGGCCGTGATGGAAGGCGCGCGCGACGGCAAGACCGTGGCCCAACTCATGAGCGAGGGGCGCAACGTGCTGACCCGCGCCGATGTGATGGAGGGCATCGCCGAGATGATCCCGGACATCCAGGTCGAAGCGACCTTCCCCGACGGCACCAAGCTCGTGACCGTGCACCAACCCATTCCCTGAGAGAACGCCATGCGCATCACCCCCGTCCTCCTCGCCGCCGCTGCCTTCTGCGCGCCCGCCCTCGCCCACGAAGGCCACGGTCTGTTCGGCGCCCACTGGCATGCCACCGACACGCTGGGCTTCGTCGGCGTGGTGTTGGCCATCGCCGTGGCGCTGTGGTGGTCCAGCGGCAAGCACTGAGGCCTGGCCCATGATCCCCGGCGAACTCTTCACCGACGAGGGCCAGCACACCCTCAACCCCGGCCGGCGCACGCTCACCCTGGTGGTGAAGAACGCCGCCGACCGCCCGATCCAGGTCGGCTCGCACTACCACTTTGCCGAAGTCAACGGCGCGCTCGACTTTGACCGCGCCGCAGCGCAGGGCATGCGACTGAACATCGCCAGCGGCACCGCGGTCCGCTTCGAGCCCGGCCAGCAGCGCACGGTGGAGCTCGTGGACTACGCGGGCGACCGCATCGTGTACGGCTTTCGCGGCCTGGTTCAAGGAAAGCTCGCATGAGCACGATCTCAAGAAGCGCCTACGCCAACATGTTTGGCCCCACCGTGGGCGACCGGCTGCGCCTGGCCGACACCGGTCTCATGATCGAGATCGAAAAAGACTTCACCCTGGCCGCGGGCGGCTACGGCGAAGAGGTCAAGTTCGGCGGCGGCAAGACCATCCGCGACGGCATGGCCCAGAGCCAACGCACGCGCGCTGAAGGCGCCGTGGACACGGTGATGACCAACGCCGTCATCGTCGACCACTGGGGCATCGTCAAGGCCGACATTGGTTTGAAAAACGGTCGCATCGTCGCCATCGGCAAGGCCGGCAACCCCGACACCCAACCCGGCGTGGACATCGTCATCGGCCCGGGCACCGAGGTCATCAGTTGCGAAGGCAACATCGTCACCGCCGGCGGCATCGACAGCCACATCCACTTCATCTGCCCGCAGCAGGTGGACGAGGCACTCACCTCGGGCATCACCACCATGCTCGGCGGCGGCACGGGCCCGGCCACCGGCACCTTTGCCACCACCTGCACACCCGGCCCGTGGCACATCGAACGCATGCTGCAGGCCGCCGATGGCCTGCCCATGAACCTGGGCTTCCTGGGCAAGGGCAACGCCAGCCAGCCAGCCCCGCTGCTTGAGCAGATCAACGCCGGTGTGATCGGCCTGAAGCTGCACGAAGACTGGGGCACCACGCCGAGCGCCATCAGCAACTGCCTCGATGTGGCCGAGGCCACCGACACGCAGGTGGCCATCCACTCCGACACGCTCAACGAGTCGGGCTTTGTGGAAGACACCATCGCGGCCACCAAGGGCCGAAGCCTCTGTGCCTTTCACACCGAAGGCGCGGGCGGTGGGCATGCGCCCGACATCCTGCGCGTGGTGGGCGAAGCCAACTTTCTGCCCAGCTCCACCAACCCGACCATGCCCTACACGGTCAACACGCTGGACGAGCACGTGGACATGCTCATGGTGTGCCACCACCTGGACGCCGGCATTCCCGAAGACCTGGCCTTCGCCGAGAGCCGCATCCGCCGCGAGACCATCGCGGCCGAGGACATCCTGCACGACATGGGCGCCATCAGCATGATGAGCAGCGACAGCCAGGCCATGGGCCGCGTGGGCGAGGTGATCATCCGCACCTGGCAGGCAGCCGACAAGATGAAGAGCCAGCGTGGCAGCCTGCCCGGCGATGGCCCGCGCAACGACAACTTCCGCGTCAAACGCTACATCGCCAAGTACACGATCAACCCCGCCATTGCGCACGGCATCTCGCACATCGTGGGGTCGCTTGAAGTCGGCAAGTGGGCCGACCTGGTGGTGTGGAAGCCCGCGTTCTTCGGCGTCAAACCCGCGCTCATCCTCAAAGGCGGCAGCATCGCGCTGGCCGCCATGGGCGACCCCAACGCCTCCATTCCGACCCCGCAGCCGGTGCACTACCGGCCCATGTTTGCCAGCTTCGGCGGCGCCATGGCGAAGAGCAGCCTCACCTTCGTCTCGCAGGCTGCGCTGGCCGCCGGTGTGGGCGAGCGCTACGGCCTGCGCAAGACGCTGGACGCGGTGCGCGGCTGCCGCAGCGTGACCAAGGCCAGCATGGTCCACAACAGCTTGCTGCCGAAAATGGAGATCGACCCGCAGACCTACGCCGTGCGCGCTGATGGCGTGCTGCTCACCTGCGAGCCCGCCACACGCCTGGCCATGACACAACGCTACTTCCTGTTTTGAACAACGTTCCCATGCTGCAAGCCTCCAAACTCATCCCGCAAGGTCAGGGCCTGGCCCGCACCATGGTGCAACGCGCTGCGCACCTGGAGCTGGACTGGGACGTGCGCCAGAAGAGCCGCTTCGACACCGTGGCGTCCGACGAGCGCCACGTGGGCGTGTTCCTGCCGCGCGGCACGGTGGTGCGCGGGGGCGACGTGCTCATCACGCAAGACGGTTCGCTCTTGCGCGTGGTGGCCGCCCCCCAGGCGGTGCTGCGCATCACCGCCTGCCCCGACCACCCGGCCCACGAACAGGCTTTCGACCTCATGCGCGCGGCCTACCACCTGGGCAACCGCCACGTGCCCATCGAGCTCAAACCCGACCACCTGAAGATCGAACCCGACCACGTGCTCGCCGAGATGCTGCACGCCATGCACCTCACGGTGGTGGAAGTGCGCGAGCCCTTCGAGCCCGAGGCGGGAGCGTATGGAGTGCATGGCGCTGGCGACGCACAAGCGCCAGGCGCAAAAGAAGCTCACGGCCACCACCATGGGCACGGTCACACCCACCACAACCATGACCACGGGTGACGTCGCCCTGGCGGCGCCCCGCACGGCCGCCAGCCTGCTGCAGATCCTCTGGCTTGCCTCGCCCGCCCTGCCGGTGGGCGGGTTCTCGTATTCCGAAGGTCTCGAATCGGCGGTGGATGCGGGACTCGTGCACGACGAAACCAGCGCCGCCGCCTGGCTCACCGACCAGCTGCACCTGAGCCTGGCGCGCAGCGACCTGGCGGTGGTGGCGCAGGCCATCCCCGCCTGGCGCGCCAACGACCTGGCGCGCATCACCGCCCTCAATCACTGGGTGCTGCAGACCCGCGAGACCCTCGAATTTCGCCTGCAGAGCGAACAGATGGGCCGCTCGCTGATGGAGTGGGCGCGCCAGCTCGGCGAGCTGGGCACCGGCGTGTTCGAACAGCTGCACAGCGCCCGGCTGGACCCACCCACTTACCCGGTGGCCTGCGCGTGCGCCGCCGCGAGCACCGGCGCCAGCGTTCACGACAGCCTGGTTGGCTATGCGTTCGGCTGGTGCGAAAACATGGTGCAGGCGTCCATCAAATCGGTGCCGCTGGGCCAGAGCGCCGGCCAGCGCATGCTCGCGCGCCTGGCTCAGCGCATCCCCGCTGCGGTGGACCACGCCATCGCCCTGCACGACGACGACCGGCAAGCCTTCACGCCCCTGCTCGCCATCCACTCCGCCCGCCACGAAACCCAGTACTCACGCCTGTTCCGCTCATGACCCCCCTGCACCACATTCCCCGTCGTACCAAACACCTGCCTCCGCTGCGCGTGGGCATCGGCGGCCCGGTCGGCTCGGGCAAGACCACGTTGCTGGAAATGCTGTGCAAGGCCATGCGCGAGCGCTACGACCTGATCGCCATCACCAACGACATCTACACCAAGGAAGACCAGCGCATCCTCACCGTGAGCGGCGCGCTGCCGGCCGAACGCATCATGGGCGTGGAAACCGGCGGTTGCCCGCACACCGCCATCCGCGAAGACGCCTCCATCAACCTCGAAGCCATTGACCGCATGCTCGGCGAGTTCCCCGATGCCGATGTGGTGTTCATCGAAAGCGGCGGCGACAACCTGGCCGCCACCTTCAGCCCCGAGCTCAGCGACCTCACCATCTACGTGATCGACGTGGCCGCCGGCGAAAAAATCCCCCGCAAGGGCGGCCCCGGCATCACCAAGAGCGACCTCTTCGTCATCAACAAGACCGACCTGGCCCCGCACGTGGGCGCCGATCTGGAAGTGATGAAGGCCGACACCGCGCGCATGCGCCCCGACAGCGCGCGCCGCCCCTGGGTCATGACCAACCTCAAGACCCTCGCGGGCGTGGACGAAGTGGTGCGCTTCATCGAGACGCGCGGCATGCTGCCCAAACCACAACCCCAAACGGCAGCGCTGCCCGCCTGAGACCGCAGGCTAAAATCCACGCGTTGCAACCGCATCCGGAGACGTGGGTGAGCGGTTTAAACCAGCAGTCTTGAAAACTGCCGACTCGCAAGGGTCCGTGAGTTCGAATCTCACCGTCTCCGCCAACGAATTCAAGGGCCTTGAGCAATCAAGGCCCTTTTTTCTTGCGCGCTCGGCGCGCGTCACGACCCGCCGAAACACCCGCTTGCAAACATTCGAGCCAACCCCCTTCAAATGCGATCGATTCTCATTTAATATGGGGCCAGCAAGCCAGCCCGGGACCTTCACCACACACCAGGTCCGATCGGTAGCCAGCACCGCACCCACCCGGGCGCGACATCCACACCCCTGTCTGGAGACCGCTGTGAACACCCAACCCGAACCGCACGAGGACGAAGAACACGTGATGCCCTGCGCCGAGGCCATGCTCGCGGGCACGCTGGCGCTGATGACGGGCCACGCCCAGAGCACCTGCGCCACGCAGCGTGACCTGATGGGGCGCAAGATCCGCTCCAACCTGTTTTTTCTGGGCCAGCACCCGGGGCTCTCGCCCAGCTTTCGCACGGTGGTGCAACGCATGCACCAGCACTGGGACGTGCTGCTGAAGTCGTGTGATGGCCCGCCTGAGCGATCCGCGCTGAACACCGATGACCTGTTGCCCGAGCGGCGCCTCTGGCACACCACGGCATCGCTGGTGCAATGAGCGCCCTGCAGGCGGTTGGGGCGCATGAACACGCGGCGCTGTGCCGGCACCTGGGCGGCGTTCAGGACCGGGTGTCCAGGCTCATGCTGGAGAAAGACAAGGCGCTGACGGCCCTGACCAGCGAAGTCGTGCGGTTGCGCGGGCAGCTCGTGGTGGCACGGACTTGCCTGCTGTGGGGCGCGTTGCCACCACCGGTGCGCATGTTTCAACGCCAGCGCAACTCGGCCTCTGAGCTGGTGGGAACGGGGCCTGCGCCCGAGATGGAAGCCGCCCGACAGGCCATCTGCCAGACCGGTTGCGCGGGGCATGCCCACCCGTGGCTCACCGCCGAGGGGCAGTGCCGTTGGAGCGGGCGGGTATGTGACGGCGGCGCTGGTAACCGCTGAGGTGGTGGACGAGCAACCGGCACCACGGGCCTGAACGCCGCCTGAGCCGCCGCGGCCTCAATCCGCGAGAAAGATTTCCTGCAGGTCGCTGAGGAAATCGAAGCCGCGCTCGGTGGGCCACACGCGGGCCGCATCGCGCTCGATCAAGCCTTTCTGCACGGCCAGCGCGAGCCCGGCCTCGATGCTGGATAGCGGCAGGCCGGTGCGCTCCATGAACTGCTGCAGGCCGAAGCCTTCCTTGAGGCGCAGTGCGTTGAGCATGAACTCGAACGGCAGCGCTTTGCGCGGGACCTCGTCGGCACTCACCACCGCGTCGCCCGCCAGCGCGCGCTCCATGTACAGGCGCGGCTCGCGCACACGCACCGGGCGCCCCACGCGGTGGGCAAAGCTCAGCTTGCTGTGCGCACCCGCGCCAATGCCCAGGTAGTCGCCGAACTGCCAGTAATTGGTGTTGTGCCAGCTGCGGTGCCCCGCGCGCGCATAGGCCGATACCTCGTAGCGCTGCAGCCCGGCGTCGCCCGTGAGTTCGGTGATGCGGTCGAGCATGTCCCATGCCTCATCCTCGGGCGGCAGGGCCGGCGGGTACTTGGCAAAGTAGGTGTTGGGCTCCAGCGTGAGGTGGTAGATGGAGATGTGCGGCGGCGCAAACGACAGCGCGGTGCGCACATCGGCCTCGCAGTCGGCCAGCGTCTGCCCGGGCAGGGCGTACATGATGTCGAGGTTGAAGGTGTCGAAGGCCTGCGCGGCCTCTTCCACCGCGGCCATGGCCTGGTCACGGTCATGGACGCGGCCCAGAGCTTTGAGATGTGCGTCGTTGAAGCTCTGCACGCCGATGGAGAGACGCGTCACACCCGCCTCGCGAAACGCGCGGAAACGGTCTTTCTCGAAGGTGCCCGGGTTGGCTTCCAGCGTGACCTCGGCATCGGCATCGAGCCGCAGCAGCGCGCGCACATCACCCAGCAAGCGGTCGATGGCTGCGGGGGAAAACAGGCTGGGTGTGCCGCCACCGATGAACACGCTGTGCACCGTGCGGCCCCAGATCAGGGGCAAGGAAGCCTCGAGGTCGGCGCGCAGGGCGTCGAGGTAGCGCGTCTCGGGCAGGGGTTGGCCCGGCTCGGATGTGGCGCTCCACTCGTGCGAATTGAAATCGCAATACGGGCATTTCTTCAGACACCAAGGCAGGTGGATGTAGAGCGAGAGGGGGGGCAGGCTTTGCAGCTGCAGCGTGCCGGGGCGCATCCAGTGGCGCACGTCGTTCCAGGGCGCTGCGGGCTGGGCAGGCTTTTCACCGGGCAAGCCGCCCGGCCAGGACACCGGCTGGCCGGGGGTCATGGTGCCGGCGCGAACCAGCGCTCGCGCATCAGTTCCAGCATGTGTTGCGCTGCGCGCCCGCGGTGGCTGTTGGCGTTCTTCACCTCGGTGGGCAACTCGGCGAAGGTTTTGCCAAAGGCCGGCAGAAACATGACCGGGTCAAAGCCGAAACCCTGTTCACCGATGGGCTGCGGCGTGATGAGGCCGGGCGCGCGACCGGTCGCCACCAGCGGCTCGGGATCGTCGGCGCTGCGCAGGGCCACCAGCGTGCTCACCAGCGCCGCGCGGCGGTCCTGAATGCCCTGCATTTGTTCGAGCAGGGCGCGCACGTTGTTGTCGTCGCTTTTTTCATAGCCAAACTGCGTGGCATAAAACGCCGTGTCGACGCCGGGCAGTCCGCCGAAGGCTTCGACGCACAAACCGGCATCGTCGGCCAGCGCCGGCAGGCCGCTCAACCGCGCGGCGTGGCGGGCCTTGGCCAGCGCGTTTTCCACGAAGGTGCGATGCGGCTCGGGGGCTTCGGGAACGTTCAGGTCGGCTTGCGGGACCAGCTCGATGCCCAGCGGCGCAAAGAGGGCCTGCAGCTCGGCCAGCTTGCCCTTGTTGTTCGACGCCAGGACGAGTTTCATGCCTTGTTGGTACCCAGCGTTTGCTTCTGCAGGGTCACGAGTTCGCCAATGCCCTTTTCGGCCAATGCCAGCAGCGCGTCCATCTCACGGCGCGTGAAGGCCGCGCCCTCTGCCGTGCCCTGCACTTCCACGAAATGGCCGGCGCCGGTCATCACCACGTTCATGTCGGTGTCGCAGGCGGCATCTTCCACGTACTCCAGGTCGAGCAGCGGCGTGCCTTGCAGAATGCCCACCGAGATCGCGGCCACGTGGTCCTTGATGGGCGACGCTGCGATCTTGCCGTCGGCGATCAGCTTGCTCACCGCATCGTGCGCAGCCACAAAGGCGCCGGTGATGCTCGCGGTGCGGGTGCCGCCGTCGGCCTGGATCACATCGCAGTCCAGCGAAATCGTGCGCTCGCCCAACGCCTTGAGGTCGAACACCGCGCGCAGCGAGCGGCCGATCAGGCGCTGGATTTCCTGCGTGCGGCCACTCTGCTTGCCTTTGGCGGCTTCGCGGTCGCTGCGGGTGTGCGTGGCGCGCGGCAGCATGCCGTACTCGGCCGTCACCCAGCCTTCGCCACTGCCGCGCTTGTGCGGTGGCACCTTCTCTTCCACCGACGCGGTGCACAGCACCTTGGTGTGACCAAACTCGATCAGCACCGAGCCCTCGGCGTGCATGGTGTAGCTGCGGGTGATGCGCACAGGGCGCAGGGCATCAACGGCCCGTTGGCCGGGTCGGGAAACATCGCTCATGGGGAAACCTCAGGTGTTGCGTTCGGCCGTGCGGCGAATCGCTTCGTTGATCTCGGCAATCGATTTTTCGATCGCCGCGTCGTCCAGATCTTCCATGGTCGAGTCGGGTGTGCCCGACTGGATGGTGGAGGCGAACACACCGTCCTCGATGTCCTCGGTGGACACGCGGGTGCTCTGGAATTCGTCGGCCGTCTCCCACTCCATGGCGAGCACGGTCACGTTGTCGCAACGCGGGCCGCCACGTTTGAGCGCCAGCTCCACCAGCTCGGGCACGGCCTGTTCCAGCGGGCGCTTGGACAACTCAGCGGTGATCTCCTCGTCGGCCACCGTGCCCCACAGGCCGTCGGAACACAGCAGCACGCGATCACCCCGCATCAGTTGCACCGGGCCCGACAGGTCAAACACCGGCTTGGCCGGTGAGCCCAGACAGGTGAACAGGATGTTGCGGTTGATGTGTTCGGTGGCCCTGCCCAGATGGGCTTGCTGCTCCATGTAGGAGTGGTCGCGTGTGCGTGTCAGCATTTCGCCGTTGCGCACCACATACAAGCGCGAGTCGCCGCAATGCACCCAGTACACGTGACCCCGCTCCATGACGGACGCCACCAGCGTGGTGCGGGGCGTGTCCAGCATGCCTTTCTCGGCGGCGTAGCGAATGATCTGGTGGTGCGCGGCCATGAGCGCGCTGGAGAGGAACTCGGGCACTTCCCGCACGGTGGGATTGGCCGCCTTCTGAAAGTAAGCAGAAAAGGTTTGCAAGGCCAGCTGCGCGGCCATGGCGCCTTCAGGGTGTCCACCCATACCGTCGGCCAGCACGAACAGGCCGGACTCCCGGGTGTAGGCATAGCCCATGCGGTCTTCATTGCGCTCCCGCCCACCTTGGCGGCTGATCTGATAGACCGAAAATTTCATCGAAACTTGGTGCCGGCGTTGGTGGATTTGCGCAGGGATTTCTTGTTATCCGACACGATGTTGTCAAACTGCAGCCGCATTTTTTCAGCCACCGTGAGCTTGGTGTAACTGCGCTCGGTTTCGCGACTGAGCTCTTTCTGCAGCGCAAACACCGATTGCGGACGCGACAAAGGATCCAGCGACATGCACCATTCGACCACCTCGATGAGGTTGTCGGAGTAGACGCCGCGCAAGCGGGAGAGCGCCAACGACAGGCGGTCTTTTTCCAGACGCTGGGGCGCGTCGTTCGGGGGATATCCCTGCATGCTCGCGTAAATGCAGGCGCCAATGGCGTAGATGTCCGTCCAGGGGCCCATGCTGGAGTCGCGCCGGTACATCTCGGGTGCGGCGAAGCCTGGGGTGTACATCGGGCGGATGAAATTGCCTTCTTTGCTCAGCACTTCGCGCGCGGCGCCAAAGTCGATCAACACCGAGCGGTTGTCGTCGGTCACGAAGATGTTGGCGGGCTTGATGTCCAGGTGCAGCATCTTGTGCTGGTGCACGATGCGCAATCCGCGAAAGACTTCGTCGTACAGCGAGCGGATGGTCGATTCGCGGAAGACCTTTTGCTTCTTCTGCTCGCGCGCGGTGATGATGAATTCCTGCAGCGAGGCGCCTTCCAGGAAGTTCATGACCATGTACACGGTCTCGTTCTCGCGGAAGAAATTGAGCACGCTCACCACGGAAGCGTGTGAGATCTGGGCGAGCGCCCGACCTTCCTCAAAAAAGCTCTTGAACCCCAGGCGATACAGGGAAAGTTTTTCGGGCTGTACCTGCGGCAACAGTTCGCCGGGACCGCGCGAAGCGAGCGATGAAGGCAGGTATTCCTTGACGGCGACCTGCTGGCCTTCGGTGTCCACCGCCAGGTAAACAACACCGAATCCCCCGGCCGCCAGTTTGCGAACAATGCGGTAACCACCGATCACGGTGTCCGGCGGGAGCGGAGCGGGTTTGACCTTTGACATAATTCGGATGGTTTCCGGAACGCCTCGTTTTGGACCACTCAACCAGACGGGCAAAGTGCAATGGCAGTTTACAGCATGACCGGCTATGCGACGGCCCAGTTGGGTGGCCCGTCCACGGCCCCAAACGCAGAGCCGGCGCGAGATTCCAAGCCTGGCCTGGGTTTGGAAATTCGATCCGTCAACAGCCGCTTTCTCGACCTCACATTCAAGCTGCCGGACGACCTTCGGGGTTCGGAGCCCGCGCTCCGTGAGCTTCTGGGCGCACGCCTCAAACGCGGCAAGGTCGAGGTTCGCGCGTGGATCGAAGGCCGCAGCGACGCGAGCCCTCGCTCACCCAGCGCACTCGAACTGCAGAAGCTCGTGGGCCTGCAAGACAACGTGCGCGCCTGGCTCCCCACCGCAGCGCCGCTGTCGGTGGCCGAAGTGCTGGGCCTCACCTCGCGCCAGCAGGGCCATGCCGGCGAGCTCAACGAAGGACTTCAGGCGCTGGCCGAAACGGCCATCAACAACCTCATCGAAGCGCGCGAGCGCGAAGGCAAACGCCTGGCTGCGATGCTGCTCGACCGACTGGGTCAGCTTCGTCAACTGGCCAAGGATGCGCAACCGCTCATTCCGCAACTGGTCGCCCAGCAGCGTCAGCGCTTCATCGACCGCTGGAACGAGGCACTGGCCGCCGGTGGCCCATCGGCCACGGGCAACACGGTCACGTCCGACATGGCCAACGACCGTGCGCTCACCGAAGCCACCGCGTTCGCGATCCGCATCGACGTGGCCGAAGAACTGACGCGACTGGACTCGCACCTCACCGAAATCGAGCGGCTGATCAAAAAAGGGGCCGAGGTGGGCAAGCGGCTGGATTTCCTGATCCAGGAACTGCACCGCGAGGCCAACACCCTTGGTTCGAAGTCGTCCAATCTGGAGCTGACGCGCATTTCGGTGGACATGAAGGTGCTCATTGAGCAGATGCGCGAACAAGTACAAAACATCGAGTGAGCATGGAATATCCCGGAAACCTGTTCGTCGTCGCAGCCCCCAGCGGGGCCGGCAAGTCCAGCCTGGTCAAGGCTTTGATGGAACTCGACTCGCGCGTCGCGCCGTCGGTCTCACACACCACCCGCCCACCCAGGGGACAGGAGCTGCACGGACGCGAGTACTACTTTGTGAGCAAGGAAACCTTCGATCACATGGTCATCCAGGGGTCCTTCCTTGAGTGGGCGATGGTCCACGGCAACCGCTACGGCACCTCCAAGATGGCCATTGAGCAGCGCATGGCGCAGGGCGCGGATGTGGTGCTGGAGATCGACTTCCAGGGGGCCATCCAGGTCAAGCGCATCTTCCCCAACGCGGTGCTGGTTTTCATCTTGCCGCCCAGTTGGGAAGAATTGCGGTCGCGCTTGGAGCGCCGGGCAGAAGACAGCGCCGAGGTGATCGAACTCCGCTTGCAGAACGCCGCATCCGAGGTGGCCCATGCCCGGGAGTTCGACTTCGTTATAATCAACGAGTTGTTCGAGCGGGCCCTGTTTGACCTCAAGGCCATCGTCCATGCCCAGCGGCTCAAGTTCGCCGCCCAGCGTATCGCCCGCGGCGATACCTTCAAAGCGCTCAACATCCTCTGACCCCAAGCCCGTTTACTGGAGCCCGCCCATGGCACGCATCACCGTCGAAGATTGTCTGGAAAAAATCCCCAACCGCTTTCAACTCGTGTTGGCTGCCACGTACCGCGCGCGCATGCTGAGCCAGGGTCATGCCCCGAAGATCGAAAGCAAGAACAAGCCCGGCGTGACCGCGCTGCGCGAGATCGCCGAAGGCAAGGTTGGCCTGGAAATGCTCAAGAAGGTTCCGCTCTGATCCGAGCCTGGACCTCAAAAAAAACACCGCACCGCGGTGTTTTTTTTCGCCTGCGAGTCGGCCTGTCATCATTCCCACACAGCAAAGCGCACATCGTGGGCCTTGCGCTCCACGGCATGTGCCATCACAGGCTAAAGTACCCGAATGTCCAGCCTAGCCGAGACCGGCTCACTTTTGTCTTCTGACGATCAGGCGCACCCAGCCGCCAGCGCAGCCGCGGCCAGCTTCGCCGGGCTTTTGGCCAAGCTTGACTACCTGAGCGCAGGCGATATCGAGAACATTCGGCAGGCCTACCGGTTTGCCGACGAAGCGCACCTCGGGCAGCTGCGCAAGAACGGTGACCCATACATCACGCACCCGATCGCGGTGGCGGCCCAGTGCGCCGAGTGGAAGCTGGATGCACAGGCGCTGATGTCGGCGTTGATGCACGACGCCATCGAAGACTGCGGCGTGACCAAAGAAGAACTGGTGGAGCGTTTCGGCGCACCGGTGGCCGATCTGGTGGACGGTCTGACCAAGCTGGAGAAGCTGGAGTTCGACACCCGCGAGCAGAACCAGGCCGAGTCGTTTCGCAAGATGCTGCTGGCCATGGCCAAGGACGTGCGGGTCATCCTGATCAAGCTGGCCGACCGCACCCACAACATGCGCACCATGGGCGACATGCCCCGCAGCAAGTGGCAGCGCATCAGCAGCGAAACGCTGGAAATCTACGCTCCGATCGCGCACCGTCTGGGCCTGAACTTCACCTACCGTGAGCTGCAGGACCTGGCATTTCGTTTCCTGCATCCCTGGCGCTACGAGGTGCTGTCCAAGGCGCTCAACAAGTCGCGCAACCGCCGACGCGACCTGATCTCGCGGGTGCAAAAAGAAGTGGAAGCCGTGTTCGCACAGCAGGGCATGACCGTGCGCATCATGGGCCGCGAGAAGACGCTGTATTCCGTCTACCGCAAGATGGACAACAAGCACCTGTCGTTCTCGCAGGTCACCGATGTCTACGGCTTTCGCATCGTCGTGCCCGATCTGACCGACTGCTACACCGGGCTGGGCGTGCTGCACCAGTTGTACAAACCGTTGCCCGGCAAGTTCCGCGACTACGTGGCGATTCCCAAGGTCAATGGCTACCAGTCGCTGCACACCACCTTGATCGGTCCGTTCGGCACCAACATCGAATTCCAGTTGCGCACGCACGCCATGGATGTCGTGGCCGAATCCGGTGTCGCGGCGCATTGGCTCTACAAGGCCAGCGAACCGGGCAGCGACATGTCGCAACGCCTGGGCACGCAATGGCTGCAGTCGCTGCTCGACATCCAGCAGGAAACGCACGACGCCGGCGAGTTCTGGGACCACATCAAGATCGACCTCTTCCCCGATGCGGTCTACGTGTTCACACCCAAGAGCAAGATCATGGCGCTGCCTCGCGGGGCCACGGTGATGGACTTCGCCTACGCCATCCACAGCGACGTGGGCAACCGCACGGTCTCGGCCCGAATCAATGGCGAGCAGCGCCCGCTGCGCACCGAGCTGGCCAACGGCGACGTGGTGGAAGTCATCACGGCCGAGAGTGCCGAACCCAACCCGGCCTGGCTTTCGTTCGTGAAGACCGGGCGGGCGCGTTCCAAGATCCGCCACCACCTCAAAACCCTGGCGCAGGAGAAGTCGCACGAGCTGGGCGAGCGCATGCTGAGCCAGGCGCTTCGTTCCGAGGGTCTCTCCGCCCTGCCAGCCGAAGACGGCGAATACCAGAGCACCTGGGAAAAATTGCTGCGGTTCACCGGCAACAAGACACGCGATGAGCTGCTGTCGGACATCGGCATGGGCAAACGCATCGCCAGCATGGTGGGCAAGAAACTGGCGGTGCTGTTGTCTGAAATGGGGCTCAAGCCCGATGCGCTGCTGATCAGCACCGAGCGCTACGCGAGTGGCCGAGACGAATCGGCCTCACAAGGCGTGGTCACGCTCGATGGCAGCGAAGGCCTGTCGGTGCAGTACGCGCCCTGTTGCAAGCCCATTCCGGGCGATCGCATCGTGGGCTACCTGGGCCGCGGCGAAGGCTTGGTCGTGCACGCCGAAGACTGTCCGACCGGCAAGCGCCTGTTGCTGCGCGACAGTGAGCGGTTCCTGGAGGTGGAATGGGCCGACGAACCTGTGCGCTCGTTCGAGACCACGGTCGTGGTGACTGTCACCAACGGCAAAGGCGTGCTGGCGCGCGTGGCTTCCAGCATTGCGGCAGCCGAGGCCGACATCACGCACGTGGACATGGGCGACGAACCCGCCCAGACCGCCACCGACATCCGCTTCTCGGTCTCGGTGCGAGACCGCCAGCACCTGGCCGATGTGTTGCGCAGCCTCAAGCGCACCGCCTCGGTGATCAAGGCACAGCGCTTCAAGCCCGTCAAAGCCTGATCAGGTGCTGCTCAGGGGTGCGGGGTAGCTCACCGACAGCACCTCCAGCTCTTGAACGCCGCCGGGCACAACCAGGCGAACCACCTCGCCCACCTTGGCCTTGAGCAGGGCGCGCGCCACGGGCGACACCCAGCTGATCTGACCCTGAGAGCTGTCGGCTTCGTCCACGCCGAGGATGGTGACGGTGGTTTCAAGGCCGGTGTCGTCGGCGTAGGTCACGGTCACGCCAAAAAACACCTGGTCGCCACCGTGGTGCAGCGAGGCATCGACCACCTCGGCCATTTCCAGCCGACGCGTGAGAAAGCGGATGCGCCGGTCGATCTCGCGCAGGCGCTTCTTGCCATAGAGGTAGTCACCGTTTTCCGACCGGTCGCCATTGCTGGCAGCCCAGTGCACGATCTCGACGATCTTGGGCCGCTCGTCGTCGATCAGGGTGAAAAGCTCGGCACGAAGGCGGTCGTAGCCGGTGCGGGTGATGTAGTTCTTCCCTCCCGGCACCGGCGGCGGTGCGGGTAGCTCGTCGTCTTCGTCCTGATCCGATTCTTTGGTGAATGCCTTGCTCATGGTGAGCCTTTCGCTGGCGGCCTGCGCGTTTTCAGGGGCAGAAATGAAAAAACCCTGCAGCTTGTGGCTACAGGGTTTTTTGTTTGGTGCGGCTGGCAGGAATTGAACCCACGACCCCTTGGTTCGTAGCTACCAGATCATCTGTAAGTTGTTGATTTATATAGGCTCTGTGACCGCTCATTGTACCAAAACTACCCTGTTTAGACATGTATTTCAGAGCCCAGTCCCGCAAAAGTCCCGCAGAGAAATTGCGTGCGAAGACACATCGACCAATTTCTGCGAACGGGGCGCAGACGTTTTCTGTAGCGTGAGCAGTCGCCCGGTGAGAGTTGTGAAGCGACAAAAATGCGCTCGCTCCTTCTGAGCTGTCGGGGAGATAAGTGTTAATAACTATATCTTATCGTGGCCAAGAAAGGGCTCGAAGGAGGAGACACTCTGCTCTGCTTTTTCAAGTTGCTAAGGTCGAACGGCATCGTAAGGTTTGAGGCATCGGTTGCACAACAACGGGTTGAACCGAGGACGCATGTCCGCGCTACCATCAGCGCGCCCCCAGTTCGTCACAGACGGCAAGTCATCTCGTTGACTTTGAGATCGAAATAAGAGATTTGGTGGGCAAGCATTTCCTCTCTCAACAGTGGACCGAAGCTGCCCGATCGGGCCTAGTTAGCAATTTGATGCTCGACCAATCCCCTGACTCTCGGGCAGTCGCGTCCCCATAAAGGAACAGCAGAAACTGCCTTCATCCGAGATTCGTTCAAGCCTGCGTCTGGTTCTTTTGCTGCCTTTCCCCCTGCCCCCTCGGTGGAACGGAACGAGCCTCAAGGTACTGTCAGCTGGGCCCATTGCAGTCGTTGGCCTGTATTCCAGAAAGGCGGACATTCAGCTGCCTCAGCTACAGCAGGGCCAGACGTTGCCTGAACGGTTCAACGAAATCGCTTTTGCAGACGACGACGCGCTACCGTTGGACATTTGTCAGTCGCAGCACAATGTTTCGCAAGTGCAGGTGAATCGCTTTCCATTGTCCGGCCATGGGTGGCCCCGCAATGTGGTGTGAGCACTTCAACATGGTGAGATCACGCAGGTGATGCGCGTGATTACACCCTTGAAGGCGACACCGATAAATTCTGCTGCCGCTGCATGTGGATGAAGAGCATTCTCATTGGTTCAGGTCCAGATGTGCGCTCCTTCATCAGCGCTGCGGCCTGCGCATCAACCGGTAGACCACCGGCACCACCAGCAAAGACAGCAGCGGCGCGCTGATCATCCCGCCGATCATGGGCGCTGCAATGCGCTGCATCACCTCGCTGCCGGTGCCCATGCCCCAGAACAGCGGCAGCAAGC
>NZ_JAOASO010000158.1 GCF_030158645.1 Hydrogenophaga sp. | reverse complement strand
TCGACGAAGACCGCATGCCCGGCCCGCGCGACGTGAAGGTGCTGAAGTTCAGCAAACGCGGTGGCCAGCGGCCCGAGGTGAAGGTGGTGCGCGTGCTGGGCAACCAGCGACTGACCACCGGCGGGCAGATCAAGCGCGCCAAGGTCATGAAAAAGAGCGTGAAGAAGAGCGCCCAATCGCAGTAACAGCTTGCCTCTACGTTCGTTCATGCCCCCGCGGCTTGAACTTCACCCCCAGCGCCACATCTGAGAACGCATGAACGACCGTACCGCCCCTTTCGCCCAGAACCCCCTCCTCAACTTCGACGACCTGCCCCTGTTCGACGCCGTCACGCCCGCGCTGGTGGGCCCGGCGATCGACGAACTCATGCAGGCCGCCAGCGCCGCGCTGGAAACGGTGACGGCCAGCGACTTTCCCGCCGACTGGAAGCGCATGTCGCAAACCCTGGACGTGCCGACCGAGCGCTTGTCACGCGCCTGGGGCGCCGTGAGCCACCTCAACAGCGTGGCCGACACCCCTGAGTTGAGAGCCGCCTACAACGAGGCGCTGCCCAAGGTCACCGAGTTCTGGACCCGCCTGGGAGCCGACGAGCGTCTGTACGCCAAGTACAAGTCCATGGACCCGGCCAGCCTGACCAGCGAGCAGGCCCGCGCCCACCACAACGCCATGCGGGGCTTCGTGTTGGGTGGCGCCGATCTGCAAGGCGAGGCCAAGGCCCGCTTTGCATGGCTGCAGGAGCGTCAGGCCGAACTGGGCCAGAAATTCAGCGAAAACGCGCTCGACGCCACCGACGCCTTTGCCCTGTATGTGACCACAGACGAGCTCGCCGGCGTGCCCGACGATGTGGTGCAGTCCACCGCCGCCGCCGCGCAGGCCGAAGGCAAGACGGGCCACAAACTCACCCTGAAGATGCCGTGCTACCTGCCGGTGATGCAGTTTGCCCACAGCAGCACGCTGCGCGAAAAGCTCTACCGTGCCTACGCCACCCGCGCCAGCGACCAGGCCGAGGGCGATGCCGTGAAGTTCGACAACGCGGCCATCATGGGCGAGCTGCTGGCCCTGCGCCATGAAGAGGCGCAGTTGCTGGGTTACCGGCACTACGCCGATGTGTCGCTGGTGCCCAAAATGGCCGAGTCGCCCGAGCAGGTCGTGTCCTTCTTGCGCGATCTGGGCGCCAAGGCCCGCCCCCACGCTGAAAAAGACCTGGCCGACCTGCGCGCCTTCGCCGCCTCTGACCTCGGTTTGAGCGACCCGCAAGCCTGGGACTGGCCCTACATCGGCGAGAAGCTCAAGGAAGCGCGCTATGCCTTCAGCGAGCAGGAAGTCAAACCGTATTTCACGGCGCCCAAGGTGCTGGCCGGTCTGTTCCAGATCGTCGAGACCCTGTTCGAAGTGGCGATCCGCCGCGACCAGGCGCCGGTGTGGAACGCCAGTGTGGAGTTCTACCGCATCGAACGCACCGGTCCGAAGGGCACCGAGAAGGTCGGCCAGTTTTATCTGGACCCGGCCGCGCGCAACGGAAAACGCGGCGGCGCCTGGATGGACGACGTGCGCGCGCGCTGGCTGCGCCCCGACACCGGCGCGCTGCAGACGCCGGTGGCGCACCTGGTCTGCAACTTCGCCGAGGGGGTGAACGGCAAGCCCGCTCTGCTCACCCACGACGATGTCATCACCCTCTTCCACGAGTTCGGCCACGGTCTGCACCACATGCTCACGCAGGTGAACGAGCGCGACGTGTCCGGCATCAGCGGCGTCGAATGGGACGCGGTCGAATTGCCCAGCCAGTTCATGGAGAACTTCTGCTGGGAGTGGGACGTCCTCAAACACATGACCGCCCATGTGGACACCGGCGAGCCACTGCCGCGCGCGCTGTTCGACAAGATGCTCGCCGCCAAGAACTACCAGAGCGGCTTGCAGACACTGCGGCAGGTCGAGTTCTCGCTGTTCGACATGCTGTTGCACAGCCTGCCCCAGCCCGCCACCAGCGGCGAGGCCATCCTGGCTTTGCAACAGCAGGTGCGCGACGAGGTGGCGGTGCTGCAGCCGCCGGCGTACAGCCGCTCGCCCCACACGTTCAGCCACATCTTTGCGGGCGGTTATTCGGCCGGTTACTACAGCTACAAATGGGCCGAGGTGCTGTCCGCCGACGCCTACGCCGCCTTCGAAGAGGCGGCGCAGCAAAACGGCCACAGCACGCTGGACGTGGCCACCGGTCGCCGCTACCGTGAAGCCATTCTGGAAGCGGGCGGCAGCCGCCCGGCCATGGAATCGTTCAAGGCCTTCCGGGGCCGCGAACCCCGCATTGAAGCCCTGCTGCGTCACCAAGGCATGGCTTGATTTGTTTCGTTGCTTGCCGACAGGAGCCGACATGAACACCTTCACACCTTCTTTCCGACCTGCACGGGCCAGTGTCGCGCGCAGCATCGCGCTCGGTCTGGTGATCGGCTTCCTCGGTGCCCCCGCACTGGCACAAGGTGTCTACCGCATCGTGGGGCCCGACGGTCGGGTGAGTTACTCCGACCAACCGCCACCAGCCGCGAACGCGCGCCCAGCAGCCGCTGCTCCGGGTTCCGCTGGCCCAGCCACCCCACAGCTGCCGTTTGAGCTGCGCCAGATCAGCAGCCGGTTTCCCGTGACGCTGTACACGAGCAACGAATGTGCCCCTTGCAACAGCGGCCGCAACCTGCTCAATGCACGCGGCATCCCGTACACCGAGAAAACGGTCGGCACCAACGAGGATGCTGAGGCACTCAAGCGCCTCAGTGGTCAGGTATCGCTGCCCTTGCTCACCATTGGAAGCCAGCAGATCCAAGGCTATTCGGACGGCGAATGGACCCAGTTTCTGGACGCGGCCGGCTACCCCAAGCAGTCGGCCCTGCCCACGGCCTACCGGCGCCCTGCCCCGACACCGTTGGTGGCGGTTCAGGCACCCACCGCTGCGCCCAAGCCAACGACGACGCGGGCACAACCGAGCGCAGCGCCCTCGGTGGAGCCACCGGTCACCAACCCGGCCGGCATCCGCTTCTGACCTGAAGCCGACAGCCCGACTCAGAACGTCAGTGTCTTCACGCCATCTGGCGTGCCCAACAGACACACGCTGGCCTTCTGGTGGGCAAACACCCCCACGGTGACCACGCCGGGCCACTGGTTGACCTCGCTCTCGAAGGCGAGCGGGTCGGCGATCTGCAGGCCGGTCACGTCCAGGATGTGCTGACCGTTGTCGGTGACCAGCGGCGAGCCGTCTTTCATGCGAACGTTGGCCCGCCCGCCCATGGCGGCGAACTGGCGCACCAGACGCGCGGTGGCCATCGGAATGACTTCCACGGGCAGTGGAAATGCGCCCAACGCCTTCACCAGTTTGGATTCGTCGGCGATGCAAACGAAGCGACGCGACTGCGCGGCCACGATCTTCTCGCGCGTGAGCGCAGCACCACCGCCCTTGACCATGTGGCCCTTGGCATCGATTTCGTCGGCGCCATCGATGTACACCGACAGCTCGCCCACCGCGTTGGCTTCGAACACCGAAATGCCCAGGGCTTTCAAGCGAGCGGTGGAAGCCTCCGAACTCGACACGGCGCCAGCGATCTGGTCCTTGATGCTGGCCAGCGCATCGATGAACTTGTTGACGGTGGAGCCTGTGCCCACACCGACGATGTCGCCGGGCGTCACGTATTGCAGAGCGGCCTGGCCCACCAGGGCTTTGAGTTCGTCTTGGGTCATTTGAGACAATCGGTGAAACAACAGCTTTGGATTATCCGATGTCGCTACTGCCCTATGCCGCCGCCCGCCCCTTTCTGTTCGGCATGGACCCCGAAGCCGCCCACGACCTGACCTTGGGCGCCATCGCGAAGCTGCAACACTCGCCCCTGACCTGCCTCTACAGCGAGACCCGAGTTCAGGACCCGTTCACGCTCGCGGGCATCGCGTTTCCCAACCGCGTGGGCCTTGCGGCAGGCCTCGACAAGAACGCCCGCTGCATCGACGGCCTCGCGGCCATGGGTTTCGGGTTCGTGGAGGTCGGCACGGTCACGCCAGTGGGTCAGCGTGGCAACCCCAAACCACGCATGTTCCGCCTTCCCAAGGCCAACGCCCTGATCAATCGACTGGGGTTCAACAACGAGGGGCTCGACGCGTTTCTCGCCAACGTCCAGCGCGCCCGCTTTCGCAAGCAGGGCCGTGCTGGCCCGATGGTGCTGGGTCTGAACATCGGGAAGAACGCCAGCACGCCGATCGAGCGTGCCATCGACGACTACCTCACCTGCCTGGACGGGGTGTATCCGCACGCCGATTACGTCACCGTCAACATCTCGAGCCCCAACACGCAGAACCTGCGCAGCCTGCAAAGCGACCAGGCGCTGGACGCCTTGCTCGGTGCGGTGGCCGAGCGGCGTGAATTGCTGGCGCAGCGCCATGGGCGGCAGATCCCGGTGTTCCTGAAGATCGCGCCCGATCTGGACAAGACGCAACTCGAGGTCATCGCGGCCACCCTGGTGCGCTACGGCACCGACAGCTCGGGTGAGGCGACGCGCGCCATGGGCGTGATCGCCACCAACACCACGCTCAGCCGCGAAGCCGTGAAGGGCATGGAACACGCTGAGGAGACCGGTGGTCTGTCGGGCTCGCCGGTGCTGCACATGAGCAATCAGGTCATTCGGCAGTTGCGGGCGAGCCTGGGTCCAGGCTTCCCCATCATCGGCGTGGGCGGTGTGCTCAGCGCCGCCGATGCGGTGAGCAAGGTGCAGTCGGGTGCGGATCTGGTTCAGATCTACACCGGACTGATCTACAAGGGACCTTCCCTCGTGCGGGAATCGGCCCTGGCCATCCAGGCACTGCGAACGTCAACCGTTCAGTGAGACCGAGGTCACGTGATCGCCGATGGCCAGGCAGCTGGTCAGGCCCGGCGATTCGATGCCGAACAGGTTGACCAGGCCGTGCACGCCGTGATCGGCAGGCCCCTGGACCCAGAAATCGGCGGCGGCCTCATGCGGGCCGCTGATCTTGGGCCGGATGCCCGCGTATCCCGGCTGCAGCGAGCCGCCTGGCAGCCCGGGCCAGTAGCGGCGAACCTCGCTGTAGAACACGTCGGCCCGTGAGGCATCGACCTGCAGGTCGTCTGCAGACGAGGTCCACTCCACATCGGGCCCGAATTTGGCCTGGCCGCCCAGATCCAGCGTGAGATGCACGCC
>NZ_JAOASO010000157.1 GCF_030158645.1 Hydrogenophaga sp. | reverse complement strand
GCCCTTCGAAGTTCATGCCGAAGAAGCCCGTCACCAGGTTCAGCGGCATGAAGATGGCGGTCAGCACGGTCAGCGTGCGCATGATGTCGTTGGTGCGGTTGCTCTGCGCCGAGAAATGCATCTGCACCGCGGTCTCGGCCGACGATTCGAGCCGGCGCACATGGCCCAGCACCCGCTCGATGTGCTCCAGCACATCGCGCGAGCGCACGCGCAGCAGCTCGCGCTCGCGCCGCGCGTTGTCGTCGGCCTCGGCCGGCCATTCGTCGAGCGCATCGATCCATTCGGTGATCGCGCTGCGCTGGTCCTCGCAGGTGTCCTCCAGCAGGTGCAGCGCGTTGCGCGACTCCAGCAGCATCTGCCAGTTGTCGAAGCGGCTGCGCGGGTTGAACAGCTCCTGCTGCAGATAGGTCAGTTGCTTGGTCAGCAGCCGCCGCAGTTCGAGGTAGCTGTCGACCATGTGGTTGACCATGCGCAGCATCAGGTCGGCCGGGCTGGTGGGCAGGCGCACCGAGCTGCGGCCTTCGGTGCCGCGCGTCTCGCCTCCCGACGGCAGCGCCTGCTGCTGCAACCGGTTGGCAAAGAACTCGCGCACCTGGCAGTCGGTCGGGTGCACCGTCAGCAGCACCCGGTCGAACAGCGCGAAGCCGACCGGGCTCGTGTCGATGGCGTCCAGCGCGGCCCGCGCGGTGGCCAGCGTGCCGTTGCTGTCGTCGAGGAACATCGGTGCGCTGCCTTCGCCGGCGGCGAGGCGCCGGAACACGAGCACGTCGTACCACGAGGTGTAGTCGAAGTGCGACGGCAGCTGGTTGTTCAGCAGGTCGGAGACGTGCAGGTCGACCAGCTGGCCGCCGGTCCAGTTCTGCAGCGCCGTCTGCAGCACCGCGGATTGCACCTCGAACTCACGCCGTGCGCTGCCCAACCACAGGTAGCCCGTCGCCGGCAGTTTCTCCGGCAGCGCGTCGAGTTCGTTGAACTGGTCGCCCTGGATGTGGAAGATGCGCATCGACGATCCCGCGCAGGGTCAGGCGGCTTGCATCAGCCGCGCCGCGTCCAGCGCGAAATAGGTCAGCACCCCGTCGGCGCCGGCCCGCTTGAAGGCGAGCAGGCTTTCCATCATCA
>NZ_JAOASO010000156.1 GCF_030158645.1 Hydrogenophaga sp. | reverse complement strand
GGTCCCCGATGGTGAAGGCGCCGAGGTATTCCGGCCCCATCGCCATCTTGCGCAAGCGCCCCACCGGGATGCCCAATGTTCCGGTCACTGCCACTGGTGTCAGCTGCCGGACCGTGTCTTCGCGGTTGTTGGGAACGACCTTCACCCAGGCGTTGTCGCTCGCGATCAATTGTTCGATATCGGCCAGCGGCACATCCTTCTTGAGCTTGAAGAGAAGTGACTGACTGTGACAACGCATGGCGCCGACACGCACGCAGAAGCCGTCGACCGGCACCGCCGGCTTGTCGAAACCCGCGCCCTGTCCGAGGATCTTGTTGGTCTCGGCGCCGCCCTTCCATTCCTCGCGGCTGACACCCCAGCCTTCGTCGTCGCGGCCCTTGCCGATGCCGAGATCCTTGTCGATCCAGGGGATCAGCGAGCCGGCCAGCGGCACGCCGAACTGGGCCGTTTCAGACTCACTCAGACCGCGCTGCTTGGCCAGCAGGCGCCGGTCGATCTCGAGGATCGCGCTCTTCGGGTCGTCGAGCAGGTCACGCACCTCGGCGTTCAGCGTGCCGAACTGGGTCAGCAACTCGCGCATGTGCTGCGCTCCGCCGCCCGAGGCGGCCTGGTAGGTCTGCGTGCTCATCCACTCGACCAGGCCGGCCTTGTAGAGCGCGCCCACGCCCATCAGCATGCAGCTGACGGTGCAGTTGCCGCCGATCCAGTTGCGCCCGCCACGCGTCAGTGCGTTCTGGATCACCGGCAGGTTGACCGGGTCGAGCACGATCACCGCGTCGCTCTTCATCCGCAGCGTCGATGCGGCATCGATCCAGTGCCCGGCCCAGCCTGCGGCGCGCAGCTTCGGGAACACCTCGGTGGTGTAGTCGCCGCCCTGCGCGGTGATGACGATGTCGCAGCGCTTGAGCGCGTCGATGTCGTAGGCGTCGCGCAGCGTCGCCTCGTTGCGCGCCTGCGCCGGTGCCTTGCCGCCCGCGTTGCTGGTGCTGAAGAACATCGGCTCGATCAGCGGAAAGTCACCTTCCTGCTGCATGCGATCGAGCAACACCGAACCCACCATCCCGCGCCAACCCACCAATCCGACCAGCTTCATGACCTTGCCTTTCAAACCCGAATCTTCAGACAC
>NZ_JAOASO010000155.1 GCF_030158645.1 Hydrogenophaga sp. | reverse complement strand
CCCCCGGCGGCCACCCAAAGTGCCCCACTTATGGCCACCCAAACTGCTCCACCCGGCTGGGGGTGACCTGATGCATTGAGCTTGGCATATTGGTCGCCTGAAGGCCGATGGGTAGGACGTTACTTTCACCCCCTCATCAACGAGGGGACCACTGGAGTGAACGTCTTGAAGCCACATCTGCAAACCACCATCTGGACCCTGCTACGGGCCAACGCCAGCCAGCGAGAGATCGAGCGGGTCACGGGGATTTCTCGTCACACCATCCGCACCTACCAACAGCGCTTTGCCGCAGAGAGGGCAAACTGCCCCGGGGTGGCCACCGGCTCTGAGGCTGTGGCCAGTCAAACTGCCCCACCCCGGCCACCGGCTTTTGCTGTTGCCCCGAGGTCGGCGGCCACCTCCCTGTGCGAACCCCACCGCGAGTTCATAGAAGCCCAGCTGCGTCTCAAGCGCAACGCCACAGCCATCTACCAGGACCTGGTCGACCAACACGGCTTTGCCGGGCAGTACAACTCGGTCAAACGTTTCTGCGCCAAGCTGCGCCACAAGGAGCCCGAGCAGTTCGACCGCCTGAGCTTCCTGCCAGGCGAGGAGATGCAGGTGGACTACGGAGAGGGGGCGCCCACCCGCGTGCCCGGCAGCGAGCGCTACCGCAAACCCCGCCTGTTCGTGGCCACGTTGCGCCACTCGCGCGCCAGTTTCCGGTACGTGGTCTGGAAGTCCAGCCATCAGGTCTGGGCCGAGTTGCACGAGCGGGCCTTTCGCTACTTCGGTGGCTGTCCGCAGTACGTGGTGCTGGACAACCTCAAGGAAGGCGTCATCAAACCCGACCTGTACGAGCCCGAGCTCAACAAGGTTTATGCCGCCACGCTGGCGCACTACGGCGTGGTGGCCGACCCGGCACGGGTGCGCGACCCCAACCGCAAGGGCACGGTGGAGCACGCCATTGGCCACACCCAGGCCACGGCCTTGAAGGGCCGGCGCTTTGAGTCCATCGAGGAGCAGAACGAGTTCCTGGCCCACTGGGAGAAGAACTGGGCGGCCAAGCGCATCCACGGCACCGAGCGGCGCCAGGTACAGGCCATGTTTGAGCAAGAGCGGTCTCACCTCAAACCCTTGCCGCTGC
>NZ_JAOASO010000154.1 GCF_030158645.1 Hydrogenophaga sp. | reverse complement strand
ACCTGACAGGACCGCACCATGTCGACCCTGGAGACACAACTCAACGCCCGCTCTGCCGACTTCCAGGCCAATGCCGCGGCCATGCGCGCCGTGGTGGACGACCTGCGCGCGCAGGTCGCCAAGTCCACCTTCGGCGGCGGCGAGGCCGCCCGCGCCAAACACACCCAACGCGGCAAGCTGCTGCCGCGCGACCGCGTGCAGATGCTGCTGGACCCGGGCACACCGTTCCTGGAGCTCAGCCCGCTGGCCGCGCTCAACATGTACCCGGACCGCGACGGCACCGACAGCGCACCCTGCGCCGGCGTCATCACCGGCATCGGCCGCGTCAGCGGCGTGGACTGCCTGATCGTCTGCAACGACGCCACGGTGAAGGGCGGCACCTACTACCCCATGACGGTGAAGAAACACCTGCGGGCGCAAGAGGTGGCGATGCAGAACAACCTGACCTGCATCTACCTGGTGGACTCGGGCGGCGCCAACCTGCCGAACCAGGACGACGTGTTCCCCGACCGGGACCACTTCGGCCGCATCTTCTACAACCAGGCCAACATGAGCGCCAACGGCATCGCGCAGATCGCTGTGGTCATGGGCTCGTGCACCGCGGGTGGGGCGTATGTGCCCGCCATGAGCGACGAGACCATCATCGTCAAGAACCAGGGCACCATTTTTCTGGGTGGTCCGCCGCTGGTGAAGGCGGCCATTGGCGAGATCGTGAGCGCCGAAGACCTGGGTGGTGGCGATGTGCACACCCGCCTCTCGGGCGTGGCCGACCACCTCGCGCAGAACGATGCGCACGCGCTGGCCCTGGCGCGACAGGCCGTGGCCACCTTGAACCAGCGCAAGCTGGCCACGCAGGCCCTGCGCGAGCCACGCGCACCGCTCTATCCCACGGAAGAGATCTACGGCGTGATCCCGACCGACACGCGCAAGCCCTACGACGTGCGCGAGATCATCGCCCGCCTCGTCGATGTCAGCGAGTTCCACGAATTCAAGGCGCGCTTCGGCGCCACGCTGGTCTGCGGCTTCGCGCACATCGAAGGCATGCCGATCGGCATCGTCGCCAACAACGGCGTGCTCTTTTCCGAGAGCGCACAAAAAGGCGCGCACTTCATCGAACTCTGCTGCCAGCGCAAGGTGCCGCTGCTGTTCCTGCAGAACATCACCGGCTTCATGGTGGGCAAGAAGTACGAAAGCGAAGGCATCGCACGCCACGGCGCCAAGATGGTCACCGCCGTGGCCACCGCCAGTGTTCCGAAGTTCACCGTGATCATTGGCGGCAGCTACGGCGCCGGCAACTACGGCATGTGCGGCCGTGCCTACAGCCCGCGCTTCTTGTGGATGTGGCCGAACGCGCGCATTTGCGTGATGGGCGGCGAGCAGGCCGCCGGCGTGCTGGCCACCGTCAAGCGCGACGGCATCGAGGCCAAAGGCGGCACCTGGAGCGCCGAGGAAGAAGCGAAGTTCAAACAACCGGTGCTCGACCAGTTCGCCCACCAGTCGCACCCCTACTACTCCAGCGCCCGCCTGTGGGACGACGGCGTGATCGACCCGGCCGACACGCGCCGGGTGCTCGGCCTGGCTCTCTCGGTCGCGCTGAATGCGCCGATCGGCGAGCCGAAGTTTGGTGTGTTCAGGATGTGATGCCATGAACGCGCACCAGCACTTCACCCAACTGGCCCGCTACAACGTGTGGGCCACGCAGCAACTGATCGCGGCCATCGAGCCGGTCAACGAGTTCGACTACCGGCGCGACCTGCGCCTGTTCTTCAAGAGCATCCACGGCACGCTCAACCACCTGCTGGTGGGTGAGCACATGCTCTGGCAGCGGCGCTTTGCTCGGGGCGAATCGCCCAAGCTGGAACTGGACATGGAAGTCGAGCCCGAGCGCGACCGGCTGGCCCAGGCCTTGAAGGGCGGCGCCAAGGTGTGGGAGCCGCTGATCACCAGCTGGCCCGCCGAGCGCTTTGACGGCCAGCTCAGCTACACCAACATGCGCGGCCAGGCCATGAGCCTGCCGTTCGCCGCCACGCTGGCCCATGTGTTCAACCACGGCACGCACCACCGGGGTCAGATCAGCGCAGCGCTCACCATGCTCGGCCAGCCCGCACCGGAACTGGATCTGGTGTTCTTTCTGCAGCAGAACACCTGATTGCCAAGGCAACACACGGGCCAGATCCATGACCGCCACCATTTACGACAACCCCGACCACGAACTGCTGCGCGACCAGGTCGCGCGTTTCCTGGAGCGCGAAGTCGAGCCACACGCCGCCGCCTGGGAGGAGACGGGGATGGTGCCGCGCGACGTGTTGCGCCGCATGGGCCAGGCCGGTTTGTTGGGGATCGCGTTTGAAGGCGAATACGGCGGTGCCGACGCCGACGCCTTGACCAACCTGGTCTTCGCCGAAGCGCTGTCGCAAAGCACGTTCGCCGGCTTCATCATCACCGTGCTCGTGCACACCGACATGGCCGGCCCGCACCTGCACCACGCCGGCACCCCGGCGCAGAAGGCGAAGTACCTGCCCAGGGTGACGGCGGGTGAGCTGATCACCGCGGTGGGCATCAGCGAGCCCGGCGCCGGGTCTGACGTGGCCGGCATGCGCACCACGGCGCGCCGCGACGGCGACGAGTGGGTGATCAACGGCACCAAGATGTTCATCACCAACGGCGTGCACGGCGACCTGTATTTCGTGGCCGCCAAGACCGGCACCGCGCGGCACGACATGTCGATGTTCATCGTCGAGAAGGGCACGCCGGGTTTCACCGTGGGCCGCGCGCTCAAGAAGACCGGCTGGCTCTCCAGCGACACGGCCGAACTCGTGTTCGACAACGTGCGCGTCCCCGCGGAAAACCTGCTGGGCGAGGAGGGCAAGGGCTTCTACTCGGTGATGAAGAACTTCCAGACCGAGCGCATCGCCCTGGGCGCCATGGCCATCGGCCACTGCACGCAGGCGCTCAAGATCACGCTGGACCACGTGCGCCAGCGCCAGGCCTTCGGCGCCACGCTGTGGGACCAGCAGACCATCCGCCAGCGCTTCTCGATGTTGGATGCCAAGGTGCGCGCGGCGCGGCAGTTCATGTACCACTGCGCCTGGAGCGTCACGCAAGGCCATGACATCGTGCAGGAAGTGTCCATGCTCAAGGCGCTCACCGGTGAGCTGGTCAACGAAGTGGTGCAGACCTGCCAGCAGTTCCACGGCGGCATGGGCTTCATCCGCGAGACGGCGATCGAACGACTGTGGCGCGACGCGCGGGTGCTGGCCATCGGCGGTGGTGCCACCGAGGTGATGCTCGAAGAAGTGGCCAAGAGGTATTGAACATGAGTGATGTGCTTGACGTGACCCGCCCCAGCGCCCATGTGGCGCATGTGTGGCTCAACCGCCCCGATGTGCGCAACGCCTTCAACGACGACGTGATCGCCGCGCTCACCGCCACCTTCGAGACCTTGTCCCGCGACGACGACCTGCGCGTGGTCGTGCTCGGCGCCCACGGCAAGGCCTTCTGCGCCGGGGCCGACCTGAACTGGATGAAGGCCATGGCCGGCTACAGCTGGGACGAGAACCGCGCCGACGCGCAGAAGCTCGCCGACATGCTGTGGACGCTGGACCAGTGCCCGGTGCCGGTGGTGGGCCGGGTGCAGGGCGACTGTTACGCCGGCGGCATGGGGCTGGCGGCCATCTGCGACGTGCTGGTGGCGGTGGAGGGCGCAACCTTCTGTCTGTCCGAAGCGCGCCTGGGCCTGCTGCCTGCGACCATCAGCCCGTATGTCGCGCGTGCCCTGGGCGTGCAGGCTTCGCGCCGCTACATGGTCACGGCCGAGCGCTTCAGCGCCGTGCGAGCCCACGCGCTGGGCATGGTGCACGAGCTGGCCACGCCCGAGACGCTGGACGCGAAGGTGGACGAGATCGTCGCCGCGCTGGTGGCCAACGGACCGAAGGCCTCGCGCGAATGCAAGCGCCTGGTGCGCGACGTGGGCGGTGTGCCCATCACGGCCGAACTGCGCAGCGAGACCGCGCGCCGCATCGCCGATGTGCGCGCCAGCGACGAAGGCCGCGAAGGCCTGCAGTCCTTCCTGGGCAAGCGCGCACCCGGCTGGTTGCCACCGGGCTGAACGGCCATGACGGACGCCCTCGCTTCCCTGGGAACCCCCGAGCTGCTGGCCCTGGCCGGTGCGCTCGGCTGGGCCAGCGGTTTTCGCCTGTACGCGGTGGTGTTTCTCGTCGGCATGGCGGGTGCGGCGGGCTGGATGGAGCTGCCCGCCGGTCTGCAGGTGCTGCAGCACCCGGCGCTGCTCGGAGCCAGCGGGTTCATGCTGTTCGTCGAGTTCTTTGCCGACAAGATCCCAGTGGTGGACTCGCTGTGGGACATGGTCAACAGCGTGGTGCGCATTCCGGCTGGTGCGGCGCTGGCGGCGGGCGTGTTCGGAGCCGACAGCGGCGCCATGGCACTGGCCGCGGCGTTGCTCGGCGGCTCGCTCGCCGCCACCAGCCAGGCCGCCAAGTCCACCACGCGCGCCGCCATCAACGCCTCACCCGAACCGTTTTCCAACATCGCCATGAGCCTGGTCGAAGACGGCCTGGTGGTGGGCGCCGTGTGGCTGGCCACCAACCACCCCATCGCTTTCGGCGTGCTGCTGCTCATCACCGTGGTGCTGATGTGGATCGTCACCTGGATGCTTTTCCAATTCCTGCGCGCGGTGTTTCGCCGTGTGCGCTCGTTCTTCACTGCCCCCGCTTAGGACACAACATGTTCTCCAAGATCCTGATCGCCAACCGCGGCGAGATCGCCTGCCGTGTGGCCGCCACCGCCCGCCGCTTCGGCGTGCGCACCGTGGCCGTGTATTCCGACGCCGACGCCAGCGCCAAACACGTGGCCGCGTGCGACGAGGCGGTGCACATCGGCGGCAGCGCGCCCAAGGACAGCTACCTGCAATGGGAACGCATCATCGAGGCCGCCCAGGCCACCGGTGCGCAAGCCATCCACCCCGGCTACGGCTTTCTGAGCGAGAACGATGCGTTCGCGAATGCCTGCGCCAACGCCGGCATCGCCTTCATCGGCCCGCCCGCGTCCGCCATCCTCGCCATGGGGCTGAAGGCCGAGTCCAAGCAGCTCATGGAAAAGGCCGGCGTGCCACTGGTACCCGGTTACCACGGGGCCGACCAGGACCCCGCCATGCTGCAACACGAGGCCAACCGCATCGGGTACCCGGTGCTCATCAAGGCCAGCGCCGGTGGCGGTGGCAAGGGCATGCGCGCGGTGGACAAGGCCGAAGACTTTGCAGATGCGCTCGCCAGCTGCCAGCGCGAGGCGCGCAACAGCTTCGGCAGCGACGCGGTGCTGATCGAAAAATACGTGCAACGCCCGCGCCACATCGA
>NZ_JAOASO010000153.1 GCF_030158645.1 Hydrogenophaga sp. | reverse complement strand
CTTCCCAGCGGCTGAACGGGTCGCTGTCGTGCTTCAGCAGCACCAGCAGGTCGGCATCGGCCACGTCGTCGGACAGGATCACCGGAGCCGAGAAGCCACGCAGCAGCGACGCCACCGGGGCGCTGTCGATGCCGGTGAAGGTGTAGCTGGTGCACGCCTCGTGCAGCACCAGCACGCGGTGCGTGCCGGCGGCGAGGGATTCACCGTGCAGTTGCAGCGGCAGCGCGTGCCCTTCGCGCGAGATCAGCCCCATCGCCAGCGGCACGACGAATGGCTCGCCGCCCGACGACGCTTGCTCGACGGTCAGCGTGTAGGTGCGCGCTTCGGCATCGAAATGCCCCTGCGCCGACAGCCGCGGCGTGCCGGCCTGTGCGTACCAGCGCTTGAACTGCGGCAGGTGCCGCGCCAGCTCGCTGGCCGGGTTGGCATCGGCGATGGCCTGCGCGAAATCGTCGCAGGTCACCGCCTGGCCGTCGTGGCGCTCGAAATACAGCGTCATGCCGCGTGCGAAGCCGTCGCGGCCGACCAGCGTCTGCATCATGCGCACGACCTCGGCGCCCTTCTCGTAGACGGTGGCGGTGTAGAAATTGTTGATCTGCTGGTAGCTGTCGGGGCGCACCGGGTGCGCCATCGGACCGGCATCCTCGGGGAACTGCAGCTGCCGCAACTGCCGCACGTCCTCGATGCGCCTCACCGCACGGGCGCTCTCGCTGCCCGCCATGTCGATGCTGAACTCCTGGTCGCGGAAGACC
Source organism: Hydrogenophaga sp. (assembly GCF_030158645.1). Lineage (GTDB taxonomy): Bacteria > Pseudomonadota > Gammaproteobacteria > Burkholderiales > Burkholderiaceae_C > Hydrogenophaga. The sequence goes on along the minus strand of NZ_JAOASO010000153.1, from coordinate 4,645 downwards.
GTCAGGCCTTCCTTCAGGCTGAGCTGGAACCAGTCGCGGCAGGTGATGCGGTTGCCGGTCCAGTTGTGGAAGTACTCGTGGCCGACCACGCTCTCGATGCCGGCATAGTCGACATCGGTGGCGGTGGCGGGCGTGGCCAGCACGAACTTGGTGTTGAAGATGTTCAACCCCTTGTTCTCCATCGCGCCCATGTTGAAGTCGCCGACCGCGACGATCATGAAGCGATCCAGATCCAGCGGCAGCTTGAAGCGCGCCTCGTCCCAGACGATGCTGGCGATCAGCGAGTTCATCGCGTGTTCGGTCTTGTCGAGGTCACCGCGACGCACGTACACCTGCAGCAGGTGATCGCGGCCGGCACGGGTGCGGATGTGCTGTTCGCGCGCCACCAGGTCTGCGCCGACCAACGCGAACAGGTAGCTGGGCTTCGGGAACGGGTCGTGCCACACCGCCTGGTGGCGGCCGCCGTCGAGGTCGGTCTGCGAAACCAGGTTGCCGTTCGACAGCAGCACCGGGTAGGCCGCCTTGCTGGCGCGCAGCGTGACGGTGTAGATCGCCATCACGTCGGGCCGGTCGAGGAAGTAGGTGATGCGCCGGAAGCCTTCGGCCTCGCACTGCGTGAACAGCCCGCCGTTCGAGGTGTAGAGCCCCGACAACTGCGTGTTGCGCTCGGGCGAACAGGTGTTGCGGATCTCCAGCGCAAACGGGCCCGGCGGCATGTCCTGCAGGCTGTCGACCACCAGCAGGCCGCCTTCGCTGCGGAACGACACGCTCTCGCCGTTGACCAGCACGCGCAGCACGGTCAGGTCGTCACCGTGCAGCTTCAGCGGCTGCGCCGGCACGGCTGGGTTGCGTTCGAGCTGCATGCGGCTGGTCACCAGCGTCTTCGTCGCATCCAGGTCGAAGGTCAGGTCGACGGTCTTGATCCAGAACGCCGGTGCGGTGTAGTCCTCGCGCCGGATCAGGGGGGCAGTGCCTTCACGCATGGGATGAGGTCGGGTCGGTGGACGGTGTCAGGAGCGACGGCGCCAGAAAGTCTGGCACCAACGCGATCAGGTTGTCGTAGCCGCTGAAAGCCGGCGCCGGCAGCGTGGTGGTCAGCGCGACCGCCCGCATGCGGGCACGTCGCGCCGCCTCGATGCCCAGCGGCGCGTCTTCGAACACCACGCAATCATGCGCCGCACAGCCGAGGCGTCGCGCGGCTTCCAGAAAAATGTCCGGGTGCGGCTTGCCGCGCAACCCGTCGGACGGGCTGACGACGCAATCGACCCAGCCGTCGATGCCGAAGCGCTCGAAGGCGAGTGCCATGTTCTCCGGCGTCGATGCGGTGCACACCGCGAGTCGGTATCCACCGGCCCGGGCGCGCTGCACGAAGTCCTGCGCACCGGCGACCAGTGTCAGCGTGCGGCGCGCGATGTCGCGGTACAGCGCTTCCTTCTCGTCGGCCCAGGCGAGGTGGTCGGCGGCGGGGCGTCCCGGCAGCAGGTCGGCCAGGATCTCGGCGTTGGAGCGCCCGGCGGTGGCCGCGAAGAACGTGGCCTCGTCGATCGGCAGACCGTGCCGCCGATGCCATTCGGTCCAGGCCTGCTGGTGCTGCGTCATGCTGTCGATCAGCGTGCCGTCCAGATCGAACAACAGCGCGGCGGACTCACGCCACATCACACGCCCTGCTTGAGGCTGGCTTCGATGAACGGGTCGAGGTCGCCGTCGAGCACCTTCTGCGTGGCCGACACCTCGTAGCCGGTGCGCAGGTCCTTGATGCGGCTCTGGTCGAGCACGTAGCTGCGGATCTGGTGGCCCCAGCCGACGTCGGTCTTGGTGTCCTCGAGCTTCTGCTGCTCTTCCATGCGCTTGCGCATCTCGAAGTCGAACAGCCGCGAGCGCAGCCGCTTCCAGGCGACGTCGCGGTTGCTGTGCTGGCTGCGGCCGTCCTGGCACTGCACGACGATGCCGGTCGGGATGTGCGTCAGGCGCACCGCCGAGTCGGTCTTGTTGATGTGCTGGCCGCCGGCGCCCGACGCGCGGAAGGTGTCGGTGCGCACATCGGACGGGTTGATGTCGATCTCGATCGAGTCGTCGACCTCGGGGTAGACGAACAGGCTCGCGAACGAGGTGTGGCGCCCGCCGGCCGAATCGAACGGGCTCTTGCGCACCAGCCGGTGCACGCCGGTCTCGGTGCGCAGCAGGCCGAACGCGTACTCGCCCTCGACCTTGATCGTGGCGCTCTTGATGCCGGCGATGTCGCCGGGGGTCTCGTCTTCCAGCGTCGCCTTGAAGCCCTTGCGCTCGCAGTACTTCAGGTACTGGCGCAGCAGCATGCCGGCCCAGTCGCAGGCCTCGGTGCCGCCGGCGCCGGCCTGGATGTCGATGAAGCAGTTGCTCGGGTCGGCCGGGTTGTTGAACATCCGGCGGAACTCGAGCTGGGCCACGATCTCCTCGAGCTTGGCCGCATCGGCTTCGATGGCCAGCAGGCCGTCGAAGTCGCCGTCGGCCTTCGACATGTCGTACAGCTCGGTGTTGTCGGCCAGGTTGCTGGTCAGGTGGTCGATGGTCTGCACCACCGATTCCAGCGTGCGCTTCTCGCGCCCCAGTTCCTGGGCCCGTTTGGGCTCGTTCCAGACGCTCGGGTTCTCGAGCGCCGCGTTGACTTCGTTCAGCCGCAGTGCTTTGCGATCGTAGTCAAAGATACCCCCGGAGGTCGACCGTGCGCTTGCCCAGGTCGGCCAGGTGGTTGCCTATCGCATTGATGTGTTCGACGTCCATGATCGGTTTGTTTCTGCAAAATTTTTGACAACCGATTCTCTCACGCGACCCCCCGTAGACTCGGGTCGGGCGGTCATTCGGAACCCGCTGGAGATCGACGCGATGCAATGGACCGAACGGCACCGGGCCTACTGGCGCCGGAACCTGAAAATCACCGGGTTGCTGCTGACGATCTGGTTCGTCGTGACCTTCGTGCTGGGGTTCTTTGCGCGCGACCTGAACTTCACGTTCTTCGGCTGGCCGTTCAGCTTCTGGGTCGGGGCGCAGGGGGCACCGCTGGTCTATGTGCTCCTGGTGGCCTACTACGCCCACCACATGGACCAACTCGACCGCGAGCACGGCGTGGCCGAAGATGACGACGACGCCCGATGAGCACTGACACGGCTGCCTCCTTTGTGATCCGCGCCGCCGAATTGCGCGATGTCAACCCGATCGTGCAACTGATCCGAGAACTGGCCGCATTCGAGCACCTGACGCACCTGCTGCAGGTCACGCCGGAGAAGCTGCGTCCGCACCTGTTCGGCGAACGGCCGGTGGTCGAGGCGCTGGTGGCCGAGAGCGACGCCACCGTGCTCGGGTTCGCGCTGTTCTTCACCAACTTCTCGACCTTCCTCGCGCAGCCCGGGCTGTACCTCGAAGACCTGTACGTGCAGCCCGCCCAGCGCGGCCGCGGCATCGGAGAGGCGCTGCTCAGCCGGGTCGGTCGCATCGCCGTCGAACGCGATTTCGGGCGCTTCGAGTGGAGCGTGCTCGACTGGAACGCCAACGCGATCCGTTTCTACGAAAAGATGGGCGCGACGGTGATGCCCGATTGGCGCATCTGCCGCGTCACCGGCGATGCGCTGCAACGCTTTCGCGGCTGAGCGATGAGCACGACAGCCCCCTCCTTACCCATTCCGATGTCCCGATGAGCCGCAAAGAACATGCTTCCGAAACCCCCGCGACGCAGCTGCTGAAGCGCCGCGCGGTGATCTATTCCGAACACCTGTACGACTACGTCGAGAACGGCGGCACCGCCGAGTCGGCGCGCCAGCTCGGCGTCGACGAGCACCACGTGGTCAAGACGCTGATCATGGAAGACGACAGCGCGCAGCCGCTGGTCGTGCTGATGCACGGCGACCTGCAGGTCAGCACCAAGAACCTGGCGCGCCAGATCGGCGCGAAGAAGGTGCAGAACTGCAAGCCCGAGGTCGCGCAGCGGCACAGCGGCTACCTGGTCGGCGGCACCTCGCCGTTCGGCACCAAGAAGGCGATGCCGATCTATGTCGAGGCCACGGTGCTCGAACTGCCGCGCATCTACATCAACGGTGGCCAGCGCGGCTACCTGGTCGGCATCGACCCGAAGGTGCTGGTCACGCTGCTCGGCGCGCGTCCGGTGCAGTGTTCGACCGGTGGTGCCGTCGTCGCGCAGGGACCTTTGAAATCGCAACGCTAGTTCAGCGGCGCTGAGCCACGGCGAGCGTGCGGCGGTGCTCGCCGCCCGGAGCCTGGCGGAGCAGGGCGCAAAATTGCAATCGCCGCCACTTTCAGACCCCCATGGAGACCGTCCTTCCCCTTGCTGCCACGCTGCTGGCCTACCTGATCGGTTCCCTGTCGTTCGCCGTGCTCGTCAGCCGCGCGATGGGGCTCGGCGACCCGCGCAGCTACGGCTCGGGCAATCCGGGCGCGACCAACGTGCTGCGCTCGGGCAACAAGGGCGCGGCGCTGCTCACGCTGATGCTCGACGCGCTGAAGGGCTTCATGCCCGTGTGGGCAGTGGCCGCGTTCGGCGAGCCTTTCGGCCTTGGCGAAGGCACGGCGGCGATGGTCGGCGTGGCGGCCTTCGTGGGTCACCTGTGGCCGGTGTTCTTCGGCTTCAAGGGCGGCAAGGGCGTGGCCACCGCCG
>NZ_JAOASO010000152.1 GCF_030158645.1 Hydrogenophaga sp. | reverse complement strand
CTGGTGGGCCGCAACGCCGCCACCGACATCGACGCGTTCACGCGCGACCTGGCCGGCTTCCACAAGTGCGACAGCGTGCACTTCGACGCGCTCCTGCACGGTTGCATCAACGAAGCAGACGCGCTGGACGCCATGATCAAGCCGGCACTGGATCGCCCGCTGAGCGAGCTCTCCCCGATCGAACGCGGCGTGCTCTGGATCGGTGCCTACGAGTTCCAGCACTGCCTGGACGTGCCGTGGCGCGTGGTGCTCAACGAGTGCATTGAACTGGCCAAATCGTTCGGCGGCACCGACGGCCACAAGTACGTCAATGGCGTGCTGCATCAGCTGGCGGCGCAATTGCGCCCTGCTGAAGTGGCCGCAGCGCCTGCAAAACCCGGCACCCGCAAGAACGCCGCACCGTGAGGATTTCGCAGCGCGCTCAGCGCGTCGAACCGTTCTACGTGATGGAGCTGGCCAAGGCCGCGTCAGCCATGGCGGCCCAGGCCCAGCCGGGCGACCGATCGATGATCTACCTCAACATCGGCGAACCGGACTTCACCGCTCCGCCTTTGGTTGTGGCCGCGGCAGAGCGCGCCATCCGCGACGGCAGCAGCCAGTACACGCAGGCGCTCGGCCTGCCCGCCCTGCGCGAAGCCATCAGCGGGTGGTATGCGAGCCGATTCGGTCTGGCCGTCGATGCGAGCCGCATCGTGGTGACTGCGGGCGCTTCCGCCGCGCTTCAGCTGGCCTGCCTCGCGCTCATTGAAGCCGGCGACGAGGTGCTCATGCCCGACCCGAGCTACCCCTGCAACCGGCAGTTCGTGCAGGCGGCCGAAGGCCGCGCGGTGATGATTCCCAGCGGCCCCAAACAGCGCTTTCAACTCAGCGCAGATCAGGTCGAAGCCCACTGGAATCCCGCCACACGCGGCGTGCTGCTGGCCTCACCTTCCAACCCCACCGGCACGTCCATCGCCCGTGACGAACTCGAACGCATCGCGCGCTTCGTGCGCTCCAAAGGCGGCGTGACCATGGTCGACGAGATCTACCTCGGTCTGAGCTACGAGGACGATTTCGGCCACAGCGCGCTCGGTCTGCCCGACGGGTTGGGCGACGAGGTGATCAGTGTCAACAGCTTCAGCAAGTACTTCAACATGACCGGCTGGCGACTGGGCTGGCTGGTGTTGCCGCCCGCGCTGGTGCCTGCCGTGGAGCGCCTGGCGCAGAACCTGTTCATCTGCGCGAGCACCATCGCGCAACACGCCGCCCTGGCCTGCTTCGAAACCGAAAGCCTCACCGAATACGAGCGTCGGCGCAGCGAATTCAAGGCACGGCGCGACTATTTCATTCCCGAACTCAACCGCCTGGGCTTGACCGTGCCCGTGATGCCCGACGGTGCCTTCTACGCCTGGGCCGATGTGACCGGGCTGTGCGAGCGCTGGGGCATCCCTCCGCAAGGCGCGCGTGCTGATGAAGGCGGCAGCTGGGCGCTGGCTTTTGAGCTCATGAACCGCTGCCAGCTCGCCGCCACACCGGGGCGCGATTTCGGCAGCGCCGACCCCGGCCGCTACCTGCGCTTCTCCACGGCCAACTCCATGGCACAGCTTCGTGAAGCGGTCGCTCGCCTGGAGCATGCACTGTGAGCCTGCCCGCGCTGCAAGCGGCCCCATTCACGTGGCCCGTGCGTGTCTACTGGGAAGACACCGACGCGGGCGGCATCGTGTTCTACGCCAACTACCTCAAGTTCTTCGAGCGCGCCCGCACCGAGTGGCTGCGTGCACTGGGCGTTGAACAACAGCGCCTGCGAGAACAGCTGGGCGGCATGTTCGTCGTCAGCCAGACCCAGCTGCAATACCACCGACCGGCGCGGCTGGATGATTTGCTTCTGGTTACAGCGCGGGTGGTGGATGCGGGCCGTGCGTCCATGACAATCGAGCAGACTGCGCTCCTGAAACCGCAGCAAGGCGGTGCGCAGGCCGAGCTGCTCTGCAGCGGCACCATCCGCATCGGCTGGGTGGACGACCGCCAGTTGCGCCCGCAGCGCATTCCATCCGCCGTGATGGCCGCGCTCCAGCTGACCCCCTGAAACTTCTTCGCGACCCGCCCTCTCCGAACACCCATGAACCAAGATCTTTCCATCGTTCAATTGATGCTCAACGCCAGTTGGGTGGTGCAGGCCGTGGTGGTGCTGCTCATGGTGGTCTCCGTCATGAGCTGGGCCGCCATCTTCCGCAAGGTGTTCTCGCTCAAGCGCGTGCGCGCCCACAACGAAGACTTTGAACGCGAGTTCTGGTCCGGCACCAACCTCAACGACCTGTACGCCGCAGCCGCCCAGAGCGCCAAACACGGCGGCCCCATGGAGCGCATTTTTGCCAGCGGCATGCGCGAATACCAGAAGCTGCGCGAGCGCCGCATCACCGACAACGGCGCCCTGCTCGACGGCGCGCGTCGCGCCATGCGCGCGAGCTTTCAGCGCGAACTCGACGTGCTGGAGACCAACCTCTCCTTCCTCGCCTCGGTCGGCTCGGTCTCGCCCTATGTCGGCCTGTTCGGCACGGTGTGGGGCATCATGCACGCCTTCACTGGCTTGGCCGCCCTCGCGCAGGTGACGCTGGCCACCGTGGCACCCGGCATCGCCGAGGCGCTGGTGGCCACCGCCATCGGCCTGTTCGCCGCCATTCCGGCGGTCGTGTTCTACAACCGCTTCGCGCACGACATCGACCGCGTGGCCAACGCCATGGAAACCTTCATGGAAGAGTTCTCCAACATCCTGCAGCGCAACCTTGGCGCGCAGCAGCAATCTCCTTCAGGTCACTGAACATGCCCGCCGTTTCATCACGCGGCCGGGGCCGCCGCACCATCAACGAGATCAACATGGTCCCGTTCATCGACGTGATGCTGGTGCTGCTGATCATCTTCATGGTCACGGCCCCGCTCATCACGCCCAGCCAGATCGCACTGCCCAGCGTGGGCCAGGCTGGGCGCCAGCCCGACCGGTTTGTGGCGGTGATGATCGACAAGGACGAGCAAATCCAGGTGCGCGAAGGCTCTGCCAGCACCGAGCCGCAGCCCGTGAGCCTGACGCAGCTGGTGGCCCGGGTGCAGCAACTGCAAAGCAGCAAGGGCGCCCCACCCGAGGGAGGCGTGCCGGTGGTGATCAGCGCCGACAAGAACGTGAAGTACGAAGCCGTTGTTCGCGTGATGGACACCTTGCAGCGCGCGGGCATTGCCCGCGTGGGCCTGTCGGTGCAAACCTCGCGCTGAACCGCTCCTCCGCGCCATGCAGTCCACCGCCGACCACCTCGACCTCGCGCCGCCCCCCAGCGGCCGCTGGCTCGGCCCCATGGGGCTGGCGCTCGTCGTGCACGGTCTGCTGGTGATTGCACTGACCCTGGGTGTGCAGTGGCAACACGACACCGAACCCGTGTCGGTGGAAGCCGAACTCTGGTCGCGCCTGCCCCAACAGGCGGCGCCGCGTGCGGTGGAACCCCCTCCCCCGCCGCCGCAACCCACCCCGGCTCCGGCCCCGAAACCGGCACCTGCGCCCACCCCCGCGCCGCCCCCGCCCGGCCCCACCCAGGCCGAGATCGCCACCGCACAAGCGAAGAAGAAGGCGGAGGCGGAGAAGAAGGAGCGCGAGGAAGAGGCCAAGAAGATCGCGGCGGACAAGAAAGCGGCGGAAAAGGCGGCGGCCGAGAAAAAGATCGCGGCGGAAAAAGCCGCCGACGAAAAGGAGCGACAGCAAAAACTCGCTGCCGAGAAGCGTGAGCAGGCGCGCAAGGAAGCCGCAGAAGAAAAGCGGCTGGCGCAGATCCGGGAAGACCAGATCAAACGCATGATGGGCCAGGCCGGCGCCACCGGTGGCCCACAAAGCACCGGCACCGCCCAGCAGTCCAGCGGTCCCACGCCGGGCTACGGCGCCAAGGTGGCCGCGCGCATCAAACCCAACGTGGTGTTCACCGACGTGGCGCCGGGCAACCCCCGCGCCGAGGTCGAGGTCCGCACCGCGCCCGATGGCACCATCACCTCGCGCAAGCTCACCAAGAGCAGCGGCAACGCCGCCTGGGACGAAGCCGTGCTGCGCGCCATCGACCGCACCAACAGCCTGCCGCGCGACACCGACGGGCGAGTACCGTCGTCACTGGTGATTGGTCTTCGTCCGCTGGACTGAAGAAAGCGGGGCCGGAGCGCGTGCCCCCACACCAGAAACATCGCGGAACCGGCTCTGCCGGGCCGCAGATGTTGTCCCCCTTCAGGGGGAAGCCGCGCAGCGGCGCAGGGGGTGCCTTCTAGTCAAACACGATCTCCGCCCGCCGCTCATGCGCCTGCGCCATCCAGCTGGCCAGCGCCGCATCGGTCGGGAAAAACAACGCCCGGTCGTCCAGCTGCAACTCACACTGTGCGCCCTCGCGCAACAACTGCAGGCGCACCGGCAAGCCCCGCACCAGCTCACCCTGCTCCGTCACCTCCCGCTTGGGCGGAAACTCGCGCACCAACTGCGCCACAGCCGGCGCGTGGCCGTTCACCGCCACGCGCAGGTACTTGCCGAAACGGCAGCGCGCGGCGGCCAGGTCCCACACCTGCTGGATCTTCAGGCGCACGCCGCCCGAGAAGCGGTCGGGCTGGGCCACGGCCTGCACGACGATGAGTTCGTCGTCTTTCAGCAGGTTGCGGTGGGCGTTGATCAGGTTCTCGTCGGCGCTGGTCTCGAACACGCCGGTCTTGTCGTCCAGCTTGAACAGCGCGAGCTTGCCGCGCTGGCCGTTGATGACACGGAAGTCGGTCACGATGCCGGCCAGGATCACCGGGTCGCGGCTCTCCACCACGTCGCCCAGCGGGGTGCGTGCGAAGCGCCGCACCTCGCGCTCTACCTCGTCAAACAGGTGGCCCGAGAAGTAGAAGCCGATCGCGGTCTTCTCCATCGTCAGGCGTTCCTTCACGCCCCAGGGCGTGGTGGCCACCAGGTCGGGTTCCTGCGTGCTGGAGCCGTGGTCGTCACCGCCCATCATGTCGAACAAACCGCCCTGGTTGGCGTTGGCCAGGCTCGCGGCAGCGAATTCAAACGCGCGGTCCACCGAAGCGAGCAGCTCGGCGCGGTTGAGGTGCAGCGAGTCAAAGCCGCCCGCCTTGATCAGCGCCTCGACCGTGCGCTTGTTCAAGCGCGTGCGGTCCACGCGCACACAAAAATCGAACAGGCTCTTGAACGGGCCTTTCTCGTCACCCCGGGGCCCGTCGCCGCGGCCTTCGCGTGCGGCCACGATGGCTTCGATGGCTTGCTGGCCCGTGCCCTTGATGGCGCCCAGACCGTAGCGGATGGCCTTGTTGGTGACGGGTTCGAAACGGTGGACGCCGCGGTTCACGTCGGGCGCCTCGAAGCTCATGCCCATCTTGAGCGCGTCCTCCACCAACACCTTGAGCTTGTCGGTGTCGTCCAT
>NZ_JAOASO010000151.1 GCF_030158645.1 Hydrogenophaga sp. | reverse complement strand
CGTGGACGAGGTCCTGGGCAACCAGGAAGTCGTGGTGAAGAACCTGGGATCACAGTTGTCCCGTTTGCCTGGTCTGGCCGGCATGTCGGTCCTGGCATCGGGTGCTGTCGCTCTGATCTACAACCCGGTGGCTCTGGCGACGGTGTATGGCGAGCAGGTGCGTGGTTGGGTGGCGAGCCGGCAACAAGTGGCGCTGACGTCAGCCCTGCCCGATGACGCGCCGGCACCGGTGGACCTGGCGGTCAACGCCGTTCCGTTGGTGCTGGTGGTGGACGACTCCATCACCGTGCGCCGTGTCACGCAACGCTTGCTGCAGCGCGAGGGTTACCGGGTGACGCTGGCGGCCGATGGTCTGCAGGCGCTCGAAAAGCTGCAGGCCGAACGCCCCACCGTGGTCTTGTCCGACATCGAGATGCCACGCATGGACGGTTTCGACCTGGTGCGCAACATTCGCAGCGATGCGCGGCTGGCCGACCTGCCGGTGATCATGATCACGTCGCGCATCGCGGAGAAACACCGCGAACATGCGCGCGATCTGGGTGTGGATCACTACCTGGGAAAGCCGTACTCCGAAGACGAGTTGCTGGCGCTGATCGGCCACTACGCCAAAGCGGCGGTCGACGCCTGAACCGCGTCAGCCCAGGCAGCCGCGTGCGTCCACACGCACGAGGCGTTCCACCTGGCCCGCGGCCAATCCACCGCGAACACCGACCATGAAGTCGTGCAGGTTCACCGTGGGGTCGCAGTGCCCCGGCACCAGCCAGACCACCTCGCCCAAGACCGGCAAGGGAGCACCACCGCCGGCGCGCAGCACGCCGTGCTCGTCACCGCCGCTGCTGTAGTTCAGGCCGGGCGGGAACCAAACCGTGGGCATGCCGCTGTCGATGGCGTGGCTCTTGTGGCCCGCGTCGCACACCGCGTGGGCGTCGTTGAGGCTCATCACTTCGCTTTTCACGAACAGTGCGTGTTCGAACACCGGTGCCAACGGGGAGACTTCGTTGCTTGCGTAATCGGCGTCCATGAACAAGTAGGAACCCGCTTGCAGTTCGCCCCACACGCCGCTGGTGGCCTCCAGTGAAAAAGTGCCGGTGCCCGCGCCGGTGACCAGCGGCACAGGGAAGCCAGCGGCTTGCAAGGCGTCGCAGGTGGTCCGCACGGCACGGGTGGCCTCGGCCATGGCCTCTGCGCGCCCGGCGGCTGTGCGGCGGTGCTGTGCGCCGCCGTGGTAAGCCTGCAAGCCGGCAAAGCGCAAGGTCGGAACGGTGGTGATGGCCTGCACCAGCGCCACCGCCGCCGCGCCCGGCGCCACGCCGCAGCGGCCCTGCCCCACGTCGATTTCCACCAGCACATCCAAACTGGCGGGGGCATCCACACCGGCCGCTTGCAAGGCCTGTGCAAGGCGCGTCACACCCAGCGCGCTGTCGATCGCGATGGAAAACACCGTGGACAGGTCGCGCACCGCCTGCGCCAGGCGCAGGAGTTTGGGCGCAGCGATGACCTCGTTGCTGATGTAGATGTTGCGCACGCCGGCGTGGGCCAGCGCCAGTGCTTCGTCGATCTTCTGAACGCACACGCCCACCGCCCCGTGGGCCATCTGCAGCTGCGCCAGTTCGGCGCTCTTGTGCATCTTGGCGTGGGGCCGAAGCCGCAGGCCGTGCTCGCTGGCAAACGCTGCCATGCGCGCGAGATTGCGGTCCATGGCGTCGAGGTCGATCACCAGCGAGGGTGTGTCGATGGCCGCCACGCCGTGGCCAATGCAGGCCTGCGCGCGTTGCCAGCGGGTGGTGAATGCGGTGTCAGGCATGGCGTTCGTCCAGGGTTTTTCCTTGTTCGGGTTGCAGATGGCCGGCATCGGCCCACCCCACGAGGCTCAGGCCTTCGGGCGACCAGAGCAGGCGGTTGATGGCGGTGTTGGTCAGTTCCCAGCTGCGCGGCGCCTGCAAGCCCAGGCGCGTGGCGGCCCGGTACAGGATGTCCAGCACGCCGCCGTGGGCCACCAGCAGAATCTGCTCGCCCGGGTGGCGCGCTGCGATCTCCTGCACGGTGGACACGACGCGCGCTTCGAGTTGCAACAAGGATTCGCCGCCGTCGGGTGCGAAATCGGGCACACGCTTGCGCCAGGCCAGCGACTCCTCGGGGAAGCGATGTTCCAGCTCGGACCAGGTGTGGCCTTCAAAGCGCCCGAAGCAGCGTTCGCGCAAACCGATGTGTGGGGTGACCGTCTGGCCTCGGGCGTGGGCCACCGCCTGCGCGGTCTCCAGCGCGCGCAGCAAATCGCTGGCGTAGCACGCGGCAATGGGCTCGTCGCGCAGCGCGTCCGCCAACCGAGCGGCCTGCCAGCGGCCGTGGTCGTTGAGTTCGATGTCGGTGTGGCCCTGGATGCGGGTGTCCCGGTTCCAGGCGGTCTCACCGTGGCGCACAGCCAGGATGCGGGTGACTTGCAAAGGGTGTCCTTGGAGGCGATCGGAAGCCTGCAAATGTACCGGCGGCGCCACTGTTGCGGGCGTTGAAAGCCTTGAAAACGCAGGGTATGCGAGACAATCCGGGGCATGACCCTGCCGCCATCCCCGTCCGACGGGGACTTCTCGACGCTCTTCAACTTTCTGCCGATCGGTGCGTACCGCAGCTCGCCCGACGGGATGATGCTGCGGGCCAATCAGGCGCTCGTGCGGCTCAACGGGTACGAGGACGAAGCGCAATTGCTGCTGGGCGTCAAGGACATCGCCACCGAGTGGTACGTGCAGCCAGGGCGGCGCGCAGAGTTCGTGGCCCTCTTGATGCGCGATGGCTTCGTCAAGGGATTCGTGTCCGAAATCTGGCGCCACAAAACGCAAGACCGGGTGTGGATCAGCGAGAACGCGCACGTGGTGCGCAATGGCTCGGGCGAGGTGGTTTTTTACGAAGGCACGGTCGAGGACATCACCGAGCGCATGCGGGTGCTGGAAGCGCTGCGCCAAAGTCAGGCGCAACTTGAGCGCATCACCGACCAGATGCCGGGGATGGTGTTTTCGCTGTACCAGCCGCGCGAGGGGCCGCGCAGGTACCACTTTGTGAGTTCGGGCGTGCGTGACATCTACGAGTTCGAACCCGCGGACCTGCTGCGCGACCCGATGCTGATCACGCGTTACCGCCACCCCGACCATGCGCACGAACTGGAGCTGGAGGTCGATGCGGTGATGCAGGCCCCGGTGAGCCTCTCCAGCGAGTTTCGTGTCGTGATGCCCGACGGGCGCATCAAGTGGGTCTACAAACGATCCAGCGCGGTGGAATTCGACAGCGAAGGCACGCGGCGTGTGGGCGTGCTGCTCGACATCACCGACCGCAAGGAAGCCGAAGCCGCCCTGCATGCCAGCGAAACGCTCTGGAAGCTCGCGCTGGAGAGCGCGGGAGACGGCGTGTGGGACTGGAACATCCGCACCGGCGAGGAGTTTTTCTCCACCAGCATCAAGGCCATGTTCGGCTACGCCGACGACGACATTGCCAATCTCTCGGCCGAACTCGACGAACGCACCCATCCCGACGATGTGGCCCAGATGCGGCTGGATCGCCAGGCGCACTTTGATGGCCTCGTGCCGGTCTACCGCAACGAACACCGCATCCGCTGCAAGGACGGTCGCTGGAAGTGGGTGCTGTCGCGCGGGGTGGTGATTGCGCGCGACGACAACGGACAACCCCTTCGCATGGTGGGCACGCACACCGACATCACCGAACTCAAGGAAGCCGAAGCCCAGCAGCATGCGCTGGAGGTGCAGTTGCGCGAATCGCAAAAGATGGAGGCGATCGGCACCCTGGCCGGCGGCGTGGCGCACGATTTCAACAACCTGCTTGCCGCCATCCTGGGCAACCTGGTGCTGGCGCGCGAAGACGTGGGCGAACACCACCCCGCGCAGGAAAGTCTGGCCGAAATCAGCCGCGCTGCGATCCGGGCGCGCCAGCTGGTGCAGCAGATCCTGACTTTCAGCCGGCGTCAGACGCAGGAGATGCAGCGACAGCCACTCAAGCCCCTGGTTGAAGAGGCGTTGGGTCTGATGCGCTCCCTGTTGCCCGCCGGTCTCAAGCTGGTCACGCGGTTGCCGTCGTCGAGCCTGCAGGTGCTGGCCGATGCCACGCAGATGCAGCAGGTGCTGATGAACCTGTGCACCAACGCCTGGCAATCCATGGAAGGCGGCTCTGGCGAGATCACAGTCGCGTTGCGCGAGGTTCGGCTGGACGCCTCGCAGGCCCTGCAGTTCGGTGGTTTGTCCAGCGGTGCCTACGCCTGCTTGAGCGTGGCCGACAACGGCCCGGGCATCGACGTTGAAACCCAGCGCCGCATTTTCGAGCCGTTCTTCACCACCAAGGCGCCTGGCGCCGGCACCGGTTTGGGACTGGCGGTGGTGCACGGCATCGTCAAGGCGCACCGGGGCGTGATCGACCTGCATTCCCAACCGGGCGAAGGCACGCGATTCGACGTGTACCTGCCGCTGGCGGCGGCGGCCGACGCCGGGGACGTCGTTGAAGTCACGGTGGCGGCCGCCCCCGCCACCTTGCGCCCCGGCAAGCATGTGGTTTACATCGACGATTACGAGGCGCTGGTGTTTCTGGTGGGGCGACTGCTGCGCAAGCAAGGCCACCAGGCCACGACCTTTGAATCGGGTGAAGCGGCGGTGGCTTGGATGCGCATGCACCCCGAGGTGTCGGTGGACCTGGTGGTGAGCGACCAGAACATGCCGGGTCTCTCGGGTGTGGAGACCGCCATCGAGCTCCATCGCCTGCGACCCGGGCTCAAGATCGCCATCATTTCCGGACACGTGAACGAACGGCTGCTGATCGAGGCCAGCGCGGCCGGCGTGAGCGAGGTGATGGGCAAGCAGGACAGCATGGACGCGTTGGGTGAGGCCATCCGCGGTCTGCTGGATTCGGCGGCCTGAAGCCCGCCGGAGATGTCAGGCGCTCAGCGCGGCACTTCGATGTTGACCTGCCGCAGCCCGGCCGGCGGTGCCGGGAAATCGCGCAGCGCCGCGTCCAGCATGGCCATCCACAGGGGATTCGAGCTGTTCCAGCGGCCGTCGTGTGCCGCACGCGTCTCGTACACCACCCGTCCGCTGGCCGCGTGGCGGATCACCAGCGAAACCTCCCGCTGGTAGTAGGGCGTGTCCATGCGCAAAAAGAGCGGCGCGTAGACGATCTGGCCGGAGCCCGTCACCACGTAATCGCGCCCCGGGAAACCAAAGCCCGGACCGAAGCCACCACCCCAGTAATTGTCGAAGGGGCTCTCCCACGGCGCGCGTGGCAGTCGCAAGGTGGCGCCGCTGACCTCCACTGTCCAGGGCGGGGTGACGCCGGCCGCGGCCGGCGTCCAGCCGACCTTCGCCAGCGAGATCGCCGCCAGCTTCTCCAGGGCGTCCTGGCCGGCACCGGAGCGCTGGTCCTGCTGCGAGGGCAATCGGTCAAAGCGGTAGACCTGGGGGGCCTGCGGAATGGTGGCCGTGCCGCTTGGCGTGGGCCGGTCGGCCCATCGCGCATAGCTCTGCACCTGGTTGTCCACCAGGAACACGCTGGCGCAACCGCTGAGGGCAAACAGTGCCCCTGCGGCGGCGGCCATTCTGAACAGGCTGGACCAGGAACGGTCGGCAGTCGGGTGGGTCATGAAGCCTCCTGGGAAAGCGGCGCGCGCCGTTTGGGTTCCTCAGTGCGCGGTCGAAATCGATATGACCGTGCGGGTGCTGCCGACGTTCCCCACCGCGTCCGGTTCATCTGACAAGAGGGGCGTTGCCGGAGCGGGCAGTGGCTCGTCGTCAAAGGCCTTGTCACCGTCCTCGCTGGCTTCGCCCGTGGCGCGGATGGTCTCGAACGGAAACAGCGAGCGGTCCATCAAATGGCTGGGCACGATGTTCTGCAGGGCCGAGAACATGTTTTCGACGCGGCCTGGAAACCGCTTTTCCCAGTCCTTGAGCATCAGGCCCACCTGCTTGCGCTGCAGGTTTTCCTGGCTGCCGCACAGCGTGCACGGGATGATGGGGAACTCACGCACCTCGGCCCAGCGGGTGAGGTCTTTCTCGGCCACGTAGGCCATGGGGCGGATCACCACATGCTGCCCGTCGTCGCTCACCAGCTTGGGCGGCATGCCCTTGAGCTTGGCGCCGAAGAACATGTTGAGCAGCAGGGTCTGCAGGATGTCGTCGCGGTGGTGGCCGAGTGCGATCTTGGTCGCGCCCAGTTCGCTGGCCACCCGGTAGAGGATGCCGCGTCGCAATCGGGAGCACAGACTGCACATCGTCTTGCCCTCGGGGATCACGCGCTTGACGATGGAGTAGGTGTCCTGGTTCTCGATGTGGAACTTCACGCCCAGTTCCGTGAGGTAGGCCGGCAGGATGTCGGCCGGAAAGCCGGGCTGCTTCTGGTCGAGGTTGACCACGATCATCTCGAAGCTGATCGGCGCGCGCGCCTGCAGCTTCTGCAGGATGTCGAGCATGGCGTAGCTGTCCTTGCCGCCCGAGAGGCAGACCATCACGCGGTCGCCCTCTTCGATCATGTTGTAGTCGACGATCGCGCGGCCGACTTCGCGGCACAGGCGTTTTTCAAGTTTGTGGTTTTCGTGTTCGGTTTTCATGTCGGTGTTCTCACCACTGCCCGCTTTCCATGCGGATCGCGACTTCGCAGTCGTCAAAAATTTCCAGCTTGGCGATCTTCACCCGCACGCCGATCACGCCGGGCATCTGCATCAGGCGGCGCGTGAGTTTGCCGATCAGGCTCTCCAGCAGGTTCACGTGTTCGGCGGTGCACTCGTCGATGATGATCTGGCGCACCTTGCGGTAATCGAGCACATGGCCGATGTCGTCGTCGTGCGGCAGCAGTGGCTGGGTGCCCTGGTTGAGTTCGGCGTCCACCTGGATCGGCTGCGGCCCCGACTTCTCATGGTCGAGGATGCCCAGGTTGGCGTTGAAGCGCAGCCCGGTGAGGGTGAGGATCTGTGTGCCGGCGCTGGTGGCGTTCATGGGCTCAGCTTTCATGGGCGGCCTTGATGCGAAACACCTCGACCCCGACCGCTTCGCAGTCGGGGTACACGTCCGGTTTGCAGGTGGAGACCCGAACCGCCCGCACGCTCGGGTGGCTCAGCAGCCGGGCTGCGATGTCGTCGCAGAGCGTTTCCTGCAGTTCGATGTGGCCCAGGGCGATGCGTTGTGCCACGACCTCACGCACGAAGTCGTAGTTGACCACCTCGTCGATGTGGTCCTGGCTGGGCGTGGAGCTCGCGAACGGGACGTGGAGGTCGACGTCGATCCACATGCGTTGCGGGGCGGTTTTTTCAAAGTCGTGCACGCCGATCTGGACCTGGACTTCGTGGCGCCGCAAGAACAGCTTGCGGCAGTCCAGAAGCAGCGAGCTGGGCTCAAAGGGATTCAAGGGGTTTCTCCTGTGACAGTGTCTCGACCACGAACATCACGTCGCGCTCCAGGGGCACGAGATGCTGCCCGGCGTCCACGTTGACCGTGGTGCCGGTGATGCTGCCGTTGGCTGCCAGAAACAGGCAGGTGCTCGCGACGTCCTGTGGGCTGGTGGGCTTTCGCAGCA
Organism: Hydrogenophaga sp.; assembly: GCF_030158645.1. GTDB lineage: Bacteria > Pseudomonadota > Gammaproteobacteria > Burkholderiales > Burkholderiaceae_C > Hydrogenophaga. Next base: position 99,027 of record NZ_JAOASO010000151.1, on the reverse strand, counting down.
GGTTCACGCGCCGGGCCCGCTCGAAGTTCTCGGGCAGCTGGGGTCCGCTGACATAGATGAGTCCGGGCGCGACACCGCACACCCTCACGGCGGGCGCCAGGGCCTGCGCCTGCAGCGCCACCGCGCGCTCCAGCGCCAGTTTGGACAGGGTGTACGAGAAGTAGTCCGGATTGAGGTTGTGCACTTTCTGGTCGAGCACATGGACGACGCAGGCGTCGGGCAGCGGTCGCTGCGCGCGGTGGCGTGCGAGTTCACGTCCGAGCAGGAGCGGAGCGATCAGGTTCACGTCCAGCTGCTCACGCGCCAGCGCCGGGTCGAAGTCGATGCCGGTGTCGGGCTCGAACGTGGACGCGTTGTTCACGATCGCCCGCAGCGGCCCGCCTGTGGTCTCGATGTGCGCCACCATGGCTTCGATCTGGTCGGTGTGGGCCAGGTCGGCCTTGACGGTGTCGATGCGGTGACCCTCGGCGCGCAGCGTTCGGGCGAGCTCGGTGGCGGGGGCTTCGGAGCGGGCGAAGTGGCACCAGACATGCCAGCCGGCCTCGGCGAACGTGCGGACGATCTCCGCGCCCAGGCGCAGCGCGCCACCCGTGACCAAGACCTGACCGGGTTGATCAGCGGAATGTTTCAAGCGAACCCCTTGTGAAAACGAGCCAGATCTTGCGCGAAGTGCCGTCGATGCGCCGGGCCGAGTGCCCCTGCGACCATAATCCAGCTCAACACCCCCCTGACCCACCGGGGCAGCGTCAACATTTTCAGCCTGCGGATCAGATCGCCGGATGTGCTGGGTTCTTCATTGTTCATGGTCGATGCTTTTGTGATGACCGATCCTGCGGTCGAATTGACGTCGATTATCCGGCGGCACCTTGAGGCACAAGGCGGCTGGTTGCCGTTCGACCGCTTCATGGCCATGGCCTTGTACGAGCCCGGCCTGGGCTATTACACCAACGCCTCGGCCCAGTTCGGCCACACGCCGCAAGGCGGCAGCGACTTCGTGACCGCACCCGAGCTCACGCCCCTGTTTGGCCACACCCTGGCGCGCCAGGTGGCCCAGGCGCTGGACGCCACCGGAACCGACGAGGTCTGGGAGTTCGGTGCCGGCACCGGTGCGCTGGCGTTGCAGGTCATCGACGCCCTGGCGGTGCAGGGCCGTCCGTTGCGCCGCTACACCATCGTTGACCTCTCGGGCAGCCTGCGCGAGCGCCAGCGCGCGACACTGGCCGCGCACGCGGACCTGGTGCGCTGGGTCGATGCGCTCCCCGAACACATGGAGGGCGTGGTGCTGGGCAACGAGGTTCTGGACGCCATGCCGGTGCAGTTGCTCGCGCGCGTGGGCGGTGCGTGGTTCGAGCGCGGTGTGGCCTGGCACGACGGGCAACTCGCCTGGGCTGACCGACCCACCGAGCTTCGGCCGCCACTGGCGGTGCCCGGTGAACACGACTACCTGACCGAGATCCACCCGCAGGCCGAGGCCTTCGTGCGCACCCTCGCCGACCGGTTGCATCGCGGGGCGGCGTTTTTTCTCGACTACGGATTTCCCGAGGCCGAGTACTTTCACCCGCAGCGCCACATGGGCACGCTGATCTGTCACCGCGCACACCAGAGCGACAGCAACCCGCTCGTCGATCTGGGCCGCAAGGACATCACCGCGCATGTGAACTTCACCGGCGTGGCACTGGCCGCGCAGGACGCCGGGATGGCGGTGCTGGGCTACACCAGCCAGGCGCGGTTTCTGTTGAATGCCGGCCTGTTGGCGCTGGCCCAGTCCGCCGACGCGCGGCAGAACGCGATGATGCAGAAGCTGGTCAACGAGCACGAGATGGGTGAGCTGTTCAAGGTGATGGCGCTGGCGCCGGCCAGCAGCGCCGATGGCTGGGTGCCCCTGGGTTTTGCAGCGGGCGACCGCACGCACCGGCTCTGAGCATGATCCGCTGGATGATCGTCATCTTCCTGGCGCTGCTGCTCATCAGCTGGTTCACGCCGATGCTGCGTCGCCTGGGCTTCGGCCGGCTGCCTGGTGACGTGCGCTTCAAGGCCTTCGGGCGCGACTGGAACCTGCCGTTCGCCACCACCATCGTGCTGAGCATGCTGGCCAGCCTGATCAGCTACCTCGTCTGAGGTGCTTGCAATGGGTGCGGCCGCCACCACCTGAAAGTCATGAGCACCGAACCCCTGCACATCGTCTGCCCCCACTGCCACACCACCAACCGCGTCCCGCGCGACCAGCTGGTGTCGGCGCCCGACTGCGGCAAATGCCACCAGCCGCTGTTCACCGGCCACCCGGTGGCGCTGGACGAGGCCGCGTTCGAGAAACACATTGCCCGCTCGCAGGTGCCGGTGCTGGTGGACTTCTGGGCCCCCTGGTGCGGCCCCTGCCGCGCGATGGCGCCGCAGTTTGAAGCCGCCGCGCGCGAACTGGAGCCCCGCATGCGGCTGGCCAAGGTGAACACCGAAGAGGCGCAGGCGCTGGGCGCGCGGCTTCAGATCCGCAGCATTCCCACGCTGGCGCTGTTCGTGGGCGGGCGCGAGGTGGCGCGCCAGCCCGGCGCCATGGGCGCGGCCGACATCGTGCGCTGGGCGCGCGCGCAGCGCCCGGGTTGAACCCGGTGCCCGGGCCGCGGTGACCGGGCTATCATCCGGCGCTTTGCGCAGTCCGGCTGCTGCGCAGCGCACCCACGGAGGCCCGCCGCCATGTCCCCTGACGTTTCCGAGACCGGCCGACTGCTGGCCGATGTGGGCGGCACCAACGCCCGCTTTGCCTGGCAGGCCCACGACGGTGCCCCCGTGTCCGACGTGCAGGTGCTGCCGGTGGCCGACTTCCCCACGCTTCAAGCTGCCATGCAGGCTTACCTGGCGGGTCTGGGCCGGGGCCGGCCCGCCATGGCCGCGATCGCCATCGCCAACCCGATCACCGGCGACCAGATCCGCATGACCAACCACCACTGGGCCTTCTCGCAGGCCGCGGTGAAGGCCGAGTTCGGCCTGTCGCAGCTGCGTCTGCTCAACGACTTCACCGCGCTCGCCCTGGCCTTGCCCGACCTGCCGGCCAGCGAACTCCGGCAGGTGGGTGGTGGAGCGGGTGAGCCCGCCAAGGCCAGGGCCCTGCTCGGTGCGGGCACCGGTCTGGGCGTCTCGGGCCTGGTGCCCGACGGCAAGGGCGGCTGGGTGCCGCTGGAAGGCGAGGGCGGCCATGTGACGCTCCCGGCCGTGAGCGCGCGCGAGCGGCTGGTGATGGATGGCCTCGCGCGCTTGTACGGCCGCGCCTCGGCGGAGCGCCTGTGCAGCGGGCAGGGCCTGGTCGATGCGTTCACGCTGCTCTGCGAGGCCGACGGCGTGGCCTTGAGCGGGCTGAACACGGCCGCTGCCGTGACCGACGCGGCCCTGAAGGCCCGCCAGCCCCAGGCGCTGGAAGCCCTCAACATGCTGTGTGCCGTGCTGGGTTCGGTGGCGGGCAACCTGGCGCTCACGCTGGGCGCACGCGGCGGGGTGTACATCGGTGGCGGCATCGTCCCGCGCCTGGGCAGCTGGTTTGACGCCTCGCCGTTCCGCCAGCGTTTCGAGGCCAAGGGTCGCTTTCAGCGCTACCTGAAAGACATCCCCGTGTGGGTGATCACCTCAGCTCAGTCGCCCGCCTTGCTCGGCGCGGCCCGGTCGTTGTCGGGCCTGCACTAGCCAACGTTCGTCAGTCGTCCTGCAGGTTCCACCGAAAGCCGCAGCGCTTGCAGCACACCGGCACCAAGCGCTGGGCCGCGAGCCGCCGGTCTTCCACCTCCTGCAGCTTGAGCAGACCGTAGGCCTGGCACTGGGCACAGTTGGCCTGGTTGGCCATTTCTTCGGCGTGCATGAGCAGGTAGAGGTAGCGGCGCATCGACCACAGCGCGATGGCCGCGCACACCAGCACGAAGGCGGTGTTCATCAGTTTTTCGCTGGTGCTGGCACCGCGAAACGCCTCGAAGCTGGCCATCATGGCCACCGCCGAGATCAGGGCCAGCGCCATGTGCGCATGGCTGGACAGCAGCTCGCGCTCGTACCACTTGCGGAAACCCACTCGCTGGATGCCGTCGGCCAGGGAGCGGTTGAGGGGGTTGCGAGCGGTCATGGTGGGCTCCTGATGTCCGCATGGTGGCACAGCCCTTCCAGCCTTGCCAGTGGGTGGGCCAATCGCCCACCTGCGCTGTGGCGTCAGGCCTCGGTGAGCTGCTGCAGCGCAAAGGCCGGTGCCTTGCCCTGGCGGTCCTGGCCGGCGTACACCGTCATGTGCGGGTAGGGAATCTCGATGCCGTGCTCGTCAAAAGCCGCCTTCACCCGGCGCAGGTATTCGCGCTTGACGCCCCACTGTTCCAGCGGCAGGGTGCGGAAGCGGCAGCGGATGACCACGGCCGAGTCGGCCAGGCTCTCCACGCCGGCGATCTCCAGCTCGGCCAGGATCTTCAACCGGAAGGCTGGGTCTTGCTGCAGGTTGGCTGCTACGTTGCGCATCACCGCCATCACCTCGTCCACGTTCTCCCGGTAGGCCACGCCGATGTCCATCACCGCGTTGCTGAAACCCCGCGTCATGTTGATCACGGTGCTGATGTGGCCGTTGGGCACGTAGTGCACATTGCCGTCGTAGTCGCGCAGCTGCACGTAGCGCAGCGTGACCACCTCCACCGAGCCCGCGTGGTCGCCGATCTTCACCACGTCGCCCTGGCGGATCTGGTTCTCCAGCAGGATGAAGAAGCCGGTGAAAAAATCCTTCACCAGGCTCTGCGCACCAAAGCCCACCGCCAGACCGACCACGCCGGCCGCGCCCAGGATGGGTGCCACCGACACGCCCAGCTCGGCCAGCACCAGCATGCCCGCGATCAGGCTGACCACCACCGAGGCGAGGTAGCGGAACACGCGGCCCAGGGTTTCAGCGCGCTGGGCCGACTCGCGGTCGTCCATGCGGCTGGCGATGCGCTCGCGCAGGGTGCGGATGGCGCGCTGCAACACCGCGATCAGCACCCAGGCCGCCACGATGATCAGGGTCACGCGCAGCAGCGTGGTGGCGGCACCGCCCAAGCTGGCCCACCAGCGGGCTGCGGTTTCAATCAGGGTGTCGTTCATGGGGTCCTCCGGTTCGTGAAAAGGCAAAGCTCGCGCCGGCCCACAGGCCAACGCGAGCGGGTGGGGGGTTACGGGGCGGGAACGGTGGCCAGCGCGTCCAGGAAGCGCTTGCGCCACCAGTGCACGTCGTGCTTGCGGATGCCCGCCAGCAGCGCCTGGTGGCGGCGCTGGCGTTCTTCGAGCGGCATCTGCAGGGCGCGCTGGATCGTTTCTGCCGTGCGCGTGGTGTCGTATGGATTCACCAGCAAGGCGTCGCGCATCTGCTCGGCCGCGCCAGCAAACCGCGAGAGCACCAGCACGCCCGGATCGGCCGGGTCCTGCGCGGCCACGAATTCCTTGGCCACCAGGTTCATGCCGTCGCGAAGCGGCGTGACCAGCGCCACGCTGGCCGCGCGGTAGAGACCCGGCAGGCGCTTGCGCGCCACGTTGCGGTGGATGTAGCGCACCGGCATCCAGTCGAGTTCACCGAAGTTGCCGTTGATGGCGCCGCACAGGCTTTCCAGCTCCTGCCGCAAGGCGGCGTAGGCGTCGACCGACTCGCGGCTGGGTGCGGCGATCTGGATCAGCGTGGCGCTGCCCAGGTTTTCCGGGTAGGCCTGCAAGAGTTGGCGGAACGCCTTGAGTCGCTGTGGCAGGCCTTTGGAATAGTCCATGCGCTCCACGCCCAGCAGCAGGCGCCGGCGCGAGTACTCGTCGCGCATCTGCGTGTACATCTCCTGCGCTTCGGGCGCCTCGCCGAGTTCGATGAACTCGTCCACATCGATGCCGATCGGAAAAGCCTGCACCCGCAGCGTCTTGCCGAAGGCCCGGAACTCGTGTTCGCCCAGGATGTCGGCGCCGGTCTCGGTGCCCACGTAGCGTGAGAAGTGCGCCACATCCGCCTCGCTCTGGAACCCGACGAGGTCGTAGGCGAACAGCGAGCGCATCAGCCAGTCGTGCTCGGGCACCGCGGCCAGCATCAGCGGCGGCGGCAGCGGGATGTGCAGGAAGAAGCCCATGCGCTGCTGGCAGCCCATGGCGCGCAGCTCCGCGGCCAGCGGGATCAGGTGGTAGTCGTGCACCCAGATCACGTCGTCGGGCCGCAGCAGCCCCGCCAGCTTGTGCGCCATCATCTGGTTCACCCGCCGGTAGCCGCCGATGTAGCCGGCGTCGAAGTCGGCCAGGTCCAGGCGGTAATGGAACACCGGCCAGAGCACGCCGTTGCTGTAGCCGAGGTAGTAACTGTCGTGGTCTTCGCGGCTCAGGTCCACCGTGGCCAGTTGCACCTGGCCGGCGGTCTGCAGGTGCAGGTCGCCTTCGCCGGGCGTGCCGTCCTCCACGATCTTGCCGCTCCAGCCGAACCACAGCCCGCCCGTGGCTTCGAGCGCTTGCCCCACGGCGACGGCCAGCCCGCCGGACGCGGCCTTGCGCGGGTCGGCCACGCGGTTGGAGACGATGACGAGGCGGCCCATCTGTTGCGCCGTCAAATGACGGCGTCCCATGGCGCGGAAAGCCGCACCGCCGCGTTGATGATGCCCACCATCGAATAGGTCTGCGGGTAGTTGCCCCACATCTCGCCGGTGGTGGCGTGCGTGTCTTCCGAGAGTATGCCCAGCGGGTTGCGCGCGGCCAGCATGGTCTCGAAGATGGCGCGGGCTTCGGCCTTGCGGCCGGTGCGCGCCAGCGCGTCGATGCGCCAGAAGGTGCAGATGTTGAAGGCGGTCTCGGGCTTGCCGAAGTCGTCGGCCGCCTCGTAGCGGCGCATGTAGGGGCCGTCGCACAGGTGTTCTTCGAGCGCTGCCAGCGTGGCCACGAAGCGCGGGTCCATCGGGTCGATGAAGCCCACCTCCACCATCAGCAGCACGCTGGCATCGAGGTCGCGCCCGCCGAAGCTCTCGGCAAAGGCCTGGCGTTCTTCGCTCCACGATTCCCGCAGGATGCGGTCGCGCATCGAGGCCGCGCGGTCGCCCCAGTGCTGGGCGCGGCCGGGCAGATCGAGCGTGAGTGCGATCTTGGCCAGGCGGTCGCAGGCGGCCCAGCACATCAGCGCGGAACTGGTGTGCACGCGGGCACGGGTGCGCAGCTCCCACATGCCGGCGTCGGGCTGGTCGAACACACGCGCGGCCTGTTCGCCCACCGCCTCCAGGCGCTCGAATTCGGCGAGGCCCGCCGGGTGCAGCAGGCGCCGGTCGTGGAAGGCCTGCGCGGCGGCCAGCACCACGTTGCCGTACACGTCGTGCTGGAAATGTTCCTGCGCCTGGTTGCCCACGCGCACCGGTCCCATGCCGCGGTAGCCGGGCAGCGTCTCGCAAATGCGCTCGGGCAACTCGCGTTCCAGGCCGATGCCGTGCAGGGGCTGGATGTGGCCGCTGGCATCACCGTCCTTCGCACCCACCACCACGTTGGAGAGCCAGCGCAGGTAGTCTTCGAGCGTGCCGACTTCGGCCAGGCTGTTGAGCGCGCGCACCACGAAAAACGCGTCGCGCAGCCAGCAGTAGCGGTAGTCCCAGTTGCGCTGGCTGCCCGGGGCTTCGGGGATGCTGGTGGTCATGGCGGCGACGATGGCGCCGGTGTCTTCGAACAGCGAGAGCTTGAGCGTGATGGCCGCGCGGATCACCGCGTCCTGCCACTCCAGCGGCACCCCCAGCCGCTGGCTCCAGCCGCGCCAGTAGGCCAGCGTCTCCTGCTCGAAATGGCGCGCGGTGTCGCCAATGCCGCCTTCGAGCGTTTCGTCGGGCCCGAACATGAAGTTGAGCTCCTGCGTGAGCAGGAACGGCTCGCGCGCCAGCACATGGCTGATGGACGCGTCGGTGTGCAGGCGCAGCGTTTGTGCATCGCCCACGTAGCGGATGTGGTGGCTGCCCGACGTGATGCGCGGGGCCTGAGCGCCCCAGTCGAAACGCGGCGTGAGCGTCACGCGGATGCGGGGTGCGCCTTTGAGCGGGCGCACGCGACGCACCAGCTGGGTGGGCCGGAAGTAGCGGCTGCGCGAGAGAAAGCGCGGCGCGAAGTCGGTGATCGCAATGCCCTGGCCCTGGCTGTCCCACAGCTCGGTCACGAGCACCGCGGTGTTGGGCTCGTAGCGCTGGGTGGCTTGCACCATGTCTTCGAGTTCGATCGCCCACGAGCCGGCTTCAGCATCCGCGCCGCCGAGCAGCGCGTGAAACACCGGATCGCCGTCGAAGCGTGGCAGGCAGCTCCAGACCACACGGCCGTGCGGATCGATCAGCGCGCTGAAGGCGCAATTGCCCACCACGCCGAGCGAAAGCGATGGGGCAGCGGGTGGCGTGAAGTTGTTGGAGAGGGTCATGCGTGGATCAAAGGGGTTTGCAGGGCGTCCGCGAGCCAGGCGCGCAGGGCTTCGGGGTTGTCGCAGCGGTGCCGGGCGCAACTGCTGCCCGCGCCCACCTTGATGCCGGCGCCGCCCAGGCGCTGCACCACGGCGAACCCGGCTTCGTCGGTCACGTCGTCGCCGGCGAACACCGGCGAGCGACCGGCAAACGGCGCTTCGTTCATGAAGGCCTGGATGGCGAGGCCCTTGTTCACACCGACCGACTTCACTTCGATCACGGCCTTGCCGCGCAACAGCTGCAGACCGCTGGCGTTGTCGATGGACCGCGCCAGCGTCTGCACGCACAGGGCTTCGAGCGAAGGCGCGAGCCGGAAGTGCAGCGCCATGGAGGTTCGTTTGATTTCCAGCAGCAGCCCGTTGTGCCGTGACACGAGGTGCTGCGCGGCCGCCACCGCGCGGTCCAGACCTGGCGGTCGAAGCGCCGCCGCGTCGCCGTGCGCCGACACGCGCAAGGCCCCGTGCTCGAATGCGGCCGGCCAGCGCCAGGGGGAGAGCAGGGGTTCGATGTCTTCGCGGGCGCGGCCCGTGACCAGTGCCAGCGCACCGTTCAAACGGTCATGCAGCCGGTCCAGCAGCCGCGCGAGATCGCCGGGCACGTCCACCGCATCGGGGCGGTGGGCCAGATCGGTCAGCGTTCCATCGAAGTCCAGGAAGAGTGCTGACCCTTGCGTCAGCAGCTTGGGCAATGTACTCATCAGCGGGCCACCGTAACACGCGATGCGTGCGCATGACCAGCCTGACGGCATACCCCACCTTCAGGGTGCGAAGTTTTTCAGTGCGCTTGACGGATGCGGATGGCGCTCAATCACCAGCAACGGCGGGGTCTGCGGCGCCGAGGCCTTGCGCCACGGCCATCACCCGGGCCTTGTGGATCTGGTCGCCCACCTTGGGACCACTCAGGCCATCGGCTTGCGCTTGTGCGGCGATGCGGGCGGTGTCCACCGACTGTGCCCACACGAGCGCCTGCGCCAGTCTGGCGCGCTGCGGGTAAGCGATTTCGCTCATGCCCAGGCGCCCGCGCGCGTCGCATTCGCAGGCCAGCAGCACGTCGTGGAAGCGCGCCGGTTTGCGCAGTGCGTCGCAGCGTTCCAGCAGCCGCACCAGCGCGGCAGCGCCCAGCGTTTCACTGCGGTGGATGTTGCCGTGTTCGCGCGCCACCACATCGGCCAGTTCGCGGCAGTCCACCGGCACGCGCAGCCGCTCGCACACGCCCTTGAGCAGGCGCGCGCTGCGCTCCTCATGGCCGATGTGGCGCGGCAGCACGTCGGCTGGCGTCGAGCCCTTGCCGAGGTCGTGGCCCAGGCAGGCGAAGCGCACCGGGAGTGGAGCAGCCAGTCGCGCGCTCATGTCGAGCACCATCATCAGGTGCACGCCGGTGTCGATCTCGGGGTGGTACTCCGCGCGCTGCGGCACGCCCCAGAGCCGGTCCACCTCGGGCAGCAGGCGCTTCAAGGCGCCACAGTCGCGCAGCACGTCGAACATGCGGCTGGGCCGCTGCTCCATGAGCCCGCGCGCGAGCTCCTGCCACACGCGCTCGGCCACGAGGTGGTCGACCTCCCCGTGCTCCACCATGTGCAGCATCAAATCCAGCGTTTCGGGAGCCACCGAAAAATCGGGGAAGCGCGCCGCAAAACGCGCCAGCCGCAAGATGCGCACCGGATCCTCGGTGAACGCGTCGGTCACGTGGCGCAGCACGCGTTGCTGCAGGTCTCGCTGGCCGTGGTGTGGATCGATGATCGGTCCGCTCGCCGGGTCGTTGGCATCAACGGCCGCCACCGCCATGGCGTTGATCGTGAGGTCGCGCCGCGCCAGGTCGTCTTCCAGCGTCACGCCGGGCTCCGAGTGAACGACAAAGCCCCGGTAGCCGGGTGACGTCTTGCGCTCGGTGCGGGCCAGCGCATGTTCCTCGCGCGTGACGGGGTGCAGAAACACCGGAAAGTCGCGACCCACGGGCAGGAAGCCTTGCTGCACCATGGCTTCAGGCGTGGCACCCACCACGACCCAGTCGCGGTCAACGTGCGAGGTTTCAGGTGTGCTTGCAGCGCGTGCCATCAGCGCGTCGCGCACGGCGCCGCCGACGAGGTAGGTTTTCATGCCGCCGAGTTTAGGCCCGGCTCCTCCTCAGCGGCCCAACCGGTAGGGCTCGTCGAAGTCGATGAAGTCGTGCTCGGCCAGCGCTTCATCCACCCAGGCTTTGACGCCCGGCAATGCGCACACGCGATCGACATACGACATCAGATCGGCCGGGAGCGGCAGTTCGTAGGTCTTGATGCGCATGCACACCGGCGCGAAGTAGGCGTCGGCGATGCTGAAATCGCCGAACAGCAGGGCGCCGGCAGGTTGTGCCGCGAGCAGTTCGCCCCACAGACCGCCCAAGCGCGCCATGTCGGCGCGCACCGCGGGCTTGTCGCGCCAGACCAGCCGGCCAATCTCGGGCAGCGAGGCTTCGATGTTCATGGGGCAGTGGTTGCGCAGCGCCGTGAAGCCGCTGTGCATCTCGGCGCAGACGCTGCGCGCGCGGGCCCGCGCTTTCACATCGGCTGGCCACAGCCGCTTCTCGGGGAAGCGCTCGGCAAGGTATTCGGCAATGGCCAGCGTGTCCCAGATGGCGAAGCCATCGTCCACCAGCACCGGCACCTTGCCCAGGGGGTTCACCGCGCGCAGGCGCTTTTTGAAGACGGAGTCGACGTCGAACGAGTCGAAGCGGACCATGACCTCGTCGAACGGAATGCCCGCCTGTTTCAGGAGCACCCAGGGCCGCATGGACCAGGACGAGTAGTTTTTGTTGCCGACGTAGAGTTGCAGTGCCATGGGGGCCTCCAGAAAGAGCTCCATGGTAAGGACATCGGACGATCGGATTGATGCCGAAGATCCCCGGGATTGATCGGCGCCGGCCAGCGGCTCAGGCGTACTTTTCGAGAATGCGGGTGGAGCGCTCGACTTCGCGGAAGGTGTGCACTTCCGATTCCGAGGTGGACACCGCCTCCATCACCGAGGTGGCCATCATCCGGTAGAACGCCTTGTCCATGGCCTTGCGTGCGGCCGACATTTGCTGGGCAACGTCTTCACACGAGCGGCCTTCCTCGACCATGTCGATCAGACCGCGCACCTGACCTTCGATCCGTTTGAGTCGGTTGATCACGTCACGCTGGTGTTCGGTGCGGTAGCCCGGCGCAACGGTGGAGGCGGTTCGGCGGGTGGCGGGGAGCTTCAGGTTGGAGACTGTCATCTGGGTTCCTGCGTTGGTGTTGTACTGTGTACGGTTTAATGTAAACCCGAAAAACACCCCAATAAATGACACCTTCGTGTTATTTATTTCTCACCAGGCACTCAAATTGTTACATTTTGTCGGTTTCAGGCGTCTTTGCCGCGAGAATGCTGGCCCTGCCTGAACGCCAGCAGTTTGCTGCGGCCGCCACGCCGGCCCAGGTAGGTGGGGGCGACGGTGTGCACGCTGGCCGGCACGATGCCCAGCGAAGACAGGCCGGGCCACTGCTGGGTGGCCACGTTGTCCACCGACATGGCGTCCAGGTTGTCGCGGCTCATCAGCGGTTCGCCGGGCATGAGCTCCATCATGCTCGCCTGCAGCCGGCCCAGGACCGCGGGCAATGGCAGCACCGGGCGCTTGTGGCTGCCGTACTCCCCGGCGATACCCACCAGGTCCGCCAGGGTCAAGACATCGGGGCCTGCGCATTCGAAGGTCTGCCCGACCGTGCTTTGCGGCAGGCCCTGGTCGGCGATGCAAACCGCCACCGCCGTGGCCACGTCTTCCACCCACACGGGCTGGAAGCGCGCGCCGGCGCTGGCCAGCGGCACCACGGGAAAGATCGATTGCAAACCGGCGAACACGTTGAGGAAACGGTCGCCCGCGCCGAAGATCACGCTCGGGCGCAGCACGGTGAGGTCCAGTCCGGCGGCGCGCAGCGCTTCTTCGCCGCGCGCCTTGCTGCGTTGGTAGCGCGACGGTCCGTCCAGGCTCACGCCCAGTGCGCTGATGTGCACCAGGCGGCGCACGTTGTGGGCCACGCAGGCCTCCGACAGCGCCAGCGGCAGCTCCACGTGCACGCGCTCAAAGGCTTCTTCGGTCCCGTGCAGGATGGCGATCAGGTTGACCACGGCATCGTGGCCCGCGACCAGTTCGAGCAGCTGGGCCGGGTCGTGCACGTTGGCTTCGATCACGGTCACGCGCGGCAGGTGTTGCACCGAAGCGGCGTTGATGGCGCGGCGCGTGGGCACGGTGATGCGCCAGCCCTGGCGGTGCAGCTTTTCACAAACGTGGCGGCCGACAAAGCCGGTACCACCGAGGACGAGGATGTTTTTCATGGGGTGCTCAGGGAAGATCGCGGTTGATGGTGGCCTCGCCGCCGGCACGCGGGCCGACGGTGCCCAGGCGCGCACGCAGGGATTGCGGCTGGCCCGTGATCAACGCGGCGTAGCTGGTGGTGTTGGCCAGCACTTTTTTGACATAGTCGCGCGTTTCTTCGAACGGGATGTTCTCGGCCCAGATCTCGCCGGGCAGCACCGGTCCGTTGCGCCAGTTGCGTGGACGCCCGGGTCCGGCGTTGTAGGCGGCCGCGGCCATGGGCAGTGAACCCTCGAAATCGTCGAGGGCGAGCTTGAGGTAAGCGGTGCCGATGAGGATGTTGGTGTCGCGCTCGGTGATCTGGTCTGGGCGGAAATCGGTCAACCCGATCTTGCGGGCGGTCCAGCGAGCGGTGGCCGGCATCACCTGCATCAGGCCCGAGGCGCCCACACCCGAGCGAGCGTCGGTGACGAATCGGCTTTCCTGGCGGATCAGGCCGTACACATAGGCCGGGTCCAGGCCGATCTCGCGCGAGCGGCTCACCACGGCCGAGCGGTGGGGCGTGGGGAAACGCTGGGCATGGTCTTGCGCAGCGGGTGTGCGCAGGCTGGTGTTGATGCAGCGGTCCCACAGCTCGGCCTCGCAGGCCAGTGCCGCGGCGGCCAGCAGTTCGCGCTCACCCATGCCGCCGGCGTCGTGCAGGTTGGTGGTGTAGTTCCATTCGCGCACGCCCTCGCCGCGCAAGCCCAGCCGCATGGCAATGAGCGCACGGCGCAAGCCCGGGTGGCGCTGCGCGGCCGTGACCTCTTCGGTGCTCAGTGGCGCCGGGGCGGGTGGTGTGGCGATGGGTCGACCCAGGTCTTCGAGCGCGAGCTGTTCGTAGAAACCGCGTTCGGAGGCGATGGATTCCAGCAGCGCACGGGCCTGTGCGTTGGCGGTGGCCGCGTCGGGCAGCTTCAGCGCCTGCAGGGCGCGCGCTTTCCAGTAGACCCAGTCGGGCTGCCTTTGATGGGCATCGGTCATGGCGGCGATCGCGTCGCGCACATGGCCCCAGGCGCCCGCGCGCATGCCGGCGCGCGCTTTCCACTCCAGGTGGTCGTCGTGCATGTAGCGGTCTTCGCCGTTGACGAAGTAGGTCAGCGCCTGCGCCTCCAGCTTCTGCGCCGAGCGTTTGCCGATCACGCCCCAGATCCAGCTGCGTTCTTCGGTGGTGAGCTGGGCCTTCCAGCGCGTGCGGTCCATCTCCAGGGCGGCCGCTGCGGGGTCGCTGGAAGCCAGCCGGATGATGGCCAGGGTGACCAGCTCCTTGGTGCGTGGGCGGATGGCGGTGACCTTCTCATCCAGGTACTTGGCGGGGTCCTTGGCCACGGTGTCCACCATGGCGGCCCAGTCGGGATCGATCAGCCCCACGGCCTGGCTGGCCACGCGGGGGCGGTTGCTGTCCATGGCCAGGCGGGCGCGTTGCCAGGCGGCTTCGCGTTTGAGATGACCACTGCCCAGCAAGGACTGCGCTGCGGTGGCACAACCGTCGTCGGCCTCGCGCTGCGCATGCCACAGCGTGCGCACGCGCTCGGCGGCCTGTTCGGGCGCCACGCGGCCGCTGGCGGCGTCGATCATCAGGGCGTAACAGCTCACCTGCCGGTCGTCGTTCATGCGAAAGCGCGGCAGCTCGGCGGAGAAGTTCGGCCAGTCGCGGGCACGGCCCAGCAGCAGCAGCCAGTCGTTGCGCAGCCGGTCCTCCCAGTAGGTGCCGGCCATGCGGTCCAGCGCCGCGCGGATGTCGACGGGGCTGGCGCTCTCGAGCCGGGCTTTCATGTCCCAGTAGATTGCCAAGGGTTCCAGTGCGTGGCCGCGAGCGGCGGGCAGCAGTCGGGCGAGTTGGGTGGTGTTGTTGCGGCGGAACGCGTCCCGCATCTCCAGCAAGCTGGCATCGCCACCGGCGCTGCTTTGTGCATGCGCGAGCCCTGGCAACACCAGCACGGCCATAATGAACCGCAGGATCCAGCGGTGCGTGCCTCGCATCTCCGCTGTGTTCTGCGCTCTTGATCCCTGTTTCACACCAACCTGTTTCATGCGTTGATTATGGACACCAAAGACGGCCAGAGTTCCCCTCCACCCCACCGGAAACAGGCCGAAGGATCAACGGCGGCGGCCCTGAAGACCGAATGGCGCAAGGCCCTGGTCGAAAAGCGCCTGGGCCTGGCCGACCGCAGTTTTCGCAACGACATGCTGCAGCGGGTCATGCGGGTCTGGCTGATCGAGCGCCCCGACGCGGTGATCGGCGCCTACTGGCCCATCAAGGGCGAGTTCGATCCCTTGCCGGCGCTGTTTCGCTGGCAGGAAGCCGGCCTGGAAGAAGACGCGCAAGGCGCTCAAAGGCACCGCCGCATCGGCCTGCCGGTGGTCAACAAGGTCGACAAGACGTTGACTTTCTACACCTGGTACCCGGGCTGCCCGATGGAGGAAGACGCCTACGGTATTCCCAAACCGAAGGACACCGAGATCGTCGTGCCCACGCTGATCTTCGTGCCCTGCGTGGGTTATGGCCCGGGCGGGTTCCGGCTCGGTTATGGCGGGGGTTTTTACGACCGAACCTTGGCCAGCCTGCAGCCCAAACCCTTCACGGTGGGCCTGGGTTACGACTTTGCCTACTTGCCGCACCTGAAGCCTGAAGCGCATGACGTTCCTCTGGACGCCATCCTTTCCGACACCGGCGTCATGTGGCCCGAGAGGTAAGGCCCCCACGCTTCCCCGCTTCGCGAGGTCCGCTGCCCCCCGAGGGGGCTGATCCGCCTTGGGGCGGCCCGGCGGCGGATCGTTGCTCAGGGATGCTCGGCGTTCGCGTGCACTTCGGTGATGCGTTTCTCGCGCCGCACCAGGTAGAGACCGCTGCCCACGATGATGGCCGCGCCCCACCAGGTATGTGACGCCGGCAGGGTCTGCCAGATCAGCCAGTCCAGCCCCAGGCCCCAGGCCAAGGCGCTGTACTCGAAGGGGGCCACGGCAGAGGCCTGGCCGTGGCGGAAGGCTTCGGTGATGGCGAGCTGGCCGCCGAATCCGGTGATCGCCAGGGCCAGCAGCAGCGGGGCGTCGCTGCGCTGAATGGTCATCCAGTCGGACCAGGCCAGGGCGCCGGCGCCCACCGACATCAGCACCATCATCGACAGCACCATGCTCTCGCTGCTGTCGGTGCGGCTGGCCAGGCGGCCAGCGACGGCAGTCACCGCGTAGCACAGCGCCGCGCCCAGCGTGGCCAGGCCGCCCACGGTGACAAAGCCGCTCTGCAGGTCGTCTCCACTGGGACGCAGCGCGATCAGCACGCCGATGAAACCGATGCCGATCAACCACCAGTGCGCGGCGGGCACGCGTTCCTTGAGCACCGGCACCGACAGCATGGTGATGAGCAGCGGCGAGATGAAGAACAGCGTGTACGCGGCCGACAGCGGCAGTTCGCGCACCCCCAGCGTGAACAGCGAGAGCATGGCGATGCCGAGCACGCCGCGCAGCAGGTGCAGCGGCCAGCGGACCTTGAAGACCGTGTGCCAGGCACCGCGCCACGCGATGTAGAGCAGCACCAGCGGCATGGCGGTCATGCCGCGCAGCGCGGCGATCTGCAGCACCGGGTAGCGGGCCGACAAGGTCTTGAGCACCGCGTCCATGAGCGCGAAGAAGCCCACCGCGACCAGCATGAAGACGATGCTGCGCAGGTTGCCGGCGGCCAGGTGGCGGGAGGTCGACATCGGCCTCAATCCATCTGATCAAGCGTGTCGGGGTCGGGCACATCGCCAATGGCCTCGCGCGTGGCGGCGGCTTGCAGCAGCAGCCAGTCGCAGAACGCCTTGACCTCGGGCCGCTGCGCGCTGCGCGGCGCCACCATGAGCCAGTACACCAGCGGCGAATCGAGCCGCGTGTGGGGCAGTGGTTCGACCAGCGCGCCGCTGGCCAGGCTTTCGGCCACCAGCGGCAGGCGTGCGAGCGCCACGCCCTGGCCGGTGAGCGCCGCCTGCACGATCTGGTTGGCGTAGTTGAAGTACATCCAGCGCTGCGGCGAGAGTTTGGCGGGTTGCGCACTGGCACGTGTGCGTTTGCCCGTGCCCGCAGCGGGCTGCGCACCAAAGGTGTCGAGCCAGCGCTGCCAGGTGAGCCATTCGAGGTGGCGCGTGCGGTGCGCGTCGCCGGCTTCGATCAGGGCGCACTTCGACAGGTCCTCGATGCTCTTGATCGGGTGCGTCTTGAGCAGCCAGGGGCTGGCCACGGGTGTGAGCTGTTCGCCAAACAGCCGCTGTGCACTGGCGGGGATGCCCTGTGGCACGGCGTAGCGCAGCGCGAGGTCCACGTCGGAGGTGGCGAGATCCACGGCGTTGTCGGTGGCGTCGATGCGGATGTCGATGTCGGGGTGGTCGCGCTGAAAGGCCTCCAGCCGCGGAATCAACCACATCGAGGCGAACGACGCCCAGGTGGTGATGGCCACGCTCTTGCGCCCGGCGCTCTGGCGGATCTGGCGCACGCTCGCATCAATGCGTTCCAGCGCGGAGGCCGCCGCGCGCAGCAACTGCGAGCCTGCGCTGGTGAGTTCCACCGCACGCGTGTGGCGCAGAAACAGGGCGGTGCCGACCTCGTCTTCCAGCGCCTGGATCTGTCGGCTCACGGCGCTCTGCGTGAGTGAAAGTTCTTCGGCGGCTGCTCGGAAATTGAGGTGGCGTGCCACGGCCTCGAACGCGCGCAGGTGGCCGGCGGCGATCGGCCGGGTACGGGGGTGGCTGCTGGTGAGCTGCATGGACGTGCTCCGAAGCATTGATGCGGTTAACGAATCAATAGCTTAGCGCGCTTTCATTGGACTGCGGTGGCCAGAAGACCGAGCATTGGACCCCAGGATGAGCTTCATCCCTTCTCAGGAGTCCCGCCATGAACACCCTCTCTGCACACACTGCTTCCGTTCAGCACAGCGGCATGCCCGCGCGCGGCTGGCTGCTGGATGCGCGCTGCGCGATGAGTCTGCGCCCCCGGGCGCGCAGCCGCTTGCACATCATCCAGGGCCGCGCCTGGGTGACGCTGGGCCAGGTGCACGACGGTGCGGGCAACGAGTCGGGTGATCTGGTGCTGGGCGCCGGTGAAAGCCTGGTGGTGCCGGCCGGTGCGCGCGTGGTCATGGAGCCGTGGCAGTCCGATGCCGCACCGTTGCGCTTTGACTGGTGCGCCGAGCCCGAGGCCCGCTCCCGGGAGCAGGCCGAGCGGTTTGGCCGCGAGGTGGTGACACCGTCGCGCGAACTCGGGGTTGCGCTGGGTCAGGCCGGTCTCGCGCTTGTGCGCCTGGTGCGTGGGTTGTTCGGCTACAGCGTGTCCGCGGCATCGTGAACGCCATCCTGGAAGTCCCGTCCGGCAGAATGCGCCGATGGCCAGACCCAAGTCCGCTTCCCACGACCTCAAACGCGACGAGATCCTTGACGTCGCAGCCCACTGTTTTGCGCGGCAGAGCTTCCCCGCCGCCAGCATGAACGACATCGCCGCGGCCTGCGGCACCAGCAAGGCGCGGCTCTACCACTATTACGAGAGCAAAGAGGCGATCCTGTTCGACCTGCTCGACCGCTACACCCAGCGCCTGCTCGCGCTGATCGGCGAATCGGAGGCGCGTGCCCAGCGCAAGAACCTGAGCGAACGCGACGCCCTGAGCGAGCTGGTGCGCGCCTTTCTGGCCGAGTACGAAACCTCGGCCACGCGCCACGTGGCGCTGGTGTCCGACACCAAGTTCCTCGGCGAGCTGCAGCGCGAACTCATCCTCAACCGCCAGCGCGACGTGGTCGCAGCCTTCACCCGTTTCCTCAAACGTGCGTATCCGGAGCGGGTGACACCGGCCAACCAGACCGCGCTGACCATGATGCTGTTCGGCATGATCAACTGGACCTTCACCTGGCTGCGTCCGGGTGGCCCGATGAGCTACAGCGCCTTTGCCGACGAGGTGGTCACGATGATGGAGCGCGGCCTGGCAGGCCCGGCGCAAGGCTGAAAGCCATTCACCTATGCGAAACGAATTTCGTTTAGGTAAAATTCGCAACTTCCCCACACGGAGACCGCCATGAGCAAAGCATTCGCCTCCCAGGCCGACCTGGACGACAAGAAAACCACGTTCGAGCAGCTCGGCCCGCATTGCTGGGCCTACACCGCCGAAGGCGACCCGAACTCGGGTGTGATCATCGGCGAGAAGTTCATCATGGTCAGCGACGCCACCGCCACCCCGGCCATGGCGCGCGACCTGATCCAGCACATTCGCACCGTTTCCGACAAGCCGATCAAGTACGTGCTGCTGACCCACTACCACGCGGTGCGTGTGCTGGGTGCCAGCGCTTACGTGGCCGAGGGCGCCACCGAAGTGATCGCCAGCCGCGGTACCTACGAGCTCATCGTGGAACGCGGAGCGCAGGACATGCAGAGCGAGATGGAGCGCTTTCCGCGCCTGTTCCGCGGCGCCGACAGCGTGCCCGGCCTGACCTGGCCGACGCTCGTGATCGGTGACGGCAAGCCCGGCCGCCAGGGCAGCCTGGAGGTGGATCTGGGCGGCGTGAAGGTCAGCATCTGGCACCCGGGCCCGGGTCACACGCGTGGCGACACGATTGCCTGGGTGGAAGAAGAAAAGGTGCTGTTCAGCGGCGACCTGGTGGAATACGAAGCCGGCGTGTACACCGGTGACGCGCAACTGGAAGAGTGGCCCGCCACGCTCGAAGCCCTGCGCGCCTTGGGCGCCGAAGCCATCGTGCCCGGCCGCGGCGAAGCCATGAAGGGCAAGGACGACGTGAACAAGGCGCTGGACTACACGAAGCGCTGGGTCACCACGCTGTTCCAGGCTGGCAAGGAAGCCGCCGCCGCCGGCATGGACCTCAAGGCCGCCATGGCCCACACCCGCAAAAGCATGGACCCGGTGTTCGGCCACGTGTTCATCTATGAGCACTGTCTCCCGTTCGACGTGAGCCGTGCCTATGACGAAGCCCAGGGCATCAAGAACCCGCGCATCTGGACGGCCGAGCGCGACCAGGAGATGTGGAACGCGCTGCAGGCTTGAGGCCTGGGCCGACCGCAGAGCCAGCCGCCCCCGGGCGGCTTTTCTTTTTGCCACCGGCTACGATCCGCTGCGCCCATCCCCGCTGCCCATGTCCACCACCGTTCTCCAACACACCGCCACCGACTGGGGCATCGTGGCCGTCTTCGCCACCGTCTACCTGGGCATGTTCCTCGGCGGTCTGCCGCGTCTGAAACTGGACCGTTCCGGCGTGGCGCTGCTCGGCGCGATCGCCGTGATCGCGCTGGCCGGCCTGCCGGTGGAAGACGCCGCACGCGCCATCGACCTGCCGACCATGGTGTTGCTGTTCGCCTTCATGGTGGTGTCCGCGCAGATGCGGCTGGGCGGCTTTTATGGCGCGGTGACGCGTCGAGTCGGTGCCATGCCGCTGTCGCGCAACGGCCTGCTGGCCGCGCTGATCGGCGTGGCGGGCGCCTTGTCGGCGGTGTTTTCCAACGACATCGTGTGTCTGGCCATGACGCCGGTGGTCGCGCGCCTGTGTCTGCAGCGCGGCCTCAACCCGCTGCCGTTTCTGATCGGCCTGGCCTGCGCAGCCAACATCGGGTCGGCCGCCACACTGATCGGCAACCCCCAGAACATGTTGATCGGCTCGGTGCTGCAGCTGCCGTTTACAGGCTACGTGCGGCAGGCGCTGCCGCCGGTGGTGATCGGGCTGTTGTTGTTGTGGGGGTGGCTGGCGTTCGGCCCGGGAGCGATGGGGGGTGCGAATGCGAGGGGCCCTCGCCCCCGGCCTCTGCCCGAGGGCGCCGGAGCAGGCGAGGAGCCCGCGTTCGACCTCTGGCAGACCGCCAAGGGCCTGGTGGTCGCGGGCGCGCTCATGCTGGTCTTTCTCTTCACCGACTGGCCACGCGACGTGGCCGCGCTGGTGGGGGCCGGGGTGCTGCTGCTGAGCCGGCGCCTGCACAGCGCGCATGTCATGGGCCTGGTGGACTGGCCACTGCTGATCCTGTTCATGGGCCTGTTCGTGGTGAACCACGCGTTCGAATCCACCGGCCTGGCGGCGCAGGCGGTGGCCTGGCTGGGTGTGCAGGGCGTGGTGCTCAGCGACCCCGGGCCGCTGCTGGTGGCCAGCGCGGTGCTCTCCAACCTGGTGTCCAACGTGCCGGCTGTGATGCTGCTGTTGCCGCACCTGGGAGGAAGTGGTGAGCAGGCCGGTGTGATGCTGGCCCTGGTGACCACCTTCGCGGGCAACCTGCTGCTGGTGGGTTCGATCGCCAACCTGATCGTGGCCGATCTGGCGCGTCAGCAAGGCATCGTCATCGACTGGAAGCGCCACGCCCTCACCGGCATCCCGGTGACGCTGGCCACGCTGACCGTGGTGTGGGCGTGGATGCGTCTTGTGGCCTGACCAGCCGCCTGCGCTTCAGCGCTGGGCGCTGAGCACCCGCAGGTCGTCTTCGTAACCCTTGAGCACACGCACGGCGTTGGCAC
This sequence comes from Hydrogenophaga sp., assembly GCF_030158645.1. Lineage (GTDB taxonomy): Bacteria > Pseudomonadota > Gammaproteobacteria > Burkholderiales > Burkholderiaceae_C > Hydrogenophaga. The sequence goes on along the minus strand of NZ_JAOASO010000151.1, from coordinate 77,802 downwards.
GTTGCTCGGGCGTGGTGGTGTTGTGCAGCTGCGCGAACTGGGCGCAGCCTTGGCGGACCAGCTCGTCTGCATAAGACCTGTAGCCCGGCGTGGGCGACTGGACGATGCGTGCGATGTGGCTGCGCACCCGCTCGGCCGCGGTGTCGGGCGCAGCCTGCGCCTCTTTCACTGTTTGCAGCAGATCGGCCTGGCGGCGCAGCCGCTCGGCCTGGGTGCGTTGTGCGTCGAATGGCGAGGCCTTGATGCTGCTGCGCACCAGGTCCTTTTGGGCGGCGCTGAGCGTGCCGTAGAGCATTTCGCTGCGGCTGAGCGCGCGGTCAAAGCGTTTGGCGATGCGCGCTTCCTCGGTGGCTTGAAGGAAGTCGTCGGCAAACTCCGCATTGCTTTTGGCCTGTCGGCTTTTGAGGTGCTCCAGCTGGGCGGCGTCGAGCTGCAGCGCCAGGCGCGCCATGGGTTGCACGCTGGCGTCGGCGGCGCGGTCGATGCGCTGGCGGATCACGTCGAATTCGGTGCAGACCTGCGCGCCCGTGAGGTCTTGTGAGGCCAGCGTCTGCCAGCGTTGCAACAAGCCGGCGTACACCGGCAACTCGTTGGCCCGGTGCCACTGGAAGAAGGCGTTGATGTCGCCGCGCACGGGTGTCGACTGGCCGTTGTTGAAATCGACGTGGCTGTCGAGCCACCAGTAGGTGGCGTTGTGCGCCTGGTTGTAGGCCAGGCGAGCGGCGGTGCAGGCCGCGAGGGTCACGGCCAAGCAGACCACCGCACAGACCTTGACCGCCCGCAGCGCCATAATCCGGCGCACGTGAAGCCCGGCAAGAACGCCGCGCAACGATTCCCCGAAAGAGGTGTTCATGTCGTTCCCTGTGGATGTGGTGGTGATGGCGGCCGGCAAGGGCACGCGCATGAAAAGTCAGCGGCCCAAAGTGTTGCACCGTTTGGGCGGGCGCGCACTCGCCCAGCACGTGATCGACTGTGCCGCGCGGTTATCGGCGCGCTCGGTGGTGGTCATCACCGGCCACGGCGCGGAGCAGGTGGAAGCCGGCTTGCAGGCGCCCGCCGCCACCGCGTTGCGCTTCGTGCGCCAGGAGCCCCAGCTGGGCACCGGCCATGCGGTGCAGCAGGCCGCCCCGGTGCTGCCCGACGGCGGCGTGACGCTGGTGCTGTCGGGCGACGTGCCGCTGACCCGGCCTGAAACCCTTCAAGCGCTGCTCGATCTGTGCGGCGGTACCCGCCTGGCCCTGCTCACGCTGGACATGCCCGACCCCACCGGCTACGGTCGCATCGTGCGGGCGGCCGATGCGTCGGTGCAGGCCATCGTGGAGCACAAGGATGCGAGCGATGCGCAGCGCGCCATCACCGAGATCTACAGCGGCATCATGGCCGTGCCCACGGCGCTGCTGCGCGGCTGGCTGGCGCGGCTGGACAACCGCAACGCCCAGGGCGAGTACTACCTCACCGACGTGGTGAAGTTCGCCGTGGCCGATGGCCTGAGCGTGGCGGCGCACCGCATCAGCGATGCGGTGCAGGTGGCGGGCGTCAACAGTCCGGTGCAGCTCGCCGAACTGGAGCGCGCGTATCAGCGGCGCGTGGCCGATGCGCTGATGGAACAGGGGACTCGCCTGGCCGACCCGTCGCGTCTGGACGTGCGCGGCGAACTGGTGTGCGGGCAGGACGTGGAGATCGACGTCAACTGCGTGTTTGAAGGCCTTGTGCGGCTGGGCGACGGCGTTCGCATCGGCGCGCACTGTGTGGTGGCCAACGCCGTGATCGAGGCCGGCGCGGTGATCCACCCGTTCACCCACATCGACGGTGAAAAGCTGGGCGTGAAAGTGGGTCCAGGTGCGCTGGTGGGGCCGTTTGCACGCCTGCGGCCCGGTGCCGACCTGGGCGCCGAAGTCCACATCGGCAACTTCGTGGAGGTGAAGAACAGCACCCTGGCCGCGGGCGCCAAGGCCAACCACCTGGCTTACCTGGGCGACGCCACCGTGGGCGAGCGGGTCAACTACGGCGCCGGCAGCATCACCGCCAACTACGACGGCGCGAACAAGCACCGCACCGTGATCGAGGCCGACGTGCACGTGGGCAGCAACTGCGTGCTGGTGGCGCCGGTGACCATCGGGGCGGGTGGCACGGTGGGCGGTGGCTCCACCATCACCAAGGACACCGCGCCCGGTGCGTTGTCGGTGGCGCGCGGCAAGCAGGTCGGCATTGCCGACTGGCAGCGGCCTCAGAAAAAGAAACAGGCTCCCTGAGGAGCCTGCGGTGTGGAACGGCGTGGCGTTCAGCGGCCGCCGCGCACGTCCAGCGAATCAAACCGGCTCTCGCCCGGTGCCTTGCTGTTGGGACCGCGACGCTGGTTGAACCCACTGTTGCTGTAGGCGCTGCTGAAGCCGCTGCGCCGCCCTTCCTGGTCCAGGTCCATCAGCCCGGTCAAGCCCATGACTTCGGAATCCCGGAAGGCCGTGTTGGTGGTGTTGAGTGAATCGAATTCCGAGAACTGGCTCTCCAGTTGCTGGCGGCGGCTGTCCCGCACCTCATCTTTCGCCTTGGGTTTGGGCAGCTCGGCCAGGTTGAGCTGCTTGCGAAAGTCGGCCGGTGAGGGCATGCGGTGAAGACCGTTTTTCAAGAAGACAAAACGCACACCAGCGGTCTTGAGAATGCGGTTCTTCATCTTCACCAGGTGGGCCTTGTGCTTGGCGTTGCTCAGGGGGTGCTGTTCGATGTCGAAGGCGAACGTGGGTTTGCCGTCTTCGCCACACACGACGAAGTCCACCCGTTGCTGGCTGAGCCGCTCCTCGGCGCGTTTGCGGTTGACCGCGCGGCGCACGGCCAGCATGCCCTTGAGGGACATGTTGGGCAACACGACCTGGCCTGGGAAGGTGTCTTGCAGGTAGTCCAGCATCTGGGCCTGCTCCTGCGTCATCAGACGCTCAGGGCTGTAACGGTCATCACGGCCGGACGATTCGCGGCCCACCCGGTAGCGCCAGTAGCCCAGTGCGCACAAGCCCAACAACGCCAGTGCTCCCAGCACGGCGATCCACGTTGTGTCCATTCTTACCTCCATGAGCCCAACCGCTGCATCGGTTGAGAGAACCGTGAAGGTTGTTACATAAGGTACGGTTCGTCAACTCTTGGAGGGGGGTGAGCTGTCATAAATGTGCGGTATGTATCAACTTTCCGACTCTCTTGAGTACGAATGTGGTCAATGCGGCTCGCCGGGTGCGCGGATCGCCAGCGCGATGCGGGGTTCGAATTTGGCGCGTTTGAGGCTGAAGAAGGCCTTGATGTTGCGCACGTTCGCATCGCTGGTGAAAAGGCGCTGGGCCAGCGCCAGGTACTCGGGCATGTCGGTGCAGTGCACCACCAGCACAAAGTCGGGGCCCGGACTCACCCGGTAGCACTGCTGCACCTGCACCACCGGGAGCACGCGTTGTTCAAACGCGTCGAGCAGTTCGGTGCCCTGTCGCTCCAGGGTGATCTCCACCAGCGCCGTGAGCCCATGGCCCAGCAAGGGCGCCATTCGATCGACGCTGAGCAAGGCGACCTCGCGCTCGATCAGCCCGAGCTGGCGCAGGCGTTTCACGCGCCGCAGGCTGGTGGGCGGCGAGAGGTGCGCCCGTTCGGCCAGCGCCTGGTTGCTCAACGACGCATCCGTTTGCAGGAGGTCCAGCAGGCGAAGGTCGGCTTCATCGATCACGATTTGTTCCATTTTGTATGATTGCATGGAATTATTGATCATCAATGGCGACGAAGGAAATTATTGCTGATGTTTCGTGAAATTTTGGTCTTTTATTTCGGACGCTTCTCACTAGCATCGGCGTTCATTCATTTTCGGGAGCAGCAGCATGTGTGGCATCGTCGCAGGGGTTTCGGGGCGCAACGTCGTGCCCGTTTTGGTTCAAGGATTGCAGCGACTGGAGTACCGTGGCTACGACTCTTGCGGTGTGGCGGTGCACACCGGCGGCCTGCAGCGCGCCCGCAGCACGGCGCGCGTGGCCGAGCTGGCGCAGCAAGTGCAGGCCGAGGGCATTGCCAGCGGCACCGGCATCGCCCACACCCGCTGGGCCACCCACGGCGCGCCGGTGGTGCACAACGCCCACCCCCATTTCAGCCACGGCCCGGGCGCCGCAGCAGGCACCGCAGGGCGTGTGGCGCTGGTGCACAACGGGATCATTGAAAACCACGACGAACTGCGCGCGGCGCTGCAGGCCAAAGGCTATGTGTTCGAGAGCCAGACCGACACCGAGGTCATTGCCCACCTGATCGATTCGCTCTACGAAGGCGACGTGTTCGCGGCGCTGCAGGCTGCGGTGGTCCAGCTCCACGGCGCCTATGCCCTGGCCGTGTTCCACAAGGACGAGCCTCACCGCGTGGTGGGCGCGCGCGCCGGTTCGCCCCTGGTGCTGGGCGTTGGCACGGTGGATGGCGTACTCGGCGCAGAACACTTTCTCGCCAGCGACGCCATGGCCCTGGCCGGCGTGACCGACCAGATCGTCTACCTGGAAGAGGGCGACCTGGTGGACCTGCAACTCGGCCGTTACTGGGTGCTGGATGCCCAGGGCCGCGCGCTGGACACCGCGAAGCGCCCGGTGAAAACGGTGCAGGCCCACAGCGGCGCGGCCGAACTCGGCCCTTACCGCCACTACATGCAGAAGGAAATCTTCGAGCAGCCGCGCGCCATCGGTGACACGCTCGAAGGCCTGGAAGGCATCACGCCCGAACTCTTCGGCGACGGCGCTTTCCGCATCTTCAAGGACATCGACAACGTGCTCATCCTGGCTTGCGGCACCAGCTACTACAGCGGCTGCACCGCCAAGTACTGGCTGGAAAGCATTGCGAAGATCCCCACGCAGGTGGAAGTCGCCAGCGAGTACCGCTACCGCACCAGCGTGCCCAACCCGCGCACCCTGGTGGTCACCATCACCCAGAGCGGTGAGACCGCCGATACCCTGGCCGCGCTGCGCCACGCGCAAGGCCTGGGCATGAAGCACACGCTGACCATCTGCAATGTGGCCACCTCCGCCATGGTGCGCGAATGCGAACTGGCCTACGTCACGCGCGCGGGCGTGGAAATCGGCGTGGCTTCCACCAAGGCGTTCACCACCCAGCTCGCCGGCCTGTTCCTGCTCACGCTGGCGCTGGCGCAGGTGCGCGGTCAGTTGAGCGACGAAGACGAAGCGAGCCACCTCAAGGCCATGCGCCACCTGCCGGTGGCGCTGCAGGCCGTGCTGGCGCTGGAGCCGCAGGTGATCAGCTGGGCCGAAGACTTCGCCCGCATGGACAACGCGCTGTTCCTCGGTCGTGGCCTGCACTACCCCATCGCCCTGGAAGGCGCCTTGAAGCTCAAGGAGATCAGCTACATCCACGCCGAGGCCTACCCGGCCGGTGAACTCAAGCACGGCCCGCTGGCCCTCGTGACCGCGGCCATGCCGGTGGTGACGGTGGCACCCAACGACACCCTGCTGGAAAAGCTCAAGAGCAACATGCAGGAAGTGCGTGCGCGCGGTGGTGTGCTCTATGTGCTGGCCGATGCCGACACCCGCATCACCAGCAGCGAAGGCATCCACGTGATCCGCATGCCCGAGCACTACGGTGCGCTCTCGCCCATCCTGCACGTGGTGCCGCTGCAGATGCTGGCGTACCACACCGCGTTGGCCAAAGGCACCGACGTGGACAAGCCGCGCAACCTGGCCAAGAGCGTGACGGTGGAGTGACCGGGGCCGGGGTGGTGCGGGCTGGGCCAGCCCCGGGGTGCGGGCGGCGTTGCCATGAATCTGCCACACAGGCTGCCTAGCATGGCGTGAGCGCATCCACATGGGTGCGCTCACCTTCCTCCATCCACCCAAGGGGTACCCATGCGACGTTTCATAGTCGGTTGCGCATTGCTGAGCCTGTCCAGCGCCATCCTTGCCGGTTCACCGCGGCACCACAAACCCATCCACGATGTCGAGCGCTCCAACCATGTGCAGTTGGGCCAGCGCCCCTTCTTTCTCGTGGACGACATGGCCCCGAGCCCACTCAAGCAACAGCTGCAGCAGTGCGCCCGCAAAGGCTATTTCACAGCACGGGATTTCTCCATCGGGCACCGCGGTGCGGCCCTGCAGTTTCCCGAGCACACCATGGAGTCGTACGTCGCGGCCGCCCGCATGGGCGCCGGCATTGTTGAATGCGACGTGACCTTCACCAAGGACAAGGAACTGGTCTGCCGCCACGCGCAAAACGACCTGCACACCACCACCAACATCCTGGCCACACCATTGGCCGACAAATGCACGCAGCCGTTCGTGCCCGCGACGCTGGATGCCAATGGCAACCTGCTCAAACCGGCCACCGCCGAATGCCGCACCAGCGACATCACCCTGGCCGAATTCAAGACCCTGCGCGGCAAGATGGACGCGTTCAACCCGCGCGCACGCACGGTGGACGAGTACCTGGGCGGCACCGCCAACTGGCGCACCGACCTGTACTCAGGCCCGACCAGCGGCACCCTGATGACGCACCAGGAGAGCATCGAGCTGTTCAAGCAGCTGGGTGTGAAGATGACGCCCGAACTCAAGAGCCCCAGCGTGACCATGCCGTTCGAGGGCTTCACGCAAGAGGCCTACGCGCAAAAAATGATCGACGAGTACAAGCGCGCGGGTGTGAACCCCAGGCACGTGTGGGCGCAGTCGTTTGACGTGCGCGACGTGCTGTACTGGGTGCGCAACGAGCGCGCATTCGGGCGCCAGGCGGTGTACCTGGACGATGCCAACACCGTGGCCGATCTGCCCAGCCAGGCCGATCTGGTGAACTACAAGAGCCAGGGCATCAACATCGTGGCATCCCCCATCTTCGCGCTGCTGAGCGCCGACGCATCGGGCCGCATCGTGCCATCGCAGTACGCGCGCCAAGCCCGCTCGGCCGGCCTGGACATCATCGCCTGGACGCTGGAGCGCTCGGGCTTGCTGGCCGATGGCAACAACGGTTTTTATTACCAGACCTTCGACTCGGCCATCAAGACCGAGGGCGACACGCTGCGTGTGCTCGACGTGCTCGCCCGCGACGTGGGTGTGATCGGCGTCTTCTCCGACTGGCCAGCCACCACCACGTTCTACGCCAATTGCGCCAACCAGCGCTGACCGGGTGGCGTCGCCCGCCGTGGCCCGGCGCAGGGTCACGGCGCCTGACGCGTGACGCGTGACGCGTGACACAGTGTGTTGAGGAACGGGTGTTTACAAACAAATACACCCACACCGCAAAGCAGACGGAATAGCGCGCAGGCCGGCTCGTTGTAATCGCAACGAAGCTCGGCCGCGTTCGCGGGTTCTGGGCACATCCGTCCTGTGTCCACATTCCAATCCCGCCGCTGCGCCCGCATGATCCGCTTTCCGACCCCGTGCCCGGCATTCGCCGGGGTGTCCGCATGAACGCGTCGCTGTGGCTGACCAGCCCGTCCGGTGCGGTGCTGGGCGTCGTGCTGGCCGCCGCCCTGGCGTGGGGTCCGCTGCGCTGGCCCGAACTGCCCGTGGCCGCTGCCGCCGTGCTGGCGTTGTTGTGGCTGGATGTGTTGCAGCCCGCACGGTTGATCGCCTTGCCCGGCAGCGAGCTGTTGTGGCTCATGGCGGGCGCTGGCGTGCTCGGCGCGGTGTTGCAGGCCCAGGGCGTGGTGCAGCGCGTGGCCGCACTCGCGCTGCGCGGTCGGCCTGGCTTTTCGGCGCTGTGCTGGCGGCTCACGGTGCTGGTGGGGGCCACCGCGTGGCTGTTGCCGTCCACGTCGGCCCGCGCGGCCTTGTGCCTGCCGCTGTTCGACGGCCTCGCGACCCACCTGCCTCAGGGCGGCCAGCGGCGTGCGCTCGCGTTGCTGCTGCCGACCACGATCTTGCTGTCGGCCGGCGGATCCCTGCTGGGCGCCGGCGCCCACCTGATCGCCATCGACAGCTTGCGCGCCCAGGGGCTGCCCGCGCCCAGCTACCTGGGCTGGCTGGTGTGGGCCGCGCCGTTTGCCGTGATCTCGTGCGCGCTGGCCACGGCGGTGCTGCTGCGCCTCTTCACCGAACCGGCACAGCGCCATGCCAGGCTGCAGGTCGGCACGTGGGATGCCGGGCCTTGGAGCCCGGTGCAGCGCCGCCTGCTGGGCGTGGTGGGCATCACCGTGCTGCTGTGGGCCGTGGGTCCGGTGTGGGGCCTGGGGCCGGCGCCGGTGGCCGTGGGTGCGGCACTGCTGGTGGCTTGGCCCCGGGTGGGCGCAACGGATGTGCGCGTGGCGCTGCGCGGGCTCGATCTGCGCCTGCTGGCTTTTCTGGCGACCGGCCTTCTGCTGGCCGATGCGGTGGTGGACAGCGGTGCCGCCAGCGCATGGGCACAGGCCATGGCAGGCCCTGCCCGCAGGCTGGGCGGGGTGGGTTTGCTGGCGATGGTGATCACGGTGTCGCTGCTGTTGCATGTGTTGATCGGCTCCCGCAGCGCCCGCGTGGCGGTGTTGCTGCCGGTGCTGGTGTTGCCACTGGCCCTGGCCTTGCCGGGTGGCGGCGCTGTCTCGGCGCCGGTGCTCGTGATGGCGGCGGTGCTGGGCACCGGCTTCTGCCAGACCCTGGCCGTCAGCTCCAAACCCATGCTGCTGTTCGCGCGCCACCCGGCCAGCGGCCTGGCGCCGTCCGACCTGCTGCGCTTGAGCGCTTGTCTGTTGCCGCTGCTCTGGCTGCTGCTCATGGGCTTTGGCCTGTGGGTGTGGCCTGCCCTGCCACTTCCGTCGATCCCCCCTTTCCCACCATGACACTCACCTTGCTCATCGCACCCTCCGGCTTCAAGGAGAGCCTGTTGCCCTGGCAAGCCGCCGAGCACATGGCAGACGGCGCCCGCCGCGCCTTGCCACACGCCCGCATCATCCAGGCGCCGGTGGTGGACGGCGGCGAGGGCTTCACCGAAGGCCTGGTGCACGCCACCGGCGGCAGCCTGCGCACCGTGGACGTGAGTGGCCCCGTGGGCCAGCGGCTGCAGGCGCGGCTCGGGTTTCTGGGCGAGGCGCCCGGCACCCCAACCACCGCGGTGGTCGAGGTGGCCGCCGCCGCCGGTCTGCGCTGGGTGCCGGCCGATCGGCGCAACCCCTTGCACACCTGCAGCCGTGGTGTCGGCGAGCTGATCCGCGCCGCGCTCGACGCAGGCGCGCGCCGCATCCTGCTGGGTTGTGGCGATTCGGGCATCAACGATGGTGGCGCCGGCATGGCGCAGGCGCTGGGAGCCCGCTTGCTCGATGCGCGGGGGAATGCCATCGCACCCGGCGCCGCCGGTCTGCTACAACTGGCGCACATCGATCTCAGCGGGCTTGACGCGCGCCTGCACCGCACCCAGCTCGACGCTGCCGTCAACTGGCAAAACCAGCTGCTGGGTCCGCGCGGCGTGGCCCGCGTGCACGGGCCTCAGAAAGGGGCCACCACCACCCAGGTGGCCGAGATGGAGGTGGCACTCCACAACTTCGCGCGTCACCTGCACCGGGCCACCGGCATGGACGTGAGTCGGCAACCAGGCAGCGGTGCATCGGGCGGTCTGGGCGCCGGCTTTTGTGCGTTGCTGGGCGGGCGGCTGCACCCACGTTACGAGGTGGTCATGCAGTACCTGGACCTCGACCGGCTCATGGACCGTTGCCATCTCGTGCTCACCGCCGAGGGCCAGCTCGACGACCAGACGCCCCGGGGCAAGGTGCCGGCCGAGGTGGCCCGGCGCGCCAAGCAGCGGGGCCTGCCCGTGATCGCCGTGGCCGGGGCCCTCGGTCCGGGTGCCGACAGCAACCACGCGGCCGGCATTGACGCTTACACCAGCACCCTGCGCGAACCCTGCAGCCTGGACGACGCGTTTCGCCAGGCCGGTCCCTGGCTGGCCGATGCCACCGAGCAGGCGCTGCGCATGGTAGCGATCGGCATGGGTTTGAGCACCGCGCCCGCGGCGCCAGCGGTGGTGCGCTCGCCGGACGCCACGGTGGTGGTTTGACCCGCCGCGGCCTGCGCCGGCGGGCTCAGGCGCCGGACGCGCACCAGTCGCGGATGAGATCGACGTAAAGCGCCTTGGCCTGTGGGATCTTGCCGACCAGGCAGTACTCGTCCGTCTGGTGCGCCTGGCCCGGCTCGCCCGGGCCGAGGATGATCGTGGGCGGCATGCCCATCAGCGGTCTGAGCGCGGCGGCGTCGGTGAAGTAGCTGACGATGCCGGGAGACGCCGGCGTGTTGCCGGCCGCGTCCACCAGGGCCTGCACGCGCTGCATCCACGGATCGCTGCCCGGGGTGTAAACCGCTTCAATGTCCAGCAGCGTGGAGAACGCGATGCGTTCGCCCAGGCGATCACACAGGCACTTGAGCACGCCCGCGTGTCCCAGCCCCGCCACGCTCCGGATGTCCAGCGTCATCTCGGCGGCGTCGGGCACCGAGTTGATGTTGATCCCGCCCTTCACGGTGCTGACCACCAGGGTGGGCATGCCCATTTCCGGATGGGGCTGCACGCCGAAGTCGTGCGATTCGAGCGCCAGCGCGGCACGGGCCAGCGTGTAGATCGCGTTTTCACCCAGGTGCGGCATGGCGCCGTGGGCGGTTTTGCCACGTGCGCTGGCCTTCAGCCACAACGCCCCCTTGTGGCCCAGCACCGGTGCGTTGCTGGTGGGTTCGGCCACCACCATGGCGCCTGCCGAGCCCACCCATTCGCGGGCGCCGGGTGAGCGCGCGAGGTGGAACGCCCCGTCACAGCCGGTCTCTTCACCGGCCGTGATGATCAGGGTGAGGCCCGCGTCGTCACGGGCAAGATCGGCCATGTCCAATGCGGCCGAGGTGAACGCAGCCACGCCCGATTTCATGTCGCTGGCGCCGCGCCCGTACAGACGGCCATCCACCACCTGCGCGCCGAAAGGGTCGTGCGCCCACGCCGCAGAACCCAGTGGCACCACGTCGACATGTCCGGTGAAGCACAGCGGCGCCTTGTCCTGGCGGCCACCGATGCGGGCCACCAGGGTCGTGCGGCCCGGCGCGAACTCGACGTGGCGGCAGTTGAAACCGGCGGCGCTGAGCAGGTCGCTCAGCGGGTCGATGCACTGAGACTCCACCCCCGCCGGCGGGATGGTGTCCATGCGCACCAGCATCTGCGTGAGCGCCACCGGGTCGTGTGCCGATGGGCGCGGGGTGGGTTGGATCATGTGGGGCGGATGTTGGAGCGCGCGGCTTCAGGGCTTGATGTACGCCGCGCCCTGTTTCTGCAACTGGGCGATCCGCACCACGCCCGAGGGGGTGTAGTCGGCTTCCTGGATGAACTGCTCTTTCTTCAGATCGCGGTTTTTCAAGGTGATTTCGCAGATTTCAAACGCCACGCCCCGGCTCTTGAGGGCCGACACCAGCGGTGCGAACTCGCTGCCGTTGGGGGCCTTGGCACCCTCCATCAGCATGTCCACGCCTTCGGCGTGCGTCACGATGGTGATCTTCGCCTTGGGGTCGGTGTCGAGGTGGTTGCGCACATTGCGCAGGCCCTTGAGGCCTTGCGCCACGGTGTTGTCGAAGTGGTAGACCACAGCGTCTTGAGCGCAGGCGGCGGTGGCGGCGACGGCCAGCGTGAGGCCGGCGAGCAGGGATTTGAGGTGCATGGGGTTCTCCAGGAAAAGTCAGAGGTGCGGGAGCACCGGAATTCGTCGTTTGGCGTCAGCCGTGTCAAAACCGTCACGCTCGGGGTCCGCCGCAGGGGTGCGATGACGCTTCGGACTGGGCCGCGCACCGGTTCGGAACTATGCTCGACACTGTACCGGGTATCAAGGGCCAGTCTGGCCCGGCGCCCTTTTGCGTGAACGTCGGCCTGGAGGGGTTTATGGCGAGTGATCTGGACACCGTGCGGGTGCTGCGGGCTTTGTTCAACGACATGCCGCGCGCACCACAAGGCCTGTCGGGCCTGGAATTGATGGCATGGATCCAGTCGTCGATGACCGACTACGAGGGCGGCGAGATGGCCTACATGATCGAGCACATCACGCGCAATTCCATGCTGGACATCGTGCTGCACATGCGCGAATCGGGGCATCTGCAGGACGACGCGGCGTTCGATGAAACCGTGGCCCTGATTTCCACTGAAGAGGGGCGGCGCACCTTCCGTGACCGTTGCATCAACGCCCAGAAAACCGTGGACGCGACCGAGCGCCTGCTCAAGCGCGCGCGCGGATTTCCGCGCATCGAGCAGACCCTGTTTGTGGCCGACGCGCAGGAGATTGCGCGTTTCGTCGATGGCCAGGCCAGTGGCGCCGGCCCGCTGTTTGCCGAGTACGCAGCGCGCGAGGAAGTGCGGGAGATCGGCGTCTTTGACCAGGCACCCGAGCGGGTGTTCGAGTTCGCCTGGGGTTTTGTGGTGGAGCACCAGCACACCTGGAACGTGTACCTGGCTGAAGCCTGGCGGCGCGGCACGGTGGGTTATTTCGACCGCTTTTTCAATGCGTGGAAGCTCGAAGCCGCCACGCCGCTGAACGACGCCGACGCTGCACCGGAGCTGCCCGCCGGTCTGCTGGTGGACGACGGCATCGGCAGCTTCAGCAGCCTGAGTTTCGAGATGGAGGCGCACGCTTCGGCACCTCTGGTGCGCCGCTGGCTGGGCGAAACCTTCATCGGTCGCATGCTGCCCCGCATGGCCGCCAGGGCGCTGGACGACACCTACGATTTCCCGGCGACCGGACCGCTCAACTGAGCGGCCCGCCGCACGCCTCACAGGCCAAGCTGGCGGCCAAACAGCCCGATGATGCCCACGATGATCAGGTAGAAGGCCACGATGTAGTTCAGCATGCGCGGCATCACCAGGATGAGGATGCCGGCGATGAGGGCCACCAGGGGGCCGATGCTCAGGTTCAGGTTCATGGCGATCTTCTTGGGAAGGGTCGTGCTGGCGCCACAGAGGTTGTGGCGCACCAGCCCGAGCCTTGCATGATCCCGTGCCGACGCGTCAGTGTCTGTGCGACGTCATACAGACCTGCCCATGCGTCAGGGCGCTGCGCCCAACGCTTGCCAGTCGGCCACCGCGAGGCGGGCCACCACGGTCCAGCCGGTGGTGTCGGGGCGGATCACGGCGGCTTCGCCCTCGGCCAGGTGGGGGGCGCCCGCCACCGCACGAAACGGGATGCCGTGCCCCACGATCCAGCGGTTGGTGCCGGTCTGGACCGGTGAGGCCAGCAGCTGCTTGAGCCCGGCGTAGTTGTTGCCCTGCGCCTCTCGGATTTCATTGCGCGGTGTCACCGTGGTCAGCATGAGCCGGGCGTGGTCCATGGTGCGGCAGTAGGGGCTGGCGAGCGCCTCGCCCACCGGCAGCTTCAGCGCACGGATGCGTTGCCCGATGGCGGTGGCGTCACTGCGGCCCTGGGCCGACAGCAGGCGCTGGTTGTCGCAGTCGGTGTAGGAGGTCATGGCCGAGTCGCCGCGGGAGAAGTCCGTGGCGGTGTGCCGGAAATACACCACGTAGCCACCGCCGCGCAGGGCGTTGAGCAGGGCCGGGCCTTGCAGGGCCGAACCGGCTGCGGGCGCAGACGACGCGGTGTCCGCGATGGGGGTCTGGCCGTGTGCGGCGAACGCGGCGCCGGCGAGCATCAGCGCGGTGAGGAGGGATCGGCAGGGGATGAGCATGGAGGCTCCAGGCGCCCATGGCGGGGCGGGAAGTCGTGCGGGATGGCGGTGGGAGGACATCGCCACCAGCGGCGAAGTTCCGGCGATGTTGCAGCGGCGGACTCGGGTTTGCGGCAACGCCCGCAGGGAGTCCCTGGGCTGTGCTCAACTTCCGGGCTTGTCTGGCCACCAAGGCGCGCCCATGAAGACCCCCTGGATTCCCGTACCCACCGTTCCGCGCCTGCTGGACACCGGTCGCCTGCGGCTGCGCCCGCTCACCATCCACGATGCCGTCAAGGACTTCGACGCGGTCATGACCAGCCGCGCCGAGATCTGGGAGCTGTTCGGCCCGGGCAGCGGCTGGCCGGCCGAGACGCTGTCGCTGGAGCAGGACCTGATCGATCTCGCCTGGCATCAGAAGGAGTTCGAGATCGGTGGTTCGTACACCTACACGGTGGAGGCGCTGGACGCCTCGCAGGTGCTGGGCTGTGTCTACATTTTTCCGCCCACGCAGGCGGGTGCGGATGCCGATGTCTTTTATTGGGTGCGCAGTTCCGAGCTGGCGGGTGGTTTGCCGGAACACCTGTGGGAGCACCTGCGCCGCTGGCTGGGCAACGACTGGGGCTTCAAGCGCCTGGCGCTCAACGGCGGTGGCATCGTGGCGCTGGGCTGAACCAGCGCCACACTTCACAGGTGCAGCGTGATGCTGCGGCTCGTGACGCGGGACACGCACAGCGTGAGGCAGCGTTGCTTCTCGTCGTCGTCCAGGATGAAGTCGTTGTGCTCGACCTCACCGTCGGCATAACCGGTCTTGCAGGTTCCGCAGAGTCCGCTCATGCACGAGGTGGGCACGTGAATGCCGTGCTGGTCGAGCAACTCCAGCAGGTTGCCGCCGTCGGGCAGCACGAACTCACGCGCCGATGCCGACAGCCGCACGCTGGCGCCGGTGGTCGGGGCCAGCGGCTCCGCCCGGGTGGGCGCCTGGAAGTGTTCCGAATGCACGGTGCCCGGCTGCCAGTGTTCTGCGGCCTGCGCACAGGCCTTCATGAAACCCGGCGGTCCGCAGAAATACAGGTGCGTGCCCGCGGGTTGCACCGCCAGCAGGGTGGCCAGGTCGAGCCCTGCGCCCACGACGCCCTGGTCGAAATGCCAGCGCGCCGAGCCGGGCGCGCGTCGGTTGAGGTCGACCAGTTCTTCCGTGAACGCCGCCACCTCGCTGGAGCGCGCACAGTAATGCAACTCGAACGGCGTGCCGGCCTGCAGCAGGCTGTGCGCCATCGACTTCAGCGGCGTGATGCCGATGCCACCCGCGATCAGCAGGGCCGACGTTTGCGCTGGCTGCAGCTCGAACTGGTTGCGCGGTCGGCTCACCTTCACCAGATCGCCGACCTTCAACGTTTCGTGCACCTGGCGCGAGCCACCGCGCCCGTTCACGTCTCTGAGCACCCCGATCACATACCGGTGGGTCTCGACCGGGTCGTTGCACAACGAGTACTGGCGCACCAGGCCACCGGGCAGGTGCAGGTCGATGTGCGCCCCGGCGGTGAAGGCGGGCAGGCGCTCGTGGTCGGGCGCGCAGAGTTCAAACGAATGGATGCCGGTGGCTTCCAGGCGGATCTGGCGGATCTGCAGGTCCAGCAGCGTATCGGGTTCGGTCATCGGTCAGGCCGCCGAGGCGCTGGCTTTCATCTCGGCTTCGAGCGCCAGCATCTTCGTCTTGACGAACTGCTCGCGCTCGGCGCCCTGGAGGTGTTCGCTCTCGGCCAGCATGGTCACCACCGCCTTGGTCACGTGGCGGCGGCGCACGATCTCGTCTTCCACGCGCGCACCCACCGGGATCTCCAGCACGTTGCCCGAACAGAAACTGCGCGGCGCGCCGGCGGCGTTGCGCAGCCACTCGGCAAAGCCCTCGGCGCTGGCGGCCTTGTTGGTGCCGCGCACCGCGTCGCGCAGCAGCTTGCGGAACATGTAGACGCCGGCGTCGAGCTTGGTCGGGTTCTCCAGCGCATGCACCGCGATCGGTCGCTGGCTGATGATGGCCTCGTAGTCGCCCGGGGCGTACTGCGCCTGCTTGTAGTTGGCGCGCGCGCGGTGGTCGCTCGGGATCTGTGGGCGGTCGTTGATGGTGTGCTCACCGAAACGCTCGGGCCGGCGCAGCGCCACCTGGCCTTCCAGAAAGTCGATCGACTCGTAGCCCACCAGGTCCTTGACGCCCACGCCGCGCGTGTCGATGCCCGGGCCCATGACGCGCCAGCCGATCATCTTGCTGTTGGTGTCGTCCACCGGCACCGTCCAGCGCACGATGTGGAAGCGGCTGAAGTGCTTCTGCGCCGAACCGTCTTCGGAGGTGTAGGCGTGCAGGCTGAGGTTGGGCAGCACCTGGTGCTGCACGCGGATGAACAGGCGGTCGTCGCTGACGCGGCGCGCGCCTGCGCAGGCCAGCGAGCGGCCGCCCTGCACCGGCACGAACTGCATGTCGGGTGCCACTTCCATCGAGGGTGCGCCGACCTCGTCAAAGGTGGTGCCCTGAAACTGGCCGTTCACCACGTTCTTGGCCGAGTGCAGCGTGGCGGTGTGGAAGTTGTCGGCCGCGTTGTCCTGCACCTGCAGCCAGTTGCAGTGCTGGAAGTTGCTGTAGGGCACGAGTTCGTCGCCGGGCAGCACGGTGAAGTTGCCTTCCCACTCGGGGAAGGGCGGCTCTTTCTCGGGCGGGCCCATGTAGGCGAACACCAGGCCGTTGCGCTCGAAGGCCTTGTAGGCGCCCTGGCGGATCGAGCAGGCGTAGCGCTCGGCGTCCGCCTCTTCGCCCTTGGGGAAGGGCACTTTCAGGCAGGTGCCGTCGATGTCGAACACCATGCCGTGGTAGCAGCACATGATCCCGCGCTCCTGGATCGAGCCGTATTCGAGCGACGCACCGCGGTGCACGCAGTGCGCGTGCAGCAAGCCGACGCGCCCGCTCTTGTCGCGAAAGGCCACCAGTTCCTCGCCCAGGATCATCAAAAAGTGCGGCGTGTCGGTGAGCTCCATCGACATGCAGACCGGCTGCCAGAAGCTGCGCATGTACTCGCCCGTGGGCGTGCCCGGCCCCACCTCGGTCAGCTCGGGGTCGTGGCCCGGGATCTTGTTGGTGTGGTACCCGCCGTAGGGAATCAGCTTCTTCTCCACCGGTGCGGCGGTGCCGGTCGAGCGTTGGCTGTCGTGTTTGTCCATGGGCTGGGTCATGCGGTGTCTCCGTCGGGTGTGGGGTGAGAAATGGCTTTGAACTCTGAATACAGAGTTCAAAGATAGGTGGAATGGCCACTTCTGTCAACCCGGAATGCCCCGACCTTGGTTTAACCTTCGGACTGTCGCTGTACTCTGAATCCAAAATACAGAAGGTCCCCATGTCGTTCACGGCCAAGCTTCCCTCCCGCACCAACTACGTCGACGAGGTCTACAAGGTGCTGCTGGACGCCATCAGCGACGGCTCGTTGGCCCCGGGCACCCGCGTCACGCAGGAAGAGCTGGCCGAGCAGCTCGACGTGTCGCGCTCCCCCGTGATCCAGGCCCTGCGCCAGCTCAAGACCGACGGCCTGGTCCAGGACGCGCCCGGGCGCGGTGTGCTCATCGCACCGCTGGAGCCGCAGACCATCGGGCATGTTTACAAGATCCGCGGTGTGCTGGACGAACTGGCCGCGGGCCTGGCGGCCGAACGCCGGGCAACGATCGACCCGGATGTGATCCGCAAAGGCCGGGAGATCGCCACCGGCGACGACGTGCGCGCCATGATCGACGCCGACATGGCCTTCCACCGCGCCGTGTACCAGGCCAGTGGCAACCCGCTCATCGAAGACAGCTCGCGCATGCACTGGGTGCATTTGCGCCGTGTGATGGGTGGCGTGATCCAGCTGCACGGTCTGCGCCGCCCCATCTGGGACGAGCACCAGGCCATTGCCGACGCCATCAAAGCGGGTGAGGTGGCCCGTGCGCGCGAACTCGCCTTGCAGCACGCCGAGCGCGCCAGCGAGAACCTGCTGGCGCGGCTGGCCGCCTGACGGCGCCGCGCCTCACACGGTGCGGCGCAAGGCCTCGAAGAACAACTCGGATTGCAGGCGCTCGCCCTGCATCTGGCTGGCCACCCGCGCGGCGGTGGCCGCGTGGGCGGGCGCCAGCGGACGGGTGGTGGACTGCGCCAGCACCTGCGCCATGCAGGCCCGTTCCAGGTAGTAGAGATCGTCAAACGCGTGGTCGATGCGTGCGCCGCACACCAACACACCGTGGTTGGCCAGAAAGGCGATCTCGGCCGAGCCCATGGCGCGCGCGATGCGCTCGCCTTCGCGCTGATCAAGCGCCAGGCCGTTGTAGACCGGGTCGATCGCCACCCGGCCATGAAAGCGCATCGCGTTCTGCGACAGGGCGGTGTCCAGTGCGCGGTCTTGCGTGAGCGTGAGCGCCGTGGCGTACGGCATGTGCGTGTGCAACACCACCGCGTGGCGCGCCAGCCGGTGGATGCCGCTGTGGATGTGCATCGCGGTGGATTCCACCGGGTGCCGGCCCGCGAGGGCAGCCCCTTCGGTGTCGACCATCACGATGTCGTCGGCCTGCACCTCGCTCCACAGCAGGCCGCGCGGGTTGAGCAAAAAGCGGCCGGAGCCGTCGGGCAGCTCCACGCTGAAGTGGTTGCAGACGCCTTCGGACAGGCCGAAGCGGGCGGCGGCCCGCAGGGCCAGTGCCAGGTCGGCCCGGGCTTGCAGGCAAGGTGCGCTGTGAAAGTCGGCTTCGTGGTTCATGGGGTGTTGCAAAGCGGCAGAGCATTGCATTCTGCCGGGACCACCCATTGGCGTGCGCTAGCGGCTGCGAAACGCCGGGGTCTGCGCGAAGGCCAGCCCCGCGCTCTGCGTTCGCTGGTAATTGACTTCACTGACCTGCGGGCTGCTGCGCCACTTGCGCACCACGTGGATGCTGCCCAGCCGGTCCACGAGGCTCAGACTCGGGTACACCGCAGATAGCACGACGAGGGCGGCTTCCTTGGGCGTGAGCTGGTCGCGCGTCGCCAGGGCCAGCACCTCGCCGCGGAAACCGGGGTTCAGGTTGGCGGGCTCGATACCCAGTTCGAGCAGGGCTGCGTTGAAGGAGCGGAGGTACCAGAATTTCTTGAACATGGGCGGGATAGATGCCCGCCCTGGCGTTGAGTTCCACGCCTTCCCGGTAACGGAGTGGGACAGCTGTACCAGGACACCACCCACCGCCAGCGCTCACAGGCGCGTTCGCAGCTCCGTCTTGAGCACCTTGCCGTAGTTGTTCTTGGGCAGTTCGCCGACCATCACGTAGCGCTTGGGTCGCTTGAAGCGCGCCATCTGCGCCAGGCAGTGCGCATCGAGCTGCTCGGTGCTCACGCTGCCTTGTGCGACCACAAAGGCGACCACCACCTCACCCCACTCGGTGTCGGGCGCGCCCACCACCGCCACTTCGGCCACGCCGGGCGCGGTGAGCAGCACCTCCTCGACCTCGCGTGGGTAGATGTTGGAGCCGCCGCTGATGATCAGATCCTTGCTGCGATCCTTGAGGGTGAGGAAGCCGTCGTCGTCCAGGCAGCCCACGTCGCCGGTGAACAGCCAGCCCTCGCGCACCGCAGCGGCAGAAGCCTCCGGGTTCATCCAGTAGCCCGCCATCACGCTGTCGCCCCGGATGAGCACCTCGCCCACCTCACCCGTGGGCAGGCTGCGGCCTTGTTCGTCGGCCACGCGCACCTGCACCGGCGTCTGCGCCACCCCCACCGAGGCCATGCGCTCGGCCCAGCGCGGGTGCGTGGTGTCGGCCAGGTGCTGGCGAGAGAGTGCGGTGCCCACCATGGGCGTTTCGCCCTGGCCGTAAATCTGCACGAAGCGCGGACCCATCACGCGCAAGGCGCGCGCCATGTCGGCCGCGTACATGGGCGCGCCGCCGTACACGATGGTCTTGAAGGCGCGCGCGCAGGTTTCGGCGCCCATGCCGTGCTGCTCGGCGTGGTCCACCAGGCGCTTGACGATGGTGGGTGCGGCGAACGTGGACAGGGGCCCGAGCGACTCACCGAGTGCGAACAACTCCGCCGCGTCCACGCCGCCCGAGGCCGGCACCACGTGGCGCGCTCCGGCCATGAGGTGGGGAATGGCGTAGAGCCCCGCACCGTGCGACATGGGCGCGGCGTAGACGATGGCGTCTCCCGCGGCCACCGGGTCCACGTCGATGAAATAGGTCAGGCCCATGGTCATGAGGTTGCGGTGGGTGAGCATCACGCCCTTGGGACGGCCGGTGGTGCCGCTGGTGTAGAAGAGCCAGGCCACGTCCTGCGCATCGCGCTCGACCACCGGCACGGCAAACGCATCGTCCACCGGCGCGAGCAGCGCGTCGCATTCGGCAGACGCCACACCGACCTGGCGCTCCAGACCCGCCAGCGGCTCGGGCGCCACATCGTGCGAGACGAACGCCCAGCGCGCGCCCGCGTTGGACACGATCCACTCGGCCTCGCGCGGGTGCAGCTTGGCATTCACCGGCACCACCACCAGCCCCGCCCACCAGGCGGCCCACAGGATCTCCAGATAGCGCGGGTGGTTGTGCATGAACAGCACCACCCGGTCGCCCGGCCGCAGCCCGGCGGCCACCATGCGATGCGCCAGGCCCGCGCTGCGCTGCGCCCAGGCGCCGTGCGTGGCCCAGGCGGCGGTGCCGTTGAAGATGGCGGGGCGGTCGGGGTTCTGGTGCGCGTGGCGCAGCAACAGGTGAACAAGGCTCATCAGGGTCTCCGGATCTGGGGTGCGCTGGAGCACAGACCTTACACGCAGGGGCGGGTAGGGTGACTCTCAAGGCGCTGTGCGAGACACACGTGCCCCACACAAGGAAATCCCCATGAAAAATCTCACCCTCTCCCTGGCGCGCACCACCTTGGTCGCCGCCTGCGCTTTCTCTGCGGCGGGCGCCTGGGCACAGACCACCTACGAGCAAGACCGCGCCGCCTGCCTGCGCAGCGATTCGCAGCACGAACGCACGAGCTGCCTGCGCGAGGCCGCCGCGGTCCGCGCCCAGAGCAAGACCCGCACGCCGATGATGAACAGCACACCCGAGTCGCGCATGCACAACGCCATGAAACGATGCACCGAACTGCCGCCCGAGAGCAAGGCGACCTGCGAGCGCATGGTGCACGGCGAGGGCACCGTGAGCGGATCGGTGGAAGGCGGTGGCGTGATCCGCGAGCTGGTCACCACCGTACCGGCCGTGCCCCCGATGACACCGATGCCACCCATGCCACCGGCACAGCCGATGCCACCGATGCAGCCGATGCCCGGCGCACCCAACGTCCGCTAGGTGATCGGCGCGTCCGTGTCGCGCGGTGCTGTGAGCGTGAGCAGGATGTCGGCGTACCAGGCGCAGTTCAGGCCCAGCGATTCGTCAAGCACCAGATCGCGGTCGCCCATGTCCATGCGGGCGGAGTGAACGCCCAGCAGGATCCAGGGCAGGGCGGCGGTTTCGTCGCTCGGGTGGGGATCGCGCATCACCACGGCCGCACCGCTGGTGCCTCGGTGGGTGCGGGCGTCGGTCAGAAAGTAGCCTTGCCCCTGGAAGCGGATGCCGTAGGGTGAGGCGATGACCGCGTGGCGCAGCACCGGCAGGTGGTGCAGCGCGTCGTGGAAACCCAGCGGGAAGCCCACCACCAGCAGCGATTCGCCCGGGTGCACGTCGGCGAAGCTGTTGGACAGGTGGGCCGGGCTGAAGGCGCGGATCACGGACTCGTCGGGCAACGCGGCCCGGTCGAGTTCGATCACGGCCACATCGATTTCGCTGCCGCTGTCGCGGCCCTGGCGCCAGACCGCCTCGCCCTCGTTGTAGAGCAGCATGGAAAAGCCGGTCGAGCGCGTGAGGTTGGTGGCGTCCAGGTGCAGTTCGATTTCCAGCCGGTCGGGGAAATGCTGGGTGTCTTCGTCGATCACCACGTGCCGGCTGGTCACCAGAAACAGGCGGTCATCGCGTTCAAAGAAAAAGCCGCTGGCGTTGGTGAGCGGCTGTTTGCCGTGGAAGGTGGAGACGCGAGGTGCCGCGAGGAACAGCGGGTCCACCGGTGCGGTGATGGGCGGGGCGGTTTCGCCAACCGCGTTGCCGGTGGTGGGTGCGTGCATCGGCGCGGGGGCGGGGTAGATCGGGGGACGGTTCATGGTTTGAGTGTCGCACCCTTCAACGTGGTGAGCGCGAAGGGGTTGAACAGCAGTGGGATGTTGAAAGCGGTCTGCGCAGCCGGGCGCGGACGCACCCGGGGTGCGGCAGGGGCTTGGTGCGTGGACGGAAAGTGTCGCGAGACAAACGCCCACACCATGCGCGAGGCATCGGGTCCTTGCGCATCGCTGAACGGCTGCTGGGTCGCGCCGCCGCTCCAGGCGTGGCCGAGGTGGTCCACGTTGATCAGCGTGGCGGCCGTGCGGCCCCGGAGTTTGAAATCGGTGACCTGCATCGGGTGGCGCTGACCGCGCTGCTGGTTGCGCGGCTCGCCGGCCACCGCCCCGCCCGCGAGCGCCCACACCCCGGCGGCGGCGGCACCGTTGCTGGCGGCCACCACGGCGTCGCGCGTGCCCTGGATCACCAACAGCGGTGGCAGGGGCAGCAGCTGTCCCGGCAAGGGCGACCACGGCGCGCTCAGGCGGTGCCCGCGCATGGCGGCCAGCGCGGTGGCGGTCGAGTCGGCCGCACCCGGAGCAACACCCGAGTGCATCACCACGGCCTTGAAGCGCGCCGGGTGGCGCGAAGCGATGAGCGCGGCCATGCTGGCACCGGCCGACAAACCTGCGATGGCCACGCAGCTGCGATCCACCGGCTGCAGCAAGCACACCTGGTCGATGGCGGCCAGGATCAGCCCCACCTCCCCGTGCGCGCGGCCGCTGCGGGTGTCGTACCAGTTCCAGCAGCGCTGGGCGCTGGCCAGACGGTCCTGCTCGGGGTAGAGCACCAGAAAACGCTCGCGCTTTGCAAGTGCGTTCATGCGGGTGCTGAGCGCGAAGCTGGCGGCGTCCTGACCGCAGCCGTGCAGCATCACCAGCAAGGGCAGGCGTTCGCCGGCTTGCAGCTCGGGGGGCCGGTAGAGGCGATAGCGGCGCGCGCCGCCGGGGCCCAGCGCCATGCCGCTGAGCCAGTCGCCCGGCGTGGCGGGTGGTTTTTTCGCGGTGCTGGCGCGCTTGACCACGGCGCGCGTGGCTTGCGTTTGGGCGCGCTGCGTCTGGCGTGTG
Source organism: Hydrogenophaga sp. (assembly GCF_030158645.1). GTDB lineage: Bacteria > Pseudomonadota > Gammaproteobacteria > Burkholderiales > Burkholderiaceae_C > Hydrogenophaga. Next base: position 54,995 of record NZ_JAOASO010000151.1, on the reverse strand, counting down.
AACGCCTTGAGGTTGCGGTTGAACAGCTGGACCCAGCTGGAGACGGCCGTGCGCTGGGCCATGGCGAGCGTTGCCTCAGGCCTTCAGGAAGGCCAGCAAGTCTTTGGCCAGGCGCTGCTTGTGGCTGACAAACAGGCCGTGGGGTGCGCCTTCGTACTCGATCAGCTGGCTGCCCGCGATGGCGGGGGCGGCCAGGCGACTCGACGCCGCAATCGGCATGGTCTTGTCGTCCGTGCCGTGGATCAGCAGCGTGGGCACGTTGAAAGCGGGGAGGTCGGGGCGGAAGTCGGTGCTGGAGAAGGCGCGCATGCAGGCCACGGTGGGGCGCAGCCCGGCCTGCATGGCCATGTTGTGCGCCCAGCGCAGCGTTTCATCGCTGACGCGGCTGTCGGGCGAGCCGAGGCTGAAGAAATCGCGGAAAAAGCCGGTGAAAAACTTGGCGCGGTCGTCGGTCAGGGCCTTGGCGGTCTTGTCGAAGGCCGACGCCTCGGCCCCGGCGGGGTTGTCGGGGGTCTTCAGCCGAAAGGGCAGCACCGAGGAAATCAGCGCGGTTCGGGCCACGTTTTTCCCCTGGTGGCGCGACATGTAGCGCGCCACTTCGCCGCCGCCCATGGAGAAGCCGACCAGCGTGGCGTCCTGCACGTCGAGCTGCTCCATCACCTCCCACAGATCGTCCGCCAGGGTGTCGTAGTCGTAGCCGTTCCAGGGTTGCGACGAACGGCCAAAGCCGCGCCGGTCGTAGGCAATGACGCGGTGACCGGCTTCCACCAGCGACATGGCCAGGTCGTCCCAGCTGTCGGCACTCAAAGGCCAGCCGTGCACGAGCACCACCGGGCTCCCCTCTCCCCAATCCTTGAGGAAGAGCGAGGTCTGGTCGGAGGTGGTGATGCGGTGCATGGGTTCTTTGGGGCTGAAAAACGAAAGATTCAGTGTCCGGAACACCCCCGGGCTTGTCTGTTCGACAGCGCACCGACGCCGCGCGTCCGACCTTGCCGTTTCAAAGGCCTACGCGAGCAAAGCGGTCGCCGTCGTGCTGCAATCTGCGGCCTATCGGACGATTTCATGAACTTCAACGACGATTTTTCCCAGCGCGCGACCAACTTTGCCGACACGGCCATCTGGCAACCCTCACCCCTGCCCGGTGTGGAGCGCCGCCTGCTCGACCGCGTGGGCGATGAGGTGGCGCGCGCCACCAGCGTGGTGCGATACGCGCCGGGCTCGCGCTTTGACGCCCACACCCACGGCGGCGGTGAAGAAATCCTGGTGCTCGAAGGCGTGTTCTCCGACGAGACCGGCGACCACCCGGCCGGCACCTACCTGCGCAACCCGCCCGGCACGCGCCACGCGCCGTTCTCGGAACCCGGCTGTGTGTTGCTGGTGAAGCTGTGGCAGTTCGCCGCCGACGACCTCACGCCCCTGCGCATCAACACCCTCGCCGAACCTTGGCGCCAGGGTCTGGTGCCCGGTCTCACCGTGATGCCGCTGCACGAACACGACGGCGTGAGCACGGCGCTGGTGCGGTGGGCGCCGAACACGCAGTTCAACCCGCACCGCCACCCCGGTGGTGAAGAGATTTTTGTGCTGGACGGCGTGTTCCGCGACGAACACGGGACCTACCCGCGCCACAGCTGGCTGCGCAACCCACGCTGGAGCCAGCACACGCCCTTCACCGGGCCCGAGGGCGCGCTGATCTGGGTGAAGGTGGGCCACCTGGGCGCCACCTTCCTGGCGCCTGCGCTGGCGGCCTGATCAGGTGCCGCTGCGCAGCAGCATGGCCGGGTTCAGTCGCATCTGCGCGAGAAGGTAGCGCGCCCCCAGCCCCAGGCTCACCCCGCTCACGCCCAGGGCGGTGAGCGCACCGGTCCAGTACAGGCCCATGGGGTCGAGGTCGAGACGCCAGCGCAACAAGCCGGTGGCCAGCCCGCTGCCGGCCAGCATGGCAAAGCCGGCGGTGACCACCGCCAGCAGCAGGTATTCCCAATACAGCACACGGCGCAGGCTGGACAGCCGCGCGCCCACGGCGTGCATCACCGTGGCCTCGAACACCTGGCGCGCGCGGCTGCTGGCCACCACGCTGGCGAGCACCAGCAGGCTGGCCGCCAGGCACACCCCGGCGATCACCGCCAGGCCGGTGCTGGCGCGACCCATGAGCGCGCGGGTCTCGCGCAACAGCGATTCGGTGCGCACCGTGGCGATGTTGGGCGCGGCGGCGGCCAGCTGGTCTTGCGCGGCCAGGGCCTCGGCCGCGGGCAGCCAGGCGGCGCCCACGTGGCGGGTGATGTAGGGGTCGAGCACACCGTCGCTGAAGATGCCCTCCAGCCACAGGCGCGCCTGCAGCCGCTGCTGGCTGTAGATGGCGGCCAGTTCGGCCTGCACCGGTGCGCCCAGGATCTCGAAGGTCAGTTGGTCGCCCACCTTCAGACCGAGCTGGTCGGCCTCGCGGTCTTCCATCGCCACCAGCGGCGCGCCGCTGTGGTCGGCGGGCCACCAGGCGCCGTCGCGGATCACCACGTCGTCGATGTTGCCGGCGCGGCTGCTGAACTTCTGTTCGTCGCGCGCTTCGCGCACGCGTTCGCCATCGCCGCTGTCGCGCAACACCTCGCCGTTCACCCCGATCAGGCGGCCCAGCACCAGCGGCGCGGTGGTGACTTCACGCAGGCCCGGCTGGGCCTTGAGTGTGTCTTGCAGCAGCGGGATCTGCTCGGTCTGCACGTCGTAGAACACCATGGCCGGTGCGTTGGCGGGCACGGTCTCGTTCACCGTGCGCAAGAGCGAGGTGACCACCAGCGTGCAGGCCACCAGCAGCGTGAGCGCCGCACCCAGCGAGAGCAGGGCGGCGCGCAGCGGCGAGTCGCTGCGCTGCAGGCCGGCCATGGCCAGGCGCAACTCGAACGGCAGCTGCGCGCCGCGCCGGTTGAGCTGGCGCCGCGCCAGGCCCCGCAGCACGCGGGTCACGCCTTCGAGCAGCACCAGCAGCAGCACCGTGGCGACCACGAAGGCCAGACCGAAGCGCGCGTCGGGCACGCTGGCCACCACCAGCACACCCACCACCGCGGCCACACCCGCGGTGAGCCACCACACGCGGCGCGGCGTCTTGAGCGTGTTGCCGTCGATGCCGCGGAACAGTGCCGCTGGCGAGACCGACAAGGCGCGGCCCAGCGCGGGCAGGGCAAAGGTGAGTGCGGTCAGCACGCCAAAGCTCAGCCCCACCAGCGACGGCAGCCACAGGCCGACCACCAGTGGCGCCAGCGGCAGCTGCTGCGCGGCGGCCAGCGTGCCGCCCAGCGCGAGCGCATTGCCGATGAGCACACCGCCCAGGCTGGAGAGCAGCGCCAGCATCAGGATCTGCAGCAGCACCAGGGCCGCCAGGCGGCCGTCGCGCAGGCCCACGGCGCGCAGCGTGGCCAGCGTGCCGAGCTTGCCCTGCAGGTAGGCCTGCACGCTGTTGAACACACCGAGTCCGCCAATGAACAGCGCGGAGAAGCCAATGAGCAGCAGCCCCGAGCCGATCTGGCCCAGCACCTCGGCCATGCGGTCGCTGCGCTCTTCAAACGTTCGCACCTCGGCCTGCAGATCGGGGTAGGCGGCGATGAAGGCGTCGCGCCACGCGGCGGCGGGTTGCGGCGTGCGCACGCGGTAGTGGTATTCGACGCGGCTGAGCGGCTGCACCAGGCCGGTGGCGGCCAGCGCCCCGTCGGCCACCAGCACCGGGGCACCGCCCCAGTCGGCGCGCAGGCTGCGGTCGGGCTGGCGCACCACGAGGGCGCGCACCTCCAGGCTCAGGTTGCCCACCTCCACCGTGTCGCCGGGTTGGAGGTCCAGGCGCTGGGCGAGGGTGGCGTCCAGCGCCGCGCCCCACACCCCGTTGCGTTCCAGCAGCGCGGCGCTCAGATCACCCGCCGGGGCCAGCTCCACCGTGCCGTACAGCGGGTAGCGCGCGTCGGCGCTCTGCAGTTCGATCAGCTGGGCCCGGCCATCGGACGCGCGCAGCATGGTGCGCAGCTCCACCAGCCGTGACACATCACCGCGCCCGTTCATCCAGGCCAGCACCTCGGGCGGCAGTGGCGCGGTTTGCTCCACCTCCACGTCGCCGCCGAACATCAGCCGCGCGTCGCTCACCAGCGCGCCCGCCACCTGGCGGTACAGGCCGCCACCGGCCGTGACGAGCGCCACGCCCAGCACCAGGCAGGCACAGAAGATCCACAGGTGTCGGCCGCTGGCGCGCAGGTCGCGCCACGCCAGGCTAAACAGGAACCGCATCGGGGGCTCGCTCGGTGGTCTTCACTTCATTCAGGTGGCCGTCGTGCAGGCGCAGCACGCGGTCGCAGCGGGCGGCGAAGTCGGGGTCGTGCGTCACCAGCACCAGCGTCGTGCCTGCCTCGGTGTTGAGTTCGAACAGCAGTTCGCGGATGGCTTCGCCGGTGTGGTCGTCGAGGTTGCCGGTGGGCTCGTCGGCCAGCAGCAGGCGCGGGCGGTGCACCAGCGCGCGCGCAATCGCCACGCGCTGCTGCTCACCGCCCGAAAGCTGGCTCGGGTAGTGCCCCTGCCGTGCGCCCAGACCCACGCGTTCCAGCAGCGCCGCCGCGCGCTCGTGCGCATCGGGCCGGTTGGCCATCTGCAGCGGCAGGGCCACGTTGTCCAGCGCGCTCAGGCTGGGCAGCAGGTGGAACGACTGGAACACGATGCCGATGCGGTCGCGCCGCAGGTCGGCCAGGGCGTCGGCGTCCATGCCGCCAAGGCTCACACCGTCGATGGCCACCCGCCCGCTGGCCGGGCGCTCCAGGCCCGAGAGCAGCAGCAACAAGGAGGTTTTGCCCGAGCCGGAGGGCCCGGTGATGGCCACGCGCTGGCCGGCGGCCACCGAGAGGTTCACCGAGCGCAACACGTCGATGCGCGCGGCCCCCAGCTGGTAGTGCATGGAGAGGTCTGAAATGTCGATCATGCGGGGTGAGTTCGTGTTCGAGGCGAAAGGTTCAGTGGGCCGAGCGGTTGACCGGGCCAGCCGGGCCGGATTTTTTGCGCGACGACGGGCCCCTTGTTGTGCTCTCCTGACGCGAACGCGACCCCCGGGCCCTACACTGGGCAGGGTATGTGCAACAGAATGTTGCCAGTGTTCCTGTGCTTCCGGGTGGACCGACAACACGTGCTTATGAAACATGGCGCAGGCCCATCGAGGGCGGGTGAAGAAGGGAGAGGCGATCTGCAGCGCGGAGGGTGGCGCTGTGGCTGGCGCGCGCTGGGCGCTGCGGCGCTGCTGGCGCTGGCGGCTTGCGGCAAACCCGTCGATCCACCCCTCACCGTGGGCATGAACCCCTGGGTGGGATACGACCCACTGGTGCTGGCGCGCGACCGCGGCATGACCGATCCCCGGCAACTGCGGGTGGTGGAGTTGCCCTCGGCGTCCGAGACGCTCCGCCATTTGCGCAATGGCCTGCTCGATGCCGCCACGCTCACGCTGGACGAAACGCTGCGCCTGGCCGATGACGGTGTCGACGTGCGCATCGTGAGCATGCTCGATGCCTCCAGCGGTGGTGATGTGGTGATGGCCGCACCCCGCATCGCTTCGCCCGAGCAGCTCAAGGGCGAATTCATCGCGGTCGAGGACTCGGCGGTGGGCGCGCTGCTGCTGCAGCGGATGCTGCAGAAAGCCGGACTGACCCGCGCCGATGTGCGGGTGACCAACCTCGAAGTGGCCCAGCACCAGGCGGCCCTGCAGGCGGGGACCGTGGCCGCAGCGGTGACCTTCGAGCCGCTGGCCGGTTCGATGGAGGTGGCGGGCTACCGGCGCATCTTCGACAGCAGCGAGATCCCGGGCGAGATCCTGGACGTGCTGGTGGTTCGAGCCGAGGTGCTGCAACAGCGCCCAGCGTCGGTGGATGCCCTGCTGCGCGCCTGGTACGCCGGCCTGAACGTCTTTCAGCTCGACACCCCGGGCGCGGCGCAATCGCTGGCCCTCGGCACCGATCTCTCGCCCGAAGCCTATGAATCGGTGCTGGGTGGGCTGGCTTTCTATTCCCGGGAAGCATCCGAACGCGAGCTCTCCGGCAACCCGGCCCCGCTGGTGGCGCAGGCCGGCAACGTGGCCACCACGCTCATCGACATCGGCCTGCTCCGGCGCCCGCCGCGCTGGGAACAACTGATCGATGCATCGCCCCTGCAGCGCCTGCGCACCCGGGGGACGCCGCCGTGAAGTCGCTCTCCGCGCGCCTCACCCTGCCTGGCCGTTGGCTGGCGCCCTTGATGCTGGTGCTGTTCGCGCTCACGGCATCCACGATCAACTACGTCGTGCAGGCGCGCAAGGTGGAGGCGCAGGTGCTGGAGCAGGAAACCCGCCGGTTGCGCGAACGCCTGAGCGTGGAGCAGAGCCGCCTGAGTGCGCAGACCAGCATGGAGAACCAGGCGCTGGTGCGGCGACTGGTGGGGGGCATGGGCCTGTACAGCGGCATGCAGCACAGCTACCTGCTGCAGCCCAATGGCCTGGTGCAGGCCTCGCTGGTGCGCTCCGACATCGGGCAGGCGTTTGGCGACGTGCTGCGCCAACGCGCCGACCTGGCCGCGCTCGCCACCCTGCTCTTCAACGGCCCCTCGGACGCGGCCATCACCGTGGTGCCGCTGCCGGGCACGCAACAACTGGCCGGCGTGGTGCCGTTTGCCAGCGGGCGGCGGCTGATCGCCGTGGTCGACCTGCAGCTGCCGCAGGCCATGCGCTTCGCCGACATGCAGCAAGAGGCCGTGCGCGAAGGCCTGCTGCTGCTGGGCCTGGCGGCCTTGCTGGCCTTGGTGGTGCATCTGGTGTGGTTTCGCCGCGCCCGGCACCTGGCGCTGGCCCTCCAGCGCATGGGCGAAGGGGATTTGCAGACACGCGCCGGGCTGCAGGGACACGACGAGCTGGCCATGATCGGCAGCGAAGCCGACCGCATGGCCCAGCGACTGCAGACCGACCAGGCGCGGATCCGGCACCTGGTCGATCTGGTGGACCGCTCGCCCGTGGTGGTGGTCGAGTGGCGCAACCTCCCCGGCTGGCCCATGACCTACATCAGCGAATCGGTGGCGCAGTGGGGCTACCAGTCGGCCGCGCTGCTGGGCGGTCAGGTGCTGTACGCCGACCTGATCCATCCCGATGACCTGGTGGGCATCACCAGCGAGGCGGCGCGCTACTTCGCGAACGGGCCCGACGAACACCGCCAGGAATACCGTTTGCGGTGTGCCGATGGCCGCTGGGTGTGGGTGGACGACCGCACCACGCTGACCCGCAATGACCAGGGCGAGCTCACCGGCATCAGCGGGGTCCTGCTGGACATCACGGTTCAGAAGGAAGCGCAGCTGGCCCAACAGGCGCAGGCCGAGTTTTTGCGCCTGTTCTACGAACTGCCCTTCATCGGCATGGCGATCTCCGAACCCGGCTCCACGCGCTGGATCCAGGTGAACCACCAGCTCAGCGCCATCCTGGGGTACACCCGCGAAGAGTTGCTGCGCATGACCTGGACCGAGATGACGCCCCAGCCCGATCTGGACCAGAACCTCGCCCTGCGCAACGAGATGCTGGCCAACCGCACCGACAACTACAAAATGCGCAAGCGCTTCGTGCGCAAGGGCGGCGGGATCGTGCACACCGAGATCGACGTGCGCGCGGTGCGCCACCCCGACGGCACCCTCAAGCACCTGTTCTCCACCATCAAGGACATCACCGAACGGTTGCAGGCCGAAGCCGCGATCAGCGAGCAGAAGGAGCAGCTGGAGCTGGCCGAATCCATGGCCGGTCTGGGCAGCTGGCTCTACGGCACCCGATCGGGTCACATCTGGTGGTCGCGCCAGATGTACCGCAATTTCGACCGCGACCCGATGCTGGGTCCCCCGGTGGACTTGAGGGCCTACCTGGACTGCATCCACCCCGATGACCGCGACCGGGTCGACCGTTTCATGCGCTCCGTGCCGGGTCAGGAGCAGATGGTCACCGCCGAGTTCCGCCGCCATCCCCAGCTGGGGCCGCTGCGCTGGTTTCGCGGCAGCGTGCAAAGCAAGGCCACGACCACGGGCGGTGGCTACCAGTACAGCGGCACGTTGCTCGACATCACCCAGCTCAAACTCGCTCAGACCAGCCTGGAGCAGATCAACGTCGCGCTGGAGCAGCGGGTGACCGAGCGCACGGCCCAGTTGCGCCGCCTCAACGAAGAACTCGAAGCCTTCTCGTACACCGTCTCGCACGACCTGAAGGCACCGTTGCGCGGCATCGACGGCTACAGCCAGTTGCTGGAGGAAGAGCACAGCCAGCACCTCGACGACGAGGGACGCCAGTTCCTCGGGCGCATCCGCCGGGGCGTGCAGCAGATGGGCGACCTGATCTCCGGCGTGCTCGACTATTCGCGCATGGAGCGCCGCACCATGGAGCATCACCGCGTGGATGTGCCGGCCCTGGTGGCGCAGGTGATCGAGGGCTACAGCGCCGACATCGAAAGCACCCAGGTGCGCCTGAGCCTGACACTGGAGCCCATGGTCTTGGAACTCGACCGCGAAGGCATGGCCGTGGTGTTGCGCAACCTGGTGGGCAACGCCATCAAGTTCAGCCGCACCACGGCACAGCCCGAGGTGGAAATCGGTGCCCGCTGCGACGGCGCGCGGCGCATTCTGTGGGTGCGCGATAACGGGGTGGGCTTCGACATGAAGTACCACGACCGCATCTTCGGCATCTTTCAGCGCTTGCAGCGCGCCGAGGACTACCAGGGCACCGGCCTGGGGCTCGCGCTGGTGGCCAAAGCCGTGCAGCGCATGGGCGGCCGCGTGTGGGCCGAGAGCCAGCCCGGACAGGGTTCCATTTTTTATCTGGAGTTTTCCGCATGAACACGCCCTCCACGCTGCCGCCGATCCTGCTGGTCGAAGACAACCCGATGGATCTCGACCTCACCTTGCGTGCGTTCAACAAGAAGAAGTTCTCCAACACCATCCAGATCGCACGCGATGGCGAAGAAGCCCTGGCGTTTTTTGCGCGCTGGGACGCGGGAGATCCGCTGCCTGCCGTCATACTGCTGGACATCAATCTGCCCAAGGTCAATGGACTGGAGGTGCTGCAAAAGCTCAAGGCGCACCCGGTGTTCCGGCGCATTCCGGTGGTGGTGCTCACCTCGTCGCGTGAAAACTCCGACCTCAAGACCGCCTACGATCTGGGCGTGAACTCCTACATCGAGAAGCCGGTCAGCTTCAACAAGTTCATTGAAGTGGCCGAGCACATCGAGCTCTACTGGTGCCTGCTCAACGAGCGGCCTGTCTGACAACCAAGGAATTCCCCATGATCAAGTACCTCATCCCCGTCGATGGCTCCGCCCAGGCCATGCACGCGGCCTACCACGCCATGCGCCTGGTCAGCTCGGGGCTGAAGGCCCGCTTCGTGGTGGCCAACGTGCAGGAAGCGCCCAACCTCTACGAGCTGGTGGTCGCGCACGACCCCGATGTGCTGCACGAGGTCAGTGACGCCGCCGGGCACGATCTGATCCGCGCGGCGGTGGCGCTGCTGGCGTCGGCCAGCCAGCTGGTGGAAGCGGTGGTGGTCAGCGGTGACCCGGCCCATGCCTTGCTGGAGCTGGTGGAGAGCCATGCGTGCGACGCCGTGATCATGAGCGCCCACGGTGGTGGCGAAAGCGAGCGCGGTCTGGGTTCGGTGGCGCAGCACCTGGTGCAGCACTGCCCGGTGCCGGTCACCATCGTGCGTCCCGCGTTGCCTGGGTCAGCCGACGCACCGTGAGGGCCACGACCCGACCCGACCCCGTCCCTTTCGCCGAAGCGCTGAGGTTCTGGCTCAAGCTCGGCTTCATCAGCTTCGGCGGTCCGGCCGGGCAGATCGCGATCATGCACACCGAACTGGTGGAGCGGCGGCGCTGGATCAGCGAGAACCGTTTCCTGCATGCGCTCAACTACTGCATGCTGTTGCCCGGCCCCGAGGCCCAGCAGCTGGCCACCTACATCGGATGGCTGATGCACCGCAGCTGGGGCGGCATCGTCGCGGGTGCCTTGTTCGTGCTGCCCTCACTGTTCATCCTGATCGCACTCTCCTGGATCTACCTGGTTTTTGGCGACGTGCCGGTGGTGGCGGGCCTGTTCTACGGCATCAAGCCCGCGGTCACCGCGCTGGTGCTGCACGCCGCCCACCGCATCGGCACGCGAGCGCTCAAGAACCGCTGGATGTGGGGCATTGCAGCCGCGTCGTTCGTGGCGATCTTCGCGTTCGACACACCGTTCCCCGCCATCGTCGCGGCCGCCGGGTTGATCGGCTGGCTGGGGTCCAAACGCTGGCCGCAGGTGTTTGCATTGGGCGGTGGGCACGGCGGGCCCATCAAAGGGTACGGCCCGGCGCTGATCGACGACGACACCCCCACACCGGATCACGCAAAGTTCAATTACGGTCGGCTGGTGCGCGTGCTGGCCGTGGGCCTGGTGCTCTGGCTGCTGGGCATGGGTGCCCTGCTGGTCTGGCAGGGCTGGGACGCTACCCTGGCGCAGATGGGCTGGTTCTTCACCAAGGCCGCGCTGCTGACCTTCGGTGGCGCCTACGCGGTGTTGCCCTACGTGTACCAGGGTGCGGTGGAGACCTTCCAGTGGCTCAGCGGTCCGCAGATGATCGACGGCCTGGCGCTGGGCGAAACCACACCCGGTCCGCTCATCATGGTGGTGGCGTTTGTCGGCTTCGTGGGGGGCTGGAACCAGGCCGTGCTGGGGCCGGACGCGTTGTTCGCCGGCGCGGCACTGGCGGCCACGGTGGTCACCTTCTTCACCTTCCTGCCGTCCTTCGTGTTCATCCTCGCGGGCGGCCCGCTGGTGGAAGCCACCCACGGCAAGCTGGGCTTCACCGCGCCGCTCTCGGCCATCACGGCGGCGGTGGTGGGCGTCATCCTGAACCTCGCGCTGTTCTTCGCGTACCACGTGTGGTGGCCGCAGGGCTTTGAGGGTGCTTTCGATGCCGTGTCGGCCGCGATCACCGTGGCGGCTGCGGTGGCGTTGTTCCGCTTCAAGGTCGGCGTGCTTCCCCTGCTCGCCGCCTGCGCCGTTGCCGGGCTGGCTGTCACGCTGCTGCGCTGAGCGGGGGCTCTCCGGCCTGCGGCGCGCCGAGGGCCGTGTCGACCGGCGTGCACCGAGGGCTCAGTGCGCTCGGCTCTCCAGCCGGAAGATCTTCACCGCGTCGTTCATCACGCGGGCCTGCGCCTGCAGCGAGCTGGCGGCGGCGGAGAGCTCTTCGACCATGGCCGAGTTCTGCTGCGTGACCGAGTCGAGCTGGCCCACCGCCTGGTTGATCTGCGCCAGCCCCATCGACTGCTCTTGCGTGGCGCCGGTGATCTCGGCGATCAGGCCGTTGACCTGCTCCACCGAGCCCACCACGTTGGCCATGGTCTGCCCGGCGCTCTGCACCAGCTGGCTGCCGTGCGTGACCTTGGCGGCGGACTCGTCGATCAGCACCTTGATCTCCTTGGCCGCGCTCAGGGTGCGCTGTGCGAGGTTGCGCACTTCACCGGCCACCACCGCAAAGCCGCGGCCTTGTTCGCCTGCACGGGCGGCTTCCACGGCGGCGTTGAGCGCGAGGATGTTGGTCTGGAAGGCAATGCCGTCGATCACGCCGATGATTTCACCGATGCGGTGCGAGGACTTGCTGATGTCTTGCATGGTGGCGACCACCTGCGTCATGGCCTCGTTGCCCTCACGTGCCACGGCGGCCGAGCGTTGCGACAACACCGAGGCCTCGCGCGAGGAGTTGGCGCTTTGCTGCACGGTGCTGGTGAGCTGCTCCATCGACGCGGCGGTTTCTTCCAGGCTGCTGGCTTGTGATTCGGTGCGCGAGGACAGGTCGGAGTTGCCGGCGGCGATTTCGTTGGACGCCACCTGCACGCCCTCGACTTCGTGGCGCACGTCGGACACCACCGCCTGCAGGTTCACGTTGAGCTGGTTGAGCGCGCGCGAGAGTTCCCCGAACTCGCCACGGCTCTCGCCTTTGAAACGCGCCGACAGATCACCGGCGGCCATCTGGTTGGCAAAGGCGATCGACTGCAGGAGCCGGCCCACGATCTGGTTGCGCAGGCTCAGCGCGGCGAGCGAGGCGATCACCAGCAGCGCCGCGCCCGCACCCACGTGGACCGCGGTGCCGTGCGTGGCCGCGTACTCACCGATCACCAGGCCCACCGCGGCCAGGCCCACCGACGACAGGGCGATGCGCTTGCCCAGCGTGAGCTGCAGCGCGAGTTGCAGCCGGCCGACCAGACCGGTGCGCACCACTCGGCCGTGGTGCAGGGCGATGCTGGGCTGGCCCGATGCGGTTTCGCTGCGCATGCGTGCGTAGAGTGCTTCGGCCTCCTGCACCTGCTGCCGTGTGGGCTTGGTGCGCACCGACATGTAGCCCACCGCCTGACCGTTTTCCATCACCGGCGTGGCGTTGGCCACCACCCAGTAGTGGTCGCCGTTCTTGCGCCGGTTTTTCACCAGCGCCGACCAGGGCGCGCCGCTGGCCAGCGTGGCCCACATGTCGCGAAAGGCCTCCGTGGGCATGTCGGGATGGCGCACCAGGTTGTGCGGTTGTCCGATCAGTTCTTCGCGTTCAAACCCGCTGACCGCCACAAAGGCGGGGTTGCAGTAGGTGATGCGGCTTTGCAGGTCGGTGGTTGACACGAGGGTCACGCCCTCGGGAATGACGAACTCTTGGTGGGTGACGGGCAGGTTGGCTCGCATGGGGCTCTCGCTGGTGCGTTGGCGATGTGGCACCAAGCGCTGCGTTGGCTTGTGTTTGGTACCGGTCAGAAGAAGTATCGGCAATACCCTTGGTGAATTAAGGGTTGAGTAAAGCCGCCATTGCCGTTCAGTACCGGGTGATGTGGGGAGCTACCGATCGGTCGCAAACTGCTCCACCCGGTGAGCCGGTTGCAGGTCGTCAGTGGGCGTACCCGGCGGGCAGAAAGTTCATGAGGTTGCGCTCCCTGGCAAAGCTCACCACCGCCTGTTTGTCCGCGGGCAGCAGGTCGATGCGGAACTCCACCAGGCCCTGGACCAGGTGCAGGCAACGTTCCAGATCGTTGGTTTTCATGTAAATCTTGATGGCCTCCCGCAAGCCTGCACTGCGCAGCTTGACGGCCTCCGCATGGGTTGCCTTGCACAGCAGGGCCATCACGGGCCCGCAGTAGGTGCGTTCGACCGGTGTGGACGCGAGGTGGTCGGCCACCGCCGTGCCCTGATCCTTGTGGGCCCCCAGCAGCCGCATGAGCGCCTGCGCCGCACCCAGGACGAATTCGGTGGTGAACCAGTAGCGTTGCTGGCGGTTTCTGCGCACGGGTGCGGGTGTCTGGCCACCGAAGAGGTCCAGCGGCTCCAGCTCGATCAGCGAGCGGTTGCCGTGCAGGTGGTCGGTGAATTCTTGCTGGATGCCGGCCGAGCACATCTGGGTGCCGGGTACGTTGAGCAGTTCCAGGGTGGTGTTGGTCTGCAGACAGAGGGCAATGCGCTGCAGACAGTGGTCGTTGAAGTTCTCGTCGTTCGCATCCGTGATCTTCAAGGTGAGCTGGGTCAGGGCGGTGCGGTCGGCCGCGAGGGCATCGAACAACAAACCGGGGTCCTGGTGCGGCACGTGCTCAACATTGCCCGGAGCCGCCGGTGCCACTTCGCACTCGAGGTAGAGGCTGCTGATGCACCGGTTGGCCAGCACCACCCGGGTGATCAGGTCGAAGTTCAGGGGCACCTCGGGGCTCATGAGGCAGAGGTGCTGGAGCCGCTGCCAGCCAGTGAGTGCGGGCAACACCCGATCCATGGGGGCTGCCGCAGGCGCCACCGTGAGTTCGTCGCTCCAGTCCAACGTATCGACCGTGAGGGCCGTGGTCGGAAACCGGACCTGCTCATCGGCGAACGTGCATTCCGCGAACTCCAGCGCGGTGATCGCGCACGCGGGGGAATCCAACGTGGCCTGGAGCAGGGTGCAGACCGCCGAGGTCAGCACGGCCTCCACCACCACGAGGTTCGTGACACTCGGCGCCTCGTTGATGCGTTGCGCGAAGAAGGCCAACAGGCCGTCGGGGAGTGGAACGACATCGGTGCCTGTGTCATCCGTCGCGCAGAGCAGCAGGCGCTTGCTCTGGGTGTGCTGGAGAAGCGCCAGCAGCAAGGCGGGTTCGTTGGCCCGGATGAGTTTGTCGGACAGTTCGTTGTAGGGCAGTGGATCGGGCAGCTTGCCGTCCAGAAACGCCGCCACCTGCGGGTCGCGCAGCAAGGTGTGTTGGTGCTGGATCAGGGCGCGGCGGTTGGGTGGGATCGGGGTGGTGTCGGTGGAGCGTTTCACAGCGGCTTTCGGGGGTGGGTGGCCCCGTTGGACTCGCGCGACTGTGGCGGTGGTTCCGCCCCCCGGCGATCGCGCCTAAGGCACAGGCCGGGGTGGCGGTGACCAGCCCTTGAGGGAGCCGTGCCGGTGCGCGTACACGCTGGTGAACTCGGCCCCGAGCAGGAACACCTGCGCCGAGTAGTACACCCACAGCAGCAGCACCACGATGGAAGCCGCCGCACCGAACACCGAAGCCACCCCACTGCGTCCGATGTACTGGCCGATCAGCTCCTTGCCCACGGTGAACAGCAGCGCGGTGATGGCCGCGCCCAGCCAGACGTCGCGCCAGGCCACCGGGACGCGCGGCATCCACTTGTAGATCATGGCGAACACGGTGGTGATGAAGAGGTAGCTCAGCCCGAAGTTGATCGCATCGGCCACGAAGGCGAGTTCACCCAGCCAGGGTGCCCACCACTTGCCCGCCGCTGCCATGGCCGCGCTGAGCACGAGCGAGACCATGAGCAAGAACCCGATGCCCAGCACCATGCTGGTGGAGAGCAGGCGCACGCGAATGAAGCGCAGCACGCCGCCGCCTTCGGGGTGCGGTGGTGCGCGCCAGATGCGGTCCATCGCGTCCTGCAGTTCGGCAAACACGGTGGTGGCGCCGGCCACCACCACCACCACGCCCACGAGCGTTCCCCAGATGCCGGCCTCCGGTCGGTCCAGGCCTTTGAGCAGCGCGTCCACCGCCACCGCGCTGTCGGTCCCCACCAGCTGGGTGAGCTGCGCCAGGATCTCGCCGCGCGCGGCCGGCTCGCCGAACAGCAGGCCAGCCACCGAAATCACGATCAGCAGCAGCGGGGCGATGGAGAACAGCGTGTAGAACGCGAGTGCGGCACCCATGCTGGGGGCGTAGTCGTCCAGCCAGGCGTTGATGGTGTCGCGGATCAGGGCCCAGGCGGTGTTCAGCATGGTGACGAAGGCAATGGACAGTGCATCCGGCGCATTCTCGTGGCCGTGCGACGGGGGAGATGTGCGCTGGCGCACGGTCGGGCCGAAGCGACCCGGAAAAATGCCGAAAAGAAGCCTCAAGTCCGGTTCAAGACCGCCGATACAGACCCAAGAACACCGGGCATGTTTGCGCTTGGTGGCCACTTGCGAGGTTCGCCATGATCAACATCTCCACCACCAGCCCCGTGTCCTGGCCCACGCCGCCGTCCACCGCCGTTGCGCCGGTGTCCGCCACGCCGGCCATCCAGCCGGTGCAGTCGGGTGGGCGCGAGGCGCAGGCCGATGTGGAGGCCCGCCGCGAGATCCGCCGCAAGCCCAAAACGGACGACGAGACCGGCCCGGCGCTGTCGTTGCCCCGGTCATCGGCACCGGCGGGGGACGACAAGGCTGCGGTGCAGGCGCGACAGGACGCGGCCGCGCAGCGCTCCGAACAAGCGCTGAAGAAGGCCGAAGCCGACAAGGCGAGCCACCGCAAGGCCATGGACCGCTTGCAGGAGGTGCTCTCCAACATGTGGGCGGCCAGCGCCGCGGTGGTGGACCGTGCCCTGGGGCTGGACCCCAAGGGCGAGGCCCTGCCGGGCAACCAGAGCGACACCGCACCCGACCTGTCGGCCGTGGCGGCATCCACCATTCAGCGCCGCCTGCTGCCCGGGACAAAGGACGGCGCACCGGCTGCCGGTCAGCCCGCGCCCGAGGTCATGCCCTGGCCGGTGATGCCACCCGCCACCGAAGAAGCCGCTGCCGTTGCACCCGAGGTGCCCGGCGGCGAGGTGATTGCCTACGACGAGCATGGCAACAGCAGCCTGGCGCCGCTGGAAGCGGGCACGCTGCTGAGCGAAAAAGCCTGAGGAGGAGAGCCCCCACGCTCCGCCGCTGCGCGGGTCGCTGCCCCCCGAGGGGGCTGAGCCTGCCTTGGGGCGGCCCGGCGGCTGGCTCGGTGCCCCCACGCTCCGCCGCTGCGCGGGTCGCTGCCCCCCGAGGGGGCTGAGCCTGCCTGGGGGCGGCCCGGCGGCTGGCTCGGTGCCCTGACGTGCGGTCTTCCGTTCAGCTCCGCAGCTTGAACACCGCCACCGCACCCACCAGGTCCGCTGCTTGCGTGCGCAAGCTGGTGGCGGCTGCTGCCATCTCTTCCACCAGCGCGGCGTTTTGCTGTGTGGCCTGGTCCATCTGGGTGATGGCTTCGCCCACCTGACCGACCCCGGCGCTTTGTTCGGCGCTGGCGTTGCTGATCTCTTCCATGATCGAGGTCACGCGGCGGATCGCCGCGACCACCTCGTTCATGGTGGTGCCGGCGCGGTCCACCAGGGCGGTGCCCTGGCCCACGCGCTCGGCGCTGGTGGAGATCAGTCCCTTGATTTGTTTGGCCGCCTCGGCGCTGCGCTGTGCGAGGTTGCGCACCTCGCCAGCCACCACGGCAAAGCCCCGGCCCTGCTCACCCGCGCGGGCGGCTTCCACCGCGGCGTTGAGCGCCAGGATGTTGGTCTGGAACGCGATGCCGTCGATCACGCCGATGATCTCGGCGATCTTCTGGCTGCTGTCGTTGATGTCCTTCATGGTGGTCACCACCTGGCCCACCACCTCACCGCCCTGCGTGGCCAGGATGGAGGCCGACTGCGCCAGCTGGTTGGCGGTGCGCGCGTTGTCGGCGTTTTGCCGCACGGTGGAGCCAAGTTCTTCCATCGAGGCCGACGTCTGCTCCAGCGCACTGGCCTGGCTCTCGGTGCGGCCCGACAAGTCCGAGTTGCCCGAGGCGATTTCCGAGCTGGCGTTGGACACGCCCTCGGCCCCCGAGCGCACCCGGCTCACCGACTGCGCCAGTTGTCGGGTCATGGTGTGCAGGGCGGCCATGGCGCTGGTGGTGTCGCCGGGCTTGAGCTCGATGGGCACACCCAGGTCGCCTTGCGCCACGGCTTCGGCCACGCGCTTGAGCTGGTCGGGGTCGGCGCCGAGTTGTTGCGTCACCTGACCGAGGTACCAGGTCATGCCCATCAAGCCTGCGGCCACCACCAGCACGGCGCCGATGACCACGTCTCGGTCCAGCTGCGAGAAGGCCTTCACCTCGCCCACGCGGAACTGCAGGCGGTCACCCTGGCGGCGCTTCTCCAAAGCCAGTGGCGCCAGCAGCGCGTTGCGCGCTGGAATCGTTTTTTCCACCAGGAAGGCGAACGCTTCATCTTTCTTGCCCTGCTGGATCAGGGCCACGTTGGCCGAGCCCTGCTTCCAGAACTCGTCCATCAGGGCGGGCAAGGGCGCAAAGGCCCGACGCCCATCCTCGTCGATCATGCCCTTGCCGAAAGCGTCCAGCTTCTCGGTCAGGAGCTGCTTCTTGGCTGCCACGTCGTCCAGCGTGGTTTGCAATTCCTGCGGATTGCGCGAGAGGATGGCGTGGCGGACTTGCAGCGAAGTGCGCGTGACGTTGAGTTCCAGCTCGGCAATGAGCTCAAGCTGCGGCACGTTGGTCTTGCTGATGCGGTCGGCCGCGCTCATGACCTTGTCCATCATGAACCAGACCGTGAGGGACACGATGATCAGCAGTCCGATCAGGGTGGTGTTGATGAGCAGGAGACGTCTGGCAAGTGTCATGCGACCCGACATGGTGGTTCCTTGGTGGGGATTCCGGGGTGGCCCCCGGTCGGCAAGCCTTTTGACCGCCTGTTGTCCAGATCTTCCCGCGTGGGTGGTGATTCAAAGCCCTTATGAATCAGGGGTTTGTGGCCTTGCTCGCGGGTTTCACCGGTTTCCCGAGGTTTCGGCGCGGAGGGCGCCAACTTGAAGGTTCGGACGTGTTGATCTGTGAGTTATCGAACACAGGACGTCGTGATCTTGTTCCTCAAGTGGCTGCAGAAGGCTGTCGAAAGGACACAAAACGCTGGCCTGCTTTCCCGCTCATGAACGATTTCCTCCCCCCCCTGGGCGACGCCTCCTTGTTGGTGCAGGGGCGTCATGATCCGGCGCTCGTGCTGCTGTCCGTCGGTCTGGCGGTGCTGGCTGGTGTGGCCGCCATGGTGGTGTCGTCGCAGGCGAGCCGGTTGCGCGGCGTGTCTGCCTTGTGCATGGTGCTCGCAGGCGGGCTGGCGCTGGGCTCTGGCGTGTGGGCCATGCACTTTGTGGGCATGCTCGCGCTCGACCTGTGCCGGGCCGCAGGTTACCGGCTGGACATCACGGCACTCTCCATGGTGCCCAGCGTGCTGGCGTCGTCGATGGCGCTCTGGTTTCTGATGCTCAGACAGCAGAGCACCGCCATGCTCTGGCTCGGCGGGGGACTGTTCGGACTGGGCGTGGGTGCCATGCACTACAGCGGGATGCTGGCGCTGGAGGGTCTGGACGGCCTGCACTTCGACCCGCTGATGGTGGTGGTCTCGGTGGTTGTGGCGGTGCTGCTGGCGGTGTTGGCACTCTGGGTGCGCGAGGCCTTGCAGCGTTGGCGTCCGGGTTGGTCGGACGTCTGGCGCAACGCGGTCTCGGGCGTGCTCCTGGGTTTGGCGGTCTCCGCCATGCACCACTGCGGCATGGCCGCCGTGCACTTCACCGGCACGCCGCCACCGGGTGATGCTTCGCAGGCCGGCTCGCCGTGGTTGATGGTCGGCATTGCGGTCACCGTGGCTGCCATCTCGATCCTGGTGGTGCTGCTGTCCATGGTGATCCGCCTGCGCGGTCTGACCGCCAGACTCCAGTACGTGCAGTCGGTGGTCGAGAGCTCGAACGACGCGATCGTCACCAAGACCACCGACGGTGTGGTCATGACCTGGAACCAGGGAGCGACCGAGATCTTTGGCTACAGCGCTGCCGAGATGGTGGGACAGCCCATCACCCGCCTGTTCAAGCCCGAAGACGTCCCCACCGAGAAAGCGCTGCTCCAGCGCGTGCTGGCGGGCGAATCGGTGCCCAACGCCGATGTCGTCCGGCTGCACAAGGACGGACGCCCGGTGCATCTGTCGGTGTCCGTCTCGCCCATCCGCGACGAATCCGGGCGCATTGTGGGTGTTTCCAAGCTGGCGCAGGACATCTCCGACCGCAAGGCCGTGGCCGACCTGCAACTGGCCCGGCTGCAAGCCGAGAAGGTGGCCGAGGCTCGCGGCACCTTTCTCGCCAACATGAGCCACGAAGTGCGCACGCCCATGAACGCCATCCTGGGCTTCATCAGCGTGCTGCTCGGCGGGCCGCTGCAGCCCGAACAACGCGAACAGTTGAAGGTGGTCGAAGACTCCGCGCGCTCGCTGTTGCGACTGCTCAACGAAATCCTGGACACCGCCAAGCTCGACAAAGGTCTGGTGGAGTTCGAGATCTGCCCGTTCAGGGTGGACGCGTTGGTGCACGAGCTGTCCCTGGTGTACGGCGCTGCGGCGCGCGCCAAGGGCATCGACCTGCGGGTGGTGCAACAGCCCGGGGTGGCGCCGTGCTACGAGGGCGATGGCTTCCGCATCCGGCAGGTGCTGGGGAACCTGCTGGACTACGCCATCAAGTTCACACCGGTCGGGCGTGTGTGCCTGGACATCCGTGCCGAGCGTGGCGGGCTGGTGTTCGAGGTCAGCGATTCCGGCGTGGGCATGCCCGCACCTTACCTGGACCAGATCTTCGAGCCGTTCAGCCAGGTGGATTCGTCCACCACGCGGCGCTTCGGCGGCACCGGTCTGGGCACGACCATCTGCAAGAAACTGGTCGATCTGATGGGTGGCACGATCCAGGTCGTCAGCGAACTGGAGCAGGGCAGCACTTTCACCGTGTGGCTGCCCCTGCCTGTGGCCTCCATTGAGGCGCAGGTCGAATCGCCCGCCGCCGCCTCGGTTGCCCTGCCGCGGCTCAACATCCTGATTGCCGACGACGTGCTGCTCAACATGGAGGTGCTGCGCCTGCTGTTGGGCAAGGCGCACCGCGTGACCTGCGTGGGCGGCGGCGCAGAGGCGGTGCAGGCCGCAGCGCAAGAGCGCTTCGACGTGGTGCTGATGGATCTGCAGATGCCCGAGGTGGACGGACTCGAGGCCAGCCGGCGCATCCGGGCGCGCGAGCAGGTCGGTCGGCTGGCACCGGTGCCCATCATTGCGCTGACCGCCAGCGCGTTGGCGCAGGACATCGCGGCCGCCCGCGCGTCGGGCATGAACGGCTTTGTCACCAAGTCATCGAAATTGCCGGTGCTGCTGGCGGAAATTGCCCGCGTCCTGGCGCTGAAGCAGGATGCGACCGAGGTGGTTTCATGATCTGGATCAAGACACGGGCATTGATGTGCTGAATTGATCGCTGGCGGTACCCCGCGGCGGTGGGCGGGCCGCAGAATGGAACCCAGCAGCTTCTGCTGCCCCGGTTGGTGGGTCAACGGAACATGCCTTCCGCACCGCTGCCCGGGACTGGTCAGGCGCACCGATGACGTTCAATCCCCCGGCAACGCTGGCTCACACTGGATCGCCCGCCCTGCGCCTGGGGTTCACCACGCACAAGTACCTGTTGCTGGCCATCCTGGAGTGTCAGCAGCAGCGACAGCCCCGGCGCGGGTCTGTGCCGACCGGGGAGCGGGACACGTCGGCGACGCACCGCTGGATGCGTGAGCCTTCGGCCGAACGCGAAGCCACCCCCTGCATCGTGATGCGGGAGCACCACGACCGCGGTGACTTGTCGGTGGCGCAAGTGGCGTTGCATGACCGGTACCTGCACACGCAACCGTTGGCCGACTGGATGCGCCGGACACTGGCACCGACCAGTCAACCCGACCGCGACATCCTCCACCTCGCCATGGCACCGACCTTGCCCGGCGTTCCGATGCTGTTCCACTCGATCGCGGCCGATGGCGAGGCCATCACCCACATGTTCGCCCACAGCGTGTGGTCGGTGTGCAGCGACGTGCAGTTCCTGCTGCGGGCGATCCGCTACGCCCAGCTGGTGGCCACGGCCATCCCGCTGAGCGGGAGCGCTTCCCAGCCGATGTCGGGGCCGCCCGATGTGAAGGCCCCTGGCGATGGCGGTGCAGACGGCCCTGTCTGTGACCTGTCCATGCTGGGTCGGGTGTACGACCACATTGCGGTGCACGCGGCCATTCTGGAGTTGTGCGAGTTTCGCCGGGGCCGGAAACGCCCGTGAAGGGCGCTCCCGGCCCGGGCCTGCGGGTCAGGCAGACAGGGCTGGTGTGAATTCGCTGAGGGCCTGCTGCGTGCGGGTCATGTCGGTCATCAGCTGGGTGGCCAGCTCGCGGCGCAACGACACATCCTCTTCCCGGGCCAGGCGTTCAATCTGCGCCGAGGTGCGCACCAGTGCCCGAAAGCCCAGCAGCATCGCCGTTCCCTTGAGCTTGTGGGCGTCGTAGGCGATCTGGTCGGCATCCCCGGCGGCCAGTGAAGCCAGTAGCACCTGCACGCTGCCCTGGGGCGGCTCGAACAGCGTGTTCAGCAACTCGTCCATGGTGTCGGGCGGCATCATCGACACGATCTCGGTGTACGACTCGGTGTCGATCAGTCCCGCCGCGCTGGCGTTGAGCGCCTGCACCTCGGGCGCTGCCACTTCGGGGGCGGGCGCCTGGTCGTCTCCCACCAGCACGGTGGCGGCATCGAGCAGGCCGCAGCGCTCCAGCGCGCGCTGCAGGTCCTGTGCCTGCAGGGGTTTGCTGGCGAATTCGTTGACACCGACCTCCAGCGCCCGTCTGCGCGTGTCGTTCACCACGTCGGCCGTGACCAGCACCACCTTGATGTTTTTGCTGGGGCCGTTGAGCGCCCGGATGGCCTCGGTGGTGGCCAGGCCATCGAGCACCGGCATGTGGTAGTCGAGCAGCACCACATCAAACCGCTGGCGCTCCAGCAGCTGCAGGGCCTCCTGTCCGTTTTCGCAGAACACCGCCTCGTGGCCCATGCGGTCGAGCAGGATGTGCATGTACTTGAGGTTGATGGGGTGGTCTTCGGCCACCAGCACGCGCAGCTGGCGTGATGGGCCGGCGCTCTCCCCCGACGGCACCGGCAGCGCCGGCGCCTCGGTCTCGGGCAGGATCATGTGCACGGTGAACAGCGATCCCTGACCCGGCTCGCTGTCGACTTCGATGTTGCCGCCCATCATGTGGGCGAGGTTGCGCGAGATCTCCAGCCCCAGTCCGCTGCCGCCGATGCGCCGGCGCACCGAGTTGTCGGCCTGGTAGAAGCGGGTGAACAGCTGGGCCACGGTGGCCGCGTCCATGCCCATGCCGGTGTCCTGCACCGTGAGGCACACGCCATCGGGCGTGCCCTTGAGCCGCGACAGTCGCGCCGTGATGCTGCCCTGGTGGGTGAACTTCACCGCGTTGCCCAGCAGGTTGAACAGGATCTGGCGAACGCGCGTGGGATCGGCCATCACCCACTCGGGCAGGTCGGGTGCCGTGTGGACGTCCAGCGTCAGGCCCTTCTCGCGTGCGCCGGCACGCATCAGACCTTCGACCTCTTGTACCAGCGAACGCAGGCGCGCCGGCTCGGGCGCCAGGCGCAGCGTGCCGGACTCCATCGTGGACACGTCCAGGATGTCGTTGAGCACGCCGAGCAGGTGCTGCGCCGAGTCGCGCGCGGTCTGCACGTAGTCGCGTTGCTGGCCGGAGAGCTGCGTTTCATCGAGCAGGTTGAGCATGCCCATCACGCCCTGGAACGGCGTGCGGATCTCGTGGCTCATGTTGGCGAGGAACACGCTCTTGCCGTGGTTGGCGGCTTCGGCCTCTTCCTTGGCCACGGCCAGCTCGCGCGAAATGGCTTGCAGTCTTTCGTATTGCACGACCTGGCGGCGCAGGTGGCGCACCAGCACCACCACAAACAGCAGCAGCACAGCCGCCTGCACGGCGGCCAGTGCGATGACCACACGTCCCTGGTCGCGCAGCTGCGTGTTGCGTTCGTCCACAAACCGCGCCGTGGCCCGGTTGGCCTCGCGCGTGAGTTCGCCCAGCAGCGGACCCAGCTGCTCGATGGACTGGATCAGCGCCTGGCGCGTGGCCCTTTGAGCCAGCTGCCCTTGCGGGTCGGCAAACACCGGATCGGCCTGGGTCACGAAAGCGTTCACCAGGCGGATGGCGTCCAGGTAGGCGGGAGTGGTGTTGAGCAGGTCGCTGCGCGGCATGTCGGTGACGAGTGCGATGCGGCTCACAAACACCTCGTAGCGTTCCACCAGGAAGTCGGGCGCGACGGTGCTGTCGGGGTCGAGCGAACCGTGCACCGCGTAGGCCAGGTGGCTGAGTTCGCGTTCGAGCTGGTACGCCTGCCACATGATCGAGTCGATCTGGTTGATCGCCACGTCCTGCATCAGGTTGAACTGTTTCCACTGGATGTAGCTCAGCGGCGTCAGCGTCACCAGCAAGGCAGCGCCGATGGCGAGCACCCACTGCCCCACCCGCCAGCCCCCAAAACCGGTCGGCTGTGAGTTCATTGCAAGTCCAGTGCCTTGAGTTGCCAGATCGAACGCTCGTAGTAGACCGAGCTGCGCAGTTCGGCGGAGTTGTCAAACGGGTAGACCACGAACAGCGGACCTTTGCTGCGCACGGGAATGGGTTGGTCGTCGATCAGACGCGCCATGAGCACGCCATGTCTGGCGATGTCGTCCACCGGGATGCTGATCTTGTAATCGTTGATCGCCACCGCACTCAGCGTGGTGCCGCTGGCCTTGACGGCCGCCAGCACGTCCGAGAGCAGCGGGCCGGTGAACTTCACCGGCTTGTCGTACCACGGCGTGCGGGTGGTGAAGCTGTGCTGCGGCAGCGCTTCGATCATGGCCATGTCGAACACGGCCAGATCGCCCTTGTTCTTCACGGCGATCTTGCCGCTCACGCTGAGGATGGTGCGGCCCTTGGGCGCTTCCAGGGTCTGGGCGAACACGGTGGATGTCGCTGCGGCGCAGGCCAGCAGCAGGGTGAACAGGCGGCGGGAGGTCATGGTGAAACGCCTTGAAAACGTTGAATGCGGAAGTGGGTTCAGATGCGGTGGCGCACGCCGGCCGGTGCGCTGGCCAGGCGGTTGAGCACGGCCGCGGCGATTTGCGACAGCGGCAGGATTTCGTGCGCAGCGCCGTGCTGGATGGCCATGCGCGGCATGCCGAAGACCACGCAGCTCGCTTCGTCCTGCACGTAGTTGTAGCTGCCGGCGTCTTTCATCTCTCGCATGGCCTGTGCGCCGTCGGCGCCCATGCCGGTGAGCATGATGCCCAGCGCATTGGGGCCGAGCACGCGCGCCGCCGACTTGAACAGCACCTCCACCGAAGGGCGGTGGCGGTTCACCGGCTCGGTGTCTTCCACCACGGCCACGTAGTTGGAGCCGCTGCGGTCGATGCGCAGGTGGTGGCCACCCGGTGCGATGTAGGCATGGCCCGGCAAGATGCGCTGGCCGTGCTGCGCTTCCTGCACGCGGATGCGGCACAAGGTGTTGAGCCGGTTGGCAAAGCTGGTGGTGAAGCCCGGCGGCATGTGCTGGGTGATCACGATGGCAGGCGCGTCGGCCGGCATGGGCACGAGCACTTCGCGGATGGCTTCGGTGCCGCCGGTGGAGGCGCCGATGCAGATGATTTTTTCGGTCGACACGCGAGGCAGCGCGGCGCGCGGTTGTTCCGCCGCACCGCCGCCAGCCGGCGCCGCACCGGCGCCCGGTGTGGGCGGCAGGCGTTTGACGTGGGCACTCGCTGCCACGCGGATCTTGTCCACGATGTCGCCGGCGAGTTCCTGCAGACCGCTGCTCACGCCGATGCGCGGCTTGGCCACAAAGTCGACCGCACCCAGTTCCAGCGCGCGCATGGTGGCCTCGGCCCCTTGCTCGGTGAGGGTGGAGACCATCACCACCGGCATGGGCCGCAGGCGCATCAGGCGCGAGAGGAACTCCAGGCCGTCCATGCGCGGCATTTCCACGTCCAGCGTGATCACGTCGGGGTTGGTTTCGCGGATCATCTCGCGCGCCACCAGCGGGTCGGCGGCGGCGCCCACGCAGGTCATGTCGGCCTGGCGGTTGATGATTTCGGTGAGCAGGCTGCGCACCAGCGCGGAATCGTCCACCACGACCACTTTGATTTTTGCCATGGTCCTCTCCTTGTCTTCTTGTTGATGCGTTGGCTCGGGGCTCAGAACAGATCCACCGAACCACCGGCGATCGCCTTGGACACCACCGCAGCGCTGCTCTTGCGCTCTTGCGTTTCCAGCGTTTCGGGGTGCGAATGGGCCAGCCGCTTGACCATGGCCTTGCCGGTGGCCGGGAAGTAGCAGACCTTGCGCGGGTGGATGTCGAGCACGTCTTTCGAGATCACCGCGATGCGTTCGGTCTGCAGGTAGTCGAGCACGAACTGCGTGTTGCGTTCGCCCACGTTCATGGTGGTGAAGGTGTGCATCACCTGCCCACCGCCGAACACCTTGGCCTGCATGGTCTCGCGCCGGGCGCCGAGTTTCATCATCTCGTTGATCAGCAGTTCCATGGCGAACGAGCCGTAGCGTCCGCCCGCGTCCATGCCGCCATCGGGCAGCATGAAGTGGTTCATGCCCCCCACGCGCACGCGCGGGTCGTAGATGCAGGCGGCGATGCAGGAGCCCAGCACGGTCATCACCATCATGTCGTCGGCGGTCACAAAGTACTCGCCGGGCAAGACCTTCACCGCGTCCTGGTGAAAGTGGTGGTCGTGGTAGAAAAAGCTCGCCTCGCCTGCCTTGCGCTTGCTGGCCTTGAGCTGGTCGAGCTTGGAGATGGGGGCTGCGATCATGCCGTTGCCTTACAGGCGTTCGTAGACGGTCTTGCCGCGCAATGCAAACAGGTTGCGGGCGTCGCTGAAGTTCTCGGCGTGACCCACGAACAGCATGCCGCCGGGCTTCATCACGCGGTGGATGCGCTCGAGCACGGCGCGCTGCGTGCCGGCGTCGAAATAGATCATCACGTTGCGGCAGAACACCACGTCGAACGGTTCACGAAACGGCAGGTCGTGGATCAGGTTGACGGTCTGGAAGCTCATGTTTTTCTGCAGCTCGGGCTTCACGCGCATGAAGCCTTCGTTGCTGCCCTTGCCGCGCATGAAGAAGCGCTGCATGCGTTCGGGGCTCAGGCCCTTGGTGCCGTCGGCCTTGTAGACGCCGCGTTGGGCGGTGGCCAGGACCTTGGTGTCGATGTCGCTGTTGACGATCTCGAACGAACCGCTGGTGCCCAGGCCTTCGTGGGCCGTCATCGCGATGGAGTAGGGCTCTTCGCCGGTGGAGGCGGCCGAGCACCAGATGCGCCAGTTCTGGGAACGTTTGGCGGCGAACATCTGCGCCAGGATCTCGAAGTGGTGCGACTCGCGGAAGAACGCCGTGAGGTTGGTGGTCAGCGCGTTGATGAACTCCTGCCACTCGGCGCCGTCGTGGTGTTCGAGCCAGTCCAGGTAGGTCTTGAAGCTGTCGTGACCGGTCTCGCGCAGACGGCGCGACACCCGGCTGTAGACCATAGCGTGCTTGCCGTCGTGCAGGCTGATGCCGGCCTTCTTGTAGATCAGTGCCTTGATGCGCGAAAAGTCGGCGTCGGACCAGACAAATTCGCGACCTTCGGCCAGTGGACCGTCTTCGGACGCGGGTGTCCTCGGAGGAGGAACCGACCGCGCGACGCGTTGGGGGGAAGGGGTCTGGTGCAGCATCGGGATTCCTGGCCGGTTGGGGGCGGGGGCGCGCTGGGCGCCGGGAAGAGACGGTGGTGTTCAGTGCCTGGAGCGGCGCACCAGGCTGGAGGTGTCGAGGATCAGCGCGACCTTGCCGTCGCCCAGGATGGTGGCACCCGACACGTTGGGCACCCGCCGGTAGTTCGACTCCAGGTTCTTGATCACCACCTGTTGCTGGCCGAGCAGTTCGTCGACCATGAGCGCCACACGCTGGCCGTCGGCTTCCACCACGACCATGATCGGGCTCGCGCCGCTGTGCTCGAAGCGCGGCACCTGGAACACGCGCTCCAGCTCGATCACCGGCATGTACTCGTCGCGCACTTTCACCACCTGCGCGCCTTGCGCCAGGGTGTTGATGTCGGTGGGCTTGATCTGGAAGGATTCGATCACGCTGGACAGCGGCAGGATGTAGACCTCGTCGCTCACGCGCACCGACATGCCGTCCATGATGGCCAGGGTCAGTGGCAGGCGCACCGAGACGCGCATGCCGTAGCCCTCGGCCGAATCGATCTCCACGGTGCCGTTGAGCGCGGTGATGTTCTTCTTGACCACGTCCATGCCCACGCCGCGGCCGGAGACGTCGGTGACCTGGTCGGCGGTGGAAAAGCCCGGTGCAAAGATCAGGCTCCAGACCTCGGTGTCGGTCATCGAGTCGGGTGCGTCGATGCCTTTTTCGCGCGCCTTGGTCAGGAGCTTCTCGCGCGAGAGGCCCTTGCCGTCGTCGCGCACCTCGATCAGGATCGAGCCGCCTTCGTGCGTGGCCGAGAGCGTGATCGTGCCGTGCTCGGACTTGCCCCTGGCGCGGCGGTCTTCGGGCATCTCGATACCGTGGTCGCAGCTGTTGCGGATCAGGTGGGTCAGGGGATCGGTGATTTTTTCCACCAGGCCCTTGTCGAGCTCGGTGGACTCGCCCTGCGTGACCAGCTCGACCTTCTTGCCGAGCTTGCTGGCGAGGTCGCGCAGCATGCGCGGGAAGCGGTTGAACACCACCGACATCGGGATCATGCGGATCGACATCACCGCTTCCTGCAGGTCGCGGGTGTTGCGGTCCAGGTCGGCGAGACCGGCCAGCAGCGGCTGGTTGGCACCGTCGTCGAGCTCGCGGCTCTTCTGGGCCAGCATGGCCTGGGTGATCACGAGTTCACCCACCAGGTTGATCAGCTGGTCGACCTTGCTGACCGACACGCGCAGCGTGCTCGATTCCATGGCGGCGGGTGCGGCTGCGCGGGCGTCTGCCTTGGGCGCGGCGGCGGCTTTGGTGGTGTGCTCGGGCGCCGAGACCACGGCCTGGGCGGCAACGGCGTGGGCGGGCACGCCGGGTGCGCCGTCAAAGAAGCCGAAGTCCTGGCCGGATGCCATGGCAGGCGTGGGTGTTGGTTCGTCGGCGGAGGCGGCCAGATCGACGATGCGGATCTCTTCCTTGCTCACATGGAAGGTGAAGAGGTCCATCAGGTCGGCGTCGGACGAGGTGGTCGTGGCGCGGTAGACGCGCTTGTTGGCCTGGTCGCAGGGCAGGGGCTCGATGGTGCCCAGGCCGGGGATATCGCGGAAGAGTTCGGCCACACCGTCGGCCTGCGCCACGTTGTCCAGCGGGCCGATGTGGATTTCGAGTTCGCGGCTGGCCTTGGCCACCGGCTTGTTGATCACGCGGGCCGGGGCGGCTGCCTCCACCACCGGGGCTGCCACCACGGGTGCAGGGGCGGCTTGCGCCACGGGGGCTGCGGTTTCTTGACCGTTGGCCAATGCGTAGATGCGGGCCACCAGGTCGCCGGTGGCGGGGGTGTCATTGCCACGGCCCTGGTGGTGGGCGAGCTGCAGGCGCAGCGCGTCGCTCGATTCGAGCAACACGTCCACCATGGCGGCGGTGGGTTGGAGTTCGTGGCGGCGCAGCTTGTCCAGCAGCGACTCCATCTGGTGCGTGAGTTCGGCCACGTCGGCAAAGCCGAAGGTGGCGGCGCCGCCCTTGATCGAGTGGGCGCAGCGGAAGATCGCGTTGAGCTCTTCGTCGTCGGCCTTTTCCACGTCCAGCGCGAGCAGCATCTGCTCCATCTGGTCGAGGTTTTCGCCGGCCTCTTCAAAGAAGATTTGATAGAACTGGCTCAGGTCAATGTCGTTGGCCAGGCTCTGGCCTTCGTTCATCATGTCACCCATGTGGGGTCTCCTTGGCTGCTGTTGAGCGGCGCGCGTTGGTGTGTGTTCAGCGAATGACTTTTTGGATCACTTCGATCAACCGGGCGGGATCGAAGGGCTTGACCAGCCAGCCGGTGGCGCCCGCGCTGCGGCCCGCCTGTTTCATCTGGTCGCTGGACTCGGTGGTCAGGATCAGGATGGGTGTGGTCTTGAATTTGGGGTGCTCGCGCAGCTTGCGTGTCAGGCTCAGCCCGTCCATGTTGGGCATGTTCTGGTCGGTCAGCACCAGGTCGATGCTGTGGCTCTGGGCTTTTTCGAAAGCGTCCTGACCGTCCACCGCTTCCACCACGTGGTAGCCCGCGCCGGTGAGGGTGAACGACACCATTTTTCGCATGGAAGCCGAGTCGTCGACGGCAAGAATGGATCGCATGGCTTACTCCGTGTTTCAGTCAAATATCGGCAGATACCGGGGGGTCTTGAATGGGGAAGGCGGGTGGTCAGAACAGGTCGATGGAACCGGCGTCCATCTCGCTCTGCGTGACCGGGCTGGGGCGCTCGGGCATGGGGTCCAGACCCAGCGGTATCTCCCCTTCTTCGGGCTCCATGGCTTCTTCGGCCAGGCGCCAGGCGCAGCTTTGCAGCACCTTGCCGGTGTGCACGATCAGTTGGGTCGCCATGTCGTGGAACTGGAGTTCGGTCACGGCCTGGTGCAGGCTGGTGCGGATCGGGCCCAGTTCGTCCTGTTGGCTCTCGGGCAGCGCGCCCAGAGCGGCGTTCACCGTGCCAAAGCGCTCCATCAGGTTGGCGGTGGCGTGGTCCAGCAGGCCTTCCAGGCGCTGCAGGTCGGTCACGGCCATGAGCAGCGAATCCTGGAGGTTGGCCACCAGGTTCACGGGCAGGGAGACGCACGGCGGGGCATGCTGCATCGTCAGGTGGTCCATGTGGCGGCTCGTGTAGGGCATGTCGGATGGGGTGGGCAGTACAATTTTCGAGGTCTGTAAGAAGCTGTATCGGCAGATAACGAGCCAAATTCAGGACCATTTCCCGGGTTGTCTTGTTGCGTCTGCCGGTCATCGGCCAGCGCTGCCCGCCCCTCCACCTTCCCAACATTCCCCACAGGCATGTCCGAGAACCTCGACAAACCCCCGGTTCACATCCTGCATCTGGAAGATTCGCGGGTGGACCACGCGCTGGTGAAGTTCGCCCTGCAGCGCAGCAAGCTGCCCAGCGAGGTGGTGCTGGTGGACACCATGGACGATTTCAAGCGCGAGCTGCTCACCGGGCGCTTCGACGTCGTGCTGGCCGACTACCACCTGCCCGGCTTCACCGGCATGGACGCCTGGGACGTGGTGCGTGAACTGCAGATCGAGATTCCCTTCGTCATCCTGTCGGGCGCCATCGGCGAGACCGCGGCGGTGGACGCGATGCACCGCGGTGTGAGCGACTACTTGCTCAAGGACAGCATGCACCGCCTCTCGCACGTGATCGAGCGGGCGATCGAGATCTCCGAGACGCGGCGCGAGCGCGCGCGGGCCGCCGCCGAGCTGGCCGAATCGCGCCAGCGCCTGGCCGAGCTGGCCGAGCACCTGCAGACCAGCATCGAGCAGGAGCGCGCCAACATCGCGCGCGAGATCCACGACGACATCGGCGGCGCGCTGGCGGCCGTCAAGCTCGATCTGGCCTGGGTGGGCCGGCGCGAGACCGACGCCGAGGTGCTCAAGCACGTGACCACCGCCATGGAAATGCTGCAGCACGCCCTGGGCGCGAGCCAGCGGATCATGATGAACCTGCGCCCGCCCATCCTGGACCAGGGCCTGGTGGCCGCCGTGCAGTGGCTGGCCGGGGGCTTCGAGCGCCGCAGCGGCATGCGGGTCACCATCCGCCGGTCGTCCGACCAGATCAACGTGCCGCTGGACGTGCAACTGGTGGCCTACCGCACGGCGCAAGAAGCGCTGACCAACATCGCCAAACACACCAAGGCCACCGCGGTCGACATCGACCTGAGCGATGGCGAGGGCGTGCTCACCCTGGAAGTCACCGACAACGGCCAGGGCATGAGCCCGGATGCGCTGCGCAAGGCCGAGTCCTTCGGGCTGCTGGGCTTGCGCGAGCGCGCCGCCAAGGTGGACGGCTGGCTCGACGTGAGCACCTCACCACGGGGCACCTCGGTCATCTTGTCTGTGCCCCTGACATCACCCAAGAACCCGGACAACGCGGCCAACGCCGCAGAGGAAGCCCATGATCAAGGTGATTTTGTGTGACGACCACGCGGTGGTGAGACGCGGGATCCGCGACACCATCTCGGAGGCCACCGACATCCAGGTGGTGGGCGAAGCCGGCAGCTACCCCGAACTGCGCGAGGCCATGCGCAAGACCGAGTGCGATGTGCTCGTGCTCGACCTCAACATGCCCGGACGCGGCGGGCTGGAGGTGCTGGCGGCCCTGAAAGAAGAAGGCTCCACGGTGAAGGCGCTGGTGGTCTCCATGTACCCGGAAGACCAGTACGCCATCCGCTGCCTGCGCGCCGGTGCGCGCGGTTACCTCAACAAGGCCGGCGAGCCCGCCGAGCTGGTGGCCGCCATCCGCACCGTCATGCAGGGCCGCAAGTACGTGACCGCCGAGGTGGCGCAGATGCTGGTGGACAACCTGCACGCGCCCGAGAGCGAAGAGCTGCACGCCAGCCTCTCCGAGCGCGAGCTGCAGACGCTGCAGAAGATCGCGTCGGGCAAAAAGTTGTCGGACATTGCCGAAGAACTCATGCTCAGCCCCAAGACGGTCAGCGTCTACCGCGCCCGCGTGCTGGAGAAGCTGCACCTGGCCAACAACGCAGAACTCACGGTGTACGCGATTCGCAACGGCATCGTGTGAGGCTCGCGCGCCGTTTCTGCCGTCGCTGTCAGGTCTGGAGACCGCCTTTCCGATCCCGGCCCGGCGTCACCAACCCGCCCAGGCGGCCCGGGGGCTGTGCTTTTCCTTGGGCGTTTCGCTTCTGGCAGGGGTGTCGGAAAAGTTGACAGTTGGCCCGGCGATTTGCCAACATTCGGGCCCCTGAATTCGTAACTGGTTGCTACATAGGCGAATTGAGCCGCTGGCACGCATCCTGCGCTGTTGATTTCAAAGCGGTGCCATTTGATTTCCAGAGCGGCATCCCACTGAATTTCAAGGCTCATCAAATGAATTTCCTTTTCAAAGCATCGTCCGCAGCGGCACTGTCGGCCGTGGCGTTGTCGGTCGCCGCGTTGTCGGTTCCTGCCGTCCAGATCCAGGCATTGAAACTCCTCGAAAAACTCGATATCGGTCAATCGCCTGTGACGAATATCACGGTGAAATACAAAAGTATTCCCGCAGCACCCGCCAATGAGTCCATTGAGATCGGTTTCAGTGAAACCGATTTGTTGAAAGCCCTTTCTCCCGCTGCGGACAATTCGGAAAACGCATTCGGCAACGGCAACGGCAACGGCAACGGCAACAGTGCCGGAACGTCGGGCGGCACCCCGCTCGGCAGCCAGTTCGCTGCCGCAGGCGGTCCAGGCTTCGCTTCGGGTGGTGGCGCGTTGGGCGGCAGCGGGCGTACTGGCGGCTCCCCGCGGTCGGGAAGCCCAGACACTGCCGGCCCCAGCGCAGGCCCGACCGGCGGTCCTGCGTCCACGCAGCAGCCAGCCGACGCCCCCGCCCAGCCGTCCTTCATTGCCGATGAAGATGAAGGCTCGGATCCTTCGGTGACCGTTACGGAGGTGGTGAAGGACCTCGGGAAGCTCCCGCCCGAGCCCGGCCAGAATTTGAGCCAAGACCCGGTCATCAATGCCCTGGTTCCAACGCAGGTGCAGGCCGCAGAAGTCTCCGCCGTTCCAGAACCCGGCACCCTCGCTTCGTTGGGTGTCGCGCTGCTGGGTCTCGGCGCACTGCGCCGGCAGCGCGCCAACCGCTGAGCGTTCCCTTCAGCAGACAAAGGCGGCTTTCAGGCCGCCTTTTTTTCGCGTGAGCGGCCTGCGGAATAATGGCCCATGACCGCTGCCACCTCCATCTGGAGCCCACTCCGCCAACCCGCCTTTCGGGGCTTGTGGATCTGCGGCGGCATCTTCTTCATCGGCGCCGGCATGCAGACCATGGCGGCCGCCTGGTTGATGGTGGAGCTCACCGGTTCGTCGTTTCTGGCGGCGCTGGTGCAAACGGCGGTGTTCCTGCCCATGTTCCTGCTGGCCTTGCCCGCGGGGGTGCTGGCCGACACCACCGACCGGCGCCGCCTGATCTCGGGCGCGCTGCTGGCCCAGGTGGCTGCGTGCACGCTGCTCGCCGCGCTGGTGCTGGCCGGCTGGGGCGGGCCGGGTTCGGTGTTGTTTCTCGTGTTCGTATGCGGTTGCTGCACGGCGGTGCTCACGCCGGCCTGGAATTCGTCGGTGGTGGACCCCGTGCCGCGCGAGGAGTGGCCGCAGGCCATCACCGCCATCGGCATCGCCTACAACGCGGCGCGCGCCATCGGCCCCACGCTGGCCGGCCTGCTGTTCGCGCGGCTGGGGGCGGGCTGGGTGTTTGTGGTCACGGTGTTCACCACCCTGGTCATGTGGGAGTCCATCCGGCGCTGGCCGCCGCGTGCGCACCCGCCGTCGAGCCTGCCGCCCGAGCGCCTGTGGGGCGGCACGCTGAGCGGCCTGCGCTTTGCCTGGCACTCCCGCATCATCCTGGCGCAACTGGTGCGGGTCATGGCCTTCAGCGCGGCCGGTTCGGCCTTGTGGGCGCTGCTGCCGGTGATCGCGCAGCGCCAGCTGGGCACGGGCGCTGAAGGTTTCGGTCTGCTCATGGGCTGCCTGGGCACCGGCGCGGTGGCCTCGGGCCTGGTCATCGGGCGGCTGCGCGCGCGCTTTGCGCTCGACGCCATCGTGTCGCTCAGCTGCGCGGTGTTTGCCGTGGTCATGCTGCTCGCGGCGTGGGTGCGCGTGCCCGGGGTGGTTTACATCGCCATGGCCTTTGGCGGTGCCGCCTGGATGGCCACGATGTCCACCTTCAACACCGCCACCCAGGCCAGCGCGCCACCCTGGGTGCGCTCGCGCGCCGTGGCGCTGCACATCGTCTCTGCGCTGGGGGCGTTCGCCATCGGTTCGGCCTTCTGGGGCGCGGTGTCCGACATCGCCGGCCTCACCGCCGCGCTGGTGGCCGCCGGTGTGTTGATGGCGGCGGGCCTGCTGCTGGTGCGCCCGTTTCCGCTGCGCATGGGCGCCCTGCACGAGGTGACGCAGGGCACGCCGTGGGACGAACTCTTTGTGGTGGACGAACCCAACCCGGCCGCCGGCCCGGTGGCGGTGGAGGTGGGCTACCGCATCCGGCCCGGCGTGGACCAGGCGTTTCTGGACACCATCGCCCGCATGAAAGCGCCACGCCGGCGCGACGGCGCGAGCTTCTGGCGCGTCTACCGCGACCTGGGCGAACCCTCGCGCTACGTGGAGCGCTTCATCGTCGCCTCGTGGGCCGACTACCTGCACCAACGCGCCCGCGCCACCGTGGCCGACCGCGCGCTCGAAACCGAGATCCGGGCGTTTCTCGCGGAGGGCGAGAGCGCAACCATGTCGCACTACATCGCGGAGCGTTGAACCCATGACTCACAGACACTTCCTGGCCTGGCTGCTGCTCGCGCTGGCGCTCTCCCTGTCCGCCTGCGGCAAGGTCGATCCGCAGGCCCAGCTGGAAGCCGCTGTGCAGCAGCTGCAGGACAACCTGGAGGCCAAGGACACCAGCGCGGTGATCGACCAGCTCGATGCCGGCTTCCAGGCGCAGGAGGGCCTGGACCGGGAGTGGGCGCGTCAGACCATGACGCTCATGTTCCTGCGCTACGCCAGCGTCAAGGTGATCGCGGTCACGCGCAAGAGCAGCATCGACCCCACCGCGCCGCAAAACGGCCTCACGCAGGCACAGGTGCTGGTCACCGGTGCGCAGGGTTTGATCCCGGAGCGGGCAGAGCCCTACAGCGTGAAGCTGGAATGGCGGTACGTGTCGGACGACTGGAAACTCACACGCCTGTCCTGGGATTGACACCGGCATGACGCCCGAACTGGGGTTGCTGGTGGTGGGGGCTGCCGTGGCCGGCTTCGTGCAGGGCTTGTCGGGCTTTGCCTTCAGCATGGTGGCCATGTCGTTCTGGGTCTGGGGCATCGACCCGCGCGTGGCCGCGGTGCTGGCGGTGTTTGGATCGCTCACCGGGCAGCTCGTCGCGGTGTTCACCACCCGGCGCGGTTTTCGCTGGCCGGCGCTGTGGCCGTTTCTGGCCGGGGGTGCGGTGGGCGTGCCCATCGGCGTGGCGGTGCTGCCGCACCTCAACGCCGATCTGTTCAAGCTGATCCTGGGCAGCGTGCTGGTGGTGTGGTGCCCGGCCATGCTGCTGACGACCAAGCTGCCGCGCATCACCCTCGGAGGGCGCCTGGCCGACGGCGTGGTCGGCGCAGCCGGTGGCTTCATGGGCGGCATCGGCGGCTTCACCGGCGTGGTGCCCACGCTGTGGTGCACGCTGCGCGGCATGGAGAAAGACCGGCAGCGCGCCATCGTGCAGAACTTCAACCTCGCGGCCCTCTCGTTCACCATGCTCGGCTATGTGGCCACGGGCGCGGTCACGCGCGACATCTGGCCGCTGCTGCCGGTGGTGGCGGTGGCGCTGCTGGTGCCCGTGTTGCTCGGTGCGAAGCTTTACGTCGGCTTGAGCGAGGCGGCGTTCCGCCGGCTGGTGCTGTCGCTGCTGGCGCTCTCGGGC
Organism: Hydrogenophaga sp.; assembly: GCF_030158645.1. Lineage (GTDB taxonomy): Bacteria > Pseudomonadota > Gammaproteobacteria > Burkholderiales > Burkholderiaceae_C > Hydrogenophaga. The sequence continues at coordinate 19,263 of NZ_JAOASO010000151.1, read as the reverse complement.
GTGGCCATGCTGGTGGCGGCGGTGCCGCGCCTGCTGGGCTAACCGCCGGTGAAGATCTCGGTGGCCAGTTTCATGAGCGAGAGCACCGGTGCGTCCAGCATGGGCAGGGTGAAGGCGATGCCCACGAGACCGGCCGAGAGCGTGAGCGGGAAGCCGATGGCAAAGGCGTTCATCTGCGGCGCGATGCGCGAGACGAAGCCCAGCACGATGTTGACGAACATCAGCATGCCGATCATGGGCAGCGCGATCCACAGGCCATAGCGGAACACCACGGCGCCGAGTTCGTGCAGCTGCATGCGGTTGATCGAATCGAGCGCACCGCCACCCACCGGGAAGGTATTGAAGCTGGCAATGACCGCTTGCAGGAGCATGAGGTGGCCGCCCATCACCACGAACAGCAGCATGGTGGTGTTGCCGAAGAAACGGCCCACCGTGCTGGACTGTGCGTTGGTTGAGGGATCGAAGAAGCCTGCGAAGTTCAGGCCCATCTGCAGGCCGATGATTTCGCCGGCCAGCTCCACCGAGGCGAACACAATGCGCACCGCCAGACCGATCGCGATGCCCACCACCACCTGCTGCATCACCACCGAGAACGCCTGCGGGTCGTTGAGCGCGACCATGGGCTGCTCGGACAAGCCGGCCTGGGCACACACCGCGACCAGAAAGGCCAGCGCCACCCGGGTGCGCAGCGGCACCGAGCGCGACGAGAAGATGGGTGCGCTGGAAAAAACCGCCAGGATGCGCAGGAAAGGCCAGAACACCGGCGAGACCAGCGCCATCACCTGCGCTTCGGTGAACGTGGGCATGATCAGCCTGCCCGGAGCGAAATGTCCAACCCAGTGGCACCGAGGAACCGCCCTTCGACAGGCTCAGGACGGGCCTCTGGTGCCGCCCCCTGGAGGGGGTCGCGCGCAGCGCGGCGGGGGTGTTCCATCTAGATCGCGTAGTTGGGAATCGACAAGATCGTGCTGCGGATGAACTCGACCATGGTGGTCATCATCCACGGCCCGGCGATGGCGAACACCGCGATGGCCGCGATCAGCTTGGGCACAAAGGCCAGCGTGGCCTCGTTGATCTGCGTGATGGCCTGGAACAGGCTCACCACCAGGCCCACCACCAGCACCGTGGCCAGCACGGGGGCAGAGACCATGAGCAGCATGAAGAGCGCGTTCTGCGCCATCGTGAGAGCGGCTTGGGGATCCATGTTTTACCTACTGTGCAAAGCTGGCGGCCAATGAGCCGATCAACAGGTTCCAGCCGTCGGCCAGCACGAACAGCATGAGCTTGAACGGCAACGCCACCAGCACCGGCGACAGCATCATCATGCCCAGCGACATGAGCACGCTGGCGACCACCATGTCGATCACGAGGAAGGGGATGAAGATCATGAAGCCGATCTGGAACGCGGTCTTGAGTTCGCTGGTGACAAAGGCGGGCACCAGCACGCGAAATGGCGCGTTCTCGGCGGTCACTTCATTGGGCAGCTTGGCCAGCTTGGCAAACAGTTCAAAGTCGGACTGGCGCGTCTGCTTGAGCATGAAGGCGCGCATGGGCGCCTGGCCACGTTCCAGCGCCTGGTCGAACGTGATGGCGTTGCGCGAGTAGGGCTCGTAGGCGTCGGCGTACACCTTGTCCAGCGTGGGACCCATGACGAACAGGGTGAGAAAGAGCGAGAGGCCCACGATCACCTGGTTGGGCGGGGCCGACTGGGTGCCCAGCGCCTGGCGCAGCAGCGAAAGCACGATCACGATGCGGGTGAAGCCCGTCATGAGCAGCAGCACGGCCGGCAGGAACGAGAGCGCGGTGAAGAACAGCAGGGTCTGGATCGGCACCGAGTAACTGGTGCTGCCGCTGCCTTGTCCGATCATCAGCGGCAGCGACGGGCCGGTGGTGGCCGCGGCCGCCGACGGCACGGCGGGAACGGGCAGGGCCTGGGCCCAGACGCCCACGGCGCACAGTGCGAGCGCGCCGAAGACGAGACCGCCGCGCATCAGGTTAACGGGGCGCATTCGGGGCCTTCATGAGTTGTGAGAGGCGCGCGGCAAAACCGGAGGCCGGGGCAGAAGGATCGCCAGGCACGGCGGGCAGCTCGGCCGGCAAGGGCATCTGGTGCAGCGCGGTCACGCTGCCCGCGGCCACGCCCAGCACCAGGCAGATGCGCTCGGCACCGTCGCCCACCTGCACCGTGACCACGCGTTGCTGCGGCCCCAGCGACAGGCTGGAGAGCACGTGCAGCGCCGGACCGCTGTGGCCGGCGATGCCCGGCAGGCGGCGGCGCGCCCACTTCAGGGCGAAGGCCAGGCCCACCATCAGGGCGAGCAACAGCAGCGCGGGCATCGCGTTTTGCAACATGGGTCAGGTCCTGCTGACGCGTTTCATGCGTTCGGAGGGTGTCACGATGTCGGTCAGGCGAATGCCGAACTTGTCGTTCACCACCACCACCTCGCCCTGGGCGATCAGGTAGCCGTTGACCAGCACGTCCATGGGTTCGCCGGCCAGCGCATCGAGCTCGACGATGGAGCCTTGTGCGAGCTGCAGGATGTACTTGATCGGCACGCGGGTGCGGCCGAGTTCCACCGAGAGCTGCACCGGGATGTCCAGCACCATCTGGATGTCGTGCATCGGGTTGCCGCTGCTGTTGCCGGTGCCCGCCGGGACCTGCGTGGCGGTGGCATCGAACACGTGCGGCCCGTCGGTGGTGCCGCTGGTGCTCGACTGTTCTTCCAGGGCCTGCGCCCAGTCGTCGGCGATGGATTCTTGTGAGGGGGTGTCAGTGGACATGGTTTTCTCCGAGCCAGTTCGTGTCGATGCCGCGCAGGTTGCGCTCCACGCGCAGTGCGTATTTGCCTTTGTGGGTGCCGTATTGGCCTTCGAAGATCGGCACCCCGTCCACGTGCGCCTGGATGGTGGGGTTGCGATCGAGTTCGATGAAATCGCCGATCTGCATGGCCAGCAGCTGCTCCACCGTGGCATCGGTCTGCGCCAGCTCGGCCACCATGGTCACCTCGGCGGCCTGGATCTCGTGGCTGAGCAGCTTGACCCAGCGGCGGTCCACCTCGATGGCGTCGCCCTGCACGCTGGAATACAGCACGTCGCGGATCGGCTCCAGCGTGGCGTAGGGAATGCAGATGTGCAGCGATCCGGTGATGTCGCCGATCTCCAGCGTGAAGCTGGTGGAGACCACGATCTCGCTGGGGGTGGCGATGGTGGCGAACTGGGGCTGCATCTCCGAACGCTGGTACGACAGCTCGATCGGGTACACGCCGCGCCAGGCCTTTTTGTATTCCTCGGACACCACGTCCACCAGGCGGTTTATCACGCGCTGTTCGGTGGGCGAGAAGTCGCGGCCCTCGATGCGGGTGTGGAATTTGCCGTTGCCGCCAAACAGGCTGTCGATCACGCCGAACAGCAGCGTGGGCTCGCACACCACCAGACCGTTGCCGCGCAGGGGGCGGATGGCCATGATGTTGAAGTTGGTCGGCACCACCAGTTCGCGCAGGAAGGCGCTGTATTTCTGCACCTGCACCGCGCCCACCGAGATCTCGGGGCTGCGGCGGATGAAGTTGAACAAGCCCAAGCGCAGGTTGCGCGAGAAGCGCTCGTTGACGATCTCCATGGTGGGCATGCGCCCACGCACGATGCGCTCCTGGCTCTGCAGGTTGTAGTCGCGCACCGCACCGGTGGGCGCCTCTTCCTTGGCGAGCTTCTGGCTCTCGCCCGTGACGCCTTCGAGCAGGGCGTCGATCTCTTCCTGGGACAGAAATGCGTCAGCCATGGTGGTGTGCCTGGATCACTGAACGATGAGGCTGGAGAACAGCACGGCCTGCACCGGGTTGGGCGGCGTCTTGGACTTTTTCTTCTTCTTCGGCGCTTCGTCCGCGTGTTCGGCGTCGGCGCTGTCGGCGATTTCGTAGTCCATTTCCTTGGAGATCGCCGTGATGATGTCCTTGGCGAGTTTTTCCTTGCCCTGCACCTGCAGCATCTCGTCGGCGGTGCGCTGCGAGATCAGCAGCAGGATGTCGCTTCGGATGCTGGGCATGTAGGTCTTCACATCGGTTTCGGTCTTGGCGTCCTGCAGCTGCAGGGTGAGACCGAGCTGGATGAAGCGGGTGCCACCGGGGTCGGCCAGGTTGACCACCATGTTCTCCAGCGGCATGAACACCGGGGCGGTCTTGGGATCCTTGGCCACGTGGGCTGCCGGTTCCTCGTCGGCGAACTCGTCGTCGGCGGCCGCGGCGTTTTTCTTCATGATGAAGAGCGCGGCGCCCGCACCGATCAGGGCCAGCACCACCACACCGATGATGATGAACAGCAGCTTCTTGCTCTTCTTCTTGGGAGCGTCGGACGCGGTGGCGGTGGCAGCGGCAGCAGACATGGTCATCCTTCAAAAGGCCCCCGCGGGGAGGAGGGCATCACACGGGGAGAACGTGTGGGGTTTGAAGAATTATTGGGCGGGGGGCCCGGTGCCGGTCATGAGATAAGCGCCTGAAAAGGCGCTTATTAAGCGTTTCGCCGCCGGGCCGTTCCCAAGGCGAAACAGCCCCTTTGGGGGGCAGCGACCCGCGTAGCGGCGGAGCGTGGGGGGCGGGAAGTCAGGCAAACACGTCCAGGGGTTGGCTGCCGTCGGCGCGGGGGGCTGGTTGAACTGGTCGGTTCGAGGGCGCGAGTGACTCGCGAGCCACCGACGCCACCCCACGCACACCGTTCTGCCGCGCTCCGCCATCGTCACCCCGCGACCCCGGCTGGCCCTGCGAACCCACCGACACACCACCGAGCTGGATGCCGCTCTTGCCCAGCAGGTCGGCCAGCGATTCCCCGGCGTTTTCGCGCAGTGAGGCGCGCGCTTCGGCGCTGTCGGTCTTGAACGCCACCTGCACCTCCTGCCCCTGCATCGAGAGCTGGATGTCGATGGCTTGTTCACCCGACTCACCGTCCACGCGCAGGCTGGCGTGGCGCAGGTGCTGGGTGCCCCAGTGGGTCACGGTGGGCTCTTCGGCGGCCTGGGCGTCGGCAAACGGGTTGCCGGCCTGGCCGTCGGTGTGGTCGAAGGCGCTGGCGTCCGAGCCTTGGCCGTCCGAACCGGTGGCGCCGTCGCCCGCGCTGGCGCCCGCCGGTGCGGCGGTGCCGTCGGCGGAGCGGCTGGATGCGGTTGGGCTGGACACGCTGAACGTGTCGGTGGTGGCCTCACGCAACTCCGTGGTGGCCAACGGCACGCCGGGGGCCACGCCGAAGCGCTCGTTGAGCGCCACCGTGCTGCGCACGGACGGCAGGTTGGCGGCTTGCTGGATGGCCACGGTCTCGGTGCTGGCCAGCGAGGCGTGGCGCCAGGCCGTGGCCGGTGCGCCGTTGGTGAGTGTGTCGGTCGGCCGTGCGGTCGGCAACGGCTGGAGGCCCAGTCGGGCGGCATGGGCTGGCAGGGCCATGGGCCCTTTGGGAGCCGGCTCCAGCGGCGTGGGCTCCACCGGTGTCATGCCCGAGATGTCGAAGCCGCCATCGGCGCTGCCGGCGGACGCGGTGCTTCGGGCGGCGCGCTCGGCCGACCACGCGGCACCGGGCAGACCGACGTTGTCATCCCCGCCCTTGGCGCTCGACTTGCCCAGGGCAGCGTCGGCGGCGCTGGGCAGGCCCCAGCCCATCAGCGCGGTCAGTGGGTTGTCGCTGCCGTCGGGGGTGCTGTGGTCGCCCTTCGCATCGTCGGCCGGTTCGGTGCCGGTGGTCGTTGCGGTGGCGGCGGCGGGCAGCGCCTGGGTGGCGGACAGCAAACCCAGCAGGGCGGCAAACAGGTCGCCCCCTTCGGCCTTGCGGTCTTGCGCGCGCGCGCCCGGTGGGGTGGGTTTGGCGTTGGCCTCCACCGGTTTGGGTGCGCTGGCGGTGGCGGATGTGGTGCTCATGTTCGGATGCCTTCCTGTTGCGCCCGCGCCAGGCTCTGGCGCAGGTGGATGGTCAGTGCCATCTCGTCGGTGTTTTTCTGGTCCTGGCGTTGCACGCGGTGCTGCACCGCGAGCTGCTTGCGCTCGGTGAACTTGCGCAGGCCGGCCACGTCGCGTTCGCAGACGTGCACCTGGTCCTGGGCGCGCTCGATCAGGTCGCCGCGCTCGCGCAACACGCCGCGCTGGAAGTCCAGTGCGTGGTCGATCTTGGCCATGAACTGGCGGTGGTGCATGAGCAGCGCCACGTCGACCCCAACGGCGCTGCGCGCGGCCCAGCGCTGCTCGGCTTCTTGCGCGTAGGCCTGCAGCTGGTCCATCTGGTCCTGGGCCACCCGCAGTTCGCGCTGCATCTGGCCCAGTGCACCCAGCGCCTCGTCGCGGCGCTTCTCGGCGATTTCAACGACCTTGTTGAGCGTCTGGATCGTGGTCATGCCTGCTTGCCTTCATAGGGGTTGTGGTGGGGACGGGAGGCGCGCTGGGTGCTGCCCGGCTTGTCCTCCTGCAGGGCGCTCTGCAACTGCTGCAGGCTGTCGGGCAGGCTGGCGGCCTCGTTCATGTCCTGCATCAGAAAGCGCTGCAAGGCCGGGTAGAGCACGATGGCCCGGTCGGTCTCCGGGTCGCTGCCGGGCGCGTAGGCGCCGAGCTGGATCAGATCGCGGCTCTTGATGTAGCGCGAGTACGCACCGCGGAACTTGCGCGCCAGGTCCAGGTGCACCGCACCGGCCACGTTGTGCATCACCCGCGAGGCCGAGGCCTCCACGTCGATGGCCGGGAAGTGGCCCGACTCGGCCAGCGAGCGCGAGAGGACGATGTGGCCGTCCAGGATCGCGCGTGCCGCGTCGGCGATCGGGTCCTGCTGGTCGTCGCCCTCGGAGAGCACGGTGTAGAAGGCCGTGATCGAGCCCACGCCGTTCAGGCCGTTGCCGCTGCGCTCCACCAGCTGCGGCAGCTTGGCAAAGCACGACGGCGGGTAACCCTTGGTGGCCGGTGGCTCGCCGATGGCCAGCGCGATCTCGCGCTGCGCCATGGCGTAGCGGGTGAGCGAGTCCATGAGCAGCAGCACGTCGAGCCCATCGTCGCGAAAGCGCTCGGCAATCGCCGTGGCGTAAGCCGCGCCCTGCATGCGCACCAGCGGCGGCGCGTCGGCCGGGGCGGCCACCACCACCGAGCGCTTGCGGCCTTCGGCACCCAGGATGTCTTCAATGAATTCCTTGACCTCGCGGCCGCGCTCGCCGATGAGGCCGACCACGATCACGTCGGCCTTGGTGTAGCGCGCCATCATGCCCAGCAGCACGCTCTTGCCCACGCCGGAGCCGGCAAACAGGCCAATGCGCTGGCCACGGCCCACCGTGAGCAGGGCGTTGATCGCGCGCACGCCGGTGTCCAGCGGGGTGCGCACCGGGTCGCGGTCCATGGCGTTGAGCGGGGCGCGGTCCATCGGTTCGATGTCCACGTCGGTGATCGGGCCCATGTGGTCCATGGGGTTGCCGTGCGAGTCGACCACGCGGCCCAGCAAGCCCTTGCCCAGCGGCAGCCGCAGCGTGCCACGGTCGTCGGGCGAGGGCGGTTTGTTGGTTTGTCCCACACGCGGCACGGTGCGGTAGGGCGCCAGCGGCGTCACGCTGGCACCGCTGGAGAGGCCGTGCGTGTCGCCCGCGGGCATGAGAAAGGCGCGGTCGTTGGAGAAGCCCACCACCTCGGCCAGCACCGGCGCCTTGCTGCCGTTGCCAATCAGGCATTGCGAACCCACCGGCACCTTCAGGCCCACGGCTTCGAGCACCAGACCGGCCAGGCGGGTCAGCGTGCCGCGCACCTCCAGCGGCGTTTCCACGCTGGCGTTGACGCGCACCTCGTCCATGAAATGGCCCCAGCGGCTGTCGGAGCCAAAGGTGCTGTCAGACATCGGCGTCTCCTGGGTTCGGGTTCCAGGCCACGTTCATGCCGAGGTTGCCCACGGCGCGCGACCAGCGTTTTTCGATCGTGGCGTCCACCGCCGAGGTGCTGGATTCGATCAGGCAGCCACCGGGGCTGATCTGGGCGTCGGCCACGAACTCGGGCAGCGGGCTGTTGAGGGTTTCCTGCAACACGCCCTTCATCAGCGCGAGGTCGCCCGGGTTCATGCGGACCGTGGCGGGCAGGCCGTCGTCCACCAGCTGTGCGAGGGCCTCGGCGATCACGGGCTTCAAGTGCTGCGGATCGCTGGCGATGGCCTGGCGCACCACCTGGCGGGCCAGGTCGCAAGCCAGTTCCAGGATGTGGCGCGAAATCTTCTCTTCGCTCTTCTTCAGGTTGTCCTTGGTGTTGTGCAGCAGTTGCGCCATGCGCACCGCCGTCTCTTCGGCGGTCTTGCGCACCGTGGCCTCCAGGGCATCACGCACCTCCTGGCCGCCGGCTTCGTGCCCACGCTCGAAGCCCTCGGCGTAGGCCTGCTGCCGCGCTTCCTGCAACGCCTCGCTGGTCACACCTTCGCTCTTGTCGGTGGCGGGCGCCTGCAGGTGTTCGTCGCTGCCATCCACCGCGGAAAAATGCCAGGCGGCCACGCCTTCGATCTCTTCGCGCGGGATGAAGCGGGAATGGGGGTTGGGTCTGGAGGCCATGGTCAGTCACCCGTCCTGGTCATACGAAGGCCTCGTCTTCGCCACCACCGCCGAGCATGATCTGTCCCTCGTCGGAGAGGCGACGCACGATCTTCAGGATTTCCTTCTGTTGGGTCTCCACCTCCGACAAGCGCATCGGACCGCGCGATTCGAGGTCTTCGCGCAGCGCTTCGGCGGCGCGGCTGGACATGTTGGCCAACACCAGTTCGCGCAGTTCGGTGGTGGCGCCCTTGAGTGACACCACCAGCGAATCGGTGGAGACTTCCTTGAGCACCAGCTGCACCGACTTGCCGTCGAGCTTGAGCAGGTCTTCGAACACGAACATCTTGTCCATGATCTTTTGCGCCAGTTCGGCGTCGAACTCGCGGATCGATTCGATCACCGAGGTCTCGATCTGCGTGCCCATCATGTTGATGATCTCGGCCGCGGTCTTGACGCCACCCATGGAGGTCTTGCGGATCTTGTCGCCACCGGCGAGCACCTTGTAGAGCACCTCGTTGAGGTCTTTCAGCGCGGTGGGCTGGATGCCTTCGAGCGTGGCGATGCGCAGCATCACCTCGTTGCGGGTGCGCTCGGTGAAGTTCTTGAGCACGCCGGCGGTCTGGTCCGATTCCAGGTGCACCAGGATGGCGGCCACGATCTGCGGATGTTCGTTGCGCAGCAGTTCGGCGATCGACAGCGGGTCCATCCACTTCAGGCTCTCGATGCCCGAAACGTCACCGCCTTGCAGGATTCGGTCGATCAGCAGCGAAGCCTTGTCGTCGCCCAGCGCGCGCTTGAGCACCGCACGCACGTAGTTGTCGGTGTCGGACACCAGCAGGCTCTGGGAGGAGGCCGCGCCGGTGAACTTCTGCATCACCTGGTCCACCCGCTCGTGCGAGACCGAGCGCGTCTTGGCGATGGTCTCGCCCAGCTTCTGCACTTCTTTCGGGCTGAGGTGCTTGAACACCTCGGCCGCTTCTTCCTCGCCGATCGACATGAGAAAGATCGCGGCGTCCTGGATTCCCTGGTCTTCCATGTGCTTTTCTCTGTGGGGTGTGTGTGGGTCTGCGGGGGGTCAGGCTGGGGATTCGCCGTTGACCCAGCCTTTGACGATGTTCGCCACGGCCATGGGGTTCTCCAACGCCAGGCGCTTGGCGTCGGTGAGTCGCTGGCTCTCGGGCGTGGGTTCGTTGCTGGGCATCGGCAGGCCCGGGCGCTCAGGGGCTTCGTTGAGCATGGCGTTCAGCGGCTGCACCTCGGTCTGGCTGCGCACCACCGGCGTCTTGAGCAGCTTGAGGCCCGGGCGCACCATGCCCATGAGCACCAGCAGGCCCAGGCCCACCATGCCCAGCGGCCAGGCCAGGCCGCGCAGGAACTCCTGGTTTTCGGCCTGCTGCCACCATGCGATGGTTTCGGCTTCGCTGGTCTTCTCGATGTTGAAAGGCGCGTTGACCACGTTCACCGAATCGCCGCGGTCCTTGTTGAAGCCGATGGTCTCGCGCACCAGCGCGGTCATTTGTTCGAGCTGCGCGGCTGGAATGGCCACCGTGGTTTCCTTGCCCGCCTTGTCGGTCGTGGTGCGGTGGTTGATCACCACCGCCGCGCTCAGGCGCTTGATCTGGCCGCTGGACTCGCGCACCACCTTGACCGTCTTGTCCACTTCGTAGTTCACCACCGACTCGCGGCGCATGTTGCCCGGCTTGTCGGTGCCGCCCTGGGGCGTCACGCCCACGGGTGCGGCAGCGCCGTTGACCGGAGCGGTGCCGGTCACGGGCGGCTGGTTGCTCACGGCCCCCGGCACGCCCGACGGGGCGGCACCGGCGGCGGCACCGTCCACCACCGTCTGCTGGCTGCGCACGGCGCTGGTGTCGGGACTCTGGTTGGGCTTGTGCTCTTCGCTGGTCGACTCGACCATGGAGAAGTCCACGTCGGCGCTGACCTGGGCCTTCACGTTGTTGCGGCCCACCAGCGGCTCCAGCATCTCCATGATGCGGCGCGTGTAGAGCTGTTCGATCTGCTGCGTGTACTGCAGCTTCTGGGTGTCGGCGCCCTGGGCCTGGGCGTCGGCCGGGGCCGAGAGCAGGTTGCCCGCGTCGTCCACCACGCTCACCGCCTTGGGGTTCATCTCGGGCACGCTGCTGGCCACCAGGTGCACGATGCCGGCGACCTGCGCGCGGTCGAGCGTGCGACCGGCGTGCAGCGTGAGCAGCACCGAGGCGCTGGGTTTTTGCTGTTCGCGGAAGAAGCCGTTCTGGTTCGGCAGGGCCAGGTGGATGCGCGCGCTCTGCACGGAGGAGAGTGACTGGATCGAGCGGGTCAGTTCGCCTTCGAGCCCGCGCTGGAACGTGAGCCGCTCCTGGAACTGCGTCATGCCGAAGCGGTTGGCTTCCATCTGCTCGAACCCGGAGATCGAACCCTTGGGCAAACCTTGCGAGGCCAGGCGCAGGCGCGTGTCGTGCACCTTGTCGGCCGGCACCAGGATGGCCTGGCCACCCTCGGCGTGTTTGTAGGGCACGTTCATCTGCGAGAGCTGCGCCACGATGGCCCCGCCGTCCTTGTCGCCCAGGTTGGCGTAGAGCACGCGGTACTCGGGCTGGCGACCCATGAAAAAGAAGGCCAGGGCGATCGCCAGCAGGGCCAGTGCGCCCAGTCCGAGCTTGATCTTCTGGGCCTGGTCCATGCGCGAGAGGCCTTCGCCGAAAGCGCTGCGGCTCGCGGGCTGGAGTTCTATCGGTGCCAGGGTGGTGCTCATGGGTGCAGGGCTCGGGTAGAAGGTCGGTTTCGGGAAGGATTGCCTCCCGTTGCGACCGATTATTCGGCCCCACCCCCCGCGCCATACCCTCGATAAGGCCGTGCTTTGTGCCCTTATTCCCGCCGCGTTGGCCGGCCTCGCCGCCTAGCATCAACGCATTCAATTTGTGAGAGGACTCTGCCATGGACATGCGCATCTCCCCCCTGACCAGCCAGGCGTTGACCGGCGTTGGTCAAACCCAGCTCAAACGCCCCGGCGGTGTGGGCGGCGCCGGTGGTGTGGAAGGTGGCTTTGCCGCCAACCTGAAAGACGCACTCAAGAGCGTGAGCGCTGCCCAGAACGAAGCGTCGCGCCTGCAGACCGAGGTGCAACTGGGCAACCCCAAGGTCAGTCTGGAAGAAACCATGCTGGCGATGCAGAAGTCGCAGGTGGGGTTTCAGGCCACGCTGCACGTGCGCAACCGCATGGTCCAGGCCTACACCGACATCATGAACATGGGGGTCTGACACGGTCTCTCCGGAGCGCGTGTCTGAACCCAGAGATGCCGAGGAACTGGCTTTGCCCGGCCTCAGGCATCGTCCCCCCGGGGGGAAGCCGCGAAGCGGCGCAGGGGGGTTTCCCTTCTAGTGCATCGGCTGCGCCTGGTTGCGGTCGATCAGCTGCGCGAGGTCGTTGAGCCAGGGCTCGGCCAGGCAACGGATCTCGGCATCCGTGCGCAGGATGCGCTGCATGATCTTCGTTTTTTCCTTGCGCTCTTCCGGCGCCAGCGCGTCGGTCTTGGACTTGAACCGCAGCTGCGCGATCAGCACCGCGCAGGCACCTTCGAGCCGCACCACCTGGTCCCAGTTTTCCGTCTTCGCCGCTTCGAGCATCTGGCTGCTCGTGCGCTCGATGGCTTTGTAATAGTCCAGCAAACTGTGCTCCATGTCAGGCCCCAAGGCCCGTGGCGGGCGGTACGGCGGCGGCTCCGCGGATCTGTTTCCACGACTCGGCCAGCGGCTCGATGAGGCCGATCACTTCGGTCACCAGTGCCCGGTCGTTGCGCAGGTTGGCCAGCGTCAGGCGTTGTACGGCGTAGCCGTACAGGCCATTCAGATTTTTGGCCAGGTCTCCGCCTTGGGCCATGTTCAGGCCGCCCTTGAGGCCTTCTTCCAGAATGCGCACGGCCTTGCCGATCGCCTGGCCCTTGGCCTCGATCTCGCCGCGCTCCATGGCGCCACGCGCTGCGTTGAGCGACTGCATCAGGCCGTCAAACAGCATGCCCACCAACTGGTGCGGGTCGGCGGTGCTCACGCCGGTGTCGGCGGAAACGCGTTTGTAAGCGGAGGCGGCTCGTGAATTCACAGAGGTAAACATGGCTTCGGTTCCTTGTGGCTGATACCTTTCTGTATCGGCAGGCCCGGTGGGGACTGTAGGTGCCAAAGCCCGGATATGCGGTGTAAATGGGGATGAGGTGTTCATGGTTGTAACGTCCTCGTCAATGCATCACGGATGGAGTGAAAAGCCCGACCAGGCGGGGGCTGCGCAGGGTCGGGTTGGCGATGAAGCAACGGAGGGTCAACCCGTGGATTTGTTCCAAAGCGTGACCTGCTGGTTCACGAACGAACTCAGTCCGTTAAGCCGGCCCACGGCCGCGTCCATGGCGTTGTACTGCGCCAGGTAGCGCGTTTCGGAGCGAGCCGCACGTTCGATCACCCTCTCCTGCTCCTTGGTGTTGCGCCGTATCGCGTTCTGCAGCGAATCGGTCCGTGTGCTGAGCGAGCCTGAAGCGGCGACCATGCCATCGGCAAAGGCCTTGATCTTCAGCCCGAAGCCTTGGGCTGTTGGGTCGGTGCTGGAGGTCGAAAACAGGGCCCGAAGTCCATCGACGTTGCCGAGTGCGCTCGAGAGCTTGTCGGCCTTGATCTCCAGCTTGCCATCCTTCTGAGCTTCGATGCCCACGTCGATGAGGCGCGAAAACGGGCTGCTGGCGGTTACCGAGCGCATCATGCCCCGCATGGCGTTTTGCAGACCCACTGCGGTGCTGTCACCCTGCAATGAGCCTGCGGTTTTGGTGGTCGGGTTGTATTTGGTCGCCACCGTCAGCAGGTCGTTGAGCGCGTTGTAGGCGTCCACAAACGACTGCACGTTTTTTTTCATGGCTTCCTGATCGGCGGCCACCGCAATCTCCACCGGCTCGGTGGTGACTTGGGTCAGTGTGAGTGTGAGCCCCGGCACGGTGTCGGTCAGGCGGTTGCTGGGTGAGGTGATCGCCACGTTGTTGATTGTGGCCTCGGCGTCTTGCGGCGCCTGGGTTTGTGTCATGCCACCGGTCACGAGCGGCCCAAACGCCAGCCGCTCCAGCCCCGGGCTGCCGCCGCTCACCGCCACAGTGAAACTTTTGCTGATACCGGTGTCGGTGGCACGCATCAACAGGCGTTCCCCGCTCGCGTCCCGCACCACGGTGGCAGACACCCCGGCCTTGGCGTCGTTGATCGTGCGCGCCACATCGGCCAGGCTGTCCTTGCCGGCTTCTATGACCACGTCCACCGCTGCGCCCGAACCCACCTGGATGCTGAGCGTTCCTGCGCCGAGTGCGCTCTGCAGGGCAAAAGGTGGAAGCGCTGTTGCGGCCGATTGCGCTTTCGCCAGTTTCTGCACCTCGATGGAGAGGCTGGTGGCGCTGGAGCCAGCCGACGTGCTGACCGTCACCGCCTTGTCGTTTGAAGTGGAAGCCTTCACGCTGTTCCAGCCGGCTGGATCGGAGAGCTTGGCCGCTGCGTCGCCAAAGCCGGACATCATGGACTTGAGCGTGCCGTAGATGGAGAGCTGGCTCTGCATCGAGGTGGCGCTTTTTTGCAGGGGCTGCAGGGGCGCCCGGTCGAGCGCCACCAGTTGCGAGACGATGCTCTTGATGTCGATGCCGCTGGCCAGGCCTGGCGACGAAATGGTGGACATGGGTGGTGCTCCTTCCCGGGATGGACGGACCCCACGCAGGTTGCATAGGGTCTGTTCATCCCGCAAAGCCCGAGGCGGTGGGGTGGTTTTTAGCCACCACCACCGCCCGGGGCAGCCCTGCCGGTACCGGCAAGGCGCTTGCGGAGATCGCTGTGCCGATCAGCGCAGCAGGCTCAGCACGCCCTGAGGCAGCTGGTTGGCCTGGGCCACCATGGCGGTGCCAGCCTGCTGCAGGATCTGGGCGCGTGACAGGTTGGCGGTTTCCTTGGCAAAGTCGGCGTCTACGATACGGCCACGGGCAGCGGAGAGGTTTTCCGAGCTGGTCTGCAGGTTCTGGATCACGGAACCGAAGCGGTTCTGGATGGCACCCATGTCGGCGCGCGACGAGTTGATGCTGGTCAGCGCGGTGTCGGCGATGGACAGTGCTTTTTGCGCACCTGAGAACGTCGAGACGTCTAGGTCGTTCGCTTCAAAAGCAGTGGTGGCTGCCGTAGATGCAGCGGTGAGGCCCGTGTTGGTGATCGTGCCGCCCACCACGGTCGCTGTGGCCGCACGGGTGGACTGCAGTGTCACGCCGTTGCTCGCATTGACCACTGCAAACACGCCAGTCGTTTCCACCTTCTGGTTGATGGCAGAGGCCAGCGCGGTGGCCGTCGCCGCCACGCTGCCTTGGGCTGCCACGTTGTCGATGGCCACGGTGTTAATGGTCAAACCGCTGATTGCTGCGTCTGTGACCACTCCCCCTGCCACGTCAGCGGCAAAGTTGGTGCTGCCCAGAGAGTTGGTCTGTGCGTTGGTCACGGCACTGACGGTGATCAACTGACCGGCGTTGGCACCGACCTGGAAGGCCTTGCCGGTGAAGCTGCCGTCGAGCAGCTTGGTGCCGTTGAACTCGGTCTGCGTGGCCACACGCTGTATCTCGGACTGCAGCTGCGAGACTTCCTTTTGCAGGGCCGTGCGGTCGGAGTCCGAGTTGGTGGCGTTGGACGATTGCACGGCCAGTTCGCGGATGCGCTGCAGGTTGTTGCCGATCTCGGCCATGGCGCCTTCAGCGGTTTGCGCCAGCGAGATGCCGTCGTTGGCGTTGCGGGCGGCCACGTTCAGGCCCTTGACCTGGGCGTTCATGCGCTCCGAGATCGCCAGGCCAGCGGCGTCGTCCTTGGCGCTGTTGACACGCAGGCCGGAAGACAGGCGCTGCATGGAGGTGGACAGCGAGCCCTGCGAAGCCGATAGGTTGCGCTGGGCGTTCATCGACTGGATGTTGGTGTTGATGGTGGTCATGAATGACTCCTGGGTGTGTGGTTATTGCGCTTGCGGTGGGCTGGCTGTTCGATCAGCGCAGCAGGCTCAGCACGCCCTGAGGCAGCTGGTTGGCCTGGGCCACCATGGCGGTGCCAGCCTGCTGCAGGATCTGGGCGCGTGACAGGTTGGCGGTTTCCTTGGCAAAGTCGGCGTCTACGATACGGCCACGGGCAG
This sequence comes from Hydrogenophaga sp., assembly GCF_030158645.1. Taxonomy (GTDB): domain Bacteria; phylum Pseudomonadota; class Gammaproteobacteria; order Burkholderiales; family Burkholderiaceae_C; genus Hydrogenophaga. Next base: position 3,589 of record NZ_JAOASO010000151.1, on the reverse strand, counting down.
CGGAGAGGTTTTCCGAGCTGGTCTGCAGGTTCTGGATCACGGAACCGAAGCGGTTCTGGATGGCACCCATGTCGGCGCGCGACGAGTTGATGCTGGTCAGCGCGGTGTCGGCGATGGACAGTGCTTTTTGCGCACCTGAGAACGTCGAGACGTCTAGGTCGTTCGCTTCAAAAGCAGTGGTGGCTGCCGTAGATGCAGCGGTGAGGCCCGTGTTGGTGATCGTGCCGCCCACCACGGTCGCTGTGGCCGCACGGGTGGACTGCAGTGTCACGCCGTTGCTCGCATTGACCACTGCAAACACGCCAGTCGTTTCCACCTTCTGGTTGATGGCAGAGGCCAGCGCGGTGGCCGTCGCCGCCACGCTGCCTTGGGCTGCCACGTTGTCGATGGCCACGGTGTTAATGGTCAAACCGCTGATTGCTGCGTCTGTGACCACTCCCCCTGCCACGTCAGCGGCAAAGTTGGTGCTGCCCAGAGAGTTGGTCTGTGCGTTGGTCACGGCACTGACGGTGATCAACTGACCGGCGTTGGCACCGACCTGGAAGGCCTTGCCGGTGAAGCTGCCGTCGAGCAGCTTGGTGCCGTTGAACTCGGTCTGCGTGGCCACACGCTGTATCTCGGACTGCAGCTGCGAGACTTCCTTTTGCAGGGCCGTGCGGTCGGAGTCCGAGTTGGTGGCGTTGGACGATTGCACGGCCAGTTCGCGGATGCGCTGCAGGTTGTTGCCGATCTCGGCCATGGCGCCTTCAGCGGTTTGCGCCAGCGAGATGCCGTCGTTGGCGTTGCGGGCGGCCACGTTCAGGCCCTTGACCTGGGCGTTCATGCGCTCCGAGATCGCCAGGCCAGCGGCGTCGTCCTTGGCGCTGTTGACACGCAGGCCGGAAGACAGGCGCTGCATGGAGGTGGACAGCGAGCCCTGCGAAGCCGACAGGTTGCGCTGGGCATTCATCGACTGGATGTTGGTGTTGATGGTGGTCATAACTAACTCCTAAAAATGGAAAAAAAGTAATCCGGCATTGATGCCAATCTCAACGCCAGCCAGAAGGCTGGCCGCCATGACCGGAGCTGGCTGCACGCGCCGGATGGACCCCAGGTCTCTTCCAACTCGCCGCTTCACTTGCCGGACGACGAACCTTTTTAGAAGTCCGTTGGTTTCAATTTCGGAGACCTGCACGGATTCTTTAGCCCTGCTTGAAATTCGTTTTGCAGATAAGCAGGTGTGTCGGGGTGCAGTTCGGTGCTTAGCGCGGGCTGGTGGCGTCTCCGGCGCTTGAGGAAGCCGTTACACATCAACAGCCGCCGCGCGAGGCGAGGGTGCTCCCTCATGACCATCGGCGCGCATTCAGCGCACCTGAGCCGTGGAACGGCTGCGTTTCGAGGCGCGCACGGGCGGCACCGTTTTGAGAACCAAAGACGTAGGCGTCTGGCTGACACGCGGGTGCTGCACACCTGACACGCGGTACAGCCGTTTACCGATTCAAGATTTTGTTGCGCTCGACACAATTACACACATCGGGTCAGGAGTTGTAAGCAAGTCGCCAACAACCCAGGCCCCCACACCGAAGGAACACATCATGGACAGCGAACAACTCCTGGCAGAAATCCGCGAAGCCAACCTGACCTACCTGATGCTGGCTCAGAACCTCATCCGCAAGGACCGCGCCGAAGCGCTGTTCCGCCTCGGTCTGACCGAAGAAGCCGCCGACCTGCTGGGCATGCTGTCCACCGCGCAGCTGCTGAAGATCGCCTCAAGCAACATGTTGCTGTGCCGCTTCCGTGTGGACGACGACCTGGTGTGGAACCTGCTGACCAGCCACAACGTGAAGAAGGTGGACAACGCCACCACCACGCAGCTGCACGCCAGCATCCTGATGGCCGGCAAGTTCGCCGAGTCCATGGCTGCGCACTGAGCTGCGCGGTCCCCGGTTTCCCTTCTCACACGCTCCAGGAGCACACCATGGCCGTCGGCAAAAGCATCCTCAACGAGTCCCGCGACATCGAACGCGCGGTGGCCCTGATCCAGCTCGGTGCGCGCCTGCAGGTGCTGGAGTACGAAACCAGCCTCTCGTACGAGCGCCTGTTGCGCCTGTACAAGGAAGTGGCGGGCAAGAGCCCCTCGAAAGGCCAGTTGCCTTTCTCCACCGACTGGTTCCTCACGTGGCAGCCCAACATCCACGCTTCGCTGTTCCTCAACATCCACGAGTACCTGAGCAAGACCAGCGAACTCGAAGAGATCGACACGGTGATCAAGGCCTTCCGCCTGTACAACGACCAGATGACGGCCAGCTCGATCGAGCCCATCCTCTCGGTCACCCGCGCCTGGCGCCTGGTGAAGTTCGTGGACAACGGCATGCTGACCCTGACCAAGTGCACCTGCTGTGGCGGCAACTTCGTCACCGAGCCCTACGAGAACCGGCATTTCGTGTGCGGCCTGTGCCAGCCACCGGCGCGTGCCGGCAAGGGTGCGGCTTCGGGCGGACTCCGCCTGCACTGATCACCGCCTTTCCCAAAACCTGAAATGGACCCCGATGCGGGTCCATTTCGCGTTTATGGCTCCCTTCAATCGCACCTAGAGTTGGTCGATAGAGAAGGCATCCCCCCAAAGTCACGTGGCACTCCGGTGCAGCGTCCTCTTTCAGGCCCACACACATGTTCGTCATCATCGGTTTTGTCGTTTCGATGCTTTGCATCTTCGGCGTCTACATCTTCCACGGCGGCAACATCGCGGTGGTGCTCAAGGCCCTGCCGTTCGAGATGACCACCATCCTCGGTGCGGCCATCGGCGCTTTCCTCATCAACAACCAGATGAAGGTGATCAAGGCGTCGTTGAAGGGACTGGCCGGCTGCTTCAAGGGCAGTCGCTACACCAAGGCCCGCTACATGGAGCTCATGGCGCTGCAGTACGACCTGCTGCAAAAGGCCCGCAAGGAGGGCCTGATGGCGATCGAGCAGGACGTCGAGAATCCGCACGAATCGGCGGTCTTCAAGAAGTACCCCACCATCGCCGCCGACCACCACGTCGTCGAGTTCATCACCGACTACCTGCGCATGATGGTCTCGGGCAACCTGAACGCGCACGAGATCGAGTCGCTCATGGACAGCGAGATCGAAACCCACCACCAGGAAGCCCACGCGCCGGTGGCCGCCGTCGGCCGCCTGGCCGGGGGTTTGCCGGCCTTCGGCATCGTGGCCGCCGTGCTGGGTGTGGTGAACACCATGGGCTCGGTCGGCCAGCCGCCCGCCGTGCTCGGCGGCATGATCGCCTCCGCCCTGGTGGGCACGTTCCTGGGCATCTTGCTGGCCTATGGTGTGTTCGAGCCGCTCGGTGGCCTGATGGACCAGAAGGTGGAAGAGAGCGGCAAGGAGTTCCAGTGCATCAAGACCACGCTGCTGGCCAGCATGCAGGGCTACGCGCCGTCCACCGCCATCGAGTTCGGCCGCAAGGTGCTGCTGTCCGACGTCAGGCCCACGTTCAACGAACTTGAAGCCCACGTCAAAGGCAAGAAGTAATCCAGCAGAGAGCACAGCATGGCCGACGGCAAGAAACTCCAACCGATCATCATCAAGCGCATCAAGAAGAGCGGCCACG
>NZ_JAOASO010000150.1 GCF_030158645.1 Hydrogenophaga sp. | reverse complement strand
TCGTGATCCTGGTGGTGATCAACTTCATCGTGATCACCAAGGGCTCGGAGCGCATCGCCGAGGTGTCGGCGCGCTTCACGCTGGACGCCATGCCCGGCAAGCAGATGGCGATCGACGCCGACCTGAACGCCGGCCTGATCGACGAGAAACAGGCCAAGAAGCGGCGCCAGGAAGTGGGCGACGAGGCCGAGTTCTTCGGCTCCATGGACGGTGCCTCCAAATTCGTGCGCGGCGACGCCATCGCCGGCATCCTGATCCTGATCATCAACATTGTCGGCGGCTTCGCGGTGGGTGTGATGCAGCACGGCCTGTCGGCCAGTGAGGCCGCCAGCACCTACATCCTGCTGGCGGTGGGCGATGCGCTGGTGGCACAGATTCCCTCGCTGCTGATCTCGGTGGCCGCGGCCATGGTGGTCTCGCGCGTGGGCAAGGACGAGGACCTGGGCGCGCAGGTGATGCAGCAGATGTTCATCTCCGCCAAGGTCATGGGCATCGTGGCCGCGGTCATGTTCCTGCTGGGCGTGATCCCGGGCATGCCGCACGCCGTGTTCCTGAGCTTTGCGGCCATCTTCGGCGGCCTGGCCTGGTGGCGCCTGCGGGTCGATGCCCGGCCCGTGGCCGAGCCCGAAGCACCGGCCGTGCAGAGCGACGGCGAAGCCACCTGGGACGATCTGCAGCCGGTGGACCTGCTCGGTCTGGAACTGGGTTACCGCCTCATCGCCATGGTCGACAAGACCCGCCAGGGCGACCTGCTGACCCGCATCAAGGGCGTGCGCAAGAAGTTCGCGCAGGAGGTGGGTTTCCTGCCGCCGGCCGTGCACGTGCGCGACAACCTCGAGCTGCGCCCCAGCGCTTACCGCATCACGCTGCGTGGCGTGGTGGTGGGCGAGGGCGAGGTGTTTCCCGGCATGTTCCTGGCCATCGACCCGGGTGGTCTGGGCACCCCGCTGATCGGCACCCCGACCACCGACCCTGCGTTTGGCCTGCCCGCGCACTGGATCGAAGAAAAGCAACGTGAAAACGCGCAGATGGCCGGTTTTACCGTGGTTGATTCCGAGACTGTGCTGGCCACGCATCTTTCACACTTGATGCAAGTCCAGGCAGCCAAGTTGCTGAGCCGGACAGAGACCCAGGACCTGGTTGAACACGTCACCAAACTGGCCCCCAAACTGATCGAAGAAGTCGTGCCCAAGATGATCTCCGTTGCCACCTTCCAGAAAGTGCTGCAGCTGCTGCTGGAAGAGTCGGTGCACGTGCGCGACATCCGCACCATCATCGAAGCGATCGCCGAGCACGCCACCGCCACCACCGACCCGACCGAGCTGGCCCGCCGCGTGCGCATGGCGCTGTCGCCGGCCATCGTGCAGCAGATCTACGGCCCGGTGAAAGAGCTGGAAGTGATCGCCATCGAGCCGGGTCTCGAGCGTCTGCTGATGCAGGCCCTCAGCGGTGCAGCCAACGGCGCGCTGGACCCCGGTGTGGCCGAGATGCTGAGCAAATCGGCCACCGACATCGCCAACAAGCAGGAAGAAAAGGGCGTGCCCGCCTGCCTGCTGGTGCCCGACGCCATCCGCAACGCCATGGCCCGCCTGCTGCGCCGCGCCGCGCCGCGCCTCCAGGTGCTGGCGCACAGCGAAATTCCTGAAACCCATCTGATCCGCATCGGCCCGATTCTTGGAGAACTTGCATGAACATCCAGCGCTTTACCGCCCCCACTTCCCGCGAAGCCATGGCCAAGGCCCGCATGGCCTTCGGCGACAGCGCCGTCATCCTCTCGACCCGCTCCACCAGCGAAGGTTTCGAGGTGATGGCCGCGGCCGAGGAGAGCCTGGCCCCGTTGTCCGGCAACGCCGCGCCAGCGCCGATGACCAACCGGGCGGCCGCTGCCTCCACCTCGTTTGCGGCGCGGGCCAAAGCCACCCCGGCCGCCAGTGCCACGCTGGCCCAGCCCGAGTCGGTGGAAGGTGACACCGAAGCGCTGGCCATGAGCACGCTGTCGTTCCAGGAATACGTGCGCGAGCGCATGCTGCGCAAGCGCCGCGAGTCGCTGCAGGACACCGCTCCTGCCGAGCAGCCGGCACCCCAGCGCAGCGCCCCGGTGCAGGCCGCACCGGTTCAGGCAGCCCCCATGCCCATGCCCATGCCCGCGGCCGAGCCCATCGTGGTGCCGGTGCAGCGCTTCAACCAGCCTGCCCAGGCCACCTTTGGCAGTCGCCTGGGCCAGCCGGCCATCCGCACCCGCGAAGAAGAACCCGCCTGGGAAGACTCGCAGCCGTCGGTGCGGTTTGCGAGCAACGACGACAGCCGCATGGCGGTGGAGCTCTCCGCGCTGAAAGACATGATCGAAGAGCGCTTCAACACGCTGGCCTGGCTCGGTTCGTCCAAGCAGAACCCGATCCAGTCCAACCTGATGCTCAAGATGATCCGCGCCGGCTACTCGCCCGCCATGGCCCGCGCCGTGCTGGATCGCGTGCCCACCGACGCCGGTGCGCCCGAAGCCTTCCGCTGGCTCATGGACGTGATCACCCGCAACCTCAAGGTCAGTGCCTCCACGGCGGGCCTGTGCGACGAAGGTGGTGTGGTCTCGCTGATCGGCGCCACCGGGGTCGGCAAGACCACCACCGCCGCCAAGCTGGCCGCCCAGTGCGTCAAGCAATACGGCGCCGCCAGCGTGGGCATGATCACGCTCGACACCTACCGCGTCTCGGGCTACGAACAGCTGCGCGCCTACGGCCGCATGCTCGGCGTGGTGGCCCACCTGGCCCACGACCGCGCGGCGCTCAAGGACCTGCTCAACCTGCTCTCGGGCAAACGCCTGGTGATCATCGACACCGCCGGCCTGGGCCAGCGCGACCAGCGCATCCAGGACATGCTCGACGTGCTGGACATGCCCAAGGTCAAGAAGACCCTGGTGCTCAACGCCGGTTCGCAAGGCGACACGCTCGACGAAACCCTGACCTCGTTCAAGGCCAGCTCGCTGCACGGTGTGGTGCTCTCCAAGGTCGACGAGGCCGTGAAACTCGGCCCGGCGCTGGACGCACTGATCCGCCACCAGGTGACGCTGCGCGGCGTGGCCAACGGCCAGCGCGTGCCCGAAGACTGGCAGAACCCCGACGCCTCGACTCTGGTGCGCATGTCCATGGGCACGGCCGGCAAGTCGGCTTACGACCCGGTGGCCACCGACATGGGCTTCTACTTCGCCCCCACCAACACGCGCAGCGTGAACCTGGGGTCCTCGCATGTTTGAACACGGCTTCGACCAGGCCGCCGGCTTGCGCGGCGAGAGCCGCAGCGGCGGCGCAAGCCTGTTGCCGGTGGCCAGCCCTGCGCAGCCCGCGCGCGGCCACGAGTGGCTCTACATGCTGGCCGGCTGCCTGGCCAACCAGGGGCGCTCGGTGGTCATCGTCGACGGAACCGCTGTGGAGTCCGGCAGCAGCCAGCGCCAGAGCGGCAGCCACCTGGGCCTGCTGCGCGCGCTGCAAGACCCGTCCATCGGAAACCTCGAACACCCCAACGACCTGGCCGACTGGCTGGTGATGCCCGGCGCGCGTGGCCTGCAGGCCTTGCAGGAGACCGCGCAGGTCGCAGGCGCATCGGCGGCGCTCTCGCGCTTGCTGGCGCCGTTCGCCCCGGGCGTGATCGTGCTGCTGTTTGCGCCTGCCTTCGCGCTGGCCAGCCTGCTGCCCGGCCTGAACGCCCGTGCCATGGTGCCGGTGATCGAGCAGCCACAAGCCAGCATCGATGCGTACGGCGCCGTGAAGCTGCTGCACACCGCGGGCCTCGCGCCCGTGCTGGCGCCGCTGGCCGCTGGTGGCGCGCAGGTGCTGCAGCCGCTGGTGGCGTCGGTCACCGACTGCGCCGCCCGGCACCTGGGCCTGGCGCTGGAGAGCTGGCCTGCCCACACCTGGGGGCACCGCGCCCAGGCCTGCGCCATCACCGCGATGACCGAGACCGGCCTCAATGGCTACCCAGGCCTGGCCCGCGTGGCCCCGACGACACCCCTCTGGAGCTGAAGATGTACACCGCCAAAGGCACGCTCAACCGCGACGAGCAGCTGCGCAAATACAGCCCGCTGGTGCGCCGGCTGGCCCACCACATGATTGCCAAGCTGCCGCCCAGCGTGGAGCTCGACGACCTGATCCAGGTCGGCATGATCGGCCTGACCGAAGCGATTGCGCGCTTCGAACCCACGCAGGGCGTGCAGTTCGAAACCTTTGCCAGCCAGCGCATCCGCGGCGCGATGATCGACGAGCTGCGCGAAGGCGACTGGATGTCGCGCGGTTCGCGCAAGAGCCAGAAAGACATCGAACAGGCCGTGAGCCGACTGCAGCAGAAATTGCAGCGCGTGCCCAAGGAATCGGAAATTGCCGCCGAGCTGGGCATGCCGCTGGCCGACTACCAGCACCTGCTGGCCAAGGTGCGCGGCACCCAGCTGGTGTACCTGGAAGACATCAGCGGCAGCAGCGACGACGAAGATGGATTTTTGGATCGCCACATGGGCGACAGCGAGGCCGACCCCTCGGCCAAGCTGCAGGACCACCGCATGCGCACCGCGCTGGTGGCCGCCATCAACGTGCTGCCCGAGCGCGAGCAGCAGATCATGTCGATGTACTACGAGCACGACATGAACCTGAAGGAAATCGCCGCTGTGCTGGGCGTGACCGAATCGCGCATCTGCCAGCTGCACAGCCAGTCGATCGCGCGCCTGCGCTCGAAGTTGCGCGAGCACTGAAGCGGGGGCACGCCGGGGTGCGGGACCGAGCTGCGCCCGGTGCAATACCGCATCCGCACTAGCCGTTGGCCAAGGACAACGGCTGCTGGTGCGAAGGGATGGCCATGACTAGCATGGGCCGCTGTCCCTGAAAGCCGAGGCCGCGTCTCGCCACTGTCAAGGACTGCCCTTCCACCCTTGACACCGCCGCAGCATGGCCCACCTTTCCGCCCCCTCGTTCTTCAACCACATCGACCTCGCTTTCCCGCCGGCCGAGCGCCTGGGAGCGCTCACCCGGCTCTACCACAGCCCCCACCAGAGCCTGTACGGACTCCACGTCACCTTCGTCGGCCGGCGGCCGGCCAACCGGGAGATCGACCGTGTGCTGCGCGAATGCACCGCGCTGGCGGCCGCCCACGACGCGCGGTTCAACATCCATGCCGATGCGTCGTTTCTGCCCAGTGCTGCCACCGACCCGGCCGCCGGTCAGACGCTGGACATCTACGGCCGTTCGCACTTTCTGTGCTTCGACTGCAAGACCGGCGCGATCGGTTTGCGCCGCATCCCGGGAACGCGAGATCCGGCGCCGGATCCCTGCCTGCCGGACGGGGAGGGCGCTGGCGAGGCGGGCACGCCAGACATCGATGACGCCACCGAACACATGCAGAGCGAAGTGACCGAAGCCATTTGGTACGGCTTCGATTCGCCGGCAGAGATCGACGCCATGATCGAGATCGAGGACGAGGAAGGCGCCGGGTTCGACGTTCAGACCGTCAAGGCCGCCGTCGCCGAAACACTGGCCAGCAAGCGCCGCGCCGAGGCGGGTTGGCCAGAGACCACCGACTGCGATCGGCTCGACCGCGCCTTTGCCCGCCTGCATGAGGAGGGCATCCTCGCCCTGCAGTGCGCGGGCAACACCATGGGCGACGGCATGCAATGGGTGAACGAGCAGCTGGCCGACCCGCGGACGGCCGATGGCCAGTACACCGGCTTCTGCTTCTTTCACAGCCAGGACATCGACCGTGCCCTCGAGGGTGAGGGCTTGCAGCTGGCCTTCGGTCCCGTCAACAGCGACGAAGAAAAAGACGCGGTGGCCGTGGCGCAGCGGGTTTGCCACGCTCTGCGGCAAGCGGGGCTCGAACCTGACTGGAACGGCTCGGCCGACGTTCGCATCCGCCTGCCCAGGCTCAGATGGCAGCGGCGCACGCCGGGCTGATCAGCCCGGCGCTCACCGACCAAGGCCCGTCACAGCGTCGAACCGGAACCCTGTCCGAACATGACGTTGATGCGCGCCACGTACTTCGGCACCGTGCCGTCCACGCGGCAGCCTTCGTGCACCACGGAGGTGGGGCCAAATTCGTGGCGAAAGAACAGGGCATCGCCCTTCTTCGGCACCACGTCCACCCAACTCCCGTCCCGGCGGTACAGGCGGGTGTTGCCGCCCACCACGCCGTCTTCGGGGCCGTTGAGGTAGAGCAGCATGGTCAGGCCGGAGCGCAAACCCGGCCACTCCAGCATCTCGCTGCGGTCTTGGCTCAGGCCGTAGCCTGGCCAGTCGCCGTCGGTGTGGCGGTTGAAGACGTCCTGCGCGTCGTAGCGGTACATGTTGAGGCGGTGGCTCAGGCGCGGGTGCAGCGGCACACCGAGCATGTCGGGGGGCAACAGGTGGCCGATGCGCGCCATCACGGCGCCCAGCAAGGCTTCGTCGGCCACCCAATGGACCGACTTGTTCATGCGCATGCCGGGCGGTGTGGCAATGCCCGGTGCCTCGTCGCGATAGCCCATGCGTTCGGTGGCGGCGGTGATGCGGTCGGCTTCATCGGCGCTGACCACGTGGCGGATGGAAAAAGCCAGCAGGCCGCCGAGCTCGATGTCGTGACGCGTGGCGGCGGGCAGCGTGTCGCCCAGCTTCAGCGCGTCGGGCGTGGTTTCAAAGGCATGGATGGGCGTGTGCGGCACCACGCCGCCCAGGGGCAGCGAGCCGTGCATGCGCGCCACCACCCGCAGCGCGGGCCACGAGAGGTTGTCAGCCGACGGTCGCGCGCCCATCACCAGCTGCCGCTGTTGGGCATGTCCACCCAGGGCTGGCCGGGGGGCAGGGCATCGCCTTTTTGCAGCAGCTCGATGGAGATGTTGTCGGGTGAGCGCACAAAGGCCATGTGGCCGTCGCGCGGTGGACGCAGGATCGCCACGCCGTGCGCCTGCAGGCGTTCGCAGGTGGCGTAGATGTCGTCCACCAGGTAGGCCAGGTGGCCGAAGTTGCGCCCACCGGTGTAGGTCTCGGGGTCCCAGTTGTGGGTGAGTTCGATCTGGGCGCTGTGGTCGCCCGGTGCGGCCAGAAAGGCGAGCGTGAAGCGGCCCTGCGGCACTTCGCGGATGCGCACGACTTCCAGGCCGAGGGCATCGCGGTAGAACTTCAGGGAGGCGTCCAAGTCGGTCACGCGGACCATGGTGTGCAGGTATTTCATGCGCCCGATTGGACCCAAGTTGCAAAACCTTGTCAGCCCCCGGCTTTTCGGTGCAGCAGGTCGTCCAACGTGGGCACCAGCGCGAGCACGGCCAGCAGCAGCGCCAGGGGCACGGTGAAGCCGTAGCCCACCTGCTTGAAACCGAACGCTCCGGCGATGCCGCCGACGGTGAAAGCAGCCAGCAGACCCGCCAGGACGGCCATGCGCTGGCGGTCGGCCCGCACTTTCAAGGGGTGCTCCGTGCTGCGGTTCCAGTAGACGAGCTTGCCCAGCTCGATGCCCAGGTCGGTCACGATGCCGGTCATGTGGGTGGTTCGGATCACCGCATTCGAGAGTTTGGTGGCAATCGCGTTCTGCAGACCCATGATGAAACACAGCAGCACCACGGTGAATGGAACCAGCAGCCCTTCAAACGTGGACAGCTGCGCGCCCAGCAGGCCGAAGCACAGGATGAGCGCCGCTTCCAGCAGCAAGGGCAGGGCGTACTCGCTGGAGAGCTGCCGGCGCCGCGCGAAGTTGACCATGATGGCGCAGCACATGGCACCGAGCAGGAACGACAGCACGCCCACGCTCGCGTCCACCACCAGGCCCATCTGGCCCAGCGCCAGGTTGTCCGCCAGCGACGACACCATGCCCGTGACGTGCGAGGTGTACTGCTTCACGGCAAGAAAGCCACCGGCATTGATGGCGCCGGCCACGAAAGCCAGCACGAAACCGAGTTCGCGGTTGGACTCGGCGGTGCGTTGGGTGCCGATCAGGTAGCGGGCGTAGTTGGCGGGCATGGAGGGCTCACGTTACACCAGTGGGTTCGGGCCGCCTCCCATGAATGTATAGCGCTAAAGCAATACGCTGCGACGCATGGCCAGGAGTTCGATGTCTTGAGGGGGACTGAACAGGGTGAATTCCCTAGGTTGAGAAGTTCGTAAGTTCACTAACAATCACCCATCGCAGACACCAGCCTGTCGGCCTTTCACAGCACCGGCATCGCAAGACACAGGAGAACGGATTTCCAACTGCCCCGCTGGCCCACCGGCCGATGGGGTTCTTGATGGTGATCGACATTCATGAGCACCGAATACATTCTTGAAACGCAGGAACTCACCCGCGAATTCAAAGGGTTTGTCGCGGTTGACAAGGTCAACCTCAAAGTCAAGCGTGGTTCCATCCACGCATTGATCGGCCCCAACGGTGCCGGCAAGACGACCATGTTCAACTTGCTGACCAAGTTCCTGCCCGTGACCTCGGGCAAGATCTTTTACAAAGGCAAGGACATCACCAGTCACAAGGCGGCCGAAGTGGCCCGCACCGGCATGGTGCGGTCGTTCCAGATCTCGGCGGTGTTTCCCCACCTCACCGTGCTGGAGAACGTGCGCATCGGCTTGCAACGCAAGCTGGGCACCAGCTTCCATTTCTGGAAGCCCGAGTCCAGCCTGTACGCACTGAACGACGAAGCCATGGCGCTGCTGGAGCAAGTCGATCTGGGCAGTTTTGCGCAGACACAGACGGTGGAGTTGCCCTACGGCCGCAAGCGCGCGCTGGAGATCGCCACCACGCTGGCGCTGGACCCCGAACTCATGTTGCTGGACGAGCCCACGCAGGGCATGGGCCACGAAGACGTGGGCCGTGTGGTGGAGCTCATCCGCAAGGTGGCGGCCAACCGCACGGTGCTCATGGTCGAGCACAACATGAACGTGATCGCCAACCTCTCCGACACCATCACGGTGCTGGCGCGCGGCTCGGTGCTGGCCGAAGGCCCGTACGAGACGGTGTCCAAAGACCCGCGTGTGCTCGAAGCGTACGTGGGCACGGTCGAGGAAATCGAATGAGCAAGGTTCTCTTGAAGGTCGCCGACCTCAACACCTGGTACGGCGAATCGCATGTGCTGCACGGTATCAACTTCGAGATCCGCGAAGGCGAGCTGGTCACGCTGCTGGGGCGCAACGGCGCGGGCCGCACCACCACGGTCAAGTCCATCCTCGGCCTGGTGGGCAAACGCATCGGCTCGATCCAGATCGACGGCGTGGAAACCATCCAGATGCCGACCAACAAGATTGCGCGCTTGGGGTTGGGCTACTGCCCCGAAGAGCGCGGCATCTTCTCGTCGCTGAGCTGCGAAGAAAACCTGATGCTGCCGCCCAAGGTGGGCGAGGGCGGCATGAGCGTGGAAGAAATCTACGCCATGTTCCCCAACCTCAAGGAGCGCCGCCACAGCCAGGGCACGCGCCTCTCGGGCGGCGAGCAGCAGATGCTGGCGATGGCGCGCATCCTGCGCTCGGGCGCCCGCGTCCTGTTGCTCGACGAGATCACCGAGGGCCTGGCGCCCGTGATCGTGCAGACGCTGGGCCGTGTGATCCGCGCGCTCAAGGCCAAGGGCCTGACCATCATCCTGGTCGAACAGAATTTCCGGTTTGCCGCACCCCTGGCCGACCGGCACTACGTGATCGAGCATGGCCAGATCGTCGCCACGGTCAACAAGAACGAGCTCGAGAGCAAATCCGACATGCTCAATGAGTATCTGGGCGTTTGACGCCCTTCCACCAAGAGGAGACTTCCATGAAACGCAACCTGATTTCAACCGCTGTGACCGCTGCCATTGCCACCGTGCTGGCCGGCGGCGCGTCTTTCGCTGTGGCCCAGCAGGGCAAGCTCACCGGTGATGCCGTGAAAATCGGCGTGCTCACCGACATGTCGGGCGTGTACGCCGACTACGGCGGCCCAGGCGCCGTGGCCGCCGCCAAGATGGCCGTGGCCGACTTCGGCGGCACCATGTTCGGTCGTCCGATCGAAGTGGTGAGCGCCGACCACCAGAACAAGCCCGACATCGCCAAGAACGTGGCCCAGGGCTGGTTCGACCGCGACGGCGTGGACATCTCGGTGGAAAACCTGAACTCCGCCGTGGCCCTGGCCGTGCAGGCACTGGGCAAGGAAAAGAACAAGATCACCATCACCACCGGCGCCGCCTCGGCCCGCCTGACCAACGCCGACTGCGCACCCACCACCGGCATCCACTACCTGATGGACACGATCGCGTTGTCCAACGTGGTGGGCAAGGCCATCGTGAAAGACGGCGGCGACAGCTGGTACTTCCTGACCGCCGACTACGCCTTTGGCCACTCGCTGGAAAAAGACACCGGTGAGGTGGTGAAAGCCGCCGGCGGCAAGGTGCTGGGCGCTGTGCGCCACCCGCTGTCCACCGGTGACTTTTCGTCCTTCCTGCTGCAGGCCCAATCCTCCGGTGCCAAGGTCGTCGGTCTGGCCAACGCCGGCGGCGACACCGTCAGCAGCGTCAAGGCCGCCGCCGAGTTTGGTCTGACCAAGAAGCAGAACCTGGCCGCCTTGCTGATGTTGCTGACCGACGTGCACGCCATCGGCCTGCCCACGGCACAAGGCCTGTACCTGACGGAAGCCTGGTACTGGGACCTGAATGCCGAGACCCGCGCCTGGGCCGACAAGTACAGCAAGGTCATGAACGGCCGCAAGCCGAATTCCAACCACGCTTCGGTCTACTCGTCGACCATGCATTACCTCAATGCCATCAAGGCCGCCGGCACCGACGACACCGCCGCCGTGATGGCCAAGATGAAGGAAATGCCGATCAACGACATGTTCGCCAAGGGCGGCAAGATCCGCGAAGACGGCCGCATGGTGCACGACATGTACTTGTTCCAGGTGAAGAAGCCCTCGGAGTCCAAGGGCGCCTGGGATTACTACAACCTCAAGGGCACCATCAAGGGTGATGAGGCTTTCCAATCGCTGGCGCTGAGCCAGTGCCCCGGCATCAAGAAGTAAGCCTGGGCTGATTTGATCTGAGCCGACCGGGCGGGCCGTGATTCACGGCCCGCCCCTTTTCACCGAACTGCAATGACTGAAATATTTGGTGTGCCGACCGTGGCCTTCATGGGGCAACTCATGCTGGGGCTGGTCAATGGCTCTTTTTACGCGATCCTGTCGCTGGGCCTGGCCGTGATCTTCGGCATGCTCAACATCGTCAACTTCGCGCACGGTGCCCTCTACATGGTGGGTGCCTTTGTCGCGTGGATGTTGCTCAATTACCTGGGCGTGAACTACTGGTTCGCGCTCATCATTGCACCGCTGGTGGTGGGTGCGATCGGCGCCCTGATCGAGATGACCATGCTGCGCCGGCTGCAGCAGCTCGACCACCTTTACGGTCTGTTGCTCACCTTCGGCCTCGCCCTCATCTTTGAAGGTGCGTTCCGCGAGTTCTACGGCTCGTCCGGCCAACCCTACGAGCTCCCCGAGATCTTCCGCGGCGTCTTCGACTTGGGCTTCATGTTCCTGCCCAAGTACCGTGCCTGGGTGGTGTTCGTCTCCATCTTCCTGTGCCTGTTCACCTGGTACGTGATCGAGAAGACCAAGCTCGGTGCCTACCTGCGCGCCGGCACCGAAAACCCCAACATGGTCCGCGCCTTCGGCATCAACGTGCCGCTGATGGTGACCCTCACCTACGCCTTCGGCGTGGGCCTGGCCGGTCTGGCCGGGGTGATGGCCGCGCCCATCTACCAGGTGAGCCCGCTGATGGGCTCCAACATCATCATCGTGGTGTTCGCCGTGGTCGTGATCGGCGGCATGGGCTCCATCCTGGGTTCCATCCTCACCGGTCTGGCGCTGGGCCTCATCGAGGGCCTGACCAAGGTGTTCTACGCAGAGCTCTCATCGACCGTGGTTTTCATCATCATGGTCATCGTCTTGATGATCCGTCCGGCAGGTCTGTTCGGCCGGGAGAAATAATGTCCAAAGCCACCCGCAACGTTTTTGTGGTGCTGTTCCTGGCACTGCTGGTCGCCCCTTTCGTGGGCTACCCCATCTTCCTCATGAAGGTGCTGTGCTTCGCACTGTTCGCCTCCGCCTTCAACCTGCTGATCGGCTTCACCGGCCTGCTCTCGTTCGGCCACGCGATGTTTTTCGGCTTCTCGGCCTACGTGGCCGGTCATGCGGCCAAGGTGTGGGGGCTCACGCCCGAGCTGGCGATCCTGGCCGGCACGGTGAGCGCGGCGTTCATCGGGCTGATCACCGGTTGGCTGGCGGTGCGTCGCCAGGGCATCTACTTCTCCATGGTCACGCTCGCGCTGGCGCAAATGATTTACTTCATCTGCGTGCAGGCACCGTTCACCTACGCCGAGGACGGCATCCAGAGCATTCCGCGCGGCAAGCTGTTCGGTGTGATCGACCTCACCGACGACCGGGTGATGTACTACGTGGTGGCCGCCATCTTCGCCGCAGCCTTTGCGCTCATTTACCGCATCATCCACTCGCCGTTCGGCCAGGTGCTGAAGTCGGTGCGCGAGAACGAGCCCCGTGCGCTTTCGCTGGGCTACAACGTGGACCGTTACAAGCTCATGGCCTTTGTGCTCTCCGGCACCATCGCCGGACTGGCCGGTGCCACCAAATCGATCGCCTTCGGTATCGCGACCCTGACCGACGTGGGCTGGCAGATGTCGGGTGAGGTCGTGCTGATGACGCTGCTCGGCGGCATGGGCACCATCCTCGGCCCCACCGTGGGCGCGGCCGTGATCGTCACCATGCAGAACTACCTGTCGGGCCTGGGCTCCATGGTGTCGATCATCATGGGTGTGACCTTCGTCTTTTGCGTGCTCGTGTTCCGTCGCGGCATCGTCGGCGAAATCGAACACCGTTTTGGCGCCAAGAAGGGCTGAGGGCCGTTGGCGCAGACAACAAAAAACCGGCCTCGGCCGGTTTTTTGTTGTCTGCAGGGATCCGCGTCAGGTGTTTTCAGGCGGCAACGGCCTGATGCACCACCACCTCGCGCGAGAGGTGCGCCACCGACCGCTGGGGCGAACATTCCGACCACAGCTTGCGGGCGCAACCTTCGCATTGACCGCACTGGGTGGCCACGCCCAGCTCGAGCTGGATGTCGTCAAAGCCCATGCCCGAGCGGGCACACTGGGCGATGGTCTTGTCGTTGACGCGGTGGCAGATGCAAACAATCATGGTGCTGGGCCGATCTGTGAATCTGAGCGAATGATAATGAATCGCATTCAGATGCGCAAGACCGCTCAGCGGATGAACACCCTCAGCTCACCGAACCCATCTGGCTCTGCAGGTAGTTCTGCAAACCCACCTTGTCGATCAGCTCGATCTGGGTTTCCAGAAAATCGATGTGCTCTTCGGTGTCGTCCAGGATGCCCTGCAGCAGGTCGCGCGAAACATAGTCGCGCACCGATTCGCAGTGGGCAATGCCTTCCTTGATGGTGTGCTGCGCACCGGTTTCCAGCGCCAGGTCGCTGGCCAGCAGTTCGGGCACGTCTTCGCCGATGTTCAGCTTGCCCAGGTCCTGCAGGTTGGGCAGGCCGTCGAGCGTGAAGATGCGGTCCATGAGCTGGTCGGCGTGTTTCATTTCGCCGATGGACTCCTCGTATTCCTTCTTCGCCAGCTTGTCCAGGCCCCAGTGCTTGAGCATGCGGTAGTGGACGAAGTACTGGTTGATGGCCGTCAGCTCGTTCTTCAGCTGCGCTTGCAGATGTGCGATGGCCTGGGGGTCGCCTTTCATGGGAATGCTCCTTGTGTCGGGTTTGGGGGAAGGGCGCCCATTGTCACCCCCATGTCCCGGACACAAAAAAACCGGCCTGGGCCGGTTTCGAACGAGCCGAGCGTTGCGCGTCAGGCCGAGAGGAAGGCGCGCCCCGCGCCGCCCGTGGACGGTGCGCCGACCTGGCGGCCGTAGGTGGGCTGTTGGGTGTGCTGGGGCAGCAGGCTGGCCACGGCGCGCTGGCTCTGGGCGTTGGCCCGCAAAACAGCCTGGCGCAGGCGGGCAAACCGTTCGGCGGCGCTGAGCAGGGCGTGCTGCTGGTCGCTGCCGGGTGCCGCCATGACGATGGATTTGGGGGCTTGTTGCAGCACCTGGTGCATGGCCGCGCTCGCCCGTTCCACGGCGGGGGCGTCGCCGCGCAGCAGGGCGGCCTCCAGGGCGTCGAGTTCCACCTGCAGCGAATCGATCCAGGGGTGGGAGTTCGTTGCAAACGTCATGGTGTGGCCTCGTGGAAAAAGGAGGATCAGGTGCGTGGGCCGCCGAGCATCTCGGCTGCGTTGGCCAGCATTTTGTCGGCGATGGCCTCGGCGTTGACCTTGAAGCTGCCGTTGGCGATGGCGTCCTTCATGGCCGCCACCTTGTCGGCGTTGAACACGTCCGCCCCGCCGGAGACCGCGCGGGCCTCGGTGGTGGAAGACGACAGGGTCACGGTCACGCCGGCCTGGGGCTTGACCGCGCTGGCGGCCGATGCCGCAGCGCCCGCCTCGGCCGCCGCAGGCGCGGTGGCTTTCTGCGGGCCGCCGGCCACAGAACCAATGTACGAATCGGGTGATGAATCGACTTTCATGTCACGCTCCAAACCCCGAAGTCGGGGCCATGTCCTGACTGTATCGGTCCGTGTTTTGAGAACTTTAGGCGCGCGTCACAACTTTTTTTACAACCCGGTCGTCGCTGGGGCTCACCTAGAGCGCCAGTTCGACCGTCTGAGCATCGCGCACCACCCCGGTGACCACCCGCCCGCCGGGCAGTTTGACCCGGGCGCTCTCGCCCACCATGCCCGCGGTGAGCGCCTGACCGGTGGCTGAAATGCTGAAGCCGCCCCCTTGGCCACTCACCCGAACCTGTGCACCCGGGGCAAAAGCCAGGGGTGCCCTCACCATGTTTTCGCGCAACGCCAGGCCGGCGGTCAATGGGTAGGCCGCGATCTGGCCGACCCAGCGCTCGGGCAGGGCCAGCACGCTGGAACGCTGCTCCGCCCAGTCAATCTCGGCAATTTCCGCATCGTCTTGAGTGAGGGTGTCGCCCGCCGGCACAGCGCGTTTGAGCACCCAGGCCGGTCCCCATGCTTTTACCGTGACGGGCACGAACACGTTCCAGCGGGTGGGGCCGTCCACGCAGCGCAAGCCGATGCGGCTGCGGCCCCACAGGCGGGTACCGGCCGGCAGGTGCGGTTCGACCTGGTTGCAGGGTGCGAGCTTCAGGCGCGTGTCCAGCGAACCCATGACGACCTCGGCGCGCAGCGGAGAACCGTCTTTGGGCAGGGCCTCGGCCAGCGCGGGGGTGAGGAAGTCGTGCGCCATTTTCTCCAGCGCCGTGGGCTCAACGGCCTGCGCGCTCCAGCCGCAAAGCAGCAGCGCCACCAGAGCGATCAGGCGACCGGCCAGAGGGGAAACGAAGGAGGTGGGCAACGTGGGCATGGCCTGCACTGTAGGCCCCTGCCGCGAGCGGGAAAGCCGGGAAAAGGCCGCTTAAGGGGTCTTTGTTCCGGCCATTGCCGACCCTCAAGATTTCCATAATTCGTCCAACGCCCCGGTGTCCGCGCCCTCTGAGGAAGGCCGGTCACCCGCCCCGCAACCCGTGCCCTGAGGTGAACATGCTTGAACAGATGACCGCCCGGCTGGACTTCCATGCCAACGCCCTGCTGCTGCGCTCGCAACGCCAGCAGGTCATTGCCAGCAACATCGCCAACGCCGACACCCCCGGGTATGTGGCGCGGGACTTTGACTTCGCCGCCGCGCTCAAGAACGTCTCGGGCGGCGCCGCGCGCGCCGATGTGAGCCTCACCAGCGCTGGCCACATGGTGCTCGGCACCACCAGCGCACAAGACCCCCGGCTGGCCTACACGGTGCAGACCCAGCCCAGCCAGGACGGCAACTCGGTCGACCTCGACCGCGAACGCGCCAGCTTCGTGGACAACAGCGTGCGCTACGAGTCCACGCTGCGCTTCATCAACTCCCACGTCAAGACCATGCTCAGTGCCATTCAAGGCCAGTGAGTTGAAAGGACACAGCCATGTCGATGTTTTCCATCTTCAACGTCTCGGGCAGTGCGGTCAGCGCGCAGTCGCAGCGCCTCAACGTGGTGGCCAGCAACCTGGCCAACGCAGACGCCGTGGCCGGCCCCGACGGCCAGACCTACAAGGCGCGCCACATCCAGTTCCAGACCCTGCCCATGGGCGGCTCGGGCAACGCGGGCGTGAAAGTGAAAGACATCACCGAGAGCCAGGAGCCCGGTCGGCGTGTACATAACCCCACGCATCCCAGCGCCGACGCCGAAGGTTATGTGAACCACTCCAACGTGAACCCGGTGGAGGAGATGGTCAACATGATCTCGGCCTCCCGCTCCTACCAGAACAACGTCGAGGTCATGAACACGGCCAAGTCGCTGCTGCTCAAGACCCTGCAGATGGGCCAGTGAGCTCTGCACGCATCCCTTTTCACAGGACCTGACCCATGTTCATCACCCCCATCGATACCTCCAGCCTCGGCAACACCGTGGGCAGCACCACCGGCACCTCGGCACAGAACAACATGGACCCGGCGGCCTCGCAGGACCGGTTCCTCAAGCTGCTCGTGGCGCAGCTCAACAACCAGGACCCGCTGAACCCGATGGACAACGCGCAGATGACGACCCAGATGGCGCAGATCAACACGGTCAGCGGCATCCAGGAACTCAACGCCACACTCAAAGGCATGGCGGCGCAGTTCGGCTCCATGCAGTCGCTGCAGGGCACCTCGTTGATCGGGCGCGAGGCGCTGGTCGAGGGCAGCAAGTTCGGCTTTGACGGCAGCATCGGCAAAGGCGCGATGCGCCTGCAAGCCAGCGCCAGCCAGGTCGCGGTGGAGGTGATGGGCAAGAACGGCCAGGTGATCGACACACTCGATTTCGGCGCGCTCACCGCCGGCCAGCACTCGTTCAACTGGGACGGCAGCGGCATCGACCCGAACCAGGTGGCCGGCTTCCGCGTGAAAGCGTCAGAAGGTGGCCAACCCGTCAAGGCCACCACCTACACCTGCCAGACCGTGACTTCCGTGGGCTTCGCCAACGGGACCATGAACCTGCAACTGCAGGACGGCAGCACCCTGGGCTACGACCAGGTCTCCACCTTCCTGTAACCCGCACAGCCCACTCTCAAGGACACCACCATGGCATTCCAGCAAGGACTCTCCGGCCTCAACGCCGCCAGCCGCAACCTCGACGTCATCGGCCACAACATCGCCAACTCCAACACCGTGGGCATGAAGAGCTCGCGTGCCGAGTTCGCCGAGATCTACGCCAGCTCGGTCAACGCTTCGGGCGGTACCGCCACCGGCATCGGCGTGGCGGTGGCTGCGGTGGCGCAAAGCTTCACGCAGGGCAACATCAGCGTCACCGGCAACGAGCTCGATGTCGCCATCAACGGCAACGGCTTCTTCGAACTGACCCAGCCCAACGGATCGGCCGCCTACACCCGCGCCGGCATGTTCAAGCTCGACCGGGAAGGCAACGTCGTCACCAACGACGGCAGCAACCTCATGGGTTACCCCACCGACGCCGACGGCAATCGCCTGAGTTTCGACACGCAACCGCTGTCCCTGCCCACGGGCGGTCCGATCCCGGCCCAGCAGACCACCGCCATCACCGCCGAGTTCAACCTCGACACGCGCGCCGAGGTGTGGAACGCTGTCACGCCGCCCACGCCGCTGGCGACCTACGGCACCTCGCTGGTGGCGTTCGACGCGCAGGGGGTTGAAGTGCCGGTGGCCATGGCCTTCCGCAAGACGGCCCCCAACACCTGGACGGTCTACACCAGCGGCGATGGCACCGCACCCACCACCGCCAGCCCGTCCTTCACGCTCAACTTCAACGGCGACGGCACCCTCGATCCGGCCTCCATCACACCAACGCCCACCGTGGCGCTGACCTCGGCCAACGGCGCGTTCAGCGCCACGCTGGACCTCACCGATGTGACCCAGTTCGGCACCTCGTTTGCGGTGACCAACCTCGACCAGGACGGCTACCGTCCGGGCGAACTCACCAGCCTGAAGATCGACGAAAACGGCGTCGTGACCGGCCGCTATTCCAACGGCGAATCGCGCGCCGCTGGCCAGATTGCGCTGGTGAACTTCCGCAATGCGCAGGGTCTGGCGCCCGGCAGCAACGGCATCTGGCAGTCCACCTTCGCCTCGGGCGACCCGTTGCGCGGTGAGCCGGGTGCGGGCAACTTCGGTGTGCTGCGCGCCGGCGCGCTGGAAGACTCCAACGTCGACCTCACCGCGGAACTGGTGAACATGATGACCGCACAGCGCGCCTACCAGGCCAACGCCCAGACCATCAAGACGCAAGACCAGGTGCTCAGCACGCTGCTCAACATGCGCTGAGCCAGCGTCTGACCTGAACCCAGGAGTCCCGCATGGACCGCATGATCTACACCGCGATGACCGGCGCCAGTGCCGCACAGCACCGCCAGTCGGTGCTGGCCAACAACCTGGCCAACGTGTCCACGCCGGGCTTTCGCGCCGAACTCTCCACCTTTCGCGCGGTGCCGGTGCGCGGCGACGGTGCCAGCACCCGTGTGTTTGCACTGGAAGCCACCGCGGGCCACTCCGACCTGCCGGGCGCCATCACCTCCACCGGCCGCAACCTGGACGTGGCCGCCCGCGGCAACGCTTACTTCGCGGTGCAGGGGCTGGACGGCACCGAGGCCTACACCCGCGCCGGCGCGCTTGAAGTCAACCAGGACGGCACGCTGGTCAACAGCCAGGGTCTGCCGATGCTGGGTGACGGTGGCCCGATCGTGGTGCCGGCCAACGCACGCGTGGACATCGCCGCCGACGGGACCGTGAGCACCCGCGTGGGCAACGAACCGTCGCAACAGGTGGGCAAGCTCAAGCTGGTGCAGCCCGATGCGGACAACCCGCTGAAGCGTGGCGAAGACGGGCTGTTTCGTGGACCGCAAGGCGATCCGCTGCCCGCCAACGACGTGGCCCGGCTGCAGGACGGCGCGCTCGAAGGCTCCAACGTGAACCCCATGGAGGCCATGGTCGGAATGATCGCCGTGGCGCGCCAGTTCGAGGTGCAGATGCGCATGCTGCAGAACGGCGAAACCAACGACAAGACCGCCAGCCAACTCCTCAGCATGAACGGCTGACCCACTTTCCTTTGCGGAGCACACCATGATCAATTCGCTGATGATTTCCAAGACCGGCATGCAGGCGCAACAGACGCAGCTGGACGTGATTTCGAACAACCTGGCCAACGTGTCCACCAACGGCTTCAAGCGCGCGACGGCGGTGTTTGAAGACCTGATGTACCAGAACCTGCGCCAGGTGGGGGCCAACACCGCCGAGCAGGCCGAGCTGCCCACCGGCCTGCAGGTGGGCCTGGGTGTGCGCACCGTGGCCACGTCGCGCAACTTCACGCAGGGCAGCCTGCAGCAGTCGGGCAATGCGCTGGATCTGGCCGTCAACGGTGGTGGTTTCTTTCAGGTGCAGATGCCCGACGGCACCACCGGCTACACCCGCGACGGCAGCTTCCAGCTCGACGCGCAGGGCCGCATGGTCACCTCCAGCGGTTACCCGCTCACCGCCGGCATCACGCTGCCGGCCGAGTCGCAGAGCATCACGGTCTCCAGCGACGGTGTGGTCACCGCCAAGCTGCCGGGCAACCCGGTGCCGCAGCAGGTGGGCAACATCGAGCTCGCCAACTTCATCAACTCGGCCGGCCTGGAGCCGCTGGGCCAGAACCTGTTCGCCGAAAGCCTCGCTTCGGGCAACCCCATCACCGGCGCGCCCGGCTCGGCCGGCCTGGGCTCGGTGATGCAGGGCATGGTCGAGACCTCCAACGTCAACGTGGTGCAGGAACTGGTGACCATGATCCAGACCCAGCGCGCCTACGAGATGAATTCCAAGGCCATTCAAACGTCGGACCAGATGCTGCAACGCCTGAGCCAGCTGTGATCGTCATCGGAGAAATCCCCATGTTCCGTCTCGCCATTGCGCTGACCCTGGCCGTGCTCGCCACCGGCTGCGAAACCATGAGCTCCAAGGTCGATCTGCAGCCGGTGCAGCCGGTGCGCTACGCGCAGCCCGCGCCCGTCAACGCGGTGCCCAGCGGCAGCCTGTTCCAGGCCGCCAGCTACCGCCCCGCGTTTGAAGACCCACGCGCGCGCCTGCCTGGCGACACCCTGACCGTGCAGATCACCGAGCGACTGAACGCGAGCCAGACCTCCTCGGCCTCGATCGACCGCAGCGCGGACATCTCCGCCGGTGTCTCGGGTTTCCCTTTCCTGAAGGCGCCGCTGCTGGACAAGCTCACGCTGGGCGCGCAGTCGGAGAACAGTTTTTCGGGTGACGGCAAGAACCTGAACAACAACACCTTCTCCGGCTCGATCACCACCACCGTGCAAGAGGTGCTTCCCAACGGCCACCTCGTGGTGGTGGGCGAGAAACAGATCGGCGTGAACCAGAACGTCGATGTGCTGCGCTTCTCCGGCACCGTGGACCCCAAGCAGATCAAACCCGGCAACACCGTGGCCTCGACCCAGATGGCCAATGTGCGCGTGGAGTCGCGTGGGCGCGGGGCGCAGGGCGAAGCGATGGCAATTGGCTGGTTGGCACGGTTCTTTTTGAGCGTTATCCCGTTCTGACCCAAGCCCACAATGGGTCTCGTTCTGCCCACTGAGGAATCTGCGGTGAAGTCATCTTTCTCCCCTTTGCGTTTGCTGACCATGGCGCTGGTGTCACTCACCATGGCCTGGCCCGCTGCCGCCCAGTCGATCCGCATCAAGGAAATCGCGGCGGTGCAGGGCGTGCGCAGCAACCAGCTGACCGGCTACGGCCTGGTGGTGGGCCTGGACGGCACGGGCGACCAGACCACGCAGATGCCCTACACCGCGCAGAGCCTCAACAACTACCTGCAGCAGCTCGGCCTTTCGATGCCGCCGGGCGCCAACATGCAGCTCAAAAACGTGGCGGCCGTGCTGGTCACCGCGCAGCTGCCCGCTTTTGCCCAGCCCGGTCAGATGATCGACGTGACCGTGTCTTCCGTCGGCAACGCGAAGTCGCTGCGCGGCGGCACGCTGATCACCACGCCGCTCAAGGGCGCCGACGGTGAAATCTACGCACTCGCCCAGGGCAACCTGCTGGTGGG
This sequence comes from Hydrogenophaga sp., assembly GCF_030158645.1. Taxonomy (GTDB): domain Bacteria; phylum Pseudomonadota; class Gammaproteobacteria; order Burkholderiales; family Burkholderiaceae_C; genus Hydrogenophaga. Next base: position 5,422 of record NZ_JAOASO010000150.1, on the reverse strand, counting down.
TGGCGCCGGCGCGTCGGCCGGTGGCAGCAAGGTGCAGATCAACCACCTGAGCGCGGGCCGTGTGCCCGGTGGCGCGCAGGTGGAGCGCGCGGTGGCCAGCCCGTTTGCGCTGGGCGAGACCATCGACCTGGGTTTGAATTCGAGCGACTTCCAGACCGCCAGCCGCGTGACCGATGCGATCAACCGCGTCATGGGCGCGGGTGTGGCCAGCGCGGTCGACGGCCGGGTGGTGCGCCTGCGCGCGCCGGCCGATCCGGGCGCCCGTGTGGGGTTCCTGGCCAAGGTCGAAGAGATCCGGCTGGACGCCGCCATTCCCATGGCCCGCGTCATCATCAATTCGCGCACCGGCTCCATCGTGATGAACCAGGCCGTGAGCCTGGGCGCGTGCGCCGTCTCGCACGGCAACCTGTCGGTGAGCATCAGCTCCACGCCGGTGATCAGCCAGCCCAACGCCTTGTCCACCGGTGGCCAGACCGTGGTGGCCGAGCAGGCCAACATCCAGATCAGCCAGGACAAGGGCTCGCTCATCAAGCTCGACACCGCGCCGCAACTCGCCGATGTGGTGCGCGCCCTCAACTCGCTGGGTGCCACGCCGCAAGACCTGCTGGCGATCCTGCAAGCCATCAAGGCATCGGGCGCGATGAACGCCGAGCTCGAGGTGATCTGACGTGAACCCGACCAACCCCCTGTCGACCAGCGGCCTCGCGGCCGACCCCACAGCGCTCAACGCGCTGCGGTATGGCGCGGGCAAGGGCAACGAGAAGGCCGCGCTCAAAGAGGCTGCGAAACAGTTTGAATCGCTCTTCATGCGCGAGCTCATCAAGAGCATGCGCGAGGCCACGCAGAAGTCGGGCCTGATGGAAGGCGAGGGCGCCGATCTCGGCACGGACCTGCTGGACCAGCAGTTTGCGGTGCAGCTCTCGGGTCTTCCCGGCGGCCTGTCCGAAGCCATCGAGCGTCAGCTCGGCAAGCAGATGCAGAACAACGCCGCCACCGGCGCTGCCAACGCCTTGCCCGCCACCGGCGGTGCCAGCACCGTGGGCCGCGCCGGCGCAGGCCAGCGCCAGGCCGGGTTTGTGGACCAGCACAGCGAGGCCGCCGCGGTGGTGGCGCGCGAGTCGGGGATCCCGGCCAGCTACATGATCGGCCAGGCCGGCCACGAAACCGGCTGGGGCCGGAGCGAGATCCGCCACGCCGACGGCACGCCGTCGCACAACCTCTTCGGCATCAAGGCCACCGGCGGCTGGAAGGGCAAGGTCGCCGAGATCACGACCACCGAGTACATCAATGGCGAGCCGCGCAAAGTGACCGCGAAGTTCCGCGCTTACGACTCGTACGCCGACTCGTTCCGCGACTACGCCAAGCTCATCGGCAACAGCCCACGCTACGACCAGGTGATGGACCAGATCGGCTCGGTGCAGGGCTTTGCGGCCGGCCTGCAAAAAGCCGGCTATGCCACCGACCCCCAATACGCCGCCAAGCTCAGCCGCGCGATCAACACCACGCTGAGCCTCCAGAGAGCTCAGGGCTGAGGACCACCTTTCCATGTCTGCTCTGAACATCGGCGCTCGCGCCCTCACCACCAACCTCGCGGCCCTGCAGGTCATTGGCCACAACATCGCCAACGCCAACACGGCGGGCTACTCGCGCCAGAACGTGCAGCTCACCACCGCGGGTGCGCAGGCCTTCGGCAACGGCTACATCGGCAAGGGCGTGGACATGGCCACGGTGGAGCGGTCCCACAACGCCTACCTCACGCGCGAAGCGCAGCTCACCGGTGCGGTGGCTGCCGCCGATGCGGTGCGCTATTCGCGCCTGCAGGCACTGGAGAGCGCGTTCCCGCTCGGTGCGGGTGGCCTCGGCTCGGCACTCAACGACACCCTCAACGCCTGGGCCGACGTGGCCTCCGCCCCCAACAACCTCACCGCCCGCGTGGTGGTGATCGCCAAGGGCGAAGAATTCGCCAGCCGCCTGCGCAACACCGCCGGCCAGCTGGATGCGCTCTCGCGCAGCACGCAGCAGCAGGTGGAAGGCTCGGTCAATGTGATCAATGGCCTGGCGCAAGACCTCGCCAAGGTGAACCAGCGGATCGTGGAGTCCGCCGGCGGAACCCACACGCCCAACGACCTGTTCGACCAGCGCGACCAGCTGCTGGGCGAGCTCAACCAGCACATCCAGACCAGCGCCGTCTTCGACAAGGACGGCTCGGTGAGCGTTTTCGTGGCGGGCAGCCAGCCCTTGCTGCTGGGCCAGCGCGCCAGCCAGCTCGCCGTGACGCGCGATGCCACCGACAACTCGCGCATCGCGCTGGCGTTTGTGCAAGGCAGCGTGTCGACCCCGCTGGCCGACAACACGCTGGGGGGCGGTGAGCTCTCGGGCCTGATGAATTTTCTCAACAAGGACCTGGCGGCGGTGCAGAACCTGCTGGGTCGCATGGCGCTGGCGTCGGCCACCACGGTCAACAACCAGCACGCACTGGGCATCGACCTGCAAGGCAACCCCGGTCAGGACTTTTTCATTCCACCGGCGGCGGCCGTGGGCATGGGGAGTCCCACCGACACCGGCGATGCCATCGTGAGCGCCACCGTGAGCGACCCCGCTGCGTTGATGGCGTCGGACTACGAGCTGCGTTTCAGCGGCACCGATGTGAGCATCGTGCGGTTGTCCGACGGCGACAGCACCACGTTCTCCCTGCCCGCCACGGCGTTCGAGAAGGACGGCCTGCGGTTCAACATCGACGCCGGCACCGCCAACGCAGGCGACCGCATCCTGGTGCGGCCCTTCGAGGCCGCCGCGCGCAACCTGCAGATGGCCATCGGCTCACCCGATCGCCTGGCCGCGGCCAGCCCCGTGAGGGTGACGCCAGACCTGGACAACGGGGGCGGACTGAGTGTGGAGAGCCTCTACGCGGTGTCCGACTCGCCCCAGCTCGACGAGCCCATCAGCCTGGTGTTCCAGGCCGACGGCACGTTCACCGTGACCGGTGTGCAGGACCCCGCCAACGCCCTGCCCGACAACGCCGGCCCACCCCCGAGCTACAACTTCAAGCCCGGTGAGCCCATCGCGCTCAACGGCTGGAACCTCACCCTGCGCGGCAGCCCCACCGCCGGCGACACCTTCGTCATCGACCCCGCACCCGCCGGTTCGACGACACAGAACGCCGGCAACGCCAGCGCCGTGCTGGCCCTGCGCGACCGCCCCACCTTCGAGGGCGTGGCCTTGGCCGACGGCTATGTGAGCCTGTTCTCCGATGTGGGCACCCGCGTGCAGGGCGCGCAGTTTGCCACCGAGTTCTCGTCGCAAATCGCCACCACGGCCGAGACCGCGCGCACCAACGTCTCGGGTGTGAACCTGGACGAAGAAGCCGCGCGCCTGCTGCAATTCCAGCAGGCCTACCAGGCTTCGGCCAAGTTCCTGCAGATCGCACAAAGCACCTTCGACAGCCTGCTGCAGACCGTGGGCCGATAGGTCCCCAGAGGAACACACCATGCGCGTTTCCACCGCCAACAGCTACGACAACACCGTCAGCCTGCTCGCCCGGCGCCAGGCCGAGCTGGCGGCCCAGCAAGAAAAGATTGCCACCGGCAAGCGGGTGCAGAAACCCAGCGACGACCCGGTGGCGGCCACGCTGGCCGAAACCGCGCAAAACCGGCTCTCGCGCACGCAGGCCGATCTGCGCTCGCTCGAGACATCGCGCAGCAGCCTGCAGCAGGCCGAGAGCGGCCTGGCCGAGTCGGGTGAACTCATCCAGAAAGTGCGCGACCTGCTGGTCAGCGCGGGCAACGCCACCTTCGGACCGAGCGAGCGCGAAGACATCGCGCGCCAGCTCGAAGGGCTTCGCGAACAACTGATCGGCGTGGCCAACCTCAAGGACAACGCCGGGCGCACCCTCTTCGGCGGGCTGGGCGGCGCGGCCACGCCGTTCGTGGACCTTTACGGTCCAGGTGGCAATGGCGTTCAGTTCAACGGCCAGCGCGGCCAAGCCGCGGCCGGCAGCACGTCGCTGCCGCAGACGCTCGACGGCAACGCCATCTGGATGCGCGTGCCGCAGGGCAACGGCAGCTTCGCGATGAGCCTGGGCGCGACCAACACCGGCAGCGTGAGCACCGGCCTGGGCGAAGTCACCGACCAGGCCGCGCTCACCGGCGCCAACTACAGCATCACGTTCGCCGACGTGGCCGGCACCCTGCAGTACACCGTGACCAACACCACCACCAGCACCCCGGTGGCCGGACACGTCGGCGTGCCCTACGCCAGCGGCATGACGATCGAATTCGATGGCCAGTCGCTGCAGCTCAACGGTCAGCCCGCCGGCGGTGACCAGATCGACATCGCGCCCGCCGGGAAAACCGACATCTTCAGCGTGGTGCAGGACGCGGTGAACGCACTGCGCGACACCAGCGCCAACAGCGGCGCGGTGCGCACGCAGACCCTCGCGCGCACCATGACCGAGCTCGACGCCGGTCACGACCGGGTGCTGCTCGCGCGCGGTCGTGCGGGCGAATGGCTCAACCGGGGCGACTCGCTCGATACCCTGCTGGAAGACCGTGGCGTCGACCTCAAGGCCGAAAAATCCCGCCTGGAAGATCTGGACCTGGTGCAAGGCATCTCCGACTTCCAGACCCAGCAGCTCGGGCTGGAGGCGGCGCTCAAGTCGTATGCACAGGTGCAGCGCCTCTCCTTGTTCCAGGTGATCTGATGGACGCGTCTTCAGCATGTTGAGTCACACCGTCCTGGACAGCCTCGCACTCGGCTACGAGCCGGTGTGGAACCGCGAACGCCAGCTGGCCGCGGTGCGGCTGAGCGTGCACCCCATCCACGCAGCGGCGGTCGACGCTGTCCACCTCATGCAGGCGCTGGGCGACGACTGGCCCGAGAGCGCGCCGGTGCTCATCATTTCGGTGGACTCGCCCCGCCTGTTGCAGCAGGCGCTGTCCTGCGAGCCGGTGCACAACGCCTGGCTGGAAGTGCCCGCCGCGTTGTTCGAGACCCGCGAAACCGTGGCCACCTTGTCCGTCGCCCACCGGCGCGGGCACCGCCTCATCCGCCGCACCGATCTGCAGGCGCTGCGCCAAGGCCAGTCACCCGACCTGGATGTGCGCAACGTGCTGCGGCTGAGCCCGCACGAGGCCAGTGAGATCCTCCAAGACCTGAACACCCCCGGTCTGCACCAGCGCCGCCAGGCTCTGCCACCCGGCCAGCTGTTCGAGGGGGTGCAGACCCAGACCTTGGCCCGCCACCTGCTGGACGATGACGGCGCCTGGGGCCTGCTCGGCTGGCCCGACGCCGATGTGTTGCTCGCGCACCGCCACCAGCCCATCTCGTGCGACCCGCGCGTGATCCGCCAGATCCTGCAGGCCATCAACGACGACTGCTCGCTCGAACGCCTGGAGCGGCTCGTGCGCCAGGACCCGGTGCTGGT
>NZ_JAOASO010000149.1 GCF_030158645.1 Hydrogenophaga sp. | reverse complement strand
GGCCAGCCCCAGACGCTGGTGGTCTCCAGCGGGCACGGTGTGACGCCCTCGGGCGAACTCGTGCTGTTGCCGCGCAACATCGACGTGCAGCTGGCCAACCTGCCGGTGGCCGAACAGCTGTCGGCGCGCTTCGGTCTGTCGCGCCTGCCGCAGCCGCCGCTGCGCAGCCGCACCGGTCTGTTCGTGCTGGCGCTGCGGCCGGTGGAGTTCACCGCCAACCCGATCGGCGCTTACCCGACCTCGATCACCGGCCAGCGCACGGTGGAAGACGGTGACGTGATCGAGGCCACCGCGGTGGTGCTGGTGCCCTGGCAGGACGACGGTGGTGCCGATGCGCTGGACGCGCGGCGAGGCCGCGCCGCGCGCGCCATCTTCACCCAGGGCAGCGCGGCGGGGGTGTCGGCCAACGTGCTGCCGCTGGCCATGATCGCGCTGCAGAACAACACCGTGGTGTGGATCGACGAAGCCATGGTGCGGCGCGAACTCGGTGCCGACCGGGGCGATTTGCCGGGCCTGGGGTTTGCGCCGCGCGGTTTGCGGCTGGCGCACCTCATGCAGCACCAGGCGCACCTGGCCGATGTGGCACCGCCCGGCAGCACACGCGGCTTTCCGGCCATCACGCACTTTCCCGCGCTGCCGCCAGCCGGCCCTTTGCCGGCGGGCGTGATCAACGCGGAGGACTTCACCCAGAACTACTTTCCGGCCGAGGTCGACGTGGACTTCACCATCATCCCGGAGGATGAACTGCCCGCGCTGATCGAAGAAGCGCTGGCGTTGCAACCGATCGACCTCACCGCGTCCACGGAATCGCTGGACTCCACCGCCGTGATGATCCTGGCGCCGGTGCCGCGCGTGGAGTGGCGCGCGGTGGCCGCGCGGGTGGGGCAGGGCGCCACGCTGGCACAGCGCGTGGTCAAGCCCGCCGCGCCCAACCTGATCGCGCAGCGCCGGCCGTTTGAAATCCTGCAGAAGCTGCGGCTGCCGCGCGAGGCCTTGCTGAGCAAGGCGCTGGGCCCGGCCGATGCCGAGTGGCAGCGCCTGGCGCGGCTGAACAACCTGTGGTTCGTGCGCCGGCGCCACCTGGCCTACCGCGACGACCTCGCCGGCAGCTACCGCGAGATCGCCGGCAACGACGAACGCGTGATCGAACTCAACCTCAACACCCGCATCACCAAACTCGGGCTCACGCCGCGTTACGACGCGGTGCTGAAGGTCGCCACGCCGGCGGCCGCGAGCACCGTCATCGGTCTGCTCGCAGGCAAACGCTACCTGGAGTCGCCGGTGCTCACCGCGGCCGCACTTGGCCTGCTCACCGATGCCATCGCCACCACCCAACAACTCACCGGCAAAGCCTCGCTCGACAAAACGCAGGTGCTGGGTGTGGCCGCCGTGCTGGGCGAACCTGAGAAGAACGAGGCACTGTGGGCGTTGATCCAGCGCGAAAGCAAGACGCCGATCCCGGCGGAGGAACTGCTGCGCATCGCCAGCAACGCCGAATGGAATGTGCAGCCTGTGGACCCAGGTGCACAGGGAGAGGGGGTCATGAAACGCATGGACAGCCTGGGACTCATCGAGCCCTGGATGGAGGTGGAGAAGAACAGTTCGGCCAAGGCGATGGACGTGGCGCTTGGCCTGCTCGCGAGCAAGCGCTACGAGGCCTCGCCGGTGCTGAGCGCTGCGGCGCTTGGCCTGCTGCTGGAACACGTGCAGCGCGAGGGCGCGCTCAAGGACCCGGCGCTGGTGACGGAGGTGGCCAAGAGCCTGCTGGAGCCGATCGCCAGCGACGTGCTCAACAAGTACCTGCAAACCGAACTGCGCCGGCCGCTGGACGCCGACACCTTGCGCGAGTTGGTGAAGTCGGTGGACGAATGGCGGCCCAAGACCGACCGCATCACGCGCCCGACGCGCAGTGTCGCTGCCCCTCGCACAGCGGCGAAAAAGTCGCCGCCGCGCCAGCAGTCCTGAGCCTGCCACCTTCACCCGGGAGACCCGCCGTGAGCATCGAACGCATTGACCAACCGCTGCCGGGCGAGCGCGTGGTGGCCCTGTCGCCGGAAGACGCGAGCCGGGCCGCGACCGACTGGCGGCGCCGGCCCAACCTGTTCGCCGGACGCACGCTCACCGACGCGACGCTGCAAGGTCGCCAGTCCTGGCAGGCCGGACACCTGCAGCACCGCGCCCGCTCGCTGACCGCGGGGGTGGTGCGTGGACTGGAGGTGTTTGCCCTGCCGGGCTCGGGCGGTGCGCGCCTGCTCATCGAACCCGGCCAGGGTCTGGCGGTGAGCGGTGAAGACGTGGTGCTGGTGCGCCGCACCGAATGCCGGCTCGACGACCTGCCGGTGGTGGCACCGCCGGCCTGGCTGCAGGTCCAGGCCGGGGGGGCAGGGGAGGCAACCGAGCCCGATGGCGTGGGACGGGTGAATCCGCGCGAGGTGCGCGACGGCATCACCCTGGTCGACCTGCGCTCGAGCGCGGGCAGCCGCTGGCCGCGCGTGGGTGTGCTGGTGTTGCAGCCGGTGCTGGTGGACACCGCCGAGTTCGACCCCAATGACCCGTGCGACCGCTGCCCTTGCGGTGAAGAAGGCAACGCCGACAGCCCGGTGGCCGCGTTCGAAGACTGGCGCATGCACGACGGCGCGCGCCTGCTCTGGTACCCCTGGCCGGTGGAATGGCGTGCGCTGCCCCTGACCACCCTGCGTTTGCGCAATGCGCTGGCCCACACGGTGTTCGACGCCGAGGCCGCGCTGCGACATGGCGAATCGCTCCCATGGGAAGACTGGGGCGTGCCGCTGGCGCTGGTGGGCCTGAGCGAGACCGGTACCGTGCAGTGGGTGGACCGCGCTTCGGTGGTGCGCCAGGGAGGGCGGGCGAAAGAAGCGCGCCTGCAGCGGTTGACGGGCGCTTTGGCGGCCGGGGCGTTGGGCGCCAACAGCCGCCTGCCCGCGCTGTGGCAGGCCCGCATCGAACAGTTTGCGCAGCAGATGGCCGAGACGCCCGAGCCGCTGCCCGCGCCCAGTGTGCTGGCCGATCCCTACCTGCGCCTGCCGCCGTGTGGGCTCATGCCCAAGAGCGCGCTGGACCTCTCCACGGTGCTCACGCAGCAGCAGCTCAGCAGCCCGTTTTTTCCGCCGGGGTTCGAACTGGACGCGGTGCCGGTGCCGATCGAACAGCTCGACCTGGCGATGCGCGAAGCCGCTCCGCTGGCCAGCTTCGACCTGTCGGCGCCCGAGCGGCTGCGCCTGCTGGTGCCGGTGACACAGGCCTCGTGGGAGCCCAGGCTGCTGCATCCCGAAGTGCCCGACCCGGCCTTTGCCGAGGCCTTGAAGGAGTTCAGCGAGCGCCGTGCGCGCGAACTGGGCGGGCGGCAAGGCCTGCGCCACGAGCAGGCCCATCTGGTGCGCGCACTCACCGGTCGGCCGCAGGAGGTGCCCGAGTTCGGTGACGACCCGCTGGCGCTGGACGAAGAAGGGCTGGCGCCGTGGGGGCCACCCCCGCCCGGCGGCGGGCACGTGAGCACGCTGCAGCCCGGCGCACACGCCCACCTGTTTGACGGCGCGCTGCAACCCTTCACCGCCACCGACACCGAAGCGCTGTTCGCCTGGGTTTGCCTGGACCCGGACAACCCGCCGCGTTGCCTGATGCTGCAGTGGCGCGACGCCACGGGCTGGGCGCACCGCGCGTACTGGGGCGAGCCGCTCCTGACCTGGGGCCGCCCGGCCACGGGCGCACACCCGTTCCAGGTGGCGGGGCATTTCCATGGGGGCCCGCTGCCGCCCGCGGGTCGCTGGGTGCGCCTGGAGGTGCCGAGCAGCCAGGTGGGCGTGGCCAACGTGGCGGTCAACGGCGTGTCGTTCGACCTGTTCGATGGCCGCGCCGCGTTCGGCGCCACGGGCGCGCATTCACCCGCGGGCGGCGAGCGCCCCTGGTTCGGCCACGTGCTGCCCACGGGCGCGCGGCAGGACGGCAACGAGCCCTGGCTGCTGCTCTCGCACAACGACCTGTGGGCACCGTTCGAAGCGAACGACGGTCTGCAGCCCACGCAGCCCGCGCTGGTGCCCGCCGGCGGCGGCCATGTGGAAGCCGCGCAGCCCGGCATCCACCAGCACTACCTGGATGGCGCCACCGCCACGCTGGGCGCCATCGGGTCCACCGACAACCTGTTTGTGTGGGTCTACCTGGATGCCACCCGGCCGCCGCGCGAACTCATGATCCAGTGGAAGGTGGGGGCCAACTGGAACACCGATGGGCGTCGCGCCTACTGGGGCGAAAACCTCATTGCCTGGGGCGACCACAACAGTTCGGGTCGGCGGCCCAGGGGCGCCTTGCCCCGGCTCGGTGAGTGGGTGCGCCTGGAGGTGCCCGCCAGCGAACTCGACATCGGCACGCGCGCCGTCAATGGCATCGCATTCACCCTGTTCGACGGCTGCGCGGCCTTCGGTGGCTGCGGCAAGATCGCCCAGGCCACCACGAGCCCACCCGGCATACGCAACGAGACGGTCTGGTTCTCGGGCACGGCGCCCGCCGGTGCCACCCTGGTGGGCAACTGGAACTGGCTGACGCCGCTGGAGATGGTCGAGCCCACACCCGCGGCCCGCGTGGGGCAGGCCAGCGCTGTGGCTGGCCTGATGGCCGACCCGGTGATCACCGCCTTGTCGGACCGTGAACAGGCGCAATTGCCCTTGCGTGGACTCGAAGGTTTCATGGCCTTTCTGCGCGCGCGCATCGACCGGGCGGACGACATCACCGACTTCGGTTTCACCCACATGCAGGTGGACCTGCACCGCATCCGCCAGATGATGATGACCACGTCGGATGCGGCGCGCCTGTCCACGTCGCCAGCGCTGGCGGCCATCGCCAAGTCCGACAGCGCGGTCAACGTGCAGACGCAGATCAAGGCGTTCATCGGGCGCATCAAACAGCCCGTGCTCACGAAGCTGCAGACCCCGGCACCGGCACAGGCTCCAGCGGTGGTGGCACGCTCGGTCACGCCGTCAGCGGCATTCGCATCGATGAACGTCGTTGCCACGGTGAGCAACGTGCAACTGGTGCAGCAGAAGAGCCAGATGACGCTGTTCAAGGCGCCGAGCGCGCCCATCAACATCGTCTACGCCAACCCGGTGGTGGGCCTCTCACCGGTGCGCACGGTGGCCGTGGCCGACCGGCTCAAACAACCGCCTTCCACCGAAGCGCGCGACTTCGCGCTGGCCAACCGCCAGCGCACCGTGCTGGAACTGCTGAAACTGCTGGAGACATTCACGGCGGAGGACGGCGGCACCACACCCTCGATGTTGAAGGGGTTCAAGGTCCGGGGTCTGGCCCAGGACCCTTTTCTGGAAGGTGCCGCTGCGGAGCGCGCGCTGGACGACTTTCTGGACCGGCCAGAGGCCAGCCGGGCGGCCCTCAGAGCCAAGCTGTTGTTGCCGCCGCCCCATGAAAAACCGGCGGGCGACGGTGCATCCGAACCGGCCGAGCCCGACGAAGCGCTGCTCTTCACCCAGACCGTCGCGCTGTCTGAAAACACCATCGCCATCCTGCGCGATCTGGAAGGCCGGCTGGCCGCTTACCGCAGCGCACTCACGCGCTGCGAGCAGGCCCTGACCGCCCTGCAAGGCCACATCCGCTCGGCCGAGATGCGCCTGCGCCAGGCCGACGACCGCCTGGCCGAAGCGCGGCACGACGTGGGTGTGGCGCGCGCTTTGCTCGAAGAAGAAAAGGCCCGCGTGGACGCGGTGAACGCGCGCCGCACGCGTGTGCTGGCCGAAGAGGTGCAGTACCTCGCCTTCGTGCGCCCGCGCGAGACCAGCAACCTGCTCGCCACCCCGCGCCGTGTGCTCGACCCCGGCCTGCTGGAAGCGCCCGTGCCGGCCTGTTTGCGCGAGCACGGCGACGTGCCCGACGAGCTGGACGACATGCTCAAGGTGTTGCGCGAAGCACCGTCAGCGCACTTCGTGGGTGCGCCAGCCATCCTGCAGATGATCGACCGGCCCGAACTGCTCCTGCGCACGCTGCAGAGCGCGCAATGGCGCAGCACCGTCATCACGCAGCGGGTGATGCCCACCGTCAACACGGCAGCGGGCCCGCTCGGTGTGCACATCGGCCAGATGCTGGTGCGCCACACGCAGGCCATTGCCGTGCGCGCGCAGGCCGTGCAGCGGCTGGACATCCAGCGCCTCTCGGCCCACTCGTGGCAGACGGTTCAACGCGAGGCGCAGGCCGTGATTTCGCTGGGCGACATCATCGACGGCGACCACGGCAAGGGCGAGGTGGCGCGCCGCGCCAGCGAGTTGTTCGAGCGCATCGCCGGCGTGTGCGCCTGCCTGCATGCCGAGTTCTCGGGCGTGCTGCCGGCGATCCGCCTGGCGTGGGCCGAGGTCATGTCGCAGTTCGACGAAGCGCCCAACCTGCGCAACCTCGGCGGCCTGCCGCGCTGGAGCAGCATCCCCTCTGTGGACCGCCGCCAGATGCAGGCCTACGTCGACTTTCTGTTCGACCAGGTGCCGCCGACGAACGAAGCGGCGGTGGCGCTGATCAACGACGTGGTGCGCATGGCGCTGCTGCTGGCCAGCCACGCGCCGGTGGGCCGCATCGTGGCCGGGCGCATGCCGCGACCCGCCACGGCGGTGCGCGTGGGCAGCCGCATCCCGCTCACCGCGCTGGACAACAGCCGCCTGCGCGTGGGCATGCAGGCCATGATCTACAAGGGCAACTCGCTGATGGCGCGCGCGATGGTGGAAGACGTGGGGCAGGGCGAGGTGTCGGCCCGGCTGGTGCACACCAGCAGCGTGCAGATCGACCTGGACACCGATGTGCGCGTGCATTTCGACCAGGCCCAGGTGCTGAGCAGCGCCGCGGCGCGCAAGGCCGGCCTGTTCAAGGTTTGAACGCCCCACGGAGCCACCATGGGCGCCGCCGACCGCACCGTGCAGCACCTCCACCTGCGCGCCCCCAGCGCCCAGGCCGCGGTGCACGCGGTGCTCCGGCTGGAAGACGCGCTGCGCTGCGCCAGCCTGCCCGATGCGGGCGAACGCTTGCTGCTGGTGCGCCGCCTGCACCTGGGCCGCCTGCCCGAAGGTCTGTCGCCGCAAAGCCTGAGTCTGTTGATCGAGCAGCGCGTGGCGTCGATGGAGGGTGGGTGGGTGCCGGGTGACGAGGCGCGCGCGGCGCTCAGCGACGCGGTTTTTTTTGCCAGCCGCCTGCAGGCCGCGCAGACCGCACTGCGGTGGCGCTCTCAGGGCATGGGGCTCGACGCCTGGTACTGGCCGCCGGCTTTGCCTGGGGTGATGGTGCAGGCCCCCGATGCCGAGTTTCTGGCGCAGTTGCTGGCATTGCTGGACCGAGGTGCCTGGGCCGCCAGCGACTTGTGCGCGCTGGTGACCATCGCGGTGCGCCAAGGCGCCACCCGCTGGCTGACTCGGCACCTGAGCGCTGGCAGCGCGGCGTGGCTGGTGCACGCGGTGCGTGCGGGTGCCAGCGCGGCGGGCACGGTCTCGGGCAAGCCTGGCCGGACGCCGGTGCTGTGGCGGGATGATCGTGGGCAGCCGGTCTGGTTGCCGCCCCTGCCGTCCGGTGCGGCGTGGCTTGTGCAGGTGCTGCACGCCGCGGGATGGCAGGCGCAGGCCGCATCACCGGCGGCACCGGCGTGGGTTGCTGGCGCGTCGGACCCTCGGGCCGATGCGGTGGTGTCGTCGTCCAGCGGCGCGGTGACCGCGCGCGCGCCGGTGCCCGGCGCAGGGGTCTTCGAGATGCCGCGCAGCCCGCACGGGCCCGTTGCCGCTCCGGCACAAGGCGCCACGCCCGTCGCAGGGCGGACGGACACGCCGACGTGGCCTCCGCACGAAGGGGGTGCATCGTGGCCGGCGCAGGGGAATGGACCGCAGGCTTGGCCCCGCCTGCACGCCACCGCGGCCGGTGGTTTGTTGTTTCTGCTGCCCGTCATCGCCCGGGTGTCCGTGGCCCCGCCGACCCCGCCGCAATGGCGTTGCACGCTCGAGGCCGCGCTGCGCCGGCTGCAACTGCCCGACGGCGATGCCGCATGGTGGCTGGTCGGGGAGCTGCCGCGCGAACGCGATCCCGGTCGTGCGCAGGCCGGGCAGGCCGAGGCCCTGCGGTGCCTGCACGCTGCGCGGCACCTCCTGCGGCGACAGTTGCACATCGGGCTCGCCTCGCTGGTGCTGCGGCCAGCCCGGCTCGAATGGACCGCCACGCATTGGGATGTGCATTTCGATGTGCACGCCGCCGACCTGCGGGTGCGTCGCGCGGGCCTGGACATCGACCCCGGCTGGTGCGAGGGTCTCGGGCGTGTGGTGGGCTTTCACTACGGCCTTGCTCGCATCGGAGGGCACGGCCGGTGAACGCGGCGCTGCCCGGCACGGCGCACGCACCTTCTCTGGTGGATCTGGCGCTGGCCGCCTTCGAGCAGGGCGACGGATCCCTCGCCGGCACGGCGGCCAGCGAAGGCTGGCGGCAGTGGATGCGCGCAGCGCCCGAGATCGACGAGGTGTTGCGCGGTCTCGCGCTGCGGTACCCGTTCTCGCGCGTCGAATTCGTGGCACTCGCCCTCACGGCTGCGGCGGAAACCGATGGGCGCACCGCGCACGCGCTGAGCGAACTGCAGGCACCGCTGGCGGGTCGCCGGCCCCACGTCGGGTTGGTGGTGCGCGCGGCGCAGTTGCTGGATCCGTCCGACCCCTGCACCGCGCGAGCGCATCTGGCGAGTCTGTACGGAGGGCCGGCGCGCGCGCTCGGCCTGTTCGAGCTGCCGGGCGATGGACCGCTGATCGAGCGGCCTCTGCGCATGGTGCCCGCGCTGGCCCTGGCGCTCATGGGTGCCGTGTCGCGCTGGCCCGAGATCGAACAGCCGCCACCTCCCGCGGTGGCCCTGGCCGCCTCCACGCAGGCCGAAGTGGCCAGGTGGGCGTCGGCTGTGCGCGGCTCCACCGTCGCGGTGCTGCGCGGTCCCTGGCGCAACGATCTTTTCTCCATGGCGGTTTTGCTCGCCAGCGCCTGGGGGCTGCGGGCTTTGCCGGTGGTCTGGCCTTTGCCGACCGGTGCGGGCGTGTGGCTCGAACTTCATGGTCAGGTGCCCGTGCTGTCGCTCGAACTGGCGCCCGGTGAGACCCGCGAACTGGCCGCGCCGCCGGGCTACCACGGACCGCTGATCGTGATCACCGGCCCGGATGGCAGCGTGCGCGCGTCGCACGGACCGGTGTGGTCGCTGAGCGTCCCCGAGACGAGCGCCACCGAGCGCAGCGCGCTGTGGCGCGCACACGGTTTCAGCGACGGTGATGCCCGACACCTCGCGCGGCGTCTGCGTGTTGAAGCCGGGCGGCTGGCGGCGCTGGGCCAGGCGGCGGTACAGCATGCGGCGCTGCAAGGGCGCGCGCAAGTCCAGCGCAGCGACGTGGCCCACGCCGCGCGCCACGGCGTGCCGCCGGCGCTGGGTGCGCAGGCCGAACAGCTGCGCGCCGATGTGGAGGACGACGCTTTGGTGTTGCCGCCCGCGCTGCGCGAGAACCTGCACGCCCTGCTGGCGCGTTGCGAACACCGCAGCGCGCTGGCCAACGGTCTGGGCCCGGCCTTGCGCACACGCTACCGACCCGGTGTGCGTGCCCTGTTCACCGGTGCCTCGGGAACGGGCAAGACGCTGGCCGCCGGCTGGCTGGCCACGCGCCTGGGGTTGCCGCTGTTCCGCGTCGATCTCGCGGCGGTGGTGAGCAAATACATCGGCGAGACCGAAAAAAACCTGGCGCAGTTGTTCGCCCACGCGGAGGCCGCCGACCTCGTTCTGTTGTTTGACGAGGCCGATGCGCTCTTCGGCAAACGCACGGACGTGAAGGACGCCAACGACCGTTTTGCCAACCAGCAGACCAACTACCTGCTGCAGCGCATCGAGAGCTTCGAAGGCATTGCGCTGCTCACCAGCAACAGCCGTGGCCGCTTCGACAGCGCGTTCACACGCCGCCTGGACGCCATCCTCGAGTTTCCCTTGCCCGGGCCCACCGAACGGTTGGCGCTGTGGGTGGCGCACCTGGGGCCATCGCATGCGCTGGACGTGGCCGCGCTGAACCGGCTCGCGGCCTGCTGCGATCTCGCGGGTGGCCACGTCCGCACCGCGGTGCTGAGCGCCGCTGCCCTGGCCGCTCAACGCGGGGATGCGTTGCAGGAGCGCGATGTGCTCACCGCCGTGGTGGCCGAATACCAGAAGCTGGGCAAGCTCTTGCCCTCGGGTCTGGCCGGGCCCCATGCACCCCGGTAGCCCACCATGAGTGCATTCGCACCGGTTGCCCGCAAACCCGTCCCGTCCCGGCCGGTGCCCGCGACGGCCCGCGCGACGGTCACACCCGAGCCGAGCCCCGAGCTGGGCGAGCCGGTGGAGGGCGCCACCACGGAGGCGGTCGCTGCAGGCCTGCCGCGCTACCTGCAGGCCGACGAAGGCCGCGCGGGCGTCGTGTTGTCCGGCGAGGAGATGGTCTCGCGGCTGCAAGACACACCGCCCGACGGTGCGAGCCTCAACGCCCCCACAGTGGCCATGGACGCTTCCACCGCCAGTGCACTGGAGGCGGTGGAAGCCGAGGGCGGCAGGGAGGTGCCCGCCGACGGGACGGCGCCAGCCCCGCCCGGCGCACCCGGGCGCCCCGCGCGTGGCGCTGCCACACGGCCGGTGGCGGGCAGCGCCGTGTCCGCGTCACCCGTGGCGGATGCTGGTGCGGCGGTCGACCCGTCGCCGATGGCGGCGTTCGAAAGCCTGGTGAGCGCCGACGTGGCGGCCTACCTGGATGGCCACCTGTCCGACGAACGCATGGCCGCGCTCGACCCGCAGACACAGGCCTTGCTGGAGGCAGCGGACGCGCTGGGAGGGCGTTCCATCACCGACCCCGAAGCCCGCGCGCTCGAAGGCCTGGGCGGCGATGGCCTGACACCCGCTGCACCGACCACCGGTTATGAAAAAGAACCCACGTGGCTGCAGACGGTGGCCACCATCCGCGACGTCTCCGGCCAGCTCGGCGGCATCGTCGGCATCATCGGGCTGGTGGCCACGGTCAGTGGTTTCATCCTGAGCCTGCTCATGCCACCGGTCGGCGCCTTCCTGCTCACCGTGGGGCGCTTCTGCGACATCGCGGCGCTGGTGCTCGATGGCATCAGCCTCGTGCTCGGCGCCTTGCTCACGGGCTACAACCATTACCGCCTCAAGAACGAGACCGACCCCGAGGAGCGCCGGCGCCTGCTCGGCATGGTGCGCGCGGACGCGATGGGGACCGTGATGAGTGCGGTGGCCGTGGCCACCGCGGTGGCGCCGGGCGCCGGCCGGGCGCTCGGGCGAACCGGACGACGGATGTCGGCCGGATTGCGCGCCGCCTCGCGCGTCGGCGGCACCGTCGGCCGCGGTGCACGCGCGGTGCGCCGCGTGGGGATGGCGGGCCGCCTGGCGGCGCGCGCGGGACGGCGTGGCATCGGTTCGGCTGGGCGTGCAGCGGCGACGGGGTTCCGCCACCTGTCGCGCACCTCCTCGCTGGCCGGGCGCGCTGCGCGCGGCCTGCGTGCCGGGTACGTCACCGGTCTGCGGACGCTGGGCCGTGCCCAGAGCGGTGTGGGCCGCACGCTCTCGCGCACCGGTGTCTGGGCGCGCGGCACCGCGCCGATCAGGTGGGGCAACCGCCTCGGCGGCCAGGCCGAGGAATGGGCCCGACTGCGCCTGCGTGGTCTGGCGGCGGGCGATACCGCCGCGGGGCGCTTCTACAACCGCCGTCTGCGCGGCATCCACGAACGCAACGTGATGCTCGCGCGCTCGCTCAACGATCCGGTGGAGCGTGCCTATCAACTCCGCCTGGGCCGGGAACTCACCGCCGAACTGGATGCGCTGCGCCAGGCCAACCCGGCATGGACGCCGCGGCAACTCGACGACGCCCTGCGTGCCCGTTTCGGTCGCGAGCGCCTCGGCGATGCGCAGGTGGGCACCAGCCGCGGCGGCAACGTGCAGTTTGTGCGCGACGACGCCAGCTTCCTGCGCGAAGTGCGCGAGACGGAGTTCGCCGAAATCCAGCTCATCCGCGACCGCTTGCCACCGGGCGCCACGCCGCGCGAACTGGCCGAGGCGGTCAACAGCAGCCCCTTCATCAAAGGCCGCTGGACCGAGAGCGAGTTGGGCGCGTTCACCACCCTGCAGCCGACACGCGGCGCCACAGGCGAACTTGCCCTGCGCAATGCCGCCGACGACGCCCTGGCGGTGTCGAAGACCGGCCACCACACCCTGCCCGCCAGCATGGCACCCCAGATCAGCCGCCATCCGCGCTTCGTCCAGATCGTCAACGACAGCCGCAGTTACCGCGACTTCATCGACCGCGCCCACCCGGGCATGTCGCACGTGCCACCGGTCGAGGGCTACCGGGTGCCGGGCGCCCGCCCCGGTACCACGCGTCAGGCCCTGAACCGGCGCGAAGTGATCGAGCACATGCTGGACCAGGGACAGATCCCCGGATACACGCGGGCCGACATCGGCTACTTCATGGGGCGGGGTCTGGCCGACGACCTCGTTGTCGACGGCAGCAGCGGCGTCTGGCGCAACCGGCGGGTGGCCGGCCACCAGACCTTCTTCAACCCGCATCTGGGCATTGGCCACGAATGGGACTGGGCCAACGAAGTTGCCCGCCAGGTCTTCGACATGAACACCCGCCTCGGCCTGCGCCTTCGGCGGGAGCTGGGCAGCCAGTTGGCGCTGCCGGCCCTTCGGCAGGCGACACGCACCACCGGCAACGAGCGAGGTGGCGGCGATGACCGCTTGCGCTCCCTGATGGACGCTGCGATCGGGGCGCGCACAGCGCGTGAACAAGGCCTGTCGCCAGCGGCGGCGATCGATGCGCTGCTGACACCCATGCCGGCCGAGCAGTCCCTGGCATCCGCGAACACGGCGACCGAGCAGCCGCCCGAGCAGCCGCCCGAGGTGGCCGAGGTGGTGGCCGCCGCGCCGTCCGCGGTCGATGCGGGCGAAGCTCAGGCCATCAGCGCGGAGGGCGTGCCGAGCGAACCCGGCGAGGAAGCGGCCGATCCGCCGTCGCCAGTGCCCTTCAGCCCGCAAGCCCTGGTGTCGATCCGCGAGCAGCGCATGGCCGTCGCCGAGGCCATCGGCGTCGTCGGCCAGTACATCAACGATGCAGACGCGGCTGAAACACACAACCTGGTCGCGCGGGACACCGCCGCCGAGCTGACGTCGCGCAACACCGAGCAGCAGCGGTTCGCCCAGGCCGAGCGCGACACGGTGGCCACCGAGCAAGGCAAGCTCACGCAGGCCGACGAAGCGCAGACCGGCATGGTGGCCGACAACGAGCGCGCTTCGGGCGAAGCCGCGCGCGGTGAGAGCGAGGCATCGAACGTGCAGAGCGAGGGCGCCCAGGTCTCGGTGGAGCCCCGGCCCGAAGAACCGAGCCAGCGCAGTTGGCTGGAGCGCGCGTGGGACGCCACCGCCGGCGCACTGTGGGACGAACTGGTGGCCCCCGCGGTGGCGGCCGTGCGGGAGAAGGTCAACGACGTGATGCAGTCCATCAACAGCTTCATCACCGGCATGATCGACCAGGCGCTGGGCCTGGACGAGATCGAGGCCGAACTCGACGGCGGCGGGGCGGACATCGCCGAGCGCGGCGCCAGCCTGGACGAAACCGACACCGGGTTGGGCGAGTCCATCGAACGGGCGGGCAGCGAAGAAGCGCGCAACCGGGCATCTGCCGAGCAGGCCGAGGCCAACGCCACCGACGCCGCCACCTCGCGCGAAGACGCGCAGGCGCTGCTGGCCGACTTGCGCAGCCACGACGCGGCGCTCGCCGCCGAAGCCGACGAAGGCACCACCTATGTGACGGACTTCGGCCAGCAGCACGCCGCGTACTTCGAGGCCCCGTCCCTGGACGACGACGTGGCGGGGGCCGATACTGCGCTCGATGAGGCCTTGATCGCGGCCCTGGAACCGAGCACCGAAGAAAGCATGGATGAAAACCCGGCGGCGTGACAGACCCTTGCCCGCATCCCGCGTGAGCGGGTTGTTGTCGGACCTGTTGCTGGATGTGCCCCTTGCGCGCGGGCAGGGCGATGCGGCGGTGCTGCTGCACACCCTGGAGCGCGCCGCCCGCCTCACCCCGGTGTTTGCCGACGCGCCCACACCGGTGGACGGCTGGCTGGCAGAGGCCGAGGCGCTGGCGCGCGACCCGCTGCAAGCGCGAACCCTGGCCCGCCTGACCATTCGCATGGCGGAAGTGCACATGCACCGTGGCCAGCTGGCGACCGCGCTGCAGGCGCTGGCGGACGCTGAAACGCAGGCGCCGGTCATGGATGAGGAAGAGCGCACCTGGCTGCGCGCCACCCGTGCTCGGGTGTGGGTGCGCCAGCAACGCCTGGCCGATGCGGCGCGTGAACTCGAGACGCTGGATGCGGCGAGCTGGCGCGTGCTCGTCGCGGTGGGTGAGCTGGCGCTGGAATCGGGTGATCTGCCACGGGCCCGCGACACGTTTTCGCGCACGCTGTCCGCGCTCCCCTGGCAGCAGGTGGAAGAGCGAATCGCCGGCCAGCAGTCGCTGGCGTTCATCGCCCTCGTGCGCGGTGAGCCGGTGGTGGCGGTGCGCCATCTTGAAGCTGCGCTCGACGGTCTGCGCGCGGTCGCGTACTGGCCCGAGGTGATCGCCACCAGCGTCACGCTCGGCGGCTTGCACACCGCCCTGGGCCACCACGGTGTGGCGCAGCGCTTGTTTGCCCAGGCGCGGGAACTGAGCGAGCGCCACCCCAGTCCGCCGTGGGAAGCCCTCGGCCAGATGGGTGTGGCCCGGCTGAACGCCCTGCAAGGGCGCACCGACGCAGCGGTGCAGGCCGCGCTCGACGCGGCCAGGCGGCTGGCCAGGCAGGGCAGCCTGGTCGGCTATGTCGGCATGCTGGTGTTCGTGGCGCGCCTGCACACAGACGCCGGACAGCACGACCAGGCCTACCGCACGCTCGCCACCGGTGTCGCGATTGCGAAGCACCGCGCCTGGCCCCAGGTCGAGCGCCTGTTGCGCGAGAAGATCGACCACTTGCGCAACGAGGTGATGGGCCCGGCCGACTTTGACGCCATGGTGCAGCGCCTCCTGGATGCGGCGCACCCCGCATGACCGGCGCAATCTGGCCGGACTGCTGGCAGTGGCTGCTGTTGGCCAACACCGCGCTTGTGTGGGGTGCCTGGTGGCACAGCGGTCCCAGGAAATCCCGGGTCGGGCTCGGCCTGGCTGTACTCGCGTGGCTCCTGATCTGCGCGGGTGTGGCGGTCCACTGCAACGGCGTGTGGCTGTCGCTTTCACTGCTCATGCCGCCCGCCCTGGCGGTGGTGCTGGCCCGCACCCTCCGCGGGCCATGAACCGTGCGTCCGTGCGCAACGGGCATCCGTGTTGTCGCGCAGGCCGACCTGGGCGGTACCGCTGGAAGCGGTCGGTGCACGGCTGACCTGGGAGCATGCTGCTGCCGAGCTGCACCTTGAACGTCCGCTGCCCTCCCCATGCGGATGGGCGCTTTCGCTCCGTTGCAGTCATTCGGCCAGCCGACGTCCAGCACAGGTCTGCAACCAGGGCAATCCAAGAAGACAAAAAGCCGCTGTTCGGCACGGCAGACACCTTGAAGGACACACGGCGCATCTTCGTGGAGAGGGTGGGCGGTCGGCTCAACCCGGCCAAGGGCATGAAAGCGGGTGGCATCGCGGTGAACGCCGTGCGTCCGCACAGGTGCGCGCACAGATCGTCCGCCAGCGGCCGGGCCGGTTGCCTACACTGGCGGGCGATGACACCACACACCGCCCCCATCGTTTTCAAGCCGCAGGGCTTGCTCGAATCCCTGCTGGCAGGGCTGCAGCGCATCGCCCTGCAAATGCTCATCAAGCCGGTGTTCTCGCCGCGTTTTTCCATCCGCTTCCAGCGCCGTTGGCTGCAGGCCCTGGCCCGTCTGACCTTGCCGGTTCCGCGCTCGGTGAGCATCACACCGGGGACGGTGGGTGGCGTCCGAGGGGAGTGGGTGCGCAGTCGCAAGGTCGACGCTGCTGTCACGCCGGCCGGCACCCTGCTGTATCTGCACGGCGGCGCCTACTGCATCGGCTCGCCCGTCACCCACCGCGCCCTCACGGCACGACTGGCGCTGGCCAGCGGTCTGCCGGTGTTCGTGCTGGACTACCGGCTCGCACCCGAGCACCCTTATCCGGCCGCCATCGATGACGCGCTGGCCGCCTTCGCGGCGCTGGCGGCCGACGGTCCGGTCACCATCGGTGGTGATTCGGCTGGGGGCGGCCTGGCGCTGGCCGCTGCACTGGCGCTGCGCGACGCGGGTGGCGCCACGCCAGCCTCTCTGTTGCTGCTGTCACCGCTGGCCGATGCCGTGATGCCCGATCCGCTGCCCACGCCACCCCCTGGCGAAGCCATGCTCAGCGTGCCGTGGGCGCTGGCTTGCACGGGCTTTTACCGGGGCACACACGCTTTCACCGAACCGGGCATTTCACCCATTCGCGGCGATCTGCGCGGCCTGCCGCCCACCCTCATTCAGGCCGGCACCGACGAGTTGCTGCACGATCAGGCGCTCGCACTGCACGAGGCCCTGCAATCCGCCGGGGTGACATCACGCTGCGAGATCACACAGGGACGCTGGCACGTCTTCCAGTTGCACGGTGGCGTGCTCAAGAGCGCCGATGAAGCCATCACGCGGCTGGTCTCCTTCATGCACGCGCACCTGCCTCGTGCGCGTGAGGGCGTGCCCGAGCACGAGGTGGTGATCCTGGGTGCAGGCATGTCGGGTCTTTGCATGGCCATCCAGCTGCAGCAGGCTGGCATCCACAACGTGGTGCTGCTGGAAAAACAGGCCGGGCTGGGCGGCACCTGGTGGGACAACACCTACCCCGGCGCACACGTGGACGTTCCGGCACCGGCCTATTCGTTTTCTTTCGCGCCCAACCCGCGCTGGACGCGGCGTTTCGCCTCTGCACCCGAGATCCAGGCCTACATGCGCGAGCTGGCCGAGCGCCATGGCATCACCGCCCGCATCCGCTTCAACACCCAGCTCAGCGAAGCGAGCTTTGACGAGGCCACGGGCCAGTGGACGTTGACCACCAGCAACGCACAGAGCATGCGCTCCCGCTTCTTCGTGTGCAGCGCTGGCCCGCTGAGTCAGCCACGGTGGCCCGAGATCCCCGGACTCGAGGAATTTCAGGGCCGCCGACTGCACTCGGCCCGCTGGGACGCCACCTGCCCGCTGGAAGGCCAGCGGGTGGCCGTGATCGGCACCGGTTCCACGGCGTCGCAGATCGTGCCCCCTGTCGCGGCACGAGCAGCGCTCCTGCAGGTTTTCCAGCGCACCGCCAACTGGGTGATGCCCCGCCTGGACCGGCCCTACACCGCGGTCGATCGCTGGCTCGCCCAGTCCGGTCTGTACAACCGGATGGTGCGTTGGAGCTGGGTCCAGGCGCTGGAGTGGGGCCGCCGGGGCTTCGATGAAGGCACGCTGGCACGCAGGGGCATGCTCAAGACGGCGGCCGCCCACCGGCTGAAGCAGGTCCCCGACGACGACTTGCGGACACGCCTCACGCCGACGTATCCGCTCGGCTGCAAACGCATCATCTATTCGAACGACTTCTACCGTGCGCTCAGCCAACCCCATGTGGAGCTGGTAACGCAGGGCATTGAACGCATCACACCCCACGGCGTACAAACCACCGACGGCCGCGAGCGCCCGGTCGACGTGCTGATCTGCGCCACGGGTTTTGACGTGGCACACCTGCTGTCATCGATCAAGGTCTCGGGCCTGCACGGCCAGACGCTGAGCGAGCGCTGGCAGGCCGGTCCCGAGGCTTACCACGGCATCACGGTGGCGGGTTTTCCCAACTTCTTCCTCATGCTCGGGCCCAACACCGCCACGGGCCACACCTCCACCTTGCTCTACATCGAACCCGGCGTGCAGCACGCCATCGCCTGCATGAAGGCGGTGCGCCGGGCTGGCCAGCGCTGGATCGACGTGCGGCCTGACGTGATGGCCACGCACAACCAGCGGCTGCAGGCCCGCCTGGGCGGCTCGGTGTGGAGCCAGTGCCGCAGTTGGTACCGGCTGGAGAGCGGTCGCGTGATCGCGCTGTTTCCAGGCTTCACGCGGGAGTACGTCAACGCCGTCAAGACAGTCGACCTCAACGATTACACGCTGGGTTGACGACCGTGGGCCTGTCGGTCATGGTGTCGGAGGTGCAAAGCACCTCAGGCGTCACTTCAACCCTCGGTGTTGCGCTGGCCGACAACTTCAGCGTCAACGGCGCCGGGCTGGAATGTCGAACGCCTGGATCTTGATGGCCACCAGACCGGTGCAGTGGGGTTCACCTTCACCAACACGATCTGGTCCCTGCGTTCCGGCACCAACGTGAACCCGGCTGCCATCGTGGCCTCGGGCACCACGGCGTTCACCAGCGTAGGCCCCATCCGCTGCTGCGTCTCCGAGGCGGCCATTTTGGCGTTGCGCGTCGCAGCGTCAATCCTGGATGGTGCGTCCGAACATGAACTGGAACACTGCGCCTCGCCCGACCTCGCCCTTGCCGTGGATATGCCCCCCATGCCGCTCGATGATGCGGTGGACGGTGGCCAAGCCAATGCCGGAGCCCTGAAACTCGCTGGGCTGGTGCAGCCGCGTGAAGGGTTTGAAGAGGCGGTCCGAGCGGGACATGTCGAATCCTGCACCGTTGTCCCGGACAAAAAACGTTGGCGCGCCGACCTCGCTGGCGGGCACACGACCGAACTCGATGCGGGGCTGCGGCGTGTTCCGTGAATATTTCCAGGCGTTGCCCAGCAGATTTTCGAGTGCAATCTGGGCGAGGTGGGGATCACAGTCGGCGAACAATTCGGGTTCGATGACCACCTCGACCGGGTTCTCAGGGTCTCGTTGCCGCTCCTGTCGGATCACCTCGTCGGCCATCTCGCTCAGGTTCGCCCAGGAGCGTTGCAGCTGGGTCTGGCTGACCCGCGCCAACGCCAGCAAGTCCTTGATCAGACCACCCATCCGGCTCGCAGAAGCCATGACCCGGCTGATGATTGCATCGTCCTCGGGACGGACGCGGTCGCCCATTTGCTCTCTGAGCACATGCATGAAGCCGTCGATTGAACGCAGGGGCGACTTCAGGTCATGTGAAACCGAGTAGGCAAAGCTGTCAAGCTCGCGGTTGATGTGCTGAAGCTGCTCGGTGCGGGCCTGGACGCGCTGCTCCAGGGTGTCTTGCAAGCGCTGGATTTTCAAGTCGCGCCGCAGTCGCATCAGTTCGGCGCTGCTGCGGCTGGCGAAGATCGATGTCAGTGCCTGAATATCGGCACCGATCTGGGCGGAGTGCTCCCAGGCGACGGCCAGCAGGCCAATGGCTGTCCCGTCGGGGTCGCGCAAGGCGATTCCAGCGACCGTATGGGAATGCCCGTCAGCAAAGGGGAGGTCAGACAGCAAGGACTCCCCCGCGGGCAACTCGATGACACACAGGCCATCGCTGGCCATCATCGCTGAAGCGCTGGGCTTGTGCAGATGCACACGGCGATTGGGTTGCAGGTCGCCGTTGTGCGTCAGGCCCAGCGTGTTGATGCCACCACCTTCTGCCGTTTCACCAATCACCACGCTGGTTGCACCCAAGGCCACCACCATGTGCTCGGTCACCGACAGGAAGAACGCCTGTCCGATTTTGGGCGAAACCCCTTCGGCGAGATTCATCAGCATGCTGCGGCGCCGTCTCTCTTCGGCCACATTGAGGACGAAGGACAGGGCACAGGCTTCACCTTCGATGTCGATGATCTCGGCCCATACCTTGACCTCGACCAGTTCGCCCTTGCGGTTGCGCACCTGTGTTTCGTAACCCGTCAGGCGACCGTCGCGCAGCATGGTGTTGACATAGTTTTTGCGCACCTGCTGGCTGGGCCAGACGCCTGTTTCGAGCGACGTTTTTCCAACGTATTCTTCGGGGCGGCCACCGAAAACGTGCTCGCAGGCGTCGTTGACTTCCAGGTAGCGCCCGTCGCTCAGGCGTGTGAGGGTCATGCAGATCGGGCTGTGCCGAAAGGCTTTGGAAAAGCGCGCTTCAGACTGCAGCAGGGCCCTGCGCGACTTTTCTTCGGCGCTCATGTCGACCACCATGCCGATCATGAGCCTCTCCTTGCCCTGCTGGATGAGCTCGGCGTAGACCAGCGAATCGAACTGGGAGCCATCGCGCCGCAATCCGCGGGCATGCATGCCGCTCACCCGACCATGCGCTTTCAGGGTGTTTCGAAAGGCTTGCTCCTCGGCCGGGTTGGCCCACAGGTTGGGCGGCTGCTGGCCGACCAGATCGCTTCGCGAAAAGCCGCTCGCCAAGGCATAGGCATCGTTGACATCCACGGTCACGCGGCTGTCCAGAGACTGCACGAGGCAGGGCACCGGGTTGTTTCGGAACAGCGCTTTGAAGCGCTCTTGGCTTTCCTTCAGGGCAGCTTCTGCTTCGTAGGCGAGTCTCAGCGCTTCCTTCTGCGTGTCGAACGCTTCCTGGAGTCGGTACTGACCCGCCAGAGCGCTGATCAACACGATTCCGATCACCACCACCTGGACCACCCACACGGTCCAACCGGTGGGTGGTAGCGTCCCTGGCAGCATCCCGCGCTGTTCGAACCAGTTGATCAACCCGAGTGCCAAGATGCAATACAGCACGACTGCGATCATCTTTTTCCGCGAGAGGAACGTGCTTGCCAGCACCATGGACGACAGCAGCACGAACACGCCTGCACTGCGAACGCCCCCGGTGATCACGGTGGTGACCGTGGCAATCGTCAGAATCAACAGCACCAGACCATGGGCCGCGATGGTGACGCGTCCGCGATGGAGCAGCCAGCCCAGCACCCACAACAGCACACTGGTGGCGCCGACCAGCATCGTCAGCAGCGTGATCCCGTCGCGCAGAAAGAGTGCCAGTGCGATCGTCGGGGCGGCGAAGCTCGCTGCCAGCAGCAAAACGCGCAGGGCTTTGACGCGGTGCTGGTCGAGTGTTCCCGACGAGCCGTCAAATGCAAACTCGCCCTGGCGCGGGGTGATGTGCTCAGGCATCAGGTGTCTGTCCGCAGGAGGTGATCCGTGCTGCAACAGGGGTGAGAACGGTCGCCACGGCGCAGCAACGGAGCGCGATGGTGTTCACGTCTCCAACAGGTCTGCATCGGTGCCAGGGGCACGGATCGGTGATTTCGTGGGCCTCAGAAGGGTTCATTTTTTTGATTTGTCAGTCCGCAAGCCAAGCCTTGTCATCGGCATGTTCCGGCGCGGTTGCCCTTGATGGACCCCGTATCGACAGCTGCACAGAGACCTTGATCAAAATGCGCGGAAAGTGCGCTTGAAGTCCGCTACGGTGTGGATGGGTTCACACTTTTGTACAGCCAGTCCAGGCGCTTTGCGACACCGCTCCCCTGCCGATGGACGGCGCGGCATGGCTCGGCGCCAGCGGCCAGATCGGTCGGGTTGAAGCTGCCATCCAAAACCCGGAGCGAGGTCGCATTGAGCGCCTGCAACTGTGCAGGGAGATCACGGCGGCGTCTATGCAACCGATTGTGCGGCGCCTGGCGACACGCTGCTATTCCACCAAAGTCCTCTTCAGACCCAGCCTGCCTGCACCTCCTTACGCCGTTGGTGTACTTCGGCAGGCACGTTGGAATGGGGCGGGTCCGCAGCACCGTGGGGGTGATCGCTTGGGCTGCCGGCAGCTGCCTGAACTACCTTGGCGACAAAGCCGGGTGCGTGGCATCGTCGCCAAGATCGCCGCGACCATTTTCCGTGGACCCAAAGGCCGCCGGCCACGAACGACTTTTGATGACCGGTAGCGCCAGTTCAGCGCTGCCGAAGGCGGGATGCGTTCAGCACAAGGGGTGTGTCCTCTCCAATGGAGGGAGGAGAGACGCGCCCCTCTCTCTGCTGCCCAGCGCATGTCTTGACCTTGCAAGTTCGATAACCGGTTTCAAACGCACAGCCTGCCCGTGGTGACGAGGGACATCAAGGTTTGGTACCTTCTGCCGTGTCGGTCGTTTCCAATTTTTGCGCCACATGACCTTGTTGATCTCGAATGAAAATGGGCTGAGGGGCATGATCCACGGACATCTCTTTGAGGATGCTTCGGCCGGATTACCGCGGCGACTGTTCTGGAATCTTTCACTACCCTGTCATCCCATCACCTGGCAGGGCGAGAGTTGGGACTGCTTCGTTCAGTGCGATTGGCTTCACTGGCCTTTGCGTGTCTGGACGGGTCTGGACGGGGCGACCTTGTCGACCGTTGGCGATCCCGCCATGATCGAGTGCTCGGTGTACTTCGCGGCACACCATCCCGTCCAGATCGCTTCGCTCTGCTTGAAGCGAATGGGGCCAGCAGCCCGCTTCGCAGTCGACATCACGGGCTCCTTCGACCTGCAAGGGTTTGGGGATCTCGATGCCAAGGACATCCTGTTTGCTGTGCGGGGCGAGATCGATTTCGAGGGGATTGTCGTGGTCCCGGAGCACCTGACGCCCAGTCCCTTGGCGCCCCGCGAGGTGATTCAGGCGCTCGAGCCCCACCTGGACAGCGCTCAATTGGGTCCACCAGAGTGGGACCGTTTCCGGTATGTGCTGAAACCTGCGGCTCAGGCGGCGCCTCCTCTCGACTGAACCATTGACCGACAGGGGAAAACCACATCATGGACAAGCGCGCGCTCAAGACCTTGCTTGACACCTACTGGTCTGCAGCTGGCTGGAAACAAGCTCCAAAGACCCCGAGCGGAGAAGCGTTCGAGCACGCCAAGCGACAAGGCGTCATGTTCGACCCGCTCTGGCGGTCCCACGACGAAACCATCGTTCAGTTGCGACAGCAGGTGCGGCGCCTGACCGAGCGGCAGATCGCAGACGGATTCCTGGCGAGCCTGTCCACCCGCCGGCTTGACTGGCGCTCGGCGCTTGGCAGCTTCTCGGTCGCGCAGTGGCTCCCTGACCATCGGGTCTCGGCGGGTGCGGGACAGTGCCCCGTCTGCGGGCTTCACTGTGCGCCCCATTCTCAGGACCTCAATGTGCTCAATTTCGAGCGTTTGAAGTGGGGCGGCGTCAGACACGCAGACCCGATGTACGCGCTGCTGGACCTCGAACTGTTTCTCGCCCATCCACCCACAGCCCCCACGGCAGACGACGTACGGATCTTTCTGGAACTGATGACGGCCATCACGTCCGTTGCACCTTCGGTCACGGCCTCGGCTCTGCACCAACACTTTCTCGCAAGCTTGAAAGCAAACAAGGCGGAACGGGACCGGGTCGTTGCGATTCTTGGCCTCTGCGGTGTCTTGGACACGCCAGCGCATCCCGGCTTTGGCGAAGCGTTCGTGCCGATCGGCGAGCGCGTGCTGCCGAACCATCATTTCGTCGACATGGCCTACCCAGCGTGCTGGTGGAGCGGATCGGCAGGCATCAACCAGCGCCGCCTGTCGGCATTGTTCGGGCACGTTTTGTAGCTGACAAGGCGTTCGCTGGGCCACCCAGACCCTGTGACGATTCATCCGAAGTGCGGCCAGGCCGGCCTGCGCTGGATGGCTGGAGGCGGGGGTGCAGCGGTCGTTCGACGCGGCCATCCTTGAATGCCAGATGCCCGCGGCGATCGACATTCAGGCGTGCAAGGTAAAGGGCAGCATCCAGTCTGATGCCGAAGTCCTCCGGCCCTCTGCTGCGCAACGGTTGCGGTTGTTGATACAGCCAAGTCCACCGACCCGTTCATGACACCACTTGGCCGTTCGCGCGACAAGCGCGATCTCGGCGCCTTCGACGTGCCGAGGCTTGGCGCTCCAGCGCGGGAAGGTCAGGTATTGCTCGACAAAGGGCTTGAAACTTGAGCTCTGACGCTCAGGCTCGCGTGACCCAGAGCCCGCGAACCTGAACTCTGCGGGGTTCGACCCTTCATACCTTGGCGAGGAAGGCCGCCGCATCACCCGCTTCACACTTCCAGTCTGCGAAGACCCCGACCAGATTGCATTCCACGCAGCGGCAAGCGATGTAAACCCATCGCACGTCATGGGTGCCCTCGTACACGGAGACGCCGGACATGAGCTCAAACACCTCGTTTTCACACACGCACTCGTGCGCCTCGGGCACGGCTTCTTCAACGTGTTCCGCACTGTCGCCCATCAGGTGTTCCTGCCCGCAGTCGGTGCAGGTTCGGATGGCAACGCCGGCTTCTTCATCGGTCTGCAGCGCGAAGCTCCGGCACCCGCAGTCGCATTTGGACGCGGCAAACCGGACGGCCTCATGGCGGTTCGCCACGCTGTAATCGCGCAGCTCGGCTTGGGTGTCGCCCGACGTCGTCCCGTACCAGAACTCGCCCTTCTTCGTCAGTGCCATTGATGCTGCTCCATTCTTCAAGGTGGGGTTCCCGGCAGGCCCGACGCCAAACTCGCCCCGGTCCTCTGGATTCTGCCTGCAGGCCCGGCGAATCCTCGTCAAGGGCCCTGGTCGGGGTGGTCGCCTGGAGCCGAAAAGCATGGGCGACCGGCGGATGTGCAGCGATGATGGGTTGACGCATGCCGCATCATCACGATCTATGAAATCCAAACCTGAGCCCGTGAGTGAAGTGACCTCGCCCGGCCCCCGCGCGCGAAAGAACCCGCTGAGCCCGAAGAAACTTTTGCTGACCAAGTGGACGGCCGTGAAGCCGCGTCATCGCGAGAAACACTTCGTTGTCACGAGGGTCATCGAGCCCGATCCACCTTCGATGCGTGTCGAGCAGATCGAACTGGAGGCCGTGCATTCCAAGCAGGTGTATCTGCTGCACTGGCGCGAGCTGACAGACGCGAGCTTATGGCGCCAAGGCTGGGTATGACTCGAGGCCTTCCTGGACGTCTGCAATCGGGGTGCGTGGACTGGCGATCACGGACAAAAGCCGTCCTCGCCATCGCTTCGCGACCGCTGACGGGCAAGCCCTTGGGCGCCAATCATCGGTACCCTGCGATCCGCGCACCACAGCGCAATTGCGTTCAAGACGGACCGTCGCAACCGTTGTTCAATGTGACCTGCCCGATTTCTTCGGAGCAGCAATTTCCAGGAAGACGGCCCACCATCCGCGAGGAGCCCATCGGGAAAGGGCCGATTCAACGAATATGGACATCAACTCCACGAGAAGGCACGTGCCGCCGCACTTCCCACCGATGCCCCGAGCATGAGTCCCACCAACGCATCTGAAGGGAAATGGGCTCCCGCCTGCACCCGAGCCCATGCGGTGATCACGGCGATGGAGGGCACGAGCGCGAACTCTGGCCAGAGGACCATCCATGGCGACAGCGCCCCGGCCAGACACGCCATCACGGAGGCGTGGGTGCTGGGCATTCCTCCCCGATCCGAATGATGGAGGTGGTTGGCACAAAGCCCGATGGCGAATGGGCGCCGTGAAGAAAGCCATCTCGCCAACCGTTTGACGAGCCATTGCATCAAGGTCGCCACCCCCAGTGCAGACAGGACTGGGCCGATGGCATCAGCCCTGAAGACCATGGATGATGCGAGCACAACAACCAGCGGCAGCCAGCTCCAGTGTGCGATGGCGATCGCCAAGCTGAGTCGCAAGGGACGATCGGTTCTGCCAGCACCCATCCAGCAAAACCACGCGATATCGCGAGATCGGCTCGATGGGAATGCAGATGCGGCAGTGGGCCCAGAGTGGTTCAGCATCCGTCCACGGTGCCTGCTGAACATGTCAAACGTGTTTCTTTGTCGCAGTGACACAGCGTGGGCTTCCACAGAAATCACGCTGTCATATTGAAGGCACACACTTCTCTCACACCGCTGGTCCTGACGGGTAAAAAGTATCGGGACACCACATTACAAATGGACGCCATTCGCCCAATGTTTCAAGCGCCAGTTCGAATGGCGAGTAGCCCAGTGAATGCAGCTGACTCAACGGAAACGCTTGGTCGGGCTCCAGTGCGATGACCAACGCAGCGAGTGTCTGGGCCCCGGGGCTTTCCGGGCTGGCCTGAACGAGCCTCCTGGCTTTCTTGAATGCAAGCGTGTGATCGCCTTTTATGAGGTGGGTGATGCTGTGACTTCTGTGTCGCGCCGCGAGTTTGCGAAACGTCGTGTCGAGTAACAGGCCTCGGAGGCGCAGCGGTCATGCAAGAACCCGCCGTCGAATGATCGGTGATGAAGGCGTCTTGTTTTTAGGTACATCGGCCTCGAACGGCTCACATCAGTCTTCACCTGACGTTCGTCTCCGCAGAAAGAAACAAGCCTCACAAAGACGCGAGCGCTATCGGGGGCTCAGAGCGAGGTGCGCAGCCGCCAGATCTCCGGAAACAGCACCACGTCCAGCATCTTGCGCAGGTAGCTCACGCCGCCGGTGCCGCCGGTGCCGCGCTTGAAGCCGATCACGCGCTCCACCGTGGTGACGTGGCGGAAGCGCCAGAGGCGGAACGTGTCTTCGAGGTCGGTGAGTTCTTCGCCCAGCTGGTACAGGTCCCAGTGGTCCTTGGGGTTGCGGTAGACCTGTAGCCAGGCTTGTTCGACCGCATCGCTGGCTTCATAAGGTTGCGTCCAGTCGCGATCGGTGTGACTCTGTGGCACGGCAATGCCGCGACGTGCCAGCAGGCGCAGGGCTTCGTCGTACAGCGACGGCGCCTCAAACGCTGCCTGCACCACCACCAGCCGCTGCGGGTTGTGCGCGTGGGGCTTCAGCATGGCCGCGTTCTTGTTGCCCATCGCGAATTCGATGCAACGGTACTGGTGGCTCTGGAAGCCGCTGGACTGTGCGAGGTAGGGCCGCAGCGCGCTGTATTCGGGCGG
>NZ_JAOASO010000148.1 GCF_030158645.1 Hydrogenophaga sp. | reverse complement strand
TTGCCGTTGCTGCCGGTCACGGCGATCAGCGGCAGATGGAACTGCTGGCGCCACACGTGCGCGAGTTCGCCCAGCGCGCGGCGCGTGTCGGGCACTTCCACGCCGGGCAGTCCGGCGTCCGCCAGGCCGCTGTGGGCGATGGCGGCCACGGCGCCCTGTGCGGCCGCCTGTGGCAAGAAGTCGTGGGCGTCGAAGCGCTCACCCTTCAGTGCGACGAACAGGTCGCCGGGCTGCAGGCTGCGCGTGTCGGTGTGCACG
Source organism: Hydrogenophaga sp. (assembly GCF_030158645.1). Taxonomy (GTDB): domain Bacteria; phylum Pseudomonadota; class Gammaproteobacteria; order Burkholderiales; family Burkholderiaceae_C; genus Hydrogenophaga. The sequence goes on along the minus strand of NZ_JAOASO010000148.1, from coordinate 27,407 downwards.
CGGGTGATGGCCACGTCGGGCTGACCGACCACGCGGGCGCCGCTGAGTTGATGGAGCCACTGGCCGATCGTCTTCATGCGGGAGCTCCCTGCGCCGCGCGGGCGGCCAGCGCCTGCCGTGCGTGAACCAGATCGGAGAACGGCGTCTTCACGCCTCGGACGTCCTGGTAATCCTCGTGACCCTTGCCGGCGATCAGCACCACGTCGGCGGCTTGCGCACGCGCCACGGTCATCGCGATGGCGGCCGCCCGGTCGGGCTCGACCAGGGCAGCCCCCGGATTCGTCAAACCCGACACCATCTGGCCCAGGATGTGAACCGGGTCTTCGCTGCGCGGGTTGTCGCTGGTGAGCACGGTGTGCGCCGCTTCGCGCTCGGCCGCAGCCGCCATGAGCGGGCGTTTGCCGGCATCGCGGTCGCCACCACAGCCCACCACGACCCAGAGTGTGCCGTTGCGCTGGGTCGCCAGCGGTTGAAGGGCCTGCAGCGCTTTCTCCAGCGCGTCGGGCGTGTGGGCGTAGTCCACCAGCACCAGGGGTTGATCCGCGGCGGCCACCTCGGCCTGCTCCATGCGACCCGGGACCGGGGTGAGCGCGCCGCAGGCCTTCACGGCTTGCTGCAGCGACACGCCCAGCGCGCGCGCCGAAGCCAGCACACACAGCAGGTTGAACACGTTGTAGCGCCCCACCAGCGGCACCTGCAAGCCGTGCCGGTCCAGCTCGGCGCCTTGCGCGTCCCGCTCGACCACGTAGAAGGCCATGCCGGCGTGGGTGAACCGGATGTGCGCCGCGTTCAGGCGCGCGGGCGATTCGATGCCCACGGTCCACAGGTCCAGCGCCTGCGAGGCGAGCCGGGTGGCCAGCTTGCGGCCCTGGCCATCGTCGGTGTTGACCACGGCACTGGCCAGACCGGGCCAGTCGAACAGCGCGGCCTTGGCGTCCCAGTAGGCGTCCATGCTGCCGTGGAAGTCCAGGTGGTCCTGGGTGAAATTGGTGAACACGGCCACGCGCACCCGCGTGGCGTTCAGACGACCTTCGACCAGGCCGATGGACGAGGCTTCGATGGCGCAGGCCTTCAGGCCTTCGTTCACAAATGCGCGCAGCTGCTGCTGCAGCATCACCGGGTCGGGCGTGGTGAGACCCGTGGGCGTCAAGGGGGTGCCGGGCTGGCCCATGCCGAGCGTGCCGACCACGGCGCAGGGACGCGCACAGACCGAGAGCAGCTGCGCGGTCCACCAGGCGCAAGACGTTTTTCCGTTGGTCCCGGTGATGGCGAGCACGTCCAGCGCAGCGCTGGGGTGGCCGCTGAATTCGCCGGCAATGGCGCCGGCCAGGGTCTTGAGATCGGGCACGGCGAGCACGCGTGGGTCTTCCAGGCCAAAAGCCTCCACACCGTCACGCTCGACCAGCGCGGCCACGGCGCCCGAGGCCAGCGCGGCGTTCACGTAGCGCCGGCCATCGGTGGCTGCGCCGGGCCAGGCCACAAAACCATCACCCGGCTGCAGGCGGCGGCTGTCGCACTGCAGCGCGCCGGTGACGCTCGCACGCAACCAGTCTGCGATGTCTTGGGGCCGGGACAGCGTCTGCATCAGAACGATTCCTCGACGACGTCGGTGACGATCTGCGGTTTCACGGTCATGTCGGGCTGCACACCCAGGATGCGCAAGGTCTGCTGCACCGTTTCGCTGAACACGGGCGCGGCCACCAGACCGCCGTAGTAAGCGCCGTTGCCGGGCTCGTCCACCATCACGGCGACCACAATGCGCGGCGATTCCACCGGCGCCAGCCCCACAAAGAAGCTGCGGTATTTCTTGTCGGCGTAGCCCTTGCCTTCCTGCTTGCGTGCGGTGCCCGACTTGCCACCGACCGAGTAACCCATGGTCTGCGCGCGCGAGCCGGTGCCGCCGGGGCCGGCGGCCATCTGCAGCATGGTCCGCACCGCGACCGCGTTCTTCTCGCTGAACACGCGCACGCCGCTCACCGGCTCGCTGGACTTCTGCAGCGTCACCGGGATCAGCTCGCCGTCCCGCGCAAACACGGTGTAGGCCTGCGCCAGCTGAAACAGCGAGGCCGAGAGGCCGTAGCCGTAGCTCATGGTGGCCTGCTCGATCGGGCGCCAGGTTTTGTAGGGACGCAGGCGGCCCGTCACGGCGCCGGGAAACGGCACCTGCGGCTTCTGCCCGAAGCCGGCCTGGGCATAGGTTTCCCACATTTCCCGCGGGCTCATCTGCATGGCCAGCTTGACCGTGCCGACGTTGCTCGATTTCTGGATCACCTGCGCGACGGTGAGCACATCGTTGGGGTGTGAATCGCTGATCGTGGAACCACCGATGGTGATGCGGCCCGGCGCCGTGTTGATCGGCGTGTTGGGCGTGACCATGCCCTTGTCCAGCGCCAGGTTGATGATGAAGGGCTTCATGGTCGAACCCGGCTCGAAGCTGTCGGTGAGCACGCGGTTGCGCAACTGCTCGCCGCTGAGGTTCACACGCCGGTTGGGGTTGTAGCTGGGGTAGTTGGCCAGGGCGAGCACTTCGCCGGTCTGGGTGTCGAGCACCACCACACTGCCCGCGCGCGCCTTGTGCGTCTGAACCGCTTCCTTCAGCTTCTGGTAGGCGAAGTACTGCACCTTGCTGTCGATGGAGAGCTGCAGATCGGGGCCGTCCACCGGCGGCACCACGTCGCGCACGTCTTCCACCACGCGGCCCAGCCGGTCCTTGATGACGCGGCGCGAACCGTTTTTGCCCGAGAGCTGCTGGTTGAACGCCAGCTCCACACCCTCCTGGCCGCGGTCTTCCACGTTGGTGAAGCCGACCACGTGCGCCGCCGCTTCGCCTTCGGGGTACTGGCGCTTGTACTCGCGGCGCTGGTGAAACCCTTTGATGCCGAGCGCGGCGATCTCCTTGGCCACGGGCTCGTCCACCTGGCGCTTGATCCACACAAAGGTCTTGTCGTCCACCGCCAGGCGCTTGCGCAGGTCGGCCAGCGGCATCTCCAGCAATTTGGCGAGCTGGCGCAGCTTGGGGTCGGCGCGGTCCACGTCTTCGGGAATCGCCCAGATGCTTTGCGCCACCACGCTGGAAGCCAGGATGAGACCGTTGCGGTCCAGCACACGACCCCGGTTGGCCGGCAGCTCCAGCGTGCGGGCAAAGCGCACCTCACCCTGGCGCTGGAAAAAGTCGTTGCCGAACACCTGAACATACGCTGCGCGCCCGGCCAGCCCCGCAAACGCCAACGCGAGCGCCGCCACGATGAACTTGCTGCGCCACACCGGCGTCTTGCTGGCCAGCAGCGGACTGGCGCTGTAGTTGATGCTGCGGCTCATTTGGCAACCGCCTCCGCTGGCACCGAGGGCTCGAACACCGTCACGTACTGCGTGATACCCGGCGTCACCGGGCGCATCTGCAACTGGCGTGTGGCGAGCTGTTGCACGCGCGCCGGCGTGGCCTGCGCGCGCTTTTGCACCTGCAGCTGTTCGTGCTCGGACTCCAGCTTGCGCGTCTGCGCCTGCGTGCGGTCGAGCGCAGCGTAAAGCCGGCGCGATTCGTACTGGGTGTGCACCAGATAGAACGCACTGGCGATCACGGCGAGCAGCAACACGAGGTTCAATCGAATCATGGCGCGGCCTCCGTGCGTTCAGCCACACGCATCACCGCGCTGCGCGAACGCGGATTGCCTTTGACCTCTTCGTCGGAGGGCATCACGCGCTTCAAGCCCCGCAGTGCCATGGGCGCGGGTTCGGCAAACGGCACGCGACGGTCCACCACGGCGCGGGAATGGCGGGCCATGAACTGTTTGACCATGCGGTCTTCGAGCGAGTGGAAGCTGATCACCACGAGATGTCCTGTGGGACGCAAGACGTGCAGGCTGGCTTCTAGCGCTTGTTGCAGCTCTTCAAGCTCGGCGTTGATGAAAATCCGAAAAGCCTGAAATGTGCGCGTTGCAGGGTCCTTGCCCGGCTCGCGGGTTTTGACCGCGCCAGCCACGACTTCGGCCAGCTCACGGGTGGTTCGAAAAGGGCCCCGTTCCTGTCGGCGACGATCAATCGCCTTTGCAATCGGTTGAGCAAACCGTTCTTCGCCATAGTCACGGATGACCTCCGACAGGGTTGAAACTTCGGCCGTTTCCAGCCACTGCGCCACGCTCTGGCCGCGCGTGGTGTCCATGCGCATGTCCAGAGGGCCATCGTTGCGAAAAGAAAAACCCCTCTCGGGGTCGTCGATCTGGGGTGAGCTCACACCGAGGTCCATGAGCACCCCGTCCACACTGGCCGCACCCAGTTCGCCGAGGTGGGCAAAACCCTCGTGGCGAATGGTGATGCGCGCATCGTTGGCGGCCAGCGCCTGCGCGACCTGCACCGCTTGCGGATCTTTGTCGAAGACGGTCAGCCGCCCTTGACGGGACAGCTGCTCGAGGATGAGGCGCGAGTGGCCGCCGCGCCCGAAGGTGGCGTCCACATAGTGACCGTCCGGGTTGATCGCCAGTGCTTGCACGGCTTCGTTCAACAGGACGGTGTGGTGAATCCATGCGCCTTGCACCATCGCCCTTAAAAAGAAAAGTCCTTGAAGACATCGGGCATGTCGGCCTTCATGGCTTCGGCTTCCTGGGCGGCGTACACCTGCGCGTCCCACAGCTCGAAATAGGCGCCCATGCCGAGGAGCACGACATCTTTGGTGATGCCGGCACCGGCGCGCAACTCGGGCGAGACGAGCACGCGGCCGGTGCCGTCCATCTCCACATCCATGGCGTTGCCGAGAAAAATGCGCTTCCACCACTGGGCCTGCATGGGCAGCGAGGCGATGCGATCACGGAACTGCTCCCACGCGGTGCGCGGGAAAATCATCAGGCAGCCGTGCGGGTGTTTGGTGATGGTGAGCTGACTCGCAGCCGCGCCCAGGGCGTCGCGGTGCCGGGTGGGCACCGAGAGACGACCCTTGGCGTCGAGACTGAGAGAAGAAGCACCCTGGAACACCGCGATCAATCCTTGGAAAACACTTTTCACCACTTAAATGCACTTTTTTCCACTTTATCAGGAAAACCCAGGTGCGCAACTCAGCGGATGGAAATTTTTTCCAATGAAATCAACCACTTAGGATACATTTTGAAGCTGTTTGTGAGCCAAAAATGCATTAAAAGCAAGCACTTACAACCGGCTCTGAATGTGATGCTTCAAAACCCTGCCGCGTTCGGGGTCGTCCAGAAGGGTTCCAGCAGGGGGATGGGCCGACCAACGGCGTGCGCTGGTGGCCTCGGGCGTCCTCGGACCTGGCTGGGGTCCGGACGGGCCCATGCGCTCAGAGGATGTAGCGCGAGAGGTCTTCGTTGCGGCTGAGCGCGGCCAGGCGCCCGTTCACATAGTCCGCATCGATGGTGATGGTCTGGCCTTGGAGCTTGGTGGCATCGAAGCTCACCTCGTCCAGCAGGTGCTCCATGACGGTGGCCAGGCGGCGCGCGCCGATGTTCTCGGTGCGCTCGTTCACATCGCAGGCGATCTGCGCCAGCTGGCGGATGCCCTCCGGCGAGAACGCGAGCGTGACGCCCTCGGTGGCCAGCAGCGCCTGGTATTGGCGCACCAGCGAAGCGTGGGTCTGCGTGAGGATGGCCTCGAAGTCGTCGACCGACAGCGACTGCAGCTCCACCCGGATGGGAAAGCGGCCCTGCAGCTCGGGAATGAGGTCGCTCGGTTTGGCCAGGTGGAAAGCGCCGCTGGCGATGAAGAGGATGTGGTCGGTCTTGATCACGCCGTACTTGGTCGTCACGGTGGTGCCCTCCACCAGCGGCAGCAGGTCGCGCTGCACGCCTTGGCGCGACACCTCGGCACTGCCGGAGTCGCTGCGCGAGGTGACCTTGTCGATCTCGTCGATGAACACGATGCCGTTCTGCTCCGCGTTGTGCAGCGCGCGGGTCTTGATGTCGTCTTCGTTGACCAGCTTGCCGGCTTCCTCGTCGATCAACAGCTTCATGGCCTCGCCGATCTTGAGCTTGCGCGTCTGGCGCTTGCCCGCGCCGATCTGGCTGAACATGCCACGCAATTGTTCGGCCATGTCTTCCATGCCGGCCGGGCCCATGATTTCCATGGCCGGGCGGGCTTCCAGCAGATCGATCTCGATCTCGCGGTCGTTCAAATCCCCCTCGCGCAACTTCTTGCGGAAGTTCTGGCGCGCCGTGCTTTCCGGCAGCGGCACCACATTGGCCACCGGCTCGGCACTGCGGGCTGGCGGGATCAGGATGTCGAGGATGCGGTCTTCGGCCGCGTCTTCGGCGCGCACGCGCTGCTTGCGCATTTCCACCTCGCGCGTCTGCTTGATCGCGATTTCGGCGAGGTCGCGGATGATGCTGTCCACGTCCTTGCCCACATAGCCCACCTCGGTGAACTTGGTGGCCTCGACCTTGATGAAGGGCGCATCGGCCAGCCGGGCCAGGCGGCGCGCGATCTCGGTCTTGCCCACACCCGTGGGGCCGATCATGAGGATGTTCTTCGGCGTGATCTCGGGCCGCAGCTTCTCGTCGACCTGCTGGCGCCGCCAGCGGTTGCGCAGCGCGATGGCCACGGCGCGCTTGGCACCCTTCTGGCCGATGATGAAACGGTCGAGTTCGGAGACGATCTCTTGTGGGGTCATTGAAGACATGTGGGAGTCAATCCAGCGTTTCGATCGTGTGGTTCATGTTCGTGTAGATGCACAGTTCACCCGCAATGCCGAGCGATTTGCGCACGATGTCTTCGGCGCTGAGCTCGGTGTGGTCGAGCAGGGCCTTGGCCGCAGCCTGCGCATAAGCGCCACCCGACCCGATGGCCACGATGCCGTGTTCGGGCTCCAGCACGTCACCGTTGCCGGTGATGATCAGCGACGCACTCTGGTCGGCCACGGCGAGCATGGCCTCCAGGCGGCGCAGCACGCGGTCGGTGCGCCAGTCGCGCGTGAGCTCGATGGCGGCGCGCACGAGATGTCCCTGGTGTTTCTCCAGCTTGGCTTCGAAGCGTTCGAAGAGTGTGAAGGCGTCGGCGGTGGCGCCGGCAAAACCCGCCAGCACCTTGTCGTGGTGCAGCTTGCGCACCTTGCGGGCCGTGCCCTTGACGATGATGTGGCCCAGGGTGACCTGGCCATCGCCACCAATGGCGACCTGCACACCGTCGGGCGTCTGGCGGCGCACGCAGACGATGGTGGTTCCGTGAAATGATTCCATGGATGTCAGTTGGGGTTGATCCCGGCGCCTGCAACAGCGCCCGGCGTCGTTGTTTGAAACAACGTGTGAGACCCGCGCCGCAGGTCAGTCGTTGCGGACCACGACTTTGGCGTATTCGGTGATGCCGATCACGTGGAAGAAGGCCGACACCAGCCGGTGCGCATCGACGAATTGCACCAGGCGGCGTTCGGCGTGGTGTTGCGAGACCCAGTTGAGCAAGGTACCCGCTGCGGAGAAGTCCACCCGGATCAGGTTGCGGCAGGAAATGATGAGCACATCAGCCCCCACCAGGCGTCGCTCCAGCATGTCCAGCGTGGCCTGTGGATCGCCCCGGATCTCACCCGACAGCTCCACCATGCCCAGCTGGTTGAATTCGGACGACTGCCCCTCCAGCACCGATTCGCTGGGGTAGGCCGAGGGCACCGACTCCAGCACGGCCTCGCCCAGAACCGATTGACCCGCTTCATCGGACCGCTCGGCAGCGATGGACGTGACGTGGCAACGGGGCCTTTCCCAACCGGGCGGCGACACCTCGTAGGTCACGCAGAAATCGAGCGCGGTCAATTCGAACTCGTCCGGCCGGTTCATCACCCGAAGGACCGCCATGCGCAGCTCCCACCAGAGCTGCTCCACATCGCGCCGACCCGAGGGTGTGCAACTCTTGAGGAGATCCCGGAACACCGCAGAACCCATGAACCGAAGTTCCACATCCTGGTCGCCCCAGAGGGTGAAGATGCCCAGCAACGCCCGCGCCGCCTTGAGATCCATGGACTCCATGGGTGTCCAGTCCAGCACCCAGGGTTGCTTGGCGCGCAGCAGGACGTTCTGCAGGGTGCCGACTGCGTGGGCATCCAGTTCGGCTTCACTGACCCAGACCGCACGGTTGTTGCTGGCTGTGGGGGTGAACGTTTTGCCCGTCATCGACGAGACCGTCTCAGGCATGTCGTACCACTGCGGAGCCGACCGGTTGAAGCGGTTGACGAAGTCGACCGCGCGGCTCTCGAACGGTGCCAGCTGGCCCGTTGCCCGGTAAAGATCGAACAGCGCCAGCCAGTCGTCAATCTGGTCGGCTTTCGAGCCACCTTCGCCGAGCACCTCCATGAGCCCTTGCTCAGCCCCGGCGTCATCACCGTTGGCGAACCGGATGGCGGCTTCTTCGACATCGGGATCCTGAACGATCTCCTGCACGTCGAGCGAATAGAAATGGGATGCGGAGAAGCCTCCTCCGCGCGAGTTCGCACTGGCGAGCTCACTGGGCTGCGTGGGCGCCATCAGACCCGTGCGCGCCGGACCGGCGGGTGTGCTTCTGCCCGGTGCTTCCTGCGTGGACGGTGGGTTGCGCGCCTCGTGCGGCACGCTGGCGGCCGCAGCGATCGGCGACTTCACGGCCACCGGCAGGGCTGCCGGCTCGGTTTCGTCGTACTGAGCCTTGCGCTGACGCGCCACGGCATCGGGCGCAGTGCCCGCCGCCGGCGTGTCTTCCTTGGTCTTGAGTGGCGTGCCGCCGGTGCTGTGTGCGCCGGTGTTGAGGCTGGAGCCGGTGCTGACCAACGAATCGGGACCCTTGGTCTTCCACCACTGCATCGACATCTGGGCTTCGATCTCGTCGATCTTCTTCAGCGTCTCGGCCCGATCATCGGGCTTGGAAGGCAAACTGCTCTGGAAGAACGAGGGCCGCATGCCCGGGCCTTCGGGGCTGGTGCCCTCGCGGCTGCGGATCTTGCGCAGCATGTCGAACTCGCGCTTGCGCACGAAATCGTTGCGCCGCTTGCGCTCGATCATTTCCTTCAGCGCCGCCTTGCTGTACTCGCTCTCGCGGTCGGCCTGGCGGGTGTCCAGATCGGCCCAGCTCGTGGTCGGATGGCGCACGAACTTCACCACCTTGGAGAGGAAGCCGCCGTTGGAATCGTCCTTGGACATGGATCAGTGGGTGCCGAAAGGGGGTCGGGATCTGGCTCGGTCGGTGAAGCTCAATCTCCGAACATTTTTTGCTTGAGCTCGCGCCGCTGCTGAGCTTCCAGCGACAGGCTGGCGGTGGGGCGTGCCATGAGGCGGCCCACGCCGATCGGTTCACCGGTTTCTTCGCAGTAGCCGTAGTCGCCCGAATCGATGCGGGCAATCGCCTGCTCGATTTTCTTGAGCAGTTTGCGCTCGCGGTCGCGGGTGCGCAGCTCCAGAGCGTGTTCTTCCTCGATCGTGGCGCGGTCGGCCGGATCGGGCACCACCACGGTGTCTTCGCGCAAATGCTCGGTGGTCTCGCCGGCGTTGGCCAGCATGTCGGCCTTGAGCTGAGAAAGCTTGCGGCGAAAGTAGGCCAGTTGCAAGTCACTCATGTACTCGCTGTCGGGCATGGCCTGCACGTCTTGATCGGTCAACTGGTCGGCGGGCAGGGTTTTCCAGTTGTTGGCCCGCTTGGGGTCTTTCTGGATCGATGAGGGGACGGGAGGGGTCATGACGGCACGTTCGTTCGTGTGGGAAAAAGTCGCCTTGGCGGCGTCGGGTGCGTGGGTCGGCACCACCGCAGCCTGGGTCATCTGCTCCATCATGACTTTCTTGGCGGCCCGCTTGCCCAATGGGCGGGGGGTGGGCTCAACCACCACGGGGGCCGGTGCCGGCGCGCGCTTGGCGCTGGCAACTTTGGAGACGGGGGCGGCAGATGCCGCCCGGGGAGCAGAAGAAGTCACGGTGGGTACAGCCGCCTTGGCGGCGGGCTGTGCCTTGGATTTGGCGGTACTCGCCGGAATGGGCTTGACCGCAGGTGCGCGGGAAGGTGTGGGTTTGCTCGCAACAGCGGGTTTGACCGCTGGTTTGGATGCGGCTTTCGCGGGAAGCGAAGCGGGTTTCTTGGACGGTGCAGGTACTTTCGATGGAGCGGATGACTTCGCCGCGGGCTTCGCGGCTGCTTTCACCGGCGCTTTGGCTGCGGTTTTCGCAACCGGCTTGGAAACCGCCTTGGACACCGGCTTCGCAGGCACCTTGGCCGCCGGCTTCACCGCAGCTTTGGCTGCGGCCTTGGCCGCAGGCATGCGCCCCTTGGTGCCCGACGCGGCGGGCTTGGCTGATTTCGCTGACTTGGTAGCCGGGGCTTTCACAACGGGTCTCCTCTCAGTGCCTGACGGTGCTTGATCCGGGTCCGGTGTGCGGGATGGGGCCGCATCAACCTGTGTCGGCGCGGCCGACGGATGGGCGGTTACACCCCTACCGGAACCGGGACTCGGCCGCTGGCGAGCACCTGCACTGGAAGACCGCCGGGCCACCGGCATGGGGCGCGATTGTAACGACGTGGCGCCAACGCTCCCGGAATCCGGTCGGGAGGGGAAACCCAGGCGTTGGAGAAGCGAGACAAAGAACACGGTGGCGGCGGCTTCAGACCAGGCTCTGGTCCAGGCCTTGCACCAGGATGTCGCGCGGCAGGTCGATGCCGATGAAGACCATTTTGCTGGTGCGCTGCTCGCCTTCGGCCCAGGGTGGTCCCAGATCGCTGCCCATGAGCTGGTGCACGCCCTGGAAGATCACCTTGCGGTCGGTGCCGTCCATGTCGAGCACCCCCTTGTAGCGCAGCATGCGCGGACCGTACACCTGCACGATGGCGCCCAGAAAGTCTTCGAGCTTGGCCGGGTTGAAGGGGCGGGTGGCTCGGTAGACGAAGCTCTTGACGTCATCGTCGTGATGGTGATGGTGACCCTGCCCTTCATGGCCGTGGTCGTGCGCGGGCTTGTGTTCGTGCTTGTGCGACGGGTGGTCGCAGTGCTCACCGTGTTCGTGATCGTGGTGGGCGTGGTCGTGATCGTCGGCCTTGAGAAAGTCCGGATCGATGTCGAGCTTGGCGTTCAGGTTGAAGCCGCGCAGGTCGAACACCTCTTTGAGCGACACCTCACCGAAATGCGTGGCGCGCATGGGCGCGCGCGGGTTCATGTGTTTGAGTCGGTGGGTCAGCGCGTCGAGGTCGTCGGCGCTCACCAGATCGGCCTTGCTGATGAAGATCTGGTCGGCAAAGCCCACCTGGCGGCGCGCTTCCTGCCGGTCGTTGAGCTGCTGGGCCGCGTGTTTGGCGTCCACCAGCGTGAGGATCGAGTCCAGCAGGTACTGCTCGGCCACCTCGTCGTCCATGAAGAAGGTCTGCGCCACCGGACCGGGATCGGCCAGCCCGGTGGTCTCGATCACCACACGGTCGAAATCGAGCTCACCCTTGCGCTTTTTCTCGGCCAGATCGCGCAGCGTGGCGCGCAGGTCGTCGCGGATGCTGCAGCAGATGCAGCCGTTGCTCATCTGAATGATGTTTTCGGTGGTGTCGGCCACCAGGATTTCGTTGTCGATGTTCTCTTCACCGAACTCGTTCTCGATCACCGCGATCTTCTGGCCGTGCGCCTCGGTGAGCACGCGTTTGAGCAGCGTGGTTTTGCCCGAGCCGAGGAAACCGGTGAGGATGGTGGCGGGGATGAGGGACATGGCGGGCGCGACGGTGTGGAAGGTGGGCGAACGGGTGGGCCGGTCGAAAGAAGCGCGCAAGTGTATGCGAGCCCTCCGAGGCCTGCACACCCTACTGTTTTTTCATGACAACCAGTCCCTTGAGGTACTCGCCCTCGGGGAAATTCACCGTCATGGGATGGTCGCAGGCGCCACCCAGGCGCTGCAGGATGGCGCCGTCGACGCCGGCATCCAGCCCGGCGGAGGCCACGATCTTGTGGAACAGCTCCACCCCGATGCCGCCCGAGCACGAGAAGGTGAACAGCACACCGCCCGGCGCGAGCAGCTTGAAGGCCAGGCGGTTGATGTCCTTGTAGGCGCGGGCGGCGCGCTCGGCGTGGGCCACGGTGGGCGCGAGCTTGGGCGGGTCGAGCACGATGGCGTCGAACTGGCGGCCCTCGGCCACGAACTGGCGCAGCGAGGCGTTCACGTCGGCGTCCATGAAGCTGGCGCGCGAGGCATCGAAGCCGTTGAGCGCCACGTTGGCAGCGGCTTGCTGCAAGGCGGGCGCGGACGAGTCGATGGAGGTCACGTGCTCTGCCCCGCCGGCCAGCGCGGCCACGGTGAAACCGCCGGTGTAGCTGTAGCAGTTGAGCATGTGCTTGAACTGCAGGCGTTTTGCGTACTGGCTGCAGGCCAGCCGGCTGTCGCGCTGGTCCAGGTAGAAACCGGTCTTGTGGCCCTGGGCAATGTCCAGCCCGAGCTGCCAGCTGTGTTCGCGCAGCACCAGCGCGGTGGGGCCGCTGCCGCGCAGCCAGCCGGTGACTTCGGGCAGGCCTTCGAGCTTGCGGCTGCTGGTGTCGGAGCGCTCGTACAGGCGCGGGCAGCCGGTGAGTTCGATCAGCGCGTCGGCGATCACCGCCTTGTGCCGTTCCACGCCGCAGGCGGTGAACTGGGCCACCAGCGTGTCGCCGTAACGGTCCACGATCAGACCGGGCACGCCGTCGGACTCGCCGTGCACCAGGCGAACGCCGTCGCTCTCGATCCCCAGTCGTGTGCGCAGGGCAATCGCTCGCGCCAGCGTGGCGCGCAGGAAGTCGGCGTCGATGCGTTGGGCCTCGTCGAAACTCCAGGCACGAACGCGAATGCTCGATGAGGGCGAGAACGCGCCCCAGGCCAGGAACTGCCCCTCGGTGCTTTCCACGCGCACGGTTTCGCCCGCATCGCCGCCCCCTTTGGCGATGGCACCGTCGAACACCCAGGGGTGGCGGCGCAGGAGGGAGCGGTCTTTGCCGGGCTTGAGGCGAATGATTTTCATGCGGGTATTGTCGGTCCCGCCTGCCAGCACCTCAGCCCTTGCCCGGTGGTTTCTTGGCGTGAGCCCGGGGATGCGCGGCGTCGTACACCTTGGCCAGGTGCTGGAAGTCCAGCCGGGTGTAGACCTGCGTGGTGCTGATGCTGGCGTGGCCGAGCAGCTCCTGCACCGCACGCAGGTCGCCGCTGGACTGCAGCACGTGGCTGGCGAACGAGTGGCGCAGCATGTGCGGATGCACCGGCGTGGCCAGACCCGCCAGGCGCGAGCGGCGCTTGAGGCGCACGCGGATGTGTTGCGGCGTGAGGCGCTGGCCGCGCGAGCCGATGAACAGGGCCGCGTCGTCGCCCGCCCAGAGGGCGCGCTGCTCAAGCCAGCGCGCCAGCGCCGCCAGCGAGGCCCGGCCCACCGGCACACTGCGCCGCTTGGAGCCCTTGCCCAGCACGTGCGCCTCACCATCCTGGGCGTCGATCCAGCCACGCGCGCTGGCGCTGGCCACCACGTCCAGGCCCACCAGTTCGCCGATGCGCAGGCCGCAGCCGTACAGCAGTTCGGTGATGCAGGCGTCGCGCGCTTCCAGTGCCGGGTGGTCGGCCTCTTCCACATGCGAGGCGAGCTGCACCGACTCGTCCACGCCCAGCGCCTTGGGCAGGGGCTTGCCGGCCTTGGGCGCGCGCACGCCCTGCACGGGGTTGTGGTCGATCAGTCCTTGACGCCCGAGCCACCCATAGAGCCCGCGCCAGCCCGAGAGGATGAGCGCAATGCCGCGCGCGCTGCGCCCTGCGCTGTGCATTTGCGCGATCCATTTGCGGATGTGGGTGCTTTGAACGTCCCTGAGGCCGACCCGCGCGTCGGCCGCATGGGTGGCAAGTCGCTGGAGGTCCAATGTGTAAAGAACCACCGTGCGATCGGCCAGGCGCTTTTCCACCGTGACGTGGTTCAGGTAGCCCTGCACCAGCGCGGCGTCGTCACCCGTCGGGATGGCGGAGTCGGCGCGCACCGGCAGATTCATGGGGTCTCACTCCGGGCGCAGGCGGGAAAGCGCCGCGCTCGTGATTTCGCCGATGCGCTCCAGGAAATCGGTGCCCATGTCGCTGGCGAACCGCTGCGGATCGCCGGAGGCCAGCACCAGCAGGCCAAACGCCTGGGGTGCGATACCGGCGCGCAGCGGTATGAGCGCGAGCGAGGCGGCACTCGACGGATCGTCGAGCCAGCCGGCGGCTTCCAGCCCCGGGTTGGCGCCGCAGTAGGGCCGGGTGAGAGACGAGGCGAAAGCTTTCACATCGTCGCTGGCCCCTTGCGCGAACGGCTGGTCCTCGAACCCGGGCGCGACACCCCAGACCTTGATGGCCACCTGCGGCACCATGAACTGGTTGGCGATCTCGCGCACCGCCACCACCGGCAATTCGGTGGGCTCGCGGGTGAGCAGCAGCGCACGGGTCCAGAGCTGCAGCTTGTCGGCGATGGTGGTGTTTTCGTGGCCGTTGCGGATCATCTCGGCGGCCTTGAGCTCCAGCCCCTTGATCTTTTCGCGCAGCATCTCGGCCTGCCGTTCCTGCAGACTCACCGCTCGGTGGCCGTGCGGGCTGGTCAGCTGCACGGCGGCCAGCAGGCTGGCGTGGCGCTCGAAGAAGTCGGGCGTGTTGGCCAGGTAGTTGGCGATGTCGTCTTCGGTGATGGGGGGGATGCTGTTGGTGTTCATGGGTCGGTGGGTTCGGGGCTGAGCTCAGCCCATGTCGGGAATGTCGATTTCGCCGTGGAAGACGGTGGTGGCCGGTCCGGTCAGGCGCACGGCGTTGTCGTGGCGGCGGTTGTCCTGCCATTCGATGGTGAGCACACCGCCGTGGGTGTGCACGTCCACACGCGCCTCCAGCAGGCCCAGGCGGATGCCGGCCACCACCGCAGCGCAGGCCCCGGTGCCGCAGGCCAGCGTCTCGCCCGATCCGCGCTCGAACACGCGCAGCTTCACCTCGGTGCGGCTCACCACCTGCAGAAAGCCCGCGTTCACACGCTGAGGAAAGCGCTCGTGCCGCTCGATCATGGGCCCCCAGGCCTGCACCGGTGCGGTCTTCACATCGTCGACCAGCAGCACCGCGTGCGGATTGCCCATGGACAGGACGGCCACCGGCACGTCGCCGGCGTACGGCAGGGCCAGCGGCCAGCGCTCGAAATTGCCCATGGGCTCGGACGGCAGGCCCTGGGCGTTGAACGGCACCCGGTCCAGCGCAAACACGGGCGGGCCCATGTCCACCGTCACGCGTCCGTCGGCGTGGGCGTGCAGTTCGAGCTCGCCGTTGGCCACTTTCACACGCAAAGGATTGCGTTGGCTCAGGCCTTTGTCGTGCACGAAGCGCACGAAGCAGCGGGCACCGTTGCCGCAATGCTCCACCTCACCGCCATCGGCGTTGTGAATCACGTATTCGAAGTCCAGGCCAGGCTCGTTGGTGGCCCGCACGCTGAGGATCTGGTCGGCGCCCACCCCGAAATGGCGATCGGCCAGGAACCGGTATTGCGCTGTGGAGAGGCCGAGCCGGCCACGCGTCTCGTCGAGCACCACAAAATCGTTGCCCGCGCCCTGCATCTTGGTGAATCGAATGTGCATGCCCGGATTATCGGGTGTGACCCGCTGGTGATGCCGTTGGGCTCAGGCTTCCCGCAAAATGCCGCCATGGTCAGACCCACACAACTCCTGCATCCCCAGCGCCCACCCGCCGCACTGCGCCCCGCCGCCACCGTGCTGCTGCTGCGCGACAGCGCCGACCTGGCGCATCCCGGCATCGAAGTGCTGATGACCCGCCGCTCCATGACAGCGAGCTTCGCGCCCGGCGCCTATGTGTTCCCCGGCGGCGGCATCGATGCGGCCGACGCGCAGTCACACGGCATCAGCACACGGCGCGCCTCGCAAAGCGACCTGCACCTCACCCAGGCGATTGCCGCCATCCGCGAGAGCTTTGAAGAGCTGGGCGTGCTGCTCGCGCACCGAGCCGACGGCTCGCCGGTGGACGACAGCGACATCGCCAGGCTGGACCGCCAGGCTACCTTTGCCGCGCAATGCCGGGCCCAAGGCCTCACGCTGGACGGCGCCGGTGTGTTCGTGCTGGCGCACTGGATCACCGACCGGGACCTGCCGCGCCGCTTCGATGTGCCTTTTCTGGTGGCGCGCATGCCCGAAGGCCAGTCCCCGGTGGCCGACGAGACCGAGCAGTTCGAACCGGTGTGGGTGCGCCCGGCCGATGCACTGGCACGCCACGAGGCGGGTGGCTTTTTCATCATTTTCCCGACCATCCGCACGCTGGAGCGCCTGAAGGCCCACGAAACGGTCGAGGAACTGCTGGCGGCTTGCGCAGTGAATGATCAACCCCTTTGGACGAGCTGCCCCCGCGCCGGCCTCCTGCACGGAGCCGAATCGCGCCACATGGAACACGAACCGCCGTTTGGCGAGCTCGCCCTGGTCTGCCCCGACGGCCAGATCGCGCACAGCCTGGACTGGCAGCACGAGCAGCCGGTGC
Organism: Hydrogenophaga sp.; assembly: GCF_030158645.1. Classification (GTDB taxonomy): domain Bacteria; phylum Pseudomonadota; class Gammaproteobacteria; order Burkholderiales; family Burkholderiaceae_C; genus Hydrogenophaga. The sequence goes on along the minus strand of NZ_JAOASO010000148.1, from coordinate 11,001 downwards.
AACTGCTCAAAAACGTGCAGCGCCTCACCGCCCCCAACCCCGGCTTCATGACCGGACCGGGCACCAACAGCTATGTGGTGGGGGACCCGGCCAGCGGGCACATCGTGATCGACCCCGGTCCGGACGATGCGCCCCACATCGAGCGGCTGTGGCGCGCGACCGGCGGCAGCATCCAGGCCATCGTCTGCACCCATTCGCACCCCGACCACTCGCCCGGCGCGCCGCGACTGCAAGCCCTGTGTGTGGCCGCCGGCCTGGACAAGCCCCCCATCCTCGGTCTGCCGAGCGCGCCCACGTCGCGCGAGAACAGCCGCTTCACACCGGAACGCCCGCTCGCCGACGGCGAACAACTCGTCCTGATCGGGCAGTCGGGCGACGCCACCGTGTCACACACGCTGGAGGTGATCCACACCCCCGGCCACGCGGCCAATCACCTGTGCCTGCTGCTGGTGGAAGACGGCCTGCTGTTCACCGGCGACCACATCCTCAATGGCAGCACCACGGTGATCGATCCGCCCGATGGCAGCATGGGCGCCTACCTGGAGTCGCTCGACAAACTGGCCGAGCGCTGCCGGCAGCACGGGGTGGAGTTCATCCTGCCCGCGCATGGGTACGTGCTGGGCGACTTGCGGGCCAGCACCGACAACCCCGGCGCCCCGGTCGAAGGCGGCGCGCTGGCAGCCATTGCGCACCTGAAAGCACACCGCCTGCAGCGCGAAGCGAAGGTGGCGCGCGCCATGCAGGCGGCGCCCGAAGGCACAGCGGACGACTGGGTGAAACTCGCCTACGACGACGTGCCCGAGCGGCTGTGGCCGGTGGCCAAACGCTCATTGATGGCCCACGTGGAGCGGCTGCAAAGTTTGGGCGGCTTCAACCTGTGAGGGCTTGAGCGCGGGCGGCGCAGTCGCAGGCATGCGCCCTCAGCACCTGCCGATCCAGCAGTTTCAACCGACCGGGCTCGAACTGGAGCGCCCCGCTGTCGACCAGCTGCGCCGCAGCGCCGGCGAGCGCATCGGCCGGCACCCTCAGCTGCACGGTCAGATCGCCCAGGTTCATCGCCAATGCATCGCCCGGCACACGGTCAAAGGCCAGCAGCAACCATCGGCCCAGGCGCTGTTCGACCGTGTGGACACGCTGGCACAACGCGGTTTGTGACATCTGTGCGGTGAGCGACTGCAGGTACCCCAGCACCACCCGCGCCAGGTGGGCCGACAGGTGACCGTCGCCGGTCAAGGCGCTGACGGGCAGTCGCCAGACCACGCCCGGGTGCAGCACCAACGCTCGGCTGGGCTCCACCGGGGCACCCAGCCATGCAGACACACCCACCGCCCCATCGTCGCCAACCAATGCCACCGAAACGTCGTCCGCGGCCGGTGCGGGTTGCATCAGGGCGATGAGCGCGGTGGTGGGGAAATACACGTGAGAAGGCGCAACACCCGGCGCAACCAGTTCATGGCCTGCCGGCAGTTCCATGGGGTGGAGCTGTTCGCTCCACGGCGGCCTGCCCCCCTCGAACAAGGCCGCGAGCATCCGGTTGGAAGGGCGATCTGCTGACACTGTCGTAACTCCTGCCGGCGGGCAATCGAGGGTGCGTGGCCGGTGTTTCCGGAGGTGAGACAGTGTAGGGGCAACCAGCGTTTTGTGTTCGATATCGAACACATAGAGCATCGGTAACGACAAATGCCCTCCTATGACGGGCGTTGTGCAAAACAGCGCGGTGCGTGCAAGCCACGGCTGGACGGGGGTCAAAGGCCCTTTGCCTCGTACACTCGTCGTGACAAGACTCTCGCTCGCCCCGGCCATCTCGCCATGGAACTTTCGTCGCAGTGTCGTCCCTCGAACACTTCCGGGAGCCCCATTGACACTCATGCACAACGGCCTGGCGGCACAACTGTCCAGCCCCGACCTGCGCCTGCTGGAGCGACGCTGCAAGCCTGTCGAGTTGAGTGCCGGTGACGTCTTGGCCGCACCCGACAAACCGCATGGTCACGTCCACTTTCTCACCAGTGCCAGCGTTGCCCTGGTGGTTCGCCACACGGACGGCAGTGGTCTGGCGGTGGGTCTCGCCGGTCGCGAGGGCGCAGTCGGCCTGCAGAACGCGCTCGGCCTGGGCCCCGGCAACCTGACACTGCACGTCCAGGGCAGTGGCACCGCCTTCCGGGCCGAAGGCGAGGCCTTGCGCCGCCTGGTGGCTCGACGCGGCAACATGCTGCGGGTGTTCGCGGTCTACCTGTGGATGTTTTCCCAGGAAGTCGCTGCGATGGCAGCGGCCTCCCAGACCCACGACATCAAGGCCAGGTTGGCACACTGGATTTTGCTCAGCCATGCGCGCAATGGGAGCGACAAGCTCTACCTCACACACGCCCACATCGCCGACATGCTGGGGGTGCGACGTGCGGGTGTCACGCTGGCTGCGGTCGAGCTCAAGGAACTGGGTCTGGTGGATTACCAGCGGGGCCGCGTGCACATCCTCAACGGGGATGGCCTGCGCGCAGTGGCCAAGCGGCCCGCCCTGACCCATGGTCTGCCGCGTGCCTGAACGGTAAGTGTGAAGCGCGCCGTTACGCCGGATTCTGTGCATCCGGAACCCTCTTGCGAGGGCCCGGACGTGACCGCCATTCATCTGGGCCGGGGGTTGCCCACCCGGCTCGGTGCTACCTACCCGCCAACTCTCCTTGCGGAACCACAAGGATCTTCAACACGGCGAACCGTGTCGCCTCAGGCTGGCCTATTTGGTATTGCTGCGCGTAGAGATTGCCCGTTTCACCCGAACTGAATCGGCTCGTCTCTGTTGCTCTGATCCTCACCTTAGGGCCCACAGAGCGAACTCTCTGGGCTGGTCGGTGGAGAGGTGTTACCTCCTACGCTGTCCTGTGCAGTCCGGACGTTCCTCCAGCACCCCCTTTCGGGTCCTCTTGCGAGGCAGTGCCAGCGACGGCCTGGCGCGCTTCACCGCCGCATTATCCCGCTTGCCCGGATACCCCCGCCCGTGGCGCCGGAAACGCACCGGTAGGATTCTTACTTTCTGGAGGTAAGAACCATGAAAATCACCAGCAAAGGACAGGTCACCATCCCCCAGGCGGTGCGCGAGCAGGCGCGGCTGTACCCGCACGGCGAGGTGAGCTTCGAGGTGCTGCCCAACGGCGACGTGCTCATGCGGGCGACGGTCGCCACGGTCTCGCCGGCGCGCCGCGCCTTCGAGCGGGCGCGCGGCAGCGCCAACGCCCGTGCCTTCAAGCACATGGGCACCGACGAGTTCATGAAATACCTGCGCGGCTGATGGCACACCACAAGAAAACCGCGAGCGCACTCGCCCGCGAACCCGATGCGCGCTACCTGCAGCCAGCCCCGATCGCCGGCACCCTGGTCGACAGCGGCGTGCTGATCGACGTGCTGGCCGACGACTCCCTGTGGGCCGACTGGTCGATTGCGCAGCTGGAACGCTGTGCCCAACAAGGGCCGCTGTACATCAATCCACTGATCCTGGCGGAGGTGAGCCCCCGCTTCGAGACCGCCGCCGACCTGGAAACCACCCTGGCCCACCTGCCGCTGCAGCGCCAAGCCCTGCCCTGGGACGCCGCCTTTCTCGCCGGTCAGGCCTTCAAGCTCTACCGACAGCACAGCGGCACCGACCCCTCGCCCATGCCCCACTTCTACATCGGCGCCCACGCCTGGGTGAACCAGCTGCAGCTGCTCACCCGCGACGCCGTGCGTTACCGGCGCTACTTTCCGAAACTCACGCTGGTGGTGCCCTGAAGCTGTCGGACAATGGCGGCTTTGTCCTGGATTGCTTGATCGCCACAAGCCACCCGCCGCCATGATCCGACTCTCCGAACTCAAGCTGCCCCTGGCCGACGTGCCGACCGAGCACCGCCGCGCCGCCGACGCCCCCACCGAAACCGACCTCGACCGCGAACCACCGCCGCACCCGGTGGAGGCCCTGACCCGGCTGGCCGCCGCCGCGCTCGCCGTGCCGGTCTCAGCCATCGCGCACCTGCACGTCTTCAAACGCAGCTTCGACGCGCGCAAGGCCGATCTGCTCGCGGTCTACATCGTTGACGTGACGCTGGCCGATCCCTCGCAAGAGACCACCCTGCTGGCGCAGCACGCGGGCAAGCCACACATCCAGCCCACGCCCGACATGGCCTGGCACCCACCCGGCCACGCGCCGGCGGGCTGGCCAGCCGATGAGCGTGAACGCCCGGTGGTGGTGGGTCTGGGGCCCTGCGGCCTGTTCACCGCACTGGCGCTGGCGCAAATGGGGTTCAAGCCGATCGTGCTGGAGCGCGGCAAACCGGTGCGCGAACGCACCAAGGACACCTGGGGCCTGTGGCGCAAACACGTGCTCAACCCCGAGAGCAACGTGCAGTACGGCGAAGGCGGCGCCGGCCTGTTTTCCGACGGCAAGCTCTACAGCCAGATCAAGGACCCGCGCTTCCTCGGCCGCAAGGTCATGCAGGAGTTCGTGGACGCGGGAGCACCAGCCGAAATTCTGTACACCGCGCACCCGCACATCGGCACCTTCAAGCTGGTGCGGGTGGTGGAAGCCATGCGCGAAAAGATCATCGCGCTGGGCGGCGAGATCCGCTTTCAGCACCACGTGTGCGGTCTCGGCCTGTCCAGCGATGGCGGCGCGCAGCGCATCGCGTCGCTGCGGGTGCGGCGCCTGGACGGCGGCGACACCATCGACATGCCGGTGCAACGCGTGGTGTTCGCCCTGGGCCACAGTTCGCGCGACACCTTCGCGCAGTTGTGGGACGCGGGCGTCTTCATGGAAGCCAAGCCGTTTTCGGTGGGCTTTCGCATCGAGCACCCGCAGGGCGTGATCGACCGCGCGCGCTGGGGCCGCCACAGCGGCCACCCGCTGCTGGGCGCGGCCGACTACAAACTGGTCCACCACGCGAAGAACGGCCGCGCCGTCTACAGCTTCTGCATGTGCCCGGGCGGCATGGTGGTGGCGGCCACCTCGGAGCCCGGGCGCGTGGTCACCAACGGGATGAGCCAGTACTCCCGCAACGAGCGCAACGCCAACGCCGGTCTGGTGGTGGGCATCGAACCGGTCGATTTCCCGCAGGCCTTTCCCCAGGATGCACCGCTGTGGACCGCCGCGTTCGGCGAGCAGGACGGTGTGCGCTACGCCGGGCAGGCCACCGCGCTCGCAGCCGAGGGCAAGATCCACCCGCTGGCCGGCATCGTGCTGCAACGCCAGCTCGAAGCGCGCGCCTACCAGCTCGGTGGCGGCACCTACGAGGCGCCGGGCCAGCTGGTCGGCGATTTCGTGGCGCAGCGCCCGTCCAGTGCGCTGGGCGAGGTCGTGCCGTCGTACCAGCCGGGCGTGAAGCTGGGCGATCTGGCGCCCGCCCTGCCCGCCTACGCCATCGAAGCCATGCGCGAGGCGCTGCCGGTGTTCGGCCGCAAGATCCAGGGCTACGACATGGCCGATGCCGTGCTCACCGGCGTGGAAACCCGCACCTCGGCGCCGCTGCGCATCACGCGTGGCGACGACTTCCAGAGCCTGAACACGCGCGGGCTGTACCCGGCGGGCGAAGGTGCGGGTTATGCCGGCGGCATCCTTTCGGCGGGCGTGGACGGCCTCAAGGTGGCCGAGGCCCTGGTGCTCGATCTGCTGAAAACGCCACAAGCCCGGCGAGAGAGCATGAAATCACCCTCGGCATGACGAATCTTTACACGCCGTGCATCACGGATTGACCGCCCTGGCGCACACTTTCGGCGTCGTTATCAGGAGTTCGCCATGAGATATCCCGCTTTGATCCCCGTGATGGGCTTGCTGGCATTGGGCAGCACCGGAGCTGCGCATGCGCAGGAGGAACAAGGCCGGGTGCTGAGCAGCACGCCGGTGGTGCAACAGGTGGCCGTGCCGCGTGAGGTGTGCAGCGACGAGCGCGTGACCTACCAGGGCCAGCCATCGGGCGCCGGCGCGCTGCTCGGCGGTATCGCTGGCGGTGCGGCGGGCAACGCCATCGGCAACGGCAGCGGCCGCGCGGCCGCCACCGTGATCGGCCTCATCGGCGGCGCCATCATCGGCAACCGCGTTGAAGGCCCTGGTCAGCCCTACACGGAGAGCTACCGCCAGTGCGGCACGCAGACCTTCTACGAGAACCGCACCGTGGCCTACAACGTGGTCTACGAGTACGCTGGACGCCAGTACAACGTGCAGATGCCGCAGGACCCCGGCCCGACCATCCGCCTCAACGTGTCGCCCGCGGACGCACTGCCCCCTCAGGGCTACGCCCCGCCGGTCTACAACAACGCACCGGTCTACCGCCCGCAGACCGAGTACTACCCGTCCAACACCCGCATCACCATCGGCACCGAGTACTACCCGCGCTACCAGGTGTCGCCGGGCGTGGTCTACATCAACGGCTACCGGCCGGGCTATCGGCACGACGACCGCCGCTTCCGGGACGGTCACCGCGACCACGACCGCTGGGAGCGAAGGTAAGCCCCGCCCTATGCGGCCTGCCTCAGACGAACAACGAAAAAGCGACCCGAGGGTCGCTTTTTTTGTGGTCGATCGAGATCCGATCAGCCTTGCTGCTGCAGTGCTGCGATCCGCTCTTCGATCGGCGGGTGGGTCGAGAACAGCTTGCCCAGGCCACCGGTGATGCCGAGCGCCTGCATGGTCTTGGGCAACTCGCCGGGGGTGAGGCCACCCAGGCGGGCCAGCGCATTGATCATGGGCTGCTTGCGACCCATGAGGCCGGCGGCGCCCGCGTCGGCGCGGAACTCGCGCTGGCGGCTGAACCAGGCCACGATGATGGCGGCCAGGAAACCCAGCACGATGTCCATCACGATGGTGGTCACCATGTAGCCGATGCCGGGGCCCGAGGAGTTGCTGTCGCCCTTGCGCAGGAAGCTGTCCACCGCGTAGCCGATCACGCGGCTGAGGAACACCACAAAGGTGTTCATCACGCCCTGGATCAGCGTCATGGTGACCATGTCGCCGTTGGCGACGTGGGCCACTTCGTGGCCGATCACGGCTTCGACTTCTTCCTTGGTCATGTTCTGCAACAGGCCGGTGGACACCGCCACCAGCGCCGAGTTCTTGAACGCACCGGTGGCAAACGCGTTGGGCGCGCCTTCAAAGATGGCGACCTCGGGCATGCCGATGCCGGCCTTGTCGGCAAAGCGGCGCACGGTTTCCACGATCCAGGCCTCGTCGGCCGTCTGCGGCTGGCTGATCACACGCGCGCCGGTACTGAACTTGGCCATGGGCTTGCTGATCAGCAACGAGATGATGGCACCGCCAAAGCCGATGACGAGCGAGAACCCGGCCAGCGCCGTCATGTTCAGGCCGTTGGCCGTGAGGAAGCGGTCCACACCCAGGATGCGGGTGGTGACCAGCAACACCGCCATCACGGCGAAGTTGGTCAGGACGAACAGCAGGATGCGTTTCATGGGGACTCCGAGGAATGTCAAGGACAACGGGATGATAAGTGGGGCCGGATGCGCGGTTCTTCAAGCCGCGCTGCCTTCGGGCACCCCCCTGGTTCAGACTTGGGGCAGCAAAAACCGGCGCTCCCACGCGCTGATCTCGTTCAAGAAGCTGTCGTGCTCCAGTGCCTTGACCGCCAGATAAGCGCGCACGAAGCGCTCGCCCAACAAGCGGGGTGCCTGGGCACTCGCCGCCATTTGTTCGTGGGCGGTTGAAAAAGTTCGCGGCAAGTCGCGCGGCTGGTCGTAACCGTTGCCGGTCACCGGCTCGCGCGGCTCGCAGCGCGCCTGCAGCCCGGCCAGACCGGCGGCCAGCGTGGCGGCCATGGCCAGGTAGGGGTTGGCGTCGGCGCCGGCCAGCCGGTTTTCCACGCGGCGCGCGGCGGGCGGGCTCACCGGCACCCGCAGGCCGGCGGTGCGGTTGTCGTGCCCCCAGGCCACGTTGGTGGGCGCCTGGCTGCCGCTCACATAGCGCCGGTAGGAGTTGACCGTGGGCGCGTAAACGAGCATGAGGTCGGGCGTGAAGGCTTGCAGACCACCGATGTAATGCAAAAAGGCGTCGCTGGCGGACCCGTCGGCCTGGCTGAAGATGTTGCGGCCTTCGGCGTCCACCACGCTCTGGTGCAGGTGCATGGAGCTGCCGGCCTCACCCGCCAGGGGCTTGGCCATGAACACGGCGTTCAGCCCGTGCTGCAGGGCGATCTCGCGCGCCGCGGTCTTGAACAGGAAGGCCTGATCGGCCACCGCCACCGGGTCGCCGTGCAGCAGGTTGATCTCGTACTGGCAGGGGCCCACCTCGTGCAGCCAGGTGTCGGCCCGGATGCCCAGGGCGTCGATGGCGGCGTGAAAAGCGTCCCAGAACGGCGCCAGTTCGTTGAGCGCGTTCAGGCTGAAAGCCGACTGGCCCACCTCGGGCCGGCCGCCGCGTCCCAGCGGGGCGGTGAGCGGTTGCGCCGGGTCGGTCATGGCGGCGGTCAGGTAGAACTCGATCTCGGGCGCCACCACCGGCGTGAGGCCCATGGCCTGGTAGCGCGCCACCACGTTTTTCAGCACCGAGCGCGGGGCGAATTCGCAGAGGCTGCCGTCGAGCTCCACGCAGTCGTGCACCGCCAGGTAGCGCGGCACGCTGGCCCAGGGTGCCCGCTTGAGCGTGGACAGGTCGGGCACCAGGCGCACGTCGGGGTCGCTGTCGGGGAAGATGGGGTCGTAGGAATACTCGCCGGTGACGCATTGCATGGGAATGGCCTGGCAAATGCGCAGTTCGCCCCCCGCCGCGAAGCTGGTGGCCGGCATGAGCTTGCCGCGCGGGTAGCCGGTGACGTCGGCAAACAGGCACTCCACGTCGCGCACGCCGCTGGCGCGGAAGTGGGCGGCGAGTTCGGCGCGGTCGGCGTCCTGCGCCAGATTCAGGTGGGCCCACGAGGGCGGGATCGGCAAGGTCATGGGGAGTCCATTGGAAGGCTGGCGCGCCGGGGACGGAACACGCCGGCGTCGGCATAGTAAGCAGGATCGTCGTTCGCCGGCCACCAGCCCGGCACACCCAGCACCGGCAAGGGTGTGAACGGCTTGGTGGCCAGCAGCGGTGCGCTCAGGCCCTGGGTCAGCCAGGCGTCCCAGGCTGCGAGGTCGTCACCCAGGTCCATCGGCACCGGCGTGCGCAACACGTGGGCGGTGATCGACTTGTAAGGCGCGACCATTTTTTCGAGCAGGGCGTGGCCAAACAGCACCAGCCGAGCTTGCGCCCAGAGCGGGCGCAGCGTCACGAAAAGCCGGTGCCAGTCGCGCGCGGCCAGCGCCTCCCACAGCGCCTCGGGCGCCTGCAGCAGCGCTGCGTTTTCGTCGAACAAGGTCAACGCATCGCGCACCGGCCCTCGCACCTCGCGCACGCCGGCGGCTGCGATCTCGGCCGCCTGCAGCCGGTTCAGCCGCTGCTTGGTCCGCGGAAAGCGCAACCAGCACAGGCCGTTGAAAAAGTCGTGCAGGTTCTCGCGCGTGGGTACGCAACCCGTGTCGAAGATGAACTGCTCGTAGGCGGTCCCCGGCGGCAGCGTGGTCTGGGGCACGAAGCGGACCGGGCCAGCCGGCAACGCACCCAGCGCGTGCGGCAAGTCGTGGCCGGCGCTCAGGTGGCCTTGAACCGCCCTGCCGTCGGCGGCCACCGGTCCAAACCAGGGTTCGGACCAGTCCGGCGACGCGCCGCCCAACATCAGGCCTGCAGGCGCCAGGGCAGCACTTCCCCGCCGCGCAGCGGCTTGAGGTCGGCCTCGCCGAAGCGGAAGCTCTCGGGAGTCGTCCAGCTTTCGCGTTTCAGGGTGACGCTGCCGCTGTTGCGCGGCAGGCTGTAGAAAGCCGGGCCGTTGAAGCTGGCGAAGGCTTCCAGTTTGTCGAGTGCGCCCACCGAGTCGAAGGCCTCGGCGTACATCTCGATCGCGGCGTGCGCGGTGTAGCAGCCCGCGCAACCGGTGGCGTGTTCCTTCAGGTGGGCCGGGTGCGGTGCGCTGTCGGTGCCGAGGAAGAAGCGGTCGTTGCCGCTGGTGGCCGCGGCCAGCAAGGCCTGGCGGTGGGTTTCGCGCTTGAGCACCGGCAGGCAGTAGTAGTGCGGGCGGATGCCGCCGGTGAAGATGGCATTGCGGTTGTAGAGCAGGTGGTGCGCGGTGAGCGTGGCCGCCGTGAACGGACCGGCCTCGGCAACGTACTGCGCGGCCTCTTTCGTGGTGATGTGCTCGAACACCACCTTGAGTTCGGGGAAGTCGCGGCGCAGCGGGATCATCTGCTGGTCGATGAACACGGCTTCGCGGTCGAACAGGTCGATGTCGGGCGAGGTCACCTCACCGTGCACCAGCAGCAGCAGGCCAGCGCGCTGCATGGCTTCCAGCGTCTTGTGCGTCTTGCGGATGTCGGTCACGCCCGCGTCGCTGTTCGTGGTGGCGCCAGCGGGATAGAGCTTGGCCGCGACCACACCGGCGTCCTTGGCGCGCGCGATCTCGTCGGCGGGCAGGTTGTCGGTGAGGTAGAGCGTCATCAGCGGCTCGAAGGCCATGCCTTCGGGCACGGCAGCGCGGATGCGGTCGCGGTAGGCCACGGCCTGCGCCGCGGTGGTCACCGGCGGCTTGAGGTTGGGCATGATGATCGCGCGACCGAACTGGGCGGCGGTGTGTGGCACCACGGTACGCAGGGCGTCACCGTCGCGCACGTGCAGGTGCCAGTCGTCGGGGCGGGTGATGGTCAGGGTGTCGAGAGGGCTGTTCATGGCGTGATTGTCCCACTGGCCTGCCCATCAACAACAGCGCGAGCGATCGGACATATCCGGCGCACGGTGTCTTGACCAAGGCTCCCGAGGGTCCGGCTCCGCCGTCCCCAGGGTGCGCCCCCCTTGAGGGGGGACGCGCGAAGCGCGGCGGGGGGTGCCCCTCTAGTGCGCGAGGATCTTGTTGAGGAAGTCCTTGGTGCGCGGCTGGCGGTCTTCGGGCTTGCCGAAGAAGTCGTCTTTCGAGCAGTCTTCCAGGATCTTGCCGCCCACGTCCATGAAGATCACGCGGTTGCTGA
>NZ_JAOASO010000147.1 GCF_030158645.1 Hydrogenophaga sp. | reverse complement strand
CCTGATACTCTGACCCCGCTCTCCTTGCACCCAAGAGAGCCCGCTGAGTGACCCCGACACTCCCCCTGGGATGGCATCCCGGCATAAAGACTGGGGCACACGGCGGATTCGACGCTGTAGCTCGTACGGTGTCTTGAGGCGCTGCCAGCCAAGGCTGGCGGCGACCTCGCGTATCAGGATGCGCAAGTCGAATGCGGTGCGTTTGACAGGAGATCACCATGTCTTCATCCACGGTGGGCATTGATGTCAGCAAGGCCAAGCTCGATGTCGCTCTGTTGAGCGAGCAGGCCAAATACAAATCCAAAGTGTTTGCCAACACCCCCGCAGGCCACACGGCCCTGTGGCAGTGGCTGCAGGTCCACGCGCCCGACGCTGCGATGGGCGTGCACGTGTGCATGGAAGCCACCGGTTCGTACCACGAACCCTTGGCGCTGTACCTGCACGATCTGGGTGTTCAGGTGTCGGTGGTCAACCCCATGCGGGTCAAGCGCTTCATCGAGATGCAGGGCTCGCGCAACAAGACCGACAGCAGCGACGCCAAAAGCCTGGCGCTCTTTTGCCAGACGATGCACCCCGAGCGCTGGGAGGCTCCCTCGGTGGGTGTGCGCACGCTGCAGGCGCTGGTGGCGCGCCTGGACGCCCTGCAGGAGATGCGCCTGAGCGAGAGCAACCGCCTGGCGGTGGCCCACGCGGCGGTGCAGCCCTCGCTGCACGAGGTGCTGGCCACGCTGGATCGCGCCATCGCAGACGTCAAGGCGCAGATCCGCCAGACCATCGACGACGACCCGGATCTGCACCAGCGAAGTGAGCTGCTGCAGACCATACCCGGTCTGGGTGAGCGCACCATCCCTCAGTTGCTGGCCTACATCGGGCGGCCCGAGCGCTTCAAGAACGTCAAGGCATTGATCGCCTACGCCAGCCTCTCGCCCATGATCCGCCAGTCCGGCACCTCGCTGAACAAGCACCGAGGCACCCATGCGCAGGGGCATCGCCAGCTCAAGCACGCGCTGTACTTCCCGGCGATGGTGGCGGGAAAGTACAACCCGGCCATTGCGGCCTTCTGGCAGCGCCTGAAGGCGCAGAACAAGCCGGGCATGGTGATCGTGGTGGCTTGCATGCACAAGCTGCTGGCCATCGTCTACGGCGTGCTGAAGTCCAGAACGCCCTTTGATGCCAGCCGGTTTGCGCATGACACCGTTTGACAAACAGAACGGTGTCTT
>NZ_JAOASO010000146.1 GCF_030158645.1 Hydrogenophaga sp. | reverse complement strand
AGATCACCCGCATGGCGTAGCGCGATTCGAGCAGGTCGAAGAGCTGGATCACGGCTGCGTTGTCCTTGGCACTCATGCGGATTCTCCTGGGGGCTCTGGCAACGGCCCGTAAGGAGGACTATAGGGACGAAGCCCCGCTGCTACCAGTTTGCTAGCTGCGTGCGCCGCAGCAATGTGGCGCAAAGGCCGACGCTACGGACTTACCCGGATTGTCAGGCGCCGGTGCGACGGTAGACCTTGCGCAGCAAGCCGCTGAGCGTCTGCAGCTCGGTCGGGGTGAGCGCGTTCGTGGCTTCCTGTTCCAGGTCGGTCGCCGTCCTCTGGGCCTGGATGTGCAGGCGCTGGCCGGCCAGGGTCAGGTGCAGGCCCTGGGCACGTCGGTCGGTGGGGTGGGGCTGGCGTTCGATCAGGCCGCGCTTGTGCAGGGCCTTGACCATGCCCACGAGGTTGGGCGGCAGGATGTCGAGCGCCGCGCAAATCTGGCGCGAGGTGACGCCGGGGTTGTGCGCGATCACGGTGAGTACCGAAAAGTCCACCGGGCGCAGGTCGTAAGGTGCCATGCGGCGCAGGAACAGCGAAATGATGGTGAGTGCTGCGCGTCGGGCGTTGTAGCCCAGCAGGGTCTCCAGGTACGCCGTGTCGACCTCGGGCGCATCGCTCGCCCCGCTGCCCGTGGCGCCATCGCCCAGCAGGCCCTCGCCCGTGTCTTTCTTGCGCGGACCGCGGGGGCGGCGCATGGCGTTGGCGGTGGAGGTCTCGGGCATCCTCAGAGCATAGCCGCCTGTGGCTGCCTGGCCGACAAGGTGTTGCTCATCATGGCCATGCGCAAGTCGAACTCGGGCCAAACCCAGCGCCAGAAGGCTGCGTGCGCGATGGGGTCCGCGCCGGGCTTGGCCGCCATGCGGTCCCAGGCCCAGGCCATGAGCAGCAGGGCCAGCGCGCGCAAGAAATCGTCGGCCAGCCAGAAGGGCAGGTCTGGCGCCGAGTGGGAGTCTCCGCTGCGCGGCAGCACCTGTTCGCGCACGAAGGCGCTGAAGGCCTGCATGGCTTGCCGGGTGCGCGGGCTTTGCCCGACGTCGTCCGCGAGTTCGGCCAGCAGCGCGGTCAGCGTGGCCGCCCCGTCGGGGAGGGTCTTGCGCACCAGCAGGTCAATGGCCTGGATCTCGTTCGTGCCCTCGTAGATCATGGCCACGCGCGCGTCGCGCACGTGCTGCTCGATGCCCCATTCGCGCACATAGCCGTGGCCGCCGAACACCTGCAGGCAGGCGCTGGCTCCGACAAAGGCCTGCTCGGTCCAGGCCGACTTGAGCACCGGTGTGACCAGGCTGCACCAGCGCGCGGCGGCTTCGCGGCGCAGGGCTTCGGGATGGTGCTTTTGCAGGTCGAGTTCAATCGCCGTGCGGTAAGCGATCACGCGGCCGGCGTCGATCCAGGCGCGCTGGGTGGCCAGGATGCGCTGAATCGCCGGGTGCATCGCGATCGCGTCTGCGTGGCCAGCCTTGCTGGTGCTGCCCGGTGCGCGCATCTGCCGGCGCTCCTGTGCATAGGCGTTCGCCTTCTGCCACGCGGCGTCGAGCAGGCCGATGCCCTGCAGGCCCACCAGCAGGCGCGCGGCGTTCATCATCACGAACATCGCGGTCAGGCCTTTGCCGGGTTCGCCCACCAGGGACGCGGCGGCTTCGTCAAACCGCATCACGCACGTCGGGCTGGCGTGGAGGCCCATCTTTTCTTCGATGCGCTCGCAGTGAACGGCCGACCGGGTTCCATCGGGTTCGAACTTGGGTACCAGAAACAGCGAGAGCCCCTTGGGGCCGGGCGGCGCATCGGGCAGGCGCGCGAGCACCAGGTGCACGATGTTGTCGGTGAGATCGTGTTCGCCACCGGAGATGAAGATCTTGGTGCCGCTGAGCGCAAAACGACCGTCGGCCAGCGGCACGGCCCTGGTCTGCACCAGGCCGAGGTCGCTGCCCGCGTGCGGCTCGGTCAGGCACATGGTGGCCAGCCACTCGCCGCTGGCCAGCTTGGGCAGGTAGCGGGCTTTCAGCCCGTCGCTGGCGTGGTGGCGGATGCATTCATAGGCGCCGTGCAGCAGGCCGGGCGCCATCGTCCAACCGTGGTTGGCGGCGTTGAGCATCTCGTGCAGCACCGCCTCCAGCACCGTGGGCAGGCCCTGCCCGCCGTCTTCCACAGCGCAAGCCAGCGAGGGCCAACCCGCTTGCCAGAACGCCTGGTACGACGCCCGAAAACCCGGCGGCATCGTGACCGCGCCCGCTGCCCATTGCGCGCCGGTCTCGTCGCCGCTGCGGTTGAGCGGTGCCACCACCTCGCCAACAAATTTGCCCGCTTCCACCAGCACCTGCTGCAGCAGCTCGGCGTCGAAGTCGGGGAAGGCGGGCAGGGCAGCGAGTTGTTGGCTCGCGCCCAGCACGCTGTCCAGGATGTGGCGGCTGGCTTCGGGTTGCGGCTCGTAGGCGTTCATGACCGGCGCGCTGTGTTCAAGACTCGGCGGTGAAGCCGATCTTCTTGACCAGCGGACCCCAGAACTCGAAGTAGTACTGCATGCTCTTGGCCATGTCTTCGGGGCTGCCACCCACCGGCACCAGGCCCGAGAGGGCGAGCGAATCGATGACCGACTTTTCTTTCAGCGCGGCGTTGATCGCGGTGTTGGCGTTCATCACCACGGCCGCAGGCGTTTTGGCCGGCGCGTAGAAGCCGAACCACTCTTCCACCACGAGGTCGGGGAAACCTTGTTCGGCGAAGGTCGGCACTTCGGGCACGAAGGGCGACCGGGTCTTGCCCGAGGTGGCGATGATGCGCAGCTTGCCCGCGCGGTGGTTGGCCAGAAAGTCACCGTGCGGCGTGACCATGCTCGCGAGCTGGCCGCCGATCACGTCGGTGATGCCGGGAATGGAGCCGCGGTACGGCACGTGTTTGAGGTCCACACCGCTCTCCAGTCCGAGCAGCGCGCCCAGGAAGTGGGGCGTGGAGCCGGCGGCGGGCGAGCCGTAGTTGGCGTCCTTGGGGTTGGCCTTGGCCCAGGCCAGGTAGTCCTTCACCGTTTTCACCGAGGCCGGCACCATCGGGCCCACCGCCAGACCGTGGGTGAGCAGGGAGGCCATGCACACCGGGGTGAGGTCCTTGAACGGGTCGTAACTCAGCTGTTTGTAGATGTGCGGGTAGATCGACATCATCGAATACGGCGTGAGCAACAGCGTGGCGCCATCGGGTGCCGCGTTCTTCACCGTTTCCACCGCGATGCGGCCGGCCGCGCCGGTCTTGTTCTCCACCACGGCGGCGTTCTTCGTGTAGACGCTCCCACCCAGCTTCTCGCCGATGCGTCGGCTGGTCACGTCGGCGCTGCCGCCCGCAGGAAAGCCGTTGACGATCTTCACCTGCTCCAGGCCTTGTGCACGGGCGGTTTGCAGGCCGAGCGAGCCCAGCAAAGTGGTGGCGGCGGTGGCCTGGATGAATTGGCGGCGTGTGCGCATGGGTGTCTCCTTCTGTGTGGTTGGGAAAGGGCTGCGAATACGGGGGCAGACAGCAGGGGTCAGGTACAGAGTGCCTTGATGTCTTCGGGCACGGGAATGGCCTTGATGCGGTCGGGCGCTTCGGGCGGGTGGATCACGAAGGCGCGCGTCTCGGTGCCTTCGCACAACACGTCGTCACCGCGTTTGACCACATGCTTGTGCATGAACACCTTCTCGCGCCACTCGGTCACGCTGGTGTGGATCTGCAGGCGCTCGCCATAGGTGGCGGGGCGCATGAACTTGGTGTGGATCTCCAGCAGCGGCGTGCCCACGATGCCGCGCGTCTTCACCAGTTCGCGCCAGGGCGGTACCCCGTTTTTCACGAAGAAGTTCAGCGAGGACGCGTCCATCCACTTGGAGAAGTTGGGGAAGAACACGATGCCGGCGGGATCGCAGTCGCCGAACATGACTTCCACTTCAAAGACAACGACTTTGCTCATCTTGGGGCCATCCGCAGGGCGCCGTCGAGGCGGATCACTTCGCCGTTCAGGTGCGTGTTGGTCACGATGTAGGCCGCCAGCGAAGCGAATTCTTCGGGCTTGCCCAGGCGTGGCGGGAACGGGATGCTGGCCGCCAGCGAGGCCTGCACCGGCTCGGGCAGGGTGCGCATGAGCGGCGTGGAGAACAGTCCGGGCGCGATGGTGCAGACGCGGATGCCGTGCTGCGCCAGGTCGCGCGCCATCGGCAGCGTCATGCCCACCAGGCCGCCCTTGGACGCGCTGTAGGCCTGCTGACCCACCTGGCCGTCGAACGCGGCCACGCTGGCGGTGAACACCATCACGCCGCGCTCGCCGTCTTCCAGCGGATCGAGTTTGGCGCAGGCGGCGGCAAACAGGCGGCTGGCGTTGTAGGTGCCGATCAGGTTGACGTTGATCACCTTGGCAAAGTCTTCCAGCGGTGCGGCCGAGCCGTCCTTGCCGACCACGCGTTTGGCGCTGCCGATGCCGGCGATGTTCATGAGGATGCGGGCCGGGCCGTGGGCGGCCGCGGCCGCGTCCATGGCGGCTTGCAGGCTCTCGGTGTTGGTGATGTCGCAGTGGCAAGCAATACCGCCGATCTCGCTGGCCACGCGTTGGGCGTTGTCCAGGTTCACGTCGAGCACGGCGACCTGGGCGCCCAGGCGCGCGAGTTCGCGCGCGGTGGCTTCGCCCAGGCCCGAGCCACCGCCGGTGACGAGGGCGGCGTGTCCTTGAATGTTCATGGTCAGGTTCTTCCTTGTTTCAAGCGGATGTGTTTTCAATCAGGAGTGCCATGCCCTGGCCACCGCCCACGCAGGCGCTGGCGATGCCGTAGCGCTGGCCGCTGCGCTGCAGTTCGCGCGCCAGCGTGAGGGTGAGACGCACGCCGGTGGCCGCGAGCGGGTGGCCCAGGGCGATGGCGCCGCCGTTGACATTGAGACGGTCCAGGTCCATGCCCAGTTCACGCGCCACGGCCAGCGTCTGTGCGCCCTGCGCTTCGTTCACTTCAAAGCGGGCGATGTCGGCCAGCGTGAGCCCGGTGCGTTCCAGCAGCAGGCGGATGGCGGGTGCCGGGCCGATGCCCATGATCTCGGGCGGCACGCCCACGGCCGACGCGGCGACCACGCGGGCCAGTGGCTGCTTGCCATTCGCTTTGGCGTAGGCGCCAGAGGCGACCACGCAGGCCGCCGCTGCATCGACCAACGCCGAGCTGTTGCCACCGGTCTGTACGCCCCCTTCAAACACCGCGCGCAGCTTGGCCAGCACCTCCACCGGCGAGACGCGCGGGTGGGTGTCGGTGGTCACCTCGGTGAGCTTGCCTTGCAGTCGGATGCCGCGCGGCTGGTAGCCCGCGAGTTCGAATTTTTCGCTGATCACGGAGACGATCTCGCCCGCCAGGAAACCACTTTCCTGCGCGGCCACGGCCTTGGCGAAGGAAGCGGAGGCGAACGCGTCCACCTCCCCGCGGGTGATGCCGTACTTCTTCGCCAGGTTCTCGGCGGTCTGGATCATGTTGATGCCGGCCGCCGGGTCCTTGAGCGCTTCCCACATGTAGTCCTTGAAGCCCACCGGTGCACCCAGCTTGAAGCCGGTGCGGTGGTCGAAGGCGGCGATCGGGTTGCGCGTCATGTTCTCGGTGCCCACCACGAGCGCAGCGTCGCAGGCGCCACCCTGGATGTGTTCACCGGCCTGGCGGAACAGCTCGAAGCCGGTGCCGCAGATGCGCTGCGCCATGATGGCCG
>NZ_JAOASO010000145.1 GCF_030158645.1 Hydrogenophaga sp. | reverse complement strand
AACGGGTCATGATCGAGCCGCCAAAGCCGCTTGAGACGATGTTGCGTTCTTCGTCGAGCAAAGGCTCCAGCACCAGAGGCACTTTCATCATGCCGCTGCTGCGACCGATGAAGCCGATCACATCGTTTTGCTCGGCCCAGTCGCGGCCAGTTTCTGGATCGCCGTAGAACAGGCGAAGCACAGTGCCTTGGGCGTGGTAGTCGGTATAGCTGGCCCGCGCGGCTTCGAGAACCGAGCGCACTTTCGGGGCTGTGCCATCGGGGTACCAGGTCATTTTGGAAACCGGGCTTTTGCCGTACTGGCCCACGAGTGACAGGTACTGCTGGTAGCAGTCGATGGTGCCGCGCTTGGTCTCGCTCGGGCCCTGCACTCTGAGGGCACGTGCGAGCTGGGTGGCCGTCTCGAAGCAGTGGTCAAAGCCCATGCAGGTGACGCCATCACCGTGGTTGATGACGAACAGGCGCTGTTTGGGGTTGATGCTCACGCCGGGGGGGACGGGGCTGATGTCAAGTTGGGAAGTGGTCATGTTCTCTCTCCAAAGGAGGGTGAGGAACGCCCACATCCCGAACCGGGAGTGAGGACGTCCCGGTGGGGTGAATGTCGGCAGGGGCCGACGCAAAGGTCATGGTGACCAGAGTGCCCCTGAAGAGTAGAAGCGCCTGACAATGCCGTCAAACCGATCCGGCCAGTCCCCTTCGCGGGCGGGTTTTCCTCATCGGCACAGCATTTCGACGCTTCAGCGGTGTACAGGCCCCCTGGCAAACTGGTCGCTATCTTGACCACGCGTTCTTTATTGGTCACTATAATGACCAAATGACCAACGCCCCTATGTCCGCTGTGCTCGAGCGACAGCTGCTGCTTCAGCTGGGTGACCGGCTTCGGCAGCTGCGCAAGTCACAGGGGATCGGCACGATCGATATGGCGGCGCGGGTAGGCATTGCGCGCAACACGCTCAGAGCCATCGAAAACGGCGATCCAGCGCCCTCCATGGGCTCCTACCTCCGAGTCATGTCGGCTCTGGGGGTGGTTGGAGAACTTGCACTTCTGGCTGGCGACAGCATGATCCCAGCGCCGCAAGGAACGGCAGGCGCAAGGTCCCGGCGCGAGAAGCCAAGCATTCAGGTGACTGTCACGGCGGACACCTCTCGCCATGAGATTCAGGATTTGCAGAGCTTGGCCCTTCACCAGGCGGCCGTTGATCTTGTCAAAGTGGATCCAGCGCAGCTGGCAAGGGCGCAGGCAACCCTCGCGCGATGGCTGGGGTCTGGGCCTTCTCGATCAACCAGTCTTTGGACCGAATGGGAGGAAGTCCTCAGCAAACGGCAGTGGCGCAAGATCCTTGGCCGCAGCCGGCGCGCGCAGGAGCTTCGCCAGAGTTCACCGTTGGTCACCCTCTTGCCGGAGGACACACGCAAGAGCGTCCTTGCACAGATCGGGGCGCTCAAAAAGGGCGTGGTGATCAGAGATGCAGTGGAAGAGGACGTGCGATGAACCGTGAAGACCTGGAGCACATCATTCGGGCCAGCAGCGACGTGACGAATGAGTACGAGTTCATCATCATTGGAAGCCAGTCGATCCTGGGCCCGATCCCCTACCCCGAAGATGTGTTCAAGGCGTCGGCCGAGGCCGACATCTATCCGTACCAGGCGCCGCAGAAGGCCGACGAGATTGACGGTGCCATTGGTGAGGGATCACAGTTTCACGAGACCAACGGCTACTACGCGCAAGGCGTAGCACCAGAGACAGCGGTCCTTCCGCGGGACTGGATCACGCAGGTTCACCGCGTCCAAAACAGCAACACAAACGACCGCGTCGGGTACTGCCTGGACGTCGTCGATCTGTTCCTGTCGAAGGCTGTGGCGGGGCGCGACAAGGACCGCGAGTTCTGTACCGCACTCATCGAGTTCGGGCACGTGGATCCAAAGAGAGCCATCGACATGGTTGCGCAGATGCCGATAGATCAAGAAGCGCAGCGACGTCTGCGTGCAACCATTCGTAGGTGGGCTGGCAGTGCGATCTGAGTAGACTGCCCACCCACGGTTGCTCGGCCACGGCGGGGGCTCCTAGCCGCGTGCGCGTGGCTTCAGTGTCTTGGGCGCCGTTTTACGGGCTGTGGCCACCCTGCCTTGGGCATCGAGCGTGAACTGCACGCCATGAGGTTGCCCGTCCTGCGGCAACTGCCCGGCGGCCTGGTCGGCTTCGGCCATGGTTTCGTACAGGCGGATCGGCGCTCCATCGAAGAGCTTGCCGTCGGTCAACCACCGCCCTGACTCCAGCTGGTACTCCATCGAGCCTCCACCGTAGAACCTTGCGACACCCCAGTTCTTCGCCATCGAATGCTCCCTTTGCTTGGATCCTTGAAACGCGCGGGTCCGCGCAGCAGCGCGTACTTTCCTTCCGTGGCCACCCTACCCGTTTGAACTCTCAGAAAACGCCGGCGTGTTGATTTTGATGAGGCTGGCCACCAGCAAGATGAAGCCCCCCATCATGCATACGAGCCCCAGAGCAGCACCGGCGATCACATTCACCAGCGTACTGGCCGTGGCAGACCACGCCACCAGACCGATGACCTCAAGCCCAAGGAAGGCGGCCAGCACAGCCGCGCGTTTCGTTGTGATGTTCATGTTTTGGTCTTTCCGGCTCAAAGAGTGGGCGGCAGGTCACGTGAAAGCGCAGGGCTGGCTACAGCGTTCCGATTTTTGTAGAGCGAAAGCTGGTCGGCTTCTGGTCGAGCGATGCGACGATCGCAGCGGCCGTCTTGGGCCCGATCCCCTTGCACAGCACGAGCTCAGCGGCGGACGCGGTAAACACCGCGCGGGCGCTTCCAAAGTGAGCGATGAGTTTTCTGGCCACCTCGGGCCCCACGCCTGGAAGTCCACAAACGAGGTATTGGGCCAGTGCTCCGTCGGGGTTGTCCCTGGGCTTGGCCACACGCGTTGCGACCTCGTAGCCCAGTCCGTTGACCTGGTGGTGGTGCAGACGCGCCAGCAGGCGGGCGGTGCCCATCTGGTTGGGTGCGGTGAAGACCGAGAGCCCCCAAAAGACCGAGAGCGCGGAGAGCGCGCCAGGCAGCGAGTCGGGGTGCATGTCGTTGGGCAAATCCTGGATATTTCCTTCGATCAGCAACGCCGGTCGCTCGGAGGCCAGAGCGATGGCTTCGGCCTGGGCGAAGAGGCGCGCGTCCAGGATGGAGTTGGCCAAGTCGGCAATGCTCTTGCGCTCGATCAAGAAGGCCCCCACGCGGTAGTCTCCCGCAGGCATCTCCTGCATGACGAAGTCCACACCGAGGTCGCGCAGGTGCGTCGGGATGCGGCTGTTGGTCTCGCGCGAATCGACGACGATGGTTGGTGCGTGCTCCGGGACGGAGGGAAGGTTCATGTGGCCGTCTGCGTGGACGAAGAAATGGGATATGGAGTCACGTGGGGCAATGGTCTACAAGACCCGGTGCTTTCTCTTGTCGTCTGCCTCAGTGAGCCGGCGAGCGAATTCCTCCATGCCCATGGGAAGTGTCTCCCCACCCTCGGTGTAATCCTCCAGCACTTCAGCGATAGAGTGCTCATTCACATTGAGGGCAAGCGACAGCGCGCGCAGGGCGGCCCCAAAGCCAGCAGCGGCCACGCCGCCGATCACCGCCCCAATGGCAGACGATTCTTGAGCTTCCTCGGCTCCCTTCCAATCCATCACCCGGTTGAACATGTGCAGCCCATCCCTGCTGGCAGGCGGGTAGCTGGTGTAGTTGGCGCGCTCAAAGTGCGCGTGCACCTCGTTCTCCAGATACACGTCTTCAGGGTTGTCGTTCCACTTCTGCAACTCGGCTTCAAACTCGGTCAGATCCGCAGGCGCGCCGGCGGCGGAATGTGCAGACGACGTGGGAGGGGTCGGTTTGGGTTCTGTGTTCATGCCCATCACGATACAGCCTCTGCGTGCCTTTGCAACTTGATCGACATGGCCCGCATTCCCTTGGATGCCGACTAAACCCTCTACGAGGCGAACTACGTCGGGAGTTCGAGCAAAAACGCCCCGGCGACCCTTGACCCTGAACATCTCAAGATTCAACCTTCCATGGCTGCGCGCGGCCCGCAGTCCTTCTGGCGTGCGAAATCGCAGCACCTGCTGTACGTCTCGCGAGGCCATCAGTGGGCCAAACGATTGTTGGAATTCTTCGAGCGTGTTCATGCAGGGTACCTCTCTTGATCCGAAAAAAGCCCCAACCCTATTGCTCAACATGCCTGCCGGAGCAGGAACCCCAAAGAAATAGTGTGCGAGTTATGGCCCCGAAACTCGCACACCCCTGGACTCGCTTGCTTCGCGGGGCCATGAAAGCAGAAAAGCCCTCCGCTTGTGGCGAAGGGCTGGTCTGTGTTTCTAGGCGTCCCGGTGAAGGCGCACGCTTGTCTCGTCAGGCTTCCTCGGGCTGCAGCTCCAGCTCGGTCTCGTAGACCGTGCCATCGTGCAGCGCGATCTTGACCAGGTAGCCGCGATCGGTGAGCTTGGCCAGCGCCTGGTTGAGCTCAAACGCCAAGGGGTTCAGGCGGTCGATCTCCACCGTCCCCTCCGGCAGCACGCTGTAGGCATCTTTGGTCAGCGCCAGCACCGCAGGGTGCTCAATGCTCAGGGCCGCAAACAGCGGGGCGTTCCAGTTGCCGTCTGCGTCTTTCACCGGCTGTCCGGTGTCGAAACGCATGGTGCGGGCCTCTCCCTTCATGAGGTAGAGCGACTCGAAGAAGGCCGTGGTGCCATCCTCTCCGTAGCCCATGGCACTGGGCATGCGCGAGGTGCCGTGGAATCTGGCCATGCTCTGCAACTCGGCCATGAATTGCTCCCGGGTCTCGCACTTGACGTGGCTGACATCCTGCTCGCAGTAGGTGATCGTCTGCATCAGCTCTTCGCAGACATAAATGCCGTAGTACCAGGCATCCTGACGGGTGCTGTAGCGCTTCCAGCCCGGGTGTGCACGCAGGATGGGGTTGAGCGAAGCGGTCGATCCGTTCTCGATGAATGACCGTTCGATCACCGCCCCGCTGGCCGTGCGCTCGGGTGGCGCCACCTTGCGGTGTTGCTCGAGCATGGCGATCGTGGCGCGCATGCGCTCGATCTGCACTGGGTTGAAGGCCAGTTGTTGCCCAGACCACCAGTACATGGTGCCCAGGGTTTCGGAGATGGCCTTTTCCGTCTCCGTCGCATTGAGCTTGTCGATGTGACGCAGGCGGGCGCAGTAGCTGATGCTGTCCGCGTAGATGCCGGCGAGTTCGCGCGGTACGCCGTCGGTGTTGACCTCGTAGGCGCCGCAGAACAGGTGCCCCAGTGGTGCGCCGTGGATCACGGCAACCGTTTCGTCGCGCCCGAACAGCAGGAAACCACTCTCGCGGGCGAACTGCAGGCGCTGTGCCATTGCTTCGCTGCTCAGAGGCGTGTAGTTGCGCACCTCCTGAAAGTACAGGGGCAACTGCACGAGTTCCATCACCTCGGTACCAACATGGCCCGCCAAGTGGGGCGAGCGGATCAGAACCAGTGTGGCGCTCTCGGGGCCGTTGATGCCGGCGAATTCCGGCTGAGCGTCGAACTTGCTGTGCAGGAGGTCCTGCAGGTTGCGCATGTTCTGCGCGTTGAAGGCCGGGTCTTCTTGAACCTGGACCATCTGGTGCAGGCGTGACTCGAAGTAGGCGGGGATGAAGGCTCTGGTTGTCATGGGGATTGCCTTTGAAAGGACAAAGCCCGGACAAGCCTTCCCCCTGAGCGGGAAAATGCTTGCCCGGGCTCAGG